>NZ_JBODOE010000006.1:0-241746 GCF_051913165.1 Pseudomonas sp. SM4 | reverse complement strand
CAGTCCTGTAAATGCGAAACCCTGTGGTGAGGGGATTTATCCCCGACCGGCTGCGCAGCAGTCGCCAACCCAGCGCATTCGGTTTACCTGATGCACCGCGTTTTCAGGATCTGGGGCTGCTTCGCAGCCCATCGGGGATAAATCCCCTCGCCACAAAGGCCCGCAAGCACACCACAAAACGCAGTCCTGTAAATGCGAAACCCTGTGGTGAGGGGATTTATCCCCGACCGGCTGCGCAGCAGTCGCCAACCCAGCGCACTCGGTTTACCTGATGCACCGCGTTTTCTGGGTTTGGGGCTGCTTCGCAGCCCATCGGGGATAAATCCCCTCACCACAAGAGCAATATGCAAACTTCAGCAAACGCCCCGGCATCCAACGATGCCGGGGCGTTTTGCTGTCTACGATTCAACTTGCCCCACCCCAGGCCGACAAACTGCAACAACAGCAAACCTGTAGGAGCTGCCGCAGGCTGCGATCTTTTAGGCTTCAGCACAATAAAAACAGCGTCGTTTTGATATCGTGAGCCAAGGAGCAAGCGCCAGATCCAAAGATCGCAGCCTTCGGCAGTTCCTACAGAAATTAATTCAGCGGAGATAACGGACATGTCCCTACGCACCCTGCTCACCACCCTGCTGCTCGGCTGCAGTTTTTCGGTGATGGCAGCCACAGAAATCGTGCCTCTCAATTACCGCACCAGCACAGACATGCTGCCGATGGCGCAAGACTTCCTTGGCAAGGACGGTCAGGTCAGCGCCTACGGCAATCAACTGATCATCAAGGCCGAGCCAGACAAGATTCAGGAACTCAAGGCACTGATCACCCAACTCGACACCGCGCCCAAACGCCTGCTGATCACCGTCGACACCAACGAAAACAATGGTCGCGGCGATGAAGGCTATTCGGTCAACGGCGCCCCACCGAACCAGACCCGCATCATCAGCCGCAGCACCACCAGCCGTAACGGCGGCGTGCAACAGGTGCAAGCCAGCGAAGGCATGCCGGCGCTGATCCAGGTAGGACAAAGCGTGCCGATCACCAGCAGCCAGAGTAATTCCTACGGCGATTACAGCAGCCAGACCCAATACCGCAACGTCACTCGAGGGTTTTACGTCACCGCCAGCGTCACCGGTGACACCGTTCACCTGGCGATCACTACCAACAATGACCGAATGAGCCAGGAACGTTCCGATGTAGTGAACGTACAAAGTACCGACACAACTGTCAGCGGACGCCTCGGTGAATGGATCACCCTCGCCGGCGTCAACAGCCAGACGCAGGCCGATAAACAGGGCCTGGCCCGCAGCTACTCGACTCAAGGCCGGGATGACATGACCTTGCGGGTCAAAGTCGACACGCTGGACTAAAGCACCGAAAACTGACTGATTAGTCGTATTAGACGAAAGATGTAGTGCTTGAAAAAAAGCACTACAAAACGTTTGACGAGGCAAAAAAGCGAAGGCATGATGGCCTCGCTCCCGCTAATCAGAGGCCCTGGCAAGGGCCTTCGAAGCGATGTTCGCACCTACCCCGCGAACCGCTTCGTGTCTGTACCGCCCACAAGGTGTGTTTGACGAGGTTGCCGACTGGAACGAAGTTGTCCCGAGGGACGGAAGCGTAATTAGGTAACCCGGCTCCACACTGTAGATCGTATAGAGGCCCACGACGCCCGAATGCGCCCGCAGTCCGCCACTACCTGCTCACTTCCCCTCGAGCCCATCGTTCATCCCGTCGCCTACCCCGCCGAATCCGACTTGACCACCTAAGCTTCTGGTCAGCGAGCGCAGGAATTTTCCACCGCAGAACAACTTTTCATAAAAGACGCGACGAGGTTTATCTCCATGGCACTGACACGCGAACAGCAAATTGCAGCCCTCGAAAAAGACTGGGCTGAAAACCCGCGCTGGAAAGGCGTGACACGCGCTTACTCCGCTGCTGACGTCGTCCGCCTGCGTGGCTCGGTTCAACCTGAGCACACTTTTGCAAAACTGGGCGCCGAGAAGCTGTGGAACCTGGTCACCCAGGGCGCCAAGCCGTCCTTCCGTCCTGAGAAAGATTTCGTCAACTGCATGGGCGCCCTGACCGGCGGCCAGGCTGTACAACAAGTCAAAGCCGGCATCCAGGCGATCTATCTGTCGGGCTGGCAGGTTGCTGCGGACAACAACTCCGCCGAATCGATGTACCCGGACCAGTCGCTGTACCCGGTGGATTCGGTGCCAACCGTGGTCAAGCGCATCAACAACTCGTTCCGTCGCGCTGACCAGATCCAGTGGAAAGCCGGCAAAGGCCCGGGCGACGAAGGTTACATCGACTACTTCGCACCGATCGTGGCTGACGCTGAAGCCGGTTTCGGCGGCGTGCTGAACGCTTACGAGCTGATGAAAAGCATGATCGAAGCAGGCGCCGCCGGCGTTCACTTCGAAGACCAACTGGCTTCCGTGAAAAAATGCGGTCACATGGGCGGTAAAGTACTGGTTCCAACTCAGGAAGCCGTACAGAAGCTGACCGCTGCACGTCTGGCTGCTGACGTTGCCGGTACCCCGACCATCATTCTGGCCCGTACCGACGCGAACGCCGCTGACCTGCTGACCTCCGATTGCGACCCGTACGACCAGCCGTTCGTGACTGGCGAGCGCACTCAGGAAGGTTTCTACAAGGTCCGTGCCGGCCTGGATCAAGCCATCGCTCGTGGTCTGGCTTACGCGCCGTACGCCGACCTGATCTGGTGCGAGACCGCCAAGCCGGATCTGGACGAGGCTCGTCGCTTCGCCGAAGCGATCAAAAAGGAATACCCGGACCAACTGCTGTCGTACAACTGCTCGCCTTCCTTCAACTGGAAGAAAAACCTGGACGACGCGACCATCGCCAAGTTCCAGCGCGAACTGTCCGCCATGGGTTACAAGCACCAGTTCATCACCCTGGCCGGCATTCACAACATGTGGCACAGCATGTTCAACCTGGCGCACGACTACGCCCGCAACGACATGACTGCTTACGTGAAACTGCAAGAGCAGGAATTCGCTGACGCCGCCAAGGGTTACACCTTCGTGGCTCACCAGCAGGAAGTGGGCACCGGCTACTTCGACGACATGACCACCGTGATTCAAGGTGGCACGTCTTCGGTAACCGCACTGACCGGTTCGACTGAAGAAGAACAGTTCCACTGATCTCTTCCGCCTGAGCAAACGGCCTCTGCGGATCGGATAGAAAGCTAACCGCAGAGCCGCAAAACTGACGCCCCGACTGGTTCGGGGCGTTTTTTTGTCTGGGATTTGGTGGCCGCGCATGCTTATTGCAGCCGATCTACCAACCCGCGTATGGCCGCCCGCAAGCCCCCCCCTGTAGGAGCTGCCGAAGGCTGCGATCTTTTGATTGTAAAAAAAAGCAGATCAAAAGATCGCAGCCTTCGGCAGCTCCTACAGGGTGTCACTTATCAGGGGACCCAAGCCAGATCACGCTGCAGTCGCAAAGCGCCCCCTTCTGCCAGCAAGCAAAAGACAAACGCCGCCAAACAAAAGACCCACCAGCCCATACAGACTCCAGCTCAACTGGAACCCGATCCCGGCGATCAAAGAGGCGCCGATCCCCACAGACACCATCCTCGCCAACGCCAGCACCACAGGTATAAGCGAGAACAGGCTGGCCTGGGTTTGCAGGGTGGTTTTCTGCGCGATCAACGCGGTGATGTAGGTCACGCCAAGAATCTCACCCAGCGTCCAGAAGAACACGAACGAAAGAATCAGCGCGGTCTGTTCGAAAAAGGCATAGGCGCCGAATCCGATGCCGTAAAAAACCGCCGCCAGGGACAGATTGGTCAGCGCCCCGAAACGTGACGTCAAGGCAATCAGCGGCTGCGTCACCACGACCACCAGCAACGCATTGACGATACCAACCGCACCGAACAGGCCGGCGGCCTTGCCCGCCGTCACCTCATCAAGCCATAGCGGCAATTGATATTCGCGTTGCGCATCCAGCACCGACAACGCAAAGAACATGGCGCCCGCAACGATGACGATCCTGGGTACATCGACCAACGCACCCATCGAGGTTTTTCTGGCTTCAGTCGCAGCGCCCTGGCGTTCCGGCAACGCCAGAAAAACACTGGCCAACAGGCACAGAACACTGGCGCCCACCGCAAACAGCACCAGATAGTGACTGTCGAGGCCGAGCAAGTAGCCACCCATCACGAACAACAGCGCTCCCCCCAGATTAGTGGCCAGGTGCAGATAGCCAAAAGAGGCGATGCGATTGCTGTCGTTCGCCGCCAGGGACGTGAGGACACTGAATACCGGCGTGATCAGGCCCGCACACAGCATGAACAGCAGCACCATCGCAATGGAACTGACCGATGAACTGAGCACGGCAGCGAGCAACAAAAACAGTGACGAACAGGACGAGGTACAGATTAAAAGTGTCCGGAAGTTGAAACGACCGATCAGCGCCCCGCCCAACAGATTGCCCAGCAGATAAAACGCCGACATCAGTGTGATCACCAAGGCCACTGCAGAGCTGTCGAGCTGGTAATGCCGATGAAAAAACAAGGCAGCAAAAGGCCCCAACGCATTGGCCATGACGAACAGCAATCTGAGCAAAACAATGTTACGCATTCCTGCCATCAGGCGATTCCCTTTCAGCCATGTCGTCATTTGAAATTAACCTTTACGTGTTGCGGTGTTCGCAACGCAGGCCTTTGGGCAATGTGCTGCTAGATGTTCACTTCGCTCAGGCAAGCCGCACTGCCGCTGCCACGCAATACCGTCGTCAGGAATGTTTTCAGATCCGACGCCGAGGGAACGGCCACGCGCAGCACATCGCGCAACAGACCGAAACTGTGCGGGTATTGCGAACAGTCGCTTACGCGGATATTGGCCTGAGCAAAAGCGCTGGCCAGACGACCATCGTGCTCATCCTGCAGCAGCAAAAAGTTCGTATCGCTCTCATAGACGACGATCGCGTTGGCCCGACAGACGTCGATAATTTCACGTTTGATCTGCGCGAGATGATCGTGCGCTTGCTGCAAGGCTTGCTGATTCTGCAAACAGAACAGCGCCGCTTTCACCGCCACATGGTTCACATCCCAAGGGCCGCGCACTTTCATCAGCTCACGGATTGATTCCGGGCGCGTGACCACATACCCCAGGCGCAAACCGGCAAGTCCGAAGTACTTGGAAAATGAACGAATCACAAACAACTGCCTGACTGCGCTGAACGTATCCAGACACGACTGTTGCAAATATTCGAAGTAGCATTCGTCGACGATCATCGGTTTGTCTTGCCTGACACAAGATTCGACAAACACTCGCAATTGCTCTGGGTCGATGCGTACTCCCAGTGGATTGTTGGGGTTGCACAGGATCAACCCCTGACTGGTGTGCAAGGACTGGAGCACCGCCTCGGTGGGCAACACGAATTTGCCGGCCTGTTTTTCAAACCCCGCGATCACCGGCACCACGCCGTTGACGTCGAGCATCTGGTAATAGAAGGAAAAAACCGGAGAAGGCACCACCACCCGATCCCCTGGCGAAAACAGTAACCGAATCACCAGATCGATGGCCTGATCCGCGCCATTGGTCAGCAGCAGACTGTCGGTGGAGACCTTGCAGTACTGCGCGAGCTGGTTGAGGAGCGGGCGGTAATTGGGATAGGCAAACAGATCCTGAGGCTTCAATTCGTTGGCAATGAACCCTGCCAGAAACCGATGTAAAAACTGGTTTTCATTCAAATCCAGCAGCACCGATGAAAGATCGCGCTCTGGCGCCTTCCATGAACCGGAGCATGAGATGTGGGGGTGAAACTTCATTTGCGCATCCCTCCGTAGATCACTTGTTCGCCCAGCGCGTACATCTGCCGGACCTCCTCGTGGCTGGCGTACACCACCGACTTTCCCGTGGCGGCCGATAAACAATGACTGGTAATCAACCGGCTGATTTCGGCCGTGAATGCCACGGCGCGATGAAACGCCTCCGACAGGTGGCGGCCAAAACAGGTAATGCCATGGCTGGGCATGACGATGCAGTTGGTGTCGCTGGCACAGCGGCCAATCGCACTGATATCCAGCTCGACATTGATGCCCGCGTCGAGGATGCTCGGCGGCTTGCCCATGACCAGGGCCGTGTCGTTCGACACGTACGCCATCTCACGCCATTGCATGACAGCGAAGAAGGCAATGACGTCGTTGGGATGAAGGTGCACCGTCGCATTGATGTCGGCGCGACAACGCATGATTTCCCGATGCATCTGGTGCCCCTGACTGGGGTGGAAACGTCCGTGCAGAAGCTCATCGGATTGCATGTCCAGCACCGACAGATGCTCAAGCCCGCACTCTTCCAGAGAGATGCCGCGGTGCTTGGTGTAGATCACGTCGCGTTGCCAGTACGCACAGCGGCTGCGTACAGCGATATTGCCCAACGTGTTGACCAGCAGTTGTCGCGCCGCCAGACGCTGACCGTATTGGACAATGCTGTTGCCGATCGCCAGGTCGAACCAGGCCGGCAACCCGGCTCGGGACGGTTCAAACCCCGCACGTTTCAATTCAGGCATAGCCGTTTGCCTCCCGCGATACGCAATCGGGATTGACCACCGTGTCGACTGTTTGCCCCTGTAACAGCGCCAGCAGCGTTTGCAGGGCATTGGCTTTGAGTTGGGCCAACGAGCGCTCGCTGTAGAAAGCGGCATGCGGCGTCAATAACACCCGCTCATGCTCAATCAAGGCTTTGGGAGGTGCCGGCTCTTCCTGCACGACATCCAGCAGTGCCATGGACACAACCCCGGCCTGCAAGGCCCGCAGCAACGCATCGGTGTCGACGATGCCGCCTCGCGCGGTATTGACCAGGGTCGCGCCGTGCTTCATCCGTGAAAATGCCGCGTCGTTCATAAGATGTGCGGTGGCCGGGGTAAGCGGCAGATGCAGCGACAGCACATCGGCGGTAGCGAGCAAAGCATCCAGCGTCAGGCCCGTGGCAATGTCTTCGGCACAACGCTCGACCCCGGGATCGTAAAAGCAGATCCGGTAACCGAGCGCCGCCGCCCTGCGGGCCAATGCTCGTCCTGTTGCGCCGTAACCCACAACACCCAGAACCGTGTCGGCACAGGCTTTCACTTCGCCGCTATGGGCTCGCCAGCTCCAGCCGCCCTGGCGGGTGTGCCGGGCGTAGTCGCACAGCTTGCGCTGGGCCAAGAGGATCAACGCCAAGGCATGCTCGGCAACTTCCTCCACCCCTACAGAACCGATGTTGGCGCACACAATGCCTTGCGCGCTCAACGCCTCGACATCCACATCATCAAGGCCGATCGTTGCCTTCACCAAAGCGCGGCAACGCGGCATTCTGGCGATCAGCGGCGCGTCGATGACCACCGAATGAAAGGCAATGATGCCGTCGGCTTTGGCCAGTTGCTCATCTGAAGGGGCGGTGGTCACCTCGAGGCGATAGCGCTGATGCTGCGCTTCCCGGACATACTCCCCAGCGTCGACATAATTCACTCGCTGCGAATCGATCATCAGAATATTCATGGGCATCCTTTTCCTTCCCGAGTCGTTGGCACTGCTGATTCAAAACGTTGCGCCCGGCGAATTTCAAGCACGGAGGTAGTCGCACTGTTGGCCGATATGCCCCGCCACCGCCGCGTCATAGATGCAGGCGGCAACCACCATGTCCTGGCTGGCATGGCCAACGCTGCGAAAGTAACTGAGACCTTGTTTGCGGGTGACCGGCGAAGGCTGCTCGACCACCAGGGCGCTGATCTCGCGGATGTCCTTTCGCTCAATCACCGACCACGCCAAGGCCTGGGCGATTTCGCCCGACTCGTGGCATGCGGCGTCGAGATGATCGACATGCACCTGAGCACTGCCCAGCAATCGAGGATCGATCTCGCATGCTTGCGGTGTGCTGCCGCCGATGGCATTGATATGGGCATCGGGTTTGAGCTGATGCGTCCCGATCAACGGCTGCGGACTGTCGTGGGAGGTTGTCGTGCAGACAATGTCCGCGTCAGCCAACGCATCTTCCATGCGCTCGACGGCCTCGACCGGCTGCGCAAGCTCAATGGACAGACGTTCGGCCAACGCGACACTGCGGGCCATTGAGCGGGAAAATATCCTGACCTGCCCCAACTCCCTGACAGCGGCCATCGCCTTGATATGCGCCGCCGCTTGAGCCCCGGCTCCGATCACCGCCAGATTGAGCCGCGTCTGCAGGCAGAGTTTGTCCGTCACCAACGCACTCATGGCACTGGTACGAATCGCCGTCAGGGCGGAACTGTCGAGCATCGCCAATAACCGGCCGCTGTCGACGTCGATCAGCAAAACCGCGCCATTGACCGCCGAGAGCCCCTGCTCGGCGTTGCCGGGATGAAACGACGACACCTTGATGCCCAGGGTCTGGCTCGCGGGCAAAAAGGCCGGCATGAACAACGAAAATGCCTTTTGTCGCTCGTGCAGGATGATCGAACGTGGCGGAACCACGGGGGCCGCAAGTGAAAAGCCGCGATGAGCTTTTTCGAGTACGCGCACAAGCGTCGGCAACTCGACACAACGCCTGATGTCTTCACGATTGAGCAGCAGCATGGCTTGTCCTTTTCCATCAAAGCTTTTTGAAAGTCCCGGCCATTCCCTGACCGGCAGCGTTTGCACGCTTACTCAAACGGGCGTCTAGCCGACGGGGTAGTCCTGGGAAAACCCCTGCTTTGGAACCAGAAAGGTGCGCAGGTAGCTGATGACCGGAGTGGCGTCCTGCTTGCGACCGATCACCTTGATGGTGACGATGCCCTGGCCCGGACGTGATCGGGATTCACGCTTGAAGACCACCTCGCTCTCGGCATACAGGGTGTCGCCGACGTACACCGGACTGGGCAGGCGTATTTCGTCCCAGCCCAGGTTGGCGATGGCCCGGGCGCTCATTGTCGCGACCGTCATGCCGCTGATGATCGACAAGGTCACCGAACTGTTCACCAGCAGTTTTTCGAACTCGGTGCGCTGTGCGTAAGCCACATCGATATGCGCCGGATGGTTATTCATGTTCATCAGTGACTGCCAGATGTTATCCAGCTCAGTCACCGTGCGACCGGGGCGATGCTCGAACACGTCCCCGACCACAAATTCTTCGTAATGCAGCCCATAAGACTCACGGTATCGGTTGGCAGCGATCCGTTCATGGGCCGGAATCATCGGTTCCATGCTGTTCTCCTTATAGACCCAGTTCCTGGGCGCGCTGGATGACTTTGCGGGCTTGCTTGACGAAGGGCGGCCCGACCATCAGGTGCTTCAGCCGGGTGATTTTTTCACCACTGTCTTGCGCCGCCTGCACAACGGCCAAGGCATGTTCGTACTCGGCGATCGAAGGGGTGAACGCCTCATTGATGATGGATATCTGCCTTGGGTGAATCGAGGTCTTGCCACTGAATCCCAACTCCCGGGTGTCCTGGCATTCCTTGAGTAACCCGGCGTCGTCATCGAGGTTGAAGTAAGCGGTGTCGAACGCGGGAATCCCCGCTGCGCTGGCGGCGGCAACGATGCTTGCACGGGCGTGGAGAATGTTGCTCCAGCCGCCAATGGGCACACCGAGGCTGGCCGCGTAGTCGGCAGAACCGAAAATCAGACCGTCGGCGCTGGATGCAATGGCGTAAATATCCCGCAGGCAGGCCGGTGTTTCGACGGTAACGAGGATTTTCGGGCTGCCTCCCTGCCCCCCTAAATTGGCGCGTACGACGTCTATCTCGGCCGCCGCTTCGGTCATGGCGAGGACGATGTATTCGGGGCGCTGTTCGAGGGATTGCACCAGCAACAGATCAAGCAACCCTTGGTTATCACGCAATGGGTTGATGCGCAGTGCCGTACGCTGAGCGATAGCGGATCGGTAGTAACGCTCGACGCATACCCGGGCTTCAGCTTTCCTGGCGAGCGGAACACCGTCCTCCAGATCAATCACCATGACATCCGTCAGGGCACTCTTGGCGTATTGCTCCGGGTGCAAGGCAGAGCAATACAACAGGCTTCGTGGTATCGGATGAGTCATCACCACCTCTCAACGCTCGGCAGGCTTCAGGTGCAAGCGGGCTACTTCAATCTCTGCTCTGACGGCGGAGCAAAAACTCCTTACGTCCTCTTCCGACATATCGGCACGCAGCATCACGCGCAAACCGGACTTGTTTCTGGCCACAATCGGAAAGAACACCGCCGAGGTGTAATAGCCTCGTTTGAACACACCTTCGGAAACGCTGATCGCCATGTCCGGGCTGTCCAATGGAATAACCCGAATCGGCAGCCCTGACCCCGCGTGCTCTGTATTGAATAAACTGTCGAATAGACGAATATTGGAATTCAGCTTCTCCTGCAAGACGCCAAGTTCAGGACTCTTATGAATATCCAGCGACGCCATGGCCGCACCGATAGCGGCCGGATTTATATATTGAGAATAAGACATCGGCCCACCAAAGCGACGAAAGACACTTTGATAGTCGCCTTTCTCCGACATGAATATGCCGCCGCCATTGGCTCCGAATGCCTTGGCCAATGAATACACCAGCAGGGTTCGAGGATTCAGCTCGGGTATATACGTACGAATATAACCTTCACCCTGTTCGCCATAGGCGCTTAATGAGTGAGAGTCATCAAAATAGAGAAACAGCCCATATTTATCCTGCAACGCTAATAGCCGCTCAATCGGTGCACTGCCTCCCATGCTATAGGCACCGTCAGCAACATAGCCGACTAGCGGGTACCGCTTGCACATATCCTCAATAAAATCGACATCGTTGTGATTGCAGGTCACCACCTGCGTTTCATCACCACAAATGGCCTTGACCTGATTCAGGGCAAAATGGGCATGCTTGTCAAAGATCAATACGGGGCGCTGCCCCTGAGTAAACATACCAGCGGCCAGGAGCGGCAACGAGGCCACAATCCCCGCGCTGCACGACGTCGCCGTGAAGGCTCGACAGTTGAAGTGCGCGGACAAGGCATCCTCAAGCTCATCGAGTTCTCGCAACCTTATCCTGATACGCGAGGTGGGCAGGTTCACCGTACCGCTATTGAGCACATAATCGGCGGCGCGGCGCGCCAGACGCGGATCGACCTCAAGCCCCAAATATGAACAAGAGCACATGTTCATGAAGGCATGACCGTTCTGATCCTGCATACGCCCCTGCTGAGTATGCTTGACACTCAAATCGGTCAACCCCGATTGTTGTGCAAAGGCCCATGACGGATTTCCAATGTCAACGGATCGGGCGGTATTAATGTACTTGTTTCGCTGCTCTGACATACACGACCTCAATATAAGTCCATATAACCGGAACAATGACCAGTGGCAATTAAGTAACATCAATGAAAATACTGCGCGCTAACAAATATCCAACATCCAACATCCAACATCGCTACACCATCAAAGCTTAATTGATTACAGCCCACCTCAGCGTCACAGTCAGCGCTTTTGTAGGCATTCAAGAAAACCCCTTCAATGATTAACGAATGATCTGTAGGAACACTCTTAAAGATCATACGCACAGGCCAGATCACATTAACGGTTCCAGGTTCTAGCCGTGCGCCGCCTACAACTTCACGGCACACGCCCCACAGCCTTGTATTGCGCAGAATAATTAATCAATGGAAGATTGAGCGGTAAACCAGCGCTTATCACGGGCGCGGCCTCAGACATCGGGAGATGCGATAGCCGAAGGCGCCGATATGGTCATCGATGGAGGTCTGGGAACTCAGGTTTACGGTGGCTATGCGTGGGGCTACTTCGAGAGCGCCGGGGTTTAAAGATCAAAGAGGCAACTGACCGGGCCATCAATTTCCACCTGAGCCCCCGCTCACTGAAGCTCTCAATTCCTTCCCGCAAAACCAGCAGGACCTTCCTTATTGACCCCGTCGTCGACAACACACCGCGCCGAGCCCTGTTGATGCTGCATCAGGTGATCATACTGAGTGGTCAATCGAATCCTGTTGGCCAGCGCCTGCCGCACCAGCGAACTCGCCGCGAATACCCTGTAGGAGCTGCCGCAGGCTGCGATCTTTTGATCGTAAAAAAAGCAGATCAACAGATCGCAGCCTCCGGCAGCTCCTACAGGGTGTCATTTATCCAAGGTGGCTCGATGGGATGTGTTCGGCGTTCCGGTTGATGTCCGAAACCGATGGTGGCTGGTCTGGCGCTTTCGCGAGCAAGCTTTGCTCCTGCGGGGTCAAGGGCAGCCTTTGGGTGAAACATTGATCCAGAGCGGGTCGGGCGTAGGAAAAATCGGGTAAAACGGGCGCCATCGCTACTTGCAGTAACGTGCAAGTAAGACAACTTCCCAACACCTCACCCGATAAACAGTTGAAAAACCGCTCCAAACAATATTGATTATCATTTAGCAGTAACTATGTTCGTTACATTTCAAACAAAACATATTTCCCGGAAAACCGGCTAATGCCCGCAACGCATGGGCTGGCGGGGCTTGGAGGTGCGCTATGTCCTTATTCCAATAAATAATTTCGCTATAGGAATTTTACTTGCCGGGTGTTTAGCCATAAAATCAGCGCGATTGATTGCTGCGACATATCGTCACTGCCTTATTTCTTTATCAAGCTCAGAGACCTTTGCTCTCTGTTAAGGATTACCAGCATGCCCGAAGCGACAGGACTCATGGCCCACAACTGGGGCTTTGCCATTTTCCTTCTGGGTGTCGTCGGCCTGTGTGCCTTCATGCTCGGTGTCTCCAGCCTCCTTGGGTCAAAAGCCTGGGGCCGCAGCAAAAACGAACCGTTCGAGTCGGGCATGCTACCTACCGGTGGCGCCCGCTTGCGGCTCTCAGCCAAATTCTATCTGGTCGCGATGCTCTTCGTGATCTTCGATATCGAAGCCCTCTTTCTCTTTGCATGGTCTGTGTCCGTCCGCGAAAGCGGCTGGACCGGATTCGTCGAAGCTCTCGTTTTCATAGCAATTCTGTTGGCAGGTCTTGTCTACCTGTTCCGAGTGGGCGCCCTTGACTGGGCTCCGGAAGCTCGTCGCAAGCGGCAGGCGAAGCTGAAACAATGAGGCTTTGGCAATGCAATACAATCTCACCAGGATCGACCCCGATGCTCCTAACGAGCAGTATCCGATTGGCGAACGGGAAACCGTTTCCGATCCGTTAGAAGATCAAGTTCACAAAAACATTTTCATGGGCAAGCTGGAAGACGTGCTGAGTGGCGCGGTCAACTGGGGACGTAAGAACTCCCTGTGGCCGTACAACTTTGGCTTGTCGTGCTGCTACGTGGAAATGACCACCGCCTTCACGGCGCCCCACGACATCGCGCGCTTTGGCGCCGAGGTTATCCGGGCATCGCCGCGTCAGGCCGACTTCATGGTTATCGCCGGTACCTGCTTCATCAAGATGGCGCCGATCATCCAGCGTCTCTACGAGCAGATGCTCGAGCCGAAGTGGGTGATCTCCATGGGTTCGTGCGCTAACTCCGGTGGCATGTACGACATCTACTCTGTGGTTCAAGGGGTGGACAAGTTCCTGCCCGTGGACGTCTACGTACCTGGCTGCCCTCCTCGTCCGGAAGCATTTCTGCAAGGCTTGATGCTGTTGCAGGAATCGATTGGACAGGAGCGTCGTCCGCTTTCCTGGGTCGTCGGTGATCAAGGCGTTTATCGCGCCGACATGCCTTCGCAAAAGGAACAGCGCCGCGAACAGCGAATCGCAGTCACTAACCTGCGCAGCCCTGACGAAGTCTGATCCAGATCTGTTCTGACAAAGAAACGAGAAGCTGGCTTCATTCTTTACGTTGACCGAAAGCGAAAAAATAACCATGACTACAGGCAGCGCTCTGTACATCCCGCCTTATAAGGCAGACGACCAGGATGTGGTCGTTGAATTGAACAACCGTTTTGGCGCCGAAGCGTTCACCGCTCAGTCGACCCGCACCGGCATGCCGGTGCTGTGGGTTGCTCGCGCCAAACTCGTCGAAGTCCTGACTTTCCTGCGCAACCTGCCCAAGCCGTACGTCATGCTCTATGACCTGCACGGCGTGGACGAGCGTCTGCGCACCAAGCGTCAAGGGCTGCCGAGCGACGCTGAATTCACCGTGTTCTATCACCTCATGTCGCTGGAACGTAATAGTGACGTGATGATCAAGGTCGCCTTGTCCGAGAGCGACCTCAGCTTGCCGACCGTTACCGGTATCTGGCCGAACGCCAACTGGTACGAGCGTGAAGTCTGGGACATGTTCGGCATTGACTTCAAAGGCCACCCGCACCTGTCGCGCATCATGATGCCGCCGACCTGGGAAGGTCACCCGCTGCGCAAGGACTTCCCGGCGCGCGCCACCGAATTCGATCCGTTCAGCCTCAACCTCGCCAAGCAACAGCTTGAGGAAGAAGCCGCGCGTTTCCGCCCTGAAGACTGGGGCATGAAGCGTTCCGGGACGAACGAGGACTACATGTTCCTCAACCTCGGCCCGAACCACCCTTCGGCGCACGGTGCGTTCCGCATCATTCTGCAGCTGGACGGTGAAGAAATCGTCGACTGCGTGCCGGATGTCGGTTACCACCACCGTGGTGCCGAGAAGATGGCCGAGCGTCAGTCGTGGCACAGTTTCATCCCGTACACCGACCGTATCGATTACCTCGGCGGCGTGATGAACAACCTGCCGTACGTGCTCTCGGTCGAGAAGCTGGCCGGCATCAAAGTGCCTGAGAAGGTCGACGTCATCCGCATCATGATGGCCGAGTTCTTCCGGATCACCAGCCACCTGCTGTTCCTCGGGACTTACATCCAGGACGTCGGCGCCATGACTCCGGTGTTCTTCACTTTCACCGACCGCCAGAAGGCGTACACGGTGATTGAAGCCATTACCGGTTTCCGTCTGCACCCGGCCTGGTACCGCATCGGCGGTGTTGCCCACGACCTGCCGCGCGGCTGGGACAAACTGGTGAAAGACTTCGTTGAATGGCTGCCAAAACGCCTCGACGAATACACCAAGGCTGCCCTGCAGAACAGCATCCTCAAGGGCCGTACCATCGGCGTCGCTGCCTACAACACCAAAGAAGCCCTGGAATGGGGCGTCACCGGTGCCGGCCTGCGTTCGACCGGTTGCGACTTTGACCTGCGTAAAGCGCGCCCATACTCCGGCTACGAGAACTTCGAGTTCGAAGTGCCGCTGGCTGCCAATGGCGATGCCTACGACCGCTGCATGGTGCGCGTTGAAGAGATGCGCCAGAGCATCAAGATCATCGACCAGTGCATGCGCAACATGCCGGAAGGCCCGTACAAGGCGGATCACCCGCTGACCACGCCGCCGCCGAAAGAGCGCACGCTGCAGCACATCGAAACCTTGATCACGCACTTCCTGCAAGTTTCGTGGGGCCCGGTGATGCCGGCCAACGAATCCTTCCAGATGATCGAAGCGACCAAGGGCATCAACAGTTATTACCTGACGAGCGACGGCGGCACCATGAGCTACCGTACCCGGATCCGCACTCCGAGCTTCCCGCATCTGCAACAGATCCCTTCGGTGATCAAAGGCAGCATGGTCGCGGACTTGATTGCGTACCTGGGTAGTATCGACTTCGTTATGGCCGACGTGGACCGCTAAGCATGAACAGCACGCTTATCCAGACAGACCGTTTCACCCTCAGTGAAACCGAGCGCTCGGCCATCGAGCACGAGCTGCATCACTACGAAGACCCGCGCGCGGCGTCGATCGAAGCCCTGAAGATCGTTCAGAAGGAACGCGGCTGGGTGCCGGATGGCGCCCTGTACGCAATCGGCGAGATCCTCGGCATCCCGGCCAGCGACGTTGAAGGTGTGGCGACGTTCTATAGCCAGATTTTCCGTCAGCCGGTTGGCCGTCACATCATTCGCGTCTGCGACAGCATGGTCTGCTACATCGGCGGCCACGAGTCGGTGGTCAGCGAAATCCAGAACAATCTGGGCATCGGCCTGGGTCAGACCACCACCGACGGTCGTTTCACCCTGCTGCCGGTCTGCTGCCTCGGCAACTGCGACAAAGCACCGGCGCTGATGATCGACGACGACACCTTTGGTGATGTGCAGCCTGCTGGCGTCGCCAAACTGCTCGAGGGCTACGTATGACCCTGACATCTTTCGGTCCTGCCAACCGCATTCAGCGTTCGGCCGAGACTCACCCGCTGACCTGGCGTCTGCGTGACGACGGCGAAGCCGTGTGGCTCGACGAGTACCAGGCCAAGAACGGTTACGCCGCTGCGCGCAAAGCCTTCGCCGACATGGATCAGGACGCCATCGTCCAGACCGTGAAAGACGCAGGCCTGAAAGGTCGCGGCGGTGCCGGCTTCCCCACGGGCGTGAAGTGGGGCCTGATGCCCAAAGACGAATCCATCAACATCCGCTACCTGCTGTGCAACGCGGATGAAATGGAGCCGAACACCTGGAAAGACCGCATGCTGATGGAGCAACTGCCCCATCTGCTGATCGAAGGCATGCTGATCAGTGCGCGCGCGCTGAAAACCTACCGTGGCTACATCTTCCTGCGCGGCGAATACACCACCGCCGCCAAGCACCTCAACCGTGCTGTGGAAGAAGCCAAGGCTGCGGGCCTGCTGGGTAAAAACATTCTCGGCAGCGGCTTCGATTTCGAGCTGTTCGTCCACACCGGTGCCGGGCGTTACATCTGCGGTGAAGAAACCGCACTGATCAACTCCCTCGAAGGCCGTCGCGCCAACCCGCGCTCCAAGCCGCCCTTCCCTGCCGCCGTCGGCGTGTGGGGCAAGCCGACTTGCGTGAACAACGTCGAAACCCTGTGCAACGTGCCGGCGATCATTGCCGACGGCGTTGACTGGTACAAATCGTTGGCCCGCGAAGGCAGCGAAGACATGGGCACCAAGCTCATGGGCTTCTCCGGCAAAGTCAAAAACCCGGGCCTGTGGGAATTGCCATTCGGCGTCACCGGCCGCGAGCTGTTCGAAGACTACGCCGGCGGCATGCGCGACGGCTTCAAGCTCAAGGCCTGGCAGCCAGGTGGCGCCGGTACCGGTTTCCTCCTGCCTGAGCACCTCGACGCACAAATGTACGCCGGCGGCATCGCCAAAGTGGGCACCCGTATGGGTACCGGCTTGGCGATGGCAGTGGATGACAGCGTCAACATGGTCTCCTTGCTGCGCAACATGGAGCAGTTCTTCGCTCGCGAGTCGTGCGGTTTCTGCACCCCGTGCCGTGATGGTTTGCCATGGAGCGTGAAGCTCTTGATGGCCATCGAAGAAGGCCGCGGTCAGCCAGGCGACATCGAGACCCTGCTGGGTCTGGTCAACTTCCTCGGCCCGGGCAAGACCTTCTGTGCTCACGCACCGGGTGCCGTGGAACCGTTGGGCAGTGCCATCAAATACTTCCGTCCAGAGTTCGAAGCCGGTATCGCGCCAGTCAGCGCCGCCGTCCCGCCTCTGGCAAGGCCGATCGTAATCGGCGCGTAAACGCTTAATAAGGTGAAGGGCCTGGGCCTTTCACCTCCTGCGATGACGCCTTTCGAGGCTGGTTTGATTCGCACGGATAACAAGATTCCATTAGCCACGCCCGCTGACACCGGGCCAACGAAGACCTTTGAACCATGGCCACTATCCACGTAGACGGCAAAGCGCTCGAAGTCGACGGGGCAGACAACCTGTTACAGGCATGTCTGTCGCTGGGCCTCGACATTCCATATTTCTGCTGGCACCCCGCGCTTGGTAGCGTCGGGGCTTGCCGCCAGTGCGCGGTCAAGCAGTACACCGACGAGAACGACACCCGTGGTCGCATCGTCATGTCCTGCATGACGCCTGCCACCGACAACACCTGGATCTCCATCGAAGATGAAGAATCCAAGGCGTTCCGCGCCAGTGTTGTTGAATGGCTGATGACCAACCACCCGCACGACTGCCCTGTGTGCGAAGAAGGCGGTCATTGCCACCTGCAAGACATGACAGTGATGACCGGCCACAACGAGCGCCGTTATCGCTTCACCAAACGCACCCACCAGAACCAGCAACTGGGCCCGTTCATTTCCCACGAAATGAACCGCTGCATCGCTTGCTACCGCTGTGTGCGTTTCTATAAGGATTACGCTGGCGGCACCGACCTCGGTGTGTTCGGCGCCCACGACAACGTGTACTTCGGTCGCGTTGAAGACGGCACCCTCGAAAGCGAGTTCTCCGGCAACCTCACCGAGGTCTGCCCGACCGGTGTGTTCACCGACAAGACTCACTCGGAGCGCTACAACCGTAAGTGGGACATGCAGTTCTCGCCGAGCATCTGCCATGGCTGCTCGAGCGGTTGCAACATCTCCCCGGGCGAGCGTTACGGTGAACTGCGTCGCATCGAAAACCGTTTCAACGGTTCGGTGAACCAGTACTTCCTGTGCGACCGTGGCCGTTTCGGTTATGGCTACGTCAACCGCACCGACCGTCCACGTCAGCCGCTGCTGGCCGACGGCACCAAGCTCAGCCTCGATGCTGCACTGGATAAAGCGGCTGATCTGCTGCGCGGTCGCAACATCGTCGGTATCGGTTCGCCGCGTGCCAGCCTCGAAAGCAACTACGCGTTGCGCGAACTGGTCGGCGCCGAGCACTTCTACTCGGGTATCGAAGCGTCCGAACTGGAACGCATCCGTCTGGTCTTGCAGGTGCTGAACGACAGTCCGCTGCCTGTGCCGAACATGCGTGACATCGAAGACCACGATGCGATCTTCGTCCTCGGTGAAGACCTGACCCAGACCGCCGCCCGTGTGGCGCTGTCGCTGCGTCAATCGGTCAAAGGCAAAGCTGAAGACATGGCCGAAGCCATGCGTGTTCAGCCTTGGCTGGATGCTGCAGTGAAGAACATCGGTCAGCACGCGCTGAACCCGCTGTTCATCGCCAGCCTGGCGGAAACCAAGCTCGACGACATCGCTGAAGAATGCGTACACGCAGCTCCGGACGATCTGGCGCGCATCGGTTTCGCCGTTGCCCACGCACTGGACGCCAGCGCCCCGGCCGTTGAAGGTCTGGACGCCGAAGCACTGGAACTGGCTCAGCGCATCGCCGACGCCCTGCTCGCGGCCAAACGTCCGCTGATCATCGCCGGTACTTCGCTGGGCTCCAAAGCCCTGATCGAAGCCGCCGCGAACATCGCCAAAGCACTGAAACTGCGCGAGAAGAACGGTTCGATCAGCCTGATCGTGCCGGAAGCCAACAGCCTCGGTCTTGCCATGCTCGGTGGCGAATCGGTCGACGCGGCGCTGCAAGCCGTCATCGACGGCAAGGCTGACGCGATCGTTGTGCTGGAAAACGATCTGTACACCCGCACCGCCAAAGACAAGGTCGATGCCGCACTGAACGCTGCGAAAGTAGTGATCGTTGCTGATCATCAGAAGACCGCGACCACCGACCGTGCGCACCTGGTTCTGCCAGCGGCGAGCTTCGCCGAAGGCGACGGTACGCTGGTCAGCCAGGAAGGTCGCGCCCAGCGCTTCTTCCAGGTTTTCGATCCGCAATATCTGGATGCGAGCATTCTGGTTCATGAAGGCTGGCGCTGGCTGCACGCCCTGCGCGCGACCCTGCTGAACCAGCCGATCGACTGGATGCAACTCGACCACGTCACCGCTGCCGTTGCTTCGAGCACCGCGCAACTGGCGCGTATCGTCGACGCCGCACCGTCGGCGGCGTTCCGCATCAAGGGTCTGAAACTGGCGCGTGAGCCGCTGCGTTACTCCGGTCGTACCGCAATGCGCGCCGACATCAGCGTTCACGAACCACGCACCCCGCAAGACAAAGACACCGCGTTCGCCTTCTCCATGGAAGGTTACTCGGGTTCGGTTGAACCGCGTCAGCAAGTACCATTTGCATGGTCGCCGGGCTGGAACTCGCCGCAAGCGTGGAACAAGTTCCAGGACGAAGTCGGCGGTCACATCCGTGCTGGCGACCCAGGCACCCGCCTGATCGAAAGCACTGGCGATTCGCTGAACTGGTTCGCCGCAGCACCGCGTGCCTTCAACCCGGCAGCGGGTACCTGGCAAGCCGTGCCGTTCTTCCACCTGTTCGGCAGCGAAGAAAACTCTTCGAAAGCCGCGCCGGTTCAAGAGCGCATTCCGGCCGCTTACGTGGCACTGGCGAAATCCGAAGCGGATCGTCTGGGCGTCAACGAAGGTGCATTGCTGAGCCTGAACGTGGCCGGTCAGACCCTGCGTCTGCCGCTGCGCATCAATGAAGAACTGGGCGCAGGTCTGGTGGCATTGCCTGCGGGCATCGCCGGCATTCCACCGGCATTTGCCGGCGTATCCGTCGACGGTCTGCAGGAGGCAGCGCAATGACCTGGTTCACCCCTGAAGTGATCGATGTGATCCTGACGGTCATCAAAGCCATCGTGATTCTGTTGGCCGTGGTGGTCGCCGGTGCGTTGCTCAGCTTTGTCGAACGTCGCCTGCTGGGCTGGTGGCAGGATCGTTACGGTCCGAACCGCGTTGGCCCGTTTGGTATGTTCCAGATCGCCGCCGACATGCTGAAGATGTTCTTCAAGGAAGACTGGACGCCGCCGTTTGCCGACAAAGTGATCTTCACTTTGGCGCCAGTGGTGGCCATGTCCGCCTTGCTGATCGCGTTTGCGATCATCCCGATCACCCCGACCTGGGGCGTCGCGGATCTGAACATCGGCCTGCTGTTCTTCTTCGCCATGGCCGGTCTGTCGGTCTACGCGGTGTTGTTCGCCGGCTGGTCGAGTAACAACAAGTTCGCCCTGCTCGGCGCCCTGCGTGCTTCGGCGCAGACCGTGTCCTACGAAGTGTTCATGGGCCTGGCCCTGATGGGCATCGTGGTCCAGGTCGGCTCGTTCAACATGCGCGACATCGTCGAATACCAGGCGCAGAACCTGTGGTTCATCATTCCGCAGTTCTTCGGCTTCTGTACCTTCTTCATCGCTGGCGTCGCCGTGACTCACCGTCACCCGTTCGACCAGCCGGAAGCGGAGCAGGAACTGGCCGACGGTTACCACATTGAATACGCCGGTATGAAATGGGGCATGTTCTTCGTTGGTGAATACATCGGCATCATCTTGATCTCGGCGCTGTTGGTCACCCTGTTCTTCGGTGGCTGGCACGGTCCGTTCGGCATCTTGCCGCAACTGTCCTTCCTCTGGTTCGCACTGAAGACCGCGTTCTTCATCATGCTGTTCATCCTGCTGCGCGCGTCTATCCCGCGTCCGCGTTATGACCAGGTGATGGATTTCAGCTGGAAATTCTGCCTGCCACTGACCCTGATCAATTTGCTGGTGACCGCTGCGGTCGTGTTGTGGAACACGCCTGCAGTCGCGGTTCAGTGAGGATTTGACCCATGTTCAAATATATTGGCGACATCGTTAAGGGTACTGGTACCCAGTTGCGCAGCCTGGTCATGGTCTTCGGCCATGGCTTTCGCAAGCGCGACACCCTGCAATACCCGGAAGAAGCGGTCTACCTGCCACCACGCTACCGTGGTCGTATCGTCCTGACCCGTGACCCCGATGGCGAAGAGCGTTGCGTTGCCTGCAACCTGTGCGCCGTGGCTTGCCCGGTGGGTTGCATCTCGCTGCAGAAAGCTGAAACCGAAGACGGTCGCTGGTACCCGGACTTCTTCCGTATCAACTTCTCGCGCTGCATTTTCTGCGGTCTCTGCGAGGAAGCCTGTCCGACCACCGCAATCCAGCTGACACCGGATTTCGAGATGGCCGAGTTCAAACGTCAGGATCTGGTGTACGAGAAAGAAGATCTTCTGATCTCCGGCCCCGGCAAAAACCCTGATTACAACTTCTATCGTGTTGCAGGTATGGCAATCGCTGGCAAGCCGAAAGGCTCCGCACAGAACGAAGCCGAACCGATCAACGTGAAGAGCTTGCTGCCTTAAGGAAGAACGATGGAATTCGCTTTCTATTTCGCATCGGGTATCGCTGTTGTGGCCACGCTACGTGTGGTCACCAACACCAACCCTGTGCACGCCCTGCTCTACCTGATCATTTCGTTGATCGCTGTGGCCATGACCTTCTTCGCACTCGGCGCACCGTTCGCTGGCGTGCTGGAAGTGATCGCCTACGCCGGCGCCATCATGGTGCTGTTCGTGTTCGTGGTGATGATGCTCAACCTCGGCCCCGCCGCGGTTCAGCAAGAACGCGCCTGGCTCAAGCCCGGTATCTGGGCAGGGCCGGTGATTCTCGCCGGGCTGCTGCTGGCCGAACTGCTGTATGTGCTGTTCGCTCACCAGAGCGGTCAGGCCATCGGCCACACCACCGTAGACGCGAAAGCCGTGGGCATCAGCCTGTTCGGCCCGTACCTGCTGGTGGTCGAACTCGCCTCGATGCTGCTGCTCGCTGCAGCCGTCACGGCGTTCCATTTGGGCCGTAACGAGGCGAAGGAGTAAGTCATGCCTGCTATCCCTCTCGAGCATGGATTGGCCGTTGCCGGCATCCTGTTCTGCCTTGGTCTGGTCGGCCTGATGGTCCGCCGCAACATTTTGTTCGTGTTGATGAGTCTGGAAGTGATGATGAACGCCTCTGCACTGGCGTTCATTGTCGCGGGCGCCCGTTGGGGCCAGCCGGATGGACAGATCATGTTCATCCTGGTGATCAGCCTTGCAGCTGCCGAGGCCAGTATTGGTCTGGCGATCCTGCTGCAACTGTATCGCCGCTTCCATACGCTCGATATCGACGCTGCCAGTGAGATGCGCGGATGAACCTGATCTTTCTGACTTTCGTATTCCCTCTGATCGGTTTCCTGCTGCTGTCGTTCTCCCGTGGACGCTGGTCGGAAAACCTCTCGGCGCTGATCGGCGTGGGTTCCATTGGCTTGTCGGCGATTGTCGCCGCTTACGTCATCTGGCAATTCAACGTCGCACCACCCGAAGGCGGTCACTACACCCTGGTGCTGTGGAAGTGGATGGCGGTCGAAGGCTTCAAGCCTGACTTCGCCCTCTACGTCGACGGCCTGTCGGTCACCATGCTTGGTGTGGTGGTTGGCGTCGGTTTCCTGATCCACCTGTTCGCGTCCTGGTACATGCGCGGCGAAGCGGGCTACTCGCGCTTCTTCTCGTACACCAACCTGTTTATCGCCAGCATGCTGTTCCTGGTGCTCGGCGATAACCTGTTGTTCCTGTACTTCGGCTGGGAAGGCGTGGGCCTGTGCTCGTACCTGTTGATCGGTTTCTACTACAGCAACCGCAACAACGGTAACGCCGCACTCAAGGCCTTCATCGTGACCCGGATCGGCGACGTGTTCATGGCCATCGGCCTGTTCATCCTGTTCCAGCAAGTGGGCACGCTGAACATCCAGGAACTGCTGGTGCTGGCACCGCAGAAATTCCAGGTCGGCGACTTCTGGATCACTTTGGCGACCCTGATGCTGCTGGGTGGCGCAGTCGGTAAATCGGCACAACTGCCGCTGCAAACCTGGCTCGCGGACGCGATGGCCGGCCCGACTCCGGTTTCGGCACTGATCCACGCCGCCACCATGGTGACTGCCGGTGTGTACCTGATCGCCCGTACCCACGGTCTATTCACCCTGGCGCCGGAAATCCTGCACCTGGTAGGCATCGTTGGTGGTGTGACCCTGGTTCTGGCAGGTTTCGCCGCGCTGGTTCAAACCGACATCAAACGTATCCTCGCCTACTCGACCATGAGCCAGATCGGCTACATGTTCCTGGCGCTGGGCGTTGGTGCATGGGATGGCGCGATTTTCCACCTGATGACCCACGCCTTCTTCAAGGCTCTGCTGTTCCTTGCTTCCGGTGCAGTGATCGTTGCCTGCCACCACGAGCAGAACATCTTCAAGATGGGCGGTCTGTGGAAAAAACTGCCACTGGCCTACGCCAGCTTCATCGTTGGCGGCGCGGCACTGGCTGCCCTGCCACTGGTCACCGCAGGCTTCTACTCCAAGGACGAAATCCTCTGGGAAGCGTTCGCCAGCGGCAACCACGGTCTGCTCTACGCAGGTCTGGTCGGCGCGTTCATGACCTCGCTGTACACCTTCCGCCTGATCTTCATCACGTTCCACGGTGAAGCCAAGACTGAAGCCCACGCCGGTCACGGCATCGCTCACTGGCTGCCACTGTCGGTGCTGATCGTATTGTCCACCGCCATTGGCGCGATGATCGTTCCGCCACTGCACGGCGTACTGCCTGAAAGCGTTGGCCATGCTGGCGGCGAAGCCAAGCACAGTCTGGAAATCGCCTCGGGTGCTATTGCCCTGGCCGGTATCCTGCTGGCAGCGCTGCTGTTCCTCGGCAAGCGTCGCTTCGTCACGGCGATCGCCAACAGCGGCATCGGCCGTTTCCTTTCGGCCTGGTGGTTCGCTGCCTGGGGCTTCGACTGGATCTACGACAAACTGTTCGTCAAGCCTTACTTGGCGATCAGCCACGTACTGCGCAAAGACCCGCTCGACCAGACCATCGGTCTGATCCCGCGTATGGCCAAGGGTGGTCACACTGCCCTGAGCCGCACCGAGACCGGTCAACTGCGTTGGTACGCTGCTTCGATGGCTGCTGGTGCCGTGCTGGTGATTGGCGCCATCGTGCTGGTAGCGGTCTGATATGAACCTTGCGAATTTGCGAAAGGAAACGAGCCCGTCATGATTCTGCCTTGGCTAATCCTGATCCCCTTCATCGGCGGCCTGCTGTGCTGGATGGGTGAGCGCTTCGGCGCTACCCTCCCGCGCTGGATTGCGCTGTTGACCATGACCCTGGAACTCGCCCTCGGCCTCTGGCTGTGGGCCCACGGTGACTATTCATTTGCCCCGGCGCCTGGCGCCGATCCGACCTGGGCGCTTGAGTTCAAGCACATCTGGATCGCGCGTTTCGGCATCAGCGTGCACCTGGCCCTCGACGGCCTGTCGCTGTTGATGATCCTGCTGACCGGTCTGCTGGGTATCCTCTCGGTACTCTGCTCGTGGAAAGAGATTCAACGTCACGTTGGCTTCTTCCACCTGAACCTGATGTGGATCCTGGGCGGCGTTGTCGGCGTGTTCCTCGCCCTCGACCTGTTCATGTTCTTCTTCTTCTGGGAAATGATGCTGGTGCCGATGTACTTCCTCATCGCGCTCTGGGGTCACAGTTCTTCGGACGGCAAGAAAACCCGGATCTACGCGGCGACCAAGTTCTTCATCTTCACTCAGGCTTCCGGCCTGATCATGCTGGTGGCGATCCTCGGTCTGGTGCTGGTCAACTTCAACAACACTGGCGTGATTACTTTCAACTACGCCGATCTGTTGAAAACCAAGATGTCGATGACCACCGAGTACATCCTGATGCTCGGCTTCTTCATCGCCTTCGCGGTCAAGCTGCCGGTCGTGCCGTTCCACTCGTGGTTGCCTGATGCTCACGCCCAGGCGCCGACTGCAGGTTCCGTCGACCTCGCCGGTATCTTGCTGAAAACCGCTGCTTACGGTCTGCTGCGTTTCGCCCTGCCGCTGTTCCCGAATGCCTCGGCCGAGTTCGCGCCGATCGCCATGACCCTCGGTCTGATCGGGATCTTCTACGGTGCGTTCCTCGCTTTCGCGCAAACCGACATCAAGCGTCTGATCGCCTTCTCGTCCGTTTCCCACATGGGTTTCGTGTTGATCGGCATCTACTCCGGCAGCCAACTGGCCCTGCAAGGTGCAGTGATCCAGATGCTGGCGCACGGTGTCTCGGCAGCCGCACTCTTTATCCTCAGCGGTCAGTTGTACGAGCGTCTGCACACTCGTGACATGCGTGAGATGGGCGGTGTGTGGTCGCGTATCGCTTACCTGCCGGCAATCAGCCTGTTCTTTGCAGCCGCGTCCTTGGGTCTGCCGGGTACCGGTAACTTTGTCGGTGAGTTCCTGATCCTGATCGGCTCTTTCGCGAGCTGGCCGTGGATTACTGCGATTGCCACTTCCGGCCTGGTGTTCGGTTCGGTCTACTCGCTGATCATGATCCACCGTGCCTACTTCGGTCCGGCGAAATCGGATTCGATCCTGCACGGTATGGACGCTCGCGAACTGATCATGGTGCTAGGCCTTGCGGTGTTGCTGATCTACATCGGCGTCTACCCGCAACCGTTCCTCGACACTTCTGCCGCCACGATGCATGGCGTTCAGCAGTGGCTCGGCACCGCCTTCACTCAACTCGCTTCGGCCCGGTAAGAGCGCTATGGAATTCACGATTCAACACTTTATTGCGCTTGCGCCACTGTTGATCACCAGCCTCACCATTATCGTGGTGATGCTGGCAATCGCCTGGCGCCGCAACCACTCGCAGACCTTCCTGATTTCGGTGGCGGGTCTGAACCTGGCCCTGTTGTCGATCCTGCCTGCCCTGAAAGTCGCGCCTCTGGCCGTGACTCCTTTGCTGCAGATCGACTCGTTTGCCTGTCTGTACATGGCGCTGATCCTGGTCGCCACCCTCGCCTGCGTCACCCTCGCCCACGCCTACCTCGGCGATGGCGGTTCGGGTTACCCGGGCAACCGTGAAGAACTGTACCTGCTGATCCTGATGGCCGCCGCCGGTGGTCTGGTTCTGGTCAGCGCGCAGCACCTGGCCGGCTTGTTCATCGGTCTGGAACTGCTCTCGGTACCGGTTTACGGTCTGGTGGCTTACGCCTTCTTCAACAAGCGTTCGCTGGAAGCCGGCATCAAATACATGGTGCTGTCGGCCGCCGGTTCCGCGTTCCTGTTGTTCGGTATGGCGCTGCTGTACGCCGATTCGGGTTCGCTGAGCTTCGTCGGTATCGGTCAGGCTCTGGCTGCGACTGGCCTGCCTAGCTCGCTGGCGCAACTGGGTCTGGGCATGATGCTGATCGGTCTGGCGTTCAAGCTGTCGCTGGTGCCGTTCCACCTGTGGACGCCGGACGTCTACGAAGGTGCTCCGGCACCGGTGGCAGCGTTCCTCGCAACCGCTTCGAAAGTGGCCGTGTTTGCAGTAATGGTGCGTCTGTTCCAGATCTCCCCTGCTGCCAGCAGTGGTGTACTGAGCGATGTGCTGACCGTTATCGCGATCGCTTCGATCCTGTTCGGTAACCTGCTGGCCCTGACCCAGAGCAACCTCAAGCGTCTGCTCGGTTACTCGTCCATCGCGCACTTCGGCTACCTGCTGATCGCACTGGTGGCGAGCAAGGGTCTGGCGGTGGAGGCCATCGGCGTATACCTGGTCACCTACGTGATCACCAGCCTCGGCGCTTTCGGCGTGATCACCCTGATGTCCTCGCCGTACAACGGCCGTGACGCGGATGCGCTGTACGAATACCGCGGCCTGTTCTGGCGTCGTCCGTACCTGACCGCTGTGCTGACCGTGATGATGCTGTCGCTGGCCGGTATCCCGCTGACCGCTGGCTTCATCGGCAAGTTCTACATCATCGCTACCGGTGTGGAATCGCACCAATGGTGGCTGGTCGGTTCGCTGGTTCTGGGCAGCGCCATCGGCGTCTTCTACTACCTGCGCGTGATGGTCACTCTGTACCTGATCGAGCCAAACTTGCGTCGCCACGACGCCCAACTGCACTGGGAACAGAAGGCAGGCGGCGTGATGCTGCTGGCCATCGCCCTGGTCGCATTCTTCCTGGGTGTGTACCCGCAGCCATTGCTGACACTGGTTCAGCAGGCGGGTCTGGCGGGCTGATAGTTCGGCTGGCTAGAAATGAAAACGGCACCTTCGGGTGCCGTTTTTGTTTTTGTGGGATTTTTACTGATGCCCTGCCCTTCCTGCTGAAAGCCCAGAAAGCTCCCGCTCAATTATCGGTTTCGTCCTACAGTCCGCATCCGGCTGTTGGAGCTATTGTGTATGTGTGAGGCAACGCGAAAACTCGAAGGCACATTGAAAGTACTTGCCGACCAACAGGGCACAAGGAAACCATATTGAACACTGACAACATCCACACCACATATGAAAAAATGTATGCATACGAAGAAGAGATAAAAAACAGCATCTCGATAAAAACTCAAATAATTTTTACCGCGATATTTGCGCTAGCTTCTGCAACCATCTACCTAGCTCGTTTTTTGGATTTCACCTTCAACCCCGAAATTGCATACATCATTTCCTTTCTAGTAGCTTTAACCCTGACAATCTCAACCATCTCTACATACTTCAACTTCAGAGCCTTTAGCGGATCTGAATTCAACAGAATGCCATACGCAGAAAAAATAAAAGAGTATTACGACAGCCAAACACAATACAACATTGAACTTGGCAAATATAACTCACAGGTATCGCAGCACGAGCAAATACCTTTGATCGATCCTGACAAAGAAACTGCAAGCTTCATTTCAAACACCTACATCAGTTGCTCCACACACAATGCGTTAGTCAATGAAGAGCGATCACGATGGGTTTTCAAGTCCATTTCAACTTTTCTGATGGCCTGCATTCCTCTTGCTATCGGTAGCTTGTTGTTTGTCCTTTTTGACATGGATACCTCCTCGCCCAGGAAAAATTTTGCAATAAAAGATATGTACGTGGGCGACCAAATATCCGACTTGAGAAAGCAGTTGCTGAATGACTCAAAAGCCGAAGGCCTAGCAGATCTGAAAAAAGGACTATAATCCTTGAGAATATACTTCTTGAAAAAGGGGCAGGGAAATTGAGCGAATCCAATAAGCCAACATCAAGTGAAAAAAAACCTTTGCCCCAAGCTCCTGTCAAACCGACTGTTCCATTTTCTAGAAGAACATACGACGATGTTAACGGCGGTGCCAATAGGGATCAGAAATGAAAGCTACTGATGATCGGTCTAAGCCACAGAATCCGACAAGACCTACACCACCAGAGAAACCTTCTGCACCGGTTGTACGTCGTATCGTTAACGAAAAAGTCATCAATAGAAAAGAGATAGCTTTAGATAACAGATGACAACGCAACTAAAGTGCTCTTGTCCTCGCAGAACTTTATAATAAAGGCGGCACCTTCAGGTGCCGCTTTCGCGTTTGTAGGATTCAGTATCAGCAGACTGCGCCAGCGCGTCCAGATGATCGCTCGCTATGCTTTCTTGGTCTTCACACTTCCACCTTTTTAAGATTTTTCCTGCAAAGCAGTGAGCAATGGCTTACATTCTGCAGAAGGTAATTGCGGTTAAATTTGAGGATCACCTATCAAGTGGAGATCCACGAACCATGAAGCGGGACATTTATTCAGAATTGATGGATGGTCTTGATGCGTTAGCCGAAGAACGCCAAGGCAGAATCACATTGAAGAAGACGCGTGTAGAACGGATCGGCGCCATGAAGGGCAAATTCACACATCCCCACGAAATTGATACCTCTCTATCAAAAGGTTTGCTGGATATCTTCAAAAGGTAAAAATCCACGCCTGCTTTCATTTGATCTATCTGACTCACCCTGACCACTGTGGGAGCAAGCTCGCTCCCACAGGTTTGTGTGGCGTTCACTCAATCCAAATAACCACATGACGAAATTGTAATTCCCTCATCACCTTGGCGTTATCCGCAGCTTGCAACGATGTGACCCGGTGACCAATGCCGGCGGGCCCTGCCCCGCCGAATAATAAAACCCACGCCGACGCACGTTCCCGTTCTGCCGAACCCAAGGAGTGTTTGATGGTTAACCCTACAAAAATATCGATGGCCGCTTTAGCGGTGGTGGTCGGCTCCGGGCCGTCCGTGGTGTTTGCAGAAGACAAGCCTGAAGGCTTTGTCGAAGGCAGCAGCCTGACGCTGCTCAACCGTAACTTCTACTTCAATCGTGATCATCGCAACGGCCAGTCCAGCCCGACCGGCAATGGTTATTCCGAAGCCTGGTCGCACGCGGTGATCAGCAAGTTCGAATCCGGTTTCACTCAAGGCACCGTCGGCGTCGGTGTCGATGCGTTTGCGATGGTCGGGCTGAAACTCGATACCGGTGGCGGCCGTAATGGCGGGCGCAGTTCGTTTGATGTGTTGCCGGTCAACAGCGATGGCGAGGCGCGGGACGAATACACCAAGGTCGGTGGCGCTGCGAAAATCCGGGCGTTCGATACGGTGGTCAAGGTTGGCGATGTGTTCCCGGCCAATCCGGTGGTGGCGGCGGGTGACTCGCGCTTGTTGCCGGAAAGCTTTCGCGGGGTGACGGCGACCAACACCAGTATTGAAGGTTTGTCGGTTCAGGGCGGTCGACTGCACGCGATGAGCCAACCGGTGTCCAGCGACATGCGCGAGAACTTTGCCACCTTCTACGGCGGGCCGGTCAATTCGCCGTGGATCGCTTATGGCGGCGGCGATTATGTGCTGAACAAAAACCTCAGTTTCAGCCTGTACTCCAGTCGCCTCAAGGATGCGTGGAATCAGTATTACGCTGGCACTGCCTGGACCTATCCGCTGTCGAACGACCTGTCACTGTTCGGTGGCCTGAACTATTACAAGGCCGTCGATGAAGGCAAACAACTGCTCGGCGAATTCGACAACAACATCTGGAGCGGTCGCGTCGGCTTCAAACTCGGCGCCCACTCCGTCGCCCTCTCCCACCAACGCAACAACGGTAATGACGACTTCGATTACCTGCGCCAGTCCGATTCGATATTCCTCGACAACTCGATCCAGTACAGCGACTTCAACTCGCCGAAAGAGCGTTCGTGGATGGTGCGCTATGACCTCGACATGAGCACTTACGGCGTACCCGGTTTGTCGTTCATGACTCGCTACGCACGCGGCACCGACGCTGATTATTCCAACGCCAACGCCGTGTATATGCGCCGCGATGCCGAGGGCAATCCGCTGACCGATCAGAAACGTTGGGAGCGCGATATCGAAGTCAAATACGTGGTGCAAAGCGGCTCGATGAAAGACCTGTCGCTACGCTTGCGCCAAGCCACGACTCGCGCCACGGCGTTCGAGTCGGATCTGGATGAAGTGCGGGTGATTGTCGAGTATCCGTTGGCGATTCTTTGATTGCGCGGTTGATGCAAATTCACCTTTAGAAGCTCCTTGCTCCTTTGGTAAGAGGTGAATCTTTTGGCGTCCTTCGGGGCGCTTTTTTTATACCCACCGAAAAAGCAAACCCTGTAGGAGCTGCCGAAGGCTGCGATCTTTTGATCTGGAGGTTTTAAAAAGCAAGATCAACAGATCGCAGCCTTCGGCAGCTCCTACTGAGGTGGTTATGGGGTGGGATCGACGTTATCCAGTGCTTTGTTCACCGCCAGTTCGCCGAGCATGACTACCTGCGCGATGCCCAGCAGTGTCTTGCGGTGCATGCCTTCCAGCTGAGCGGCGAAATCACCGAGCATCACCGTGGCCGAGGCCAGGGATTCGCAGGCGTTGACCAAAAGGGATTCAGTGTCGGCGTGCGGATTGACGTGGTACATGTCGCTGGGGGTGTAAGGGGTGGCCATGATCTGGGCCGCGGGATTGAGGTAGAAGTCGAGCGCGCGGTCGGCGGCTTCGTGGAGTTTTCGGGTGTCGACGGAGGCGTAAGGGGATGTTGAGTTGGCGTCGGGGATGGCGTCTGTTTCTGGGGGATTTGGGGTTGGCTTTTTCATAATGTTTTACTCAGCTTGAAGGTGGAGCTGGCCCTTTCGGTTCCACGCGAAAGGGTGGCAGCTGTACGCAGGTTGGAACCCGGGCAACTGAGCAAACCCGACAGACTCGAAGTCTCCCGCGCACAGCCGCCATAACGGAGTGCACACATGAAAGTGCGCAAGCATACGTCATGAACAGTGCGTTTTGCTTCAGTTGAGCCACGGGGTTCCAATCCCGATCGCTGAATTGGCAGCGACCCACACAGGCTAGAGAGCGGACGTCCGACGGACAACCTGAAAATATTGTGGGAAGGTTCCGCGATTCCCACACAACCTTTAAACATCACGAATTGAAATACGCAGCGTGATATCGAAATTCGCCCTCTGTAGGAGCTGCCGAAGGCTGCGATCTTTTGATCTGGAGGTTTTAAAAAGCAAGATCAACAGATCGCAGCCTTCGGCAGCTCCTACAGGGAACCGTGAGTCAGCCGCCGTTGTTTCGACATACGCCCATCACGTTGTACTTGATGGTGTTGAGCTGGCCGCTGGAGTCTTCATAGGTCATCGCGGTGGGCACCACATTGCAGGCTGGCGCAGGCTTCACCACGCTAACCACCTTGACCACGTCCAGCTTCATTCCGTATTCGTATTCCTTCACCAACGGCGGCGCTTTGCCCTGGTTGGCGGCGTACTCCTGCATGGCTTTGCTGTTGGCACTGAGCGCGCGTTCAAAAGTGCGGTCACCACCGCCTTCAGCCAGCACATTCATCGACATCGCCATAACAGCGCCGAATGCGATCCACTTGAGCATGTTCATATCCTTTTCCTTCCCGTCCGGGCGTAAAAAAAGCCCGGCATCGATGCGCGATGAAGGGCTTCTATAAAGGGCAGCAGGCTTACAGGTCGCGGGTTTTGTCGTCTTTCTTTTCATTGACGACCACCGGGTTGCCGGCGGCTTTTTCCTTGGCGACGAACAACTCCACGGAGCGCTCGCTGTTGGCCATCATTTTTTCGAAAGTGCGGTCGCCACCGCCTTCGGCCAGGGCCAGGGAAGACATCGCCAGAGCGGCTGCAAAAGCACTGATTTGAGCAAGTTTCATGGTTGATTCCTCGTTTAAGTAACTGACGGGATCAAGGTAACAAGGCGAACCTATCGTGACGGTGGCGGGGAAATTACAGATCCGTTATCTGCCGAAAACAGCCAAATCCCCAAACTGGAAAAAAACCTGTGGCGAGGGGATTTATCCCCGATGGGTCGCGCAGCGGCCCCTCTCTTGATCCAGAAAAGAAGCGGGCCTGCTGCGCAGTCCATCGGGGATAAATCCCCTCACCACAGGGGTTTTTGTTGATTTATGGGGTAGGGGTTATGTCCTCATCCCGGCGATGGGCGAGTTGGTAGAGCGCCGGCAAGATCAGCAACGTGAGGATCGTCGAGGAGAGAATTCCGCCGATCACTACGGTGGCGAGCGGCCGCTGCACTTCGGCGCCAGTGCCGGTGGCAAGCGCCATAGGAATAAACCCCAGCGACGCCACCAGCGCGGTCATCAACACTGGCCGCAGACGCGTCAGCGCACCCTCATGAATCGCGTCCGACAGCGACCGCCCCTCCTCCCGCAAATTACGAATGAACGCGATCATCACCAAGCCATTCAACACCGCCACCCCGGACAACGCGATAAACCCGACACCCGCCGAAATCGACAGCGGAATATCGCGCAACCACAGCGCCATGACCCCACCGGTCAACGCAAACGGAATCCCGGTAAACACCAGCAAACCGTCCTTGAGATTGTTGAACATCATGAACAACAAGCCGAACACCAGCAGCAGCGCAACCGGCACCACAATCTGCAAGCGTTTGGCCGCCGATTGCAGCTGCTCGAACTGGCCGCCCCAACTGGTCCAGTAACCGGCTGGAACCTGCACGTCACGTTCGATCACTTCGCCGGCCTCGCTGACAAACGAACCAATATCACGCCCGCGCACGTTGGCGCTGACGATCACCAGACGCTTGCCGTTCTCGCGGCTGACCTGATTCGGCCCGAGCACCAGGTCGAGGCTGGCGACGTCTTGCAGCGCGATGAAGCCGATCTGATTCGCCGCTCCATTCAAAGGCGCCGGCACCGGAATCAGCAATGCCGACAAGCCGTCGATGTCCTTGCGCATCGCATCGGACAGGCGCACGACCATATCGAAACGCCGGTCACCCTCATACAACGTCCCGGCCTGACGACCACCGACCGCAACCGCAATGGTGTCCTGCACATCACCCACATTCAGCCCATAACGCGCCGCCTTGTCGCGATCGATATTGATGGTCAGCACCGGCAAGCCAGTGGTTTGTTCGACCTTGACTTCAGAGGCGCCGTTAACCTTTTGCATCGCTGCGGCAATCTTCGCCGCCGTGGCATTGAGCACGTCCATGTCATCGCCGAACACCTTCACCGCGACATCGCTGCGTACGCCGGAGATCAGCTCGTTGAAGCGCAACTGGATCGGCTGCGACAGCTCATAGTTACTGCCCGGCAACATCGCGGCAGCGGCTTGCAGTTCGGCCATCAGGGTTTCGCGAGACTTGCCCGGGTCCGGCCATTGCTCTTTCGGCTTGAGCATCACGTAGCTGTCGGAGATGTTCGGCGGCATCGGGTCGGAGGCAATTTCGGCGGTGCCGGTGCGGGCGAACACGCGTTCGACTTCCGGCACTTTCGCCAGAATCAAGGTCTCCAGACGCTGCTGCATGTCCACCGATTGCGTCAGGCTCGTTCCCGGCACACGCAACGCTTGCAGGGCGAAATCGCCTTCGCTGAGGCTGGGTACAAATTCGCTGCCCATGCGGCTGGTGAGCACGCCGCTAAGCACGATCACACCCAACGCCGCGCCCACTGCGATTGCGCGATTGGACATGACCCAGGCCAGCGCCGGCGCATAAACACGACGCGCGCCGCGCATCACCGCACCCTCTTCTTCCTTGACCTTGCCGGTCACGAACAGCGCAATCGCCGCCGGCACAAAGGTCACCGACAACAGCATCGCGCCAAGCAAAGCGATGACCACAGTAAACGCCATCGGGTGGAACATTTTCCCTTCGACACCGCTCAGCGCGAAGATCGGCAAGTACACGACCATGATGATCAACTGGCCGAAAATCAGCGGTCGCCGCGCTTCTTTCGCTGCGGCAAAGACTTCCTTGAAACGCTCGGCACGAGTCAACAAACGCCCGTGATGCTGCTGCGCATGGGCTAGCCGTCGCAGGGTGTTTTCAACGATCACCACCGCGCCATCGACGATGATGCCGAAGTCCAGCGCACCGAGGCTCATCAGGTTGGCGCTGACTTTGTTGCTGAACATCCCGGTAAACGTGAACAGCATCGACAGCGGAATCACCATCGCGGTAATCAGCGCCGCCCGGATGTTGCCGAGGAACAGAAACAGAATCGCGATCACCAGAATCGCGCCTTCGATGAGGTTCTTTTTCACCGTGGCGATGGCTTTGTCGACCAGGTGTGTACGGTCGTAAACCGGCACGGCGATCACGCCTTGGGGCAAGGATTTATTGATCTGTTCAAGCTTGCTGGCCACCGCTTGCGAAACCGTTCGACTGTTCTCGCCGATCAGCATGAACACGGTGCCGAGCACTACTTCGCGACCGTTTTCCGTGGCCGCGCCGCTGCGCAATTCGCGGCCGATTTCTACCGTCGCCACGTTTTTCACGCGGATCGGCGTGCCGTCGACATTGGCCATGACGATATTGGCGATGTCCTCGGTGCTCGCCACTTGCCCCGGTGCGCGAATCAGCAATTGCTCGCCGCTGCGCTCGATGTACCCGGCGCCGACGTTGGCGTTATTGCGCTCCAGCGCGGTGACCAGATCAGTGAGCGTCAGTTTGTACGCCGCCAGCCGTTTCGGATCCGGCGCAATCTGATACTCCTTGGCGAAACCGCCGATGGTGTTGATCTCGGCCACACCCGGCACATTGCGTAATTGCGGTTTGATGATCCAGTCCTGAATCACCCGCAAATCGGTTGGCGTGTAGCTTGTGCCGTCGTCCTTGAGCGCGCCCTCCTTCGCTTCAACCGTCCACAGAAAAATCTCGCCGAGCCCGGTGGAAATCGGCCCCATCATCGCTTCCGCGCCTTCGGGCAATTGCTCCTTGGCGATCTGCAAACGCTCGTTGACCAACTGACGAGCAAAGAACAGGTCGGTGCCGTCCTTGAAGATCACTGTGACTTGCGACAGACCCGAACGCGACAGCGAACGGGTCTGTTCCAGTGCCGGCAAACCGGCCATTGCGGTTTCAATCGGGAAGGTGATGCGCTGTTCGGTTTCCAGCGGCGAGAACCCGGCAGCGCCGGTGTTGATTTGCACCTGGACGCTGGTGATGTCGGGCACGGCGTCGATCGGCAGTTTTTGATAACTGGCGATACCGAGGCCGGCCATAAGCAGAACGGCGAGCAGGACGATAATGCGCTGCTCGATGGCAAACTGGATCAGGCGTTCGAACATGAGGACTTTCCAGAATTAATGAGAGTGCTCGGCCGAGGCTTTGCCCAGTTCCGATTTGAGGACGAAGCTGCCGGCGCTGGCGACTTGTGCGCCCGGTTCCAGGCCTTGAGTGATTTCCACGTGGCCGGCTGCGCGTCTGCCCAGCTCTACCGGCCGCGCTTCGAAGCCGTCATCGGTGCGGACGAACACGGTGGGTTTGTCCTCTACGGTCTGGATCGCGGTCTCCGGTACGGCGACTTTTGCTTCACGGCTGTCAGTGGCGACCAGCGCGGTGACGAACAGGCCTGGCCGCCATGAGCCTTGCGGATTTTCCAGGGTGACGCGAACGGTCGCGGTGCGCGTCTGTTCGCCGAGTAAACTGCCGACGTACGCCACGCTGCCGATCACTTCAGCGTTCAGTTCGGGCGCACTGACGGTCACCGCTTTGCCCACTTGCACCTTGGTCAAATCCTTCAGTGAAACGCCGAACGTCACCCACACCCGCGACAGATCGGAGAGCGTGAACGCCGCCGTGGTTTCATCGACCACCTCGCCCGGCGTCAGGTGTTTTTCCACCACGACACCGTCGAACGGTGCGCGCAGTTCGTAGCGATTGCCGCCGGTGGCGACCACGCTGCCGCTGAGCACGCTGATCTTTTGGCGCGCATTGCTCACAGCGATTTCAGCTTCTTGCAACGCCTGACGCGCCTGGAGGAAATCCTGCTCGGCGGAAATCTTGTCCTGCCAGAGTTTCTTCTCGCGCTCATAGGTGGTGCGCGCCAAGGCCAGGCGCCGTTGCGCGGCAGCCTGTTCGCTGCGCTGATCGGAGATCTGCTGACTGGCAATCACCGCGAGCAACTGGCCCTTCTTCACCGTCTGCCCGAGGTTGACCGCCACTGACTCGACCACGCCCGGCACACGCGGTACGACGTGGGCGGTGCGGTCTTCGTCGAAGCGCACTTCACCGGGGAACGGCAAGCCGAGGCTGATGTTTCGCGGTTTCGCTTCAGCCAATTGAATACCGGCGGCGGTGATCTGCTCGGCGGTCAGTTCGATGTGCCCTTCTTCGTCATGCTCGCTTTCAGCGGCGGCGCCCTCCTGCGCATGATCGGCGTGATCCGCCGCTTCATCCGCATGCGCGTCGATGGAGGCATTGCCCGACCACATCGATCCCACACCGATGCCTAGCGCCAAGGTCGCCGCAGCGACCACGATCAGTTTTTTATCCATGCAAACTCCTCTGCGCCGTGCCTGCGCGCAGTGATGTGAAAAGTGAAATTCAAGGGCTGACGGCGAGCTCGCCGAAGATCCGTTCGAGGCGTACGCGGGCGTCGGTGGCTTCGCTGACCGCCTGGATGTATTGGCTACGCGCGGCGATCAAGGTGCGCTGCGCATCGAGCACATCGAGGAAGCCGAACTTGCCCATTTCAAAGCCGCGCGTGGCGCTGTCGACCGCACGTTGCGCGGCGGGCAGGATGGTCTGGTTGAAGGCTGTGACTTCGCCGTTGGCTGTCTGCCATTGCGCAAGGCTGGTCTGGATTTCCGTGCGCAAGCGCAGCTCGGTGGCGTTGCGCAGATCCCGTGCCTGATCGGTGCGACGCGCGGCGGCGAGCACGTTGCCTTGATTGCGGTTGAACAACGGAATCGGCATCGACAGCCCGACCACGTTGACCCGTTCGCGCTCGGTTTCGCTGTATTGGCTGCCGAGGCTCACGGTCAGGTCGGGAATGCGCTGGGACTTTTCCAGGCCCAGCGATGCTTCGCGCTGATCGATCTGCAACGTGGCCAGACGTAGCTCGGCGGTCTCGTTCAAACGGTCCAGCAACTTGGTCGGTGGCGGGACGGCCGACATGCTTTGCGTAGCTGCCTGCACCTTGGTCGATGTCGGCAATGGTGTGCCCATGACTTGCGCCAATTGCTGATAGGCATTGGCCTGATCGCGTTCGGCGCGGCTCACTTCCAGGCGCACTTCCGAGAGCTGCACTTGCGCACGCGTGCCTTCGACCGGCGACGATTTACCCGCCTCGATCCGCCCTTGCGCCACCCGCACACCGTGCTCGGCCAGTTGCCGGGATTGACGCGATAACTGCAAGCGTTGCTGCGCGGTTTGCGCATTGTTGAACGCCTGAATCACATCGGCACGCAAGGCGTTGCGCTTGCGCTCAAGTTCAATGCCGGCGGCGTCCTGCGCGCGGCTGGCGACATCGATGCGTGCACCGCGTTTGCCACCCAGTTCGATTGGCTGACTGAGCATGATCGTCGTGGTGCGCGAGTCACGGCGGGTGTCTTCGGCTTCCCACGACACTTCGGGGTTGGGGATCAGGCCGGCCTGTTGGCGGTCACCTTCGGCGATACCGATTTCCCACTGCGCAGCGGCCAGATCCGGGTTGCCGGCGAAGGCGCTGTGCAGGGCTTGATCCAGCGTCAGCGTCGAGGCATTTGCCACGCTGGCACTGACCAACAACAGCAGGCCGCTGGCGGTTTTTTGCAGGCGTGATCGCGCCGTCAGTTCAATTAAACCGGGCAATGGCAGACTTCCTTTATTCAAGAATCTTTGATGCCGCCACGGTAGGGTTTTGAACTTATCGACAAGGTGACTGGAACATTACAAATCCGTTATCCACGGTTTGTACAAGTTGATTTGATCTACGATGCGGAGTGCCAACAGCGTCGTAGCAATACATCGAAACAAATGCTCTGCAGTTATCCGCCGAACAGTACTTGCCGGAATCAAAGTTGTAGGAATCTCGACCCTTACGCTGCGACAGCCTGTCGCAGACAGCCGATTTAAAGCCGTCAAGCGTTGACTCTGTAGTCACTTCAGCCTTTACCGTGCACGCCATTCATTGATTGAACTCCGTCCGGAAGTCCTTATAAAAACAACAACTATCCCGGCCACCTTACTTAAATACCCATTAAATAAAAGTGGTGAAAGATCATGCGAATCCTTGTCGTTGAGGACGAGCTTAAAGCTGCCGAATACTTGCATCAGGGTTTGACCGAAAGTGGTTATGTCGTTGATCACGCGGGCACTGGTGCCGATGGCCTGCACCTGGCGCAACAGCAAGCCTATGACTTGATTATTCTCGACGTGAATTTGCCGGAACTCGACGGTTGGGGCGTGCTGGAACAACTGCGCCGCACTCACTCCACGCGGGTGATGATGCTCACCGCGCGCGGGCGTCTGGCGGACAAGATTCGTGGCCTCGATCTGGGTGCCGACGATTATCTGGTCAAGCCGTTCGAGTTTCCCGAACTGCTGGCCCGGGTGCGCACGTTGATGCGTCGTAGTGAAAACATTCCCCTGCCGCAAGTGCTGAAAGTCGCGGACCTGGAACTCGACCCGGGCCGCCATCGCGCGTTCCGCGGTGCGCAGCGCATCGACCTGACCACCAAGGAATTCGCCCTGCTGCATCTGCTGATGCGCCAGTCCGGCGAAGTGCTGACGCGCACGCAAATCATCTCGCTGGTGTGGGACATGAATTTCGATTGCGACACCAACGTCGTCGAAGTGTCGATCCGCCGTTTGCGGGCGAAGATCGACGACCCGTTCGACAGCAAACTGATCCACACCCTGCGCGGTGTCGGCTACGTGCTGGAAACGCGCGAATGAAACCGGCCAGCCTGTCGATGCGCCTGGGTTTGACGGTGAGTATTCTCGGCGCGCTGTTGGTGGTGTTCCTGGCGATCTTGGCTTTTTTCGCCCTGACCCATGAGCTGAACTCGCTTGCCAGAGACAGCCTGGAAAAGAAAATGGCGCAGGTTGAACACAGCTTGTCGCTGTACGTCGACGCCAATGAAATCAGCGGCAAGCCGCATATTCTGCTGGATCAGGTGATGGGGCATGACAACCTCACGCTGACCATTTACGACCGCCTCAACCAGCGCTCGCCGCTGCTCAAATCCGGCTCGGGATTGAGCGATCCGCGCGTCGAATTGAAAGCGGTGCGCACCACCACCGATCAACTCGCCTACAGCGACAGCAGCGACGCGGAAGGCAAGAAATTCCTCACCGCCTCGAAACTGATTCGCCTCAAAGACGGCAGCAGCGTGCCGGTGTTGCTGTCGGTGGATAATGCGCACGATGAGGCATTGCTCAGCGCCTACCTGCGCTCGACGCTGATTGCCCTGCCGTTGTTGCTGGTGTTCATCGGCCTGACAGCGTGGGGCGCGGTGCAACGCGGATTGGCGCCGATGCGCGAATTTCGCAAAGTCGCGGCGATGGTCTCGACCCAGGATCTCGATCATCGGCTGTCGGTGGTGGACATGCCACAGGAGCTGAGCGAACTGGCGCACGGCATCAACTTCATGCTGCATCGGCTGGATGCGGGGGTGCAGCAGTTGTCGCAGTTTTCCGATGATCTGGCCCATGAGTTACGCACGCCGATCAATAACCTGATGGGCAAGGCGCAGGTGACCTTGTCCCGCGAGCGCTCGGTGGAGGAATACAAGGATGTGCTGGTGTCGTGCACCGAAGAACTGGAGCGCGTGGCGCGGATCGTTTCCGACATGTTGTTTCTGGCGCAGGTGAGTCATCCGTCAGCGCTGGCGCCGTTTGAATCGGTAGCGCTGGAGGTTGAAGTGACGAAAGTGGCGGAGATGTTTTCGTTGTCGGCGCAGGATAAGGGCATTCATTTGAACGTGGTCGGGAGCGCGACGGTGCTGGGTGATCGGTTGATGATTCAGCGGGCGATTTCCAATTTGTTGTCGAATGCGCTGCGCCACTGCCCGAACGGGAAAACCGTGACATTGCTGATCGAACAAGGTACGACCCAGGCCTCCCTGCTGGTCAGCAATCCTGGCGTCGGGATTGAGGCGCAACACCTGCCACATCTGTTCGACCGCTTCTACCGCGTCGACAGCAGCCGCTCACGCTCGCAGGGCAGCACCGGGTTGGGCCTGGCGATCGTGCGCTCGATCATGAGCCTGCATCAGGGAGTGGCGGAGGTTAAGAGCTTGCCGGGGGTGATGACGGTGTTTCGCCTAGGCTTCCCCACCCCCGAATCATCCGTGTAGGAGCTGCCGCAGGCTGCGATCTCTTGCTCTTGTTTTTAAATCAAGATCAAAAGATCGCAGCCTGCGGCAGCTCCTACATTGATTTTCGGACATCGTGTCGGTCGTCATTTTTGTACGATTTTTTACCGATTTGCTCCCGTCCCCACACAAACACCGAAAGCTCTCGCCGCAACCTCCGTTTTGTCCTACAGCCAGTTTTGAGTAGATAGCTCTATGGTGGAAGCCTTGGCAGATGGAATACCGACGAGAGGCTAAAAATGAACAGGGATATCGTTTGCGAATGGGCTGAAGAAGTCTATGGTTTGGCAGCGTTGAAATATTCTGGCTATATTTGTCCAGAATACAGGGGTGAGCTGATGATCATCGTTCCGCTGGCTGAAGCCAAAAACAATTTATCCAAACTCGTCGATGATGCCGCTGCTGGCCAAGTCATCACGATTGCCAAGCATGGGCGGGCGATGGCTCGCCTCGTTCCCGTAGGAAAACCCAGCGCTCAGCGTATTGGCGCAATGAAGGGCAAACTGGTGTTGCCCGACGATTTCGACTCACCACTGCCCGATGACATGCTTGATGCATTTGAGGGCACTCAAGTATGAGGCTGCTGCTCGACACGCACATTTTGCTCTGGACGCTCAGTGATGACGCCAGACTGTCCGGCAAAGCCAGAAAATTGATTGAGAACGCCGCCGAAATCTATATCAGCGCCGCCACCTTCTGGGAAATGGCGATCAAGGTCGGGCTCGGCAAGCTGAATGTTGATCTGGAAGAAGTCCGCCAATATTGTCTCGACAGTGGCTTTATCGAATTGCCAGTGACTGCAGAACACGCCATCGCCGTGAAGGATCTTGAGCACCATCATCGCGATCCGTTTGACCGCATTATCGTGGCCACAGCAATGACTGAACCAATGAAGTTGCTCACGGCTGATGCTTTGGTTGCTCGGTACACCGATCTGGCTGTTCTGGTCTGATCAAGGCACATCCGTACCGATAAACATCAATGCTGGCTGTCAGACCGCAATCGGTGGCAGCCATCTCCCACAGGGATCTGCTGTGTATGCGGGATGCTGGGCTCCACGGGTACCTGTGGGAGCCTGGCTTGCCAGCCATGGCGGTGGGTCAGTCGATATCTTTTTGGTCTGGCACACCGCTATCGCGAGCAGGCTCACTCCTACAGGATTTGCGGTGTACGCAGCCTCTGTGAACGACACAGAAACCTGTAGGAGTGAGCCTGCTCGCGATTGCGGTCGATCAGGCACAAAAAAAAACGGCACCTTCCGGTGCCGTTCGCCGTTCACATTTCAACTGTTATTTGCGTGCATCCGCCCAGGATTTCAGCAGTTCGTTGTAGCTCACGGTCTCGCCCTTCGGCTTCTCGTTGGCCAGTTTCGGTTTCGGTGCGCCCGGTTGATCAAACCAGTATTGCGCATCGCGTTCCGGGTTCATTTTCGGTGCGCACACCGCCTGAGCCTTGGAGCGTTCGAGGCGCGTCATGATCGCGTCCTGATCCTTGGCCAAACCATCCAGCGCTTGTTGCGGGGTCTTCTCGCCGCTGGCCGCTTCGGCGATGTGGCTCCACCACAATTGCGCCAGGCGCGGGTAGTCCGGCACGTTGGTCCCGGTCGGGGTCCATTGCACGCGGGCCGGGCTGCGGTAGAACTCGACCAGACCACCGAGTTTCGGTGCCAGATCGGTCATCGCCTGCGAGTTGATGTCCGACTCGCGAATCGGCGTCAGGCCGACGATGGTTTTCTTCAGCGACACGGTTTTCGAAGTGACGAACTGCGCGTACAGCCACGCCGCCAGTTTCTGTTTCTCAGGCGTGGATTTCATGAACGTCCACGAACCCACGTCCTGATAACCGAGCTTCATGCCCTCCTCCCAATACGGCCCGCGTGGCGATGGCGCCATCCGCCATTTCGGCGTGCCGTCGGCGTTGACCACCGGCAGACCCGGTTTGGTCATGTCGGCGGTGAACGCGGTGTACCAGAAAATCTGCTGGGCGATGTTGCCCTGCGACGGTACTGGCCCCGACTCGGAGAAGGTCATGCCCGCCGCTTCCGGTGGCGCGTAAGCCTTCAGCCAATCGACATATTTCTGCGTGGCGAACACCGCCGCCGGGCCGTTGGTGTCGCCGCCACGGGTCACGCTGGAGCCGACCGGGTGGCAATCCTCGACACGAATCCCCCACTCGTCCACCGGCAAACCATTCGGGATGCCCTTGTCGCCGCCACCGGCCATGGAGAACCAGGCATCGGTGAAGCGCCAGCCCAGCGACGGGTCTTTCTTGCCGTAATCCATGTGCCCGTAAACGCGCTTGCCGTCGATTTCCTTGACGTCTTCGCTGAAGAATTTGGCGATGTCTTCATAGGCGGACCAGTTCACCGGCACGCCCAATTCGTAGCCGTATTTTTCCTTGAACTTGGCTTTCAGATCGGCGCGCTCAAACCAGTCAGCGCGGAACCAGTACAGGTTGGCGAATTGCTGGTCGGGCAGTTGATAGATCTTGCCGTCCGGCGCGGTGGTGAAGGAGATGCCGATGAAGTCCTTGATGTCGAGGGTTGGCGAGGTGAAGTTCTTGCCTTCGTTGGCCATCAGGTCGGTGATCGACTCGGTTTTGCCGTAGCGAAAGTGCGTACCGATCAGATCCGAGTCGTTGACCCAGCCGTCATAGATGTTTTTGTCGGACTGCATCACCGTCTGCATTTTCTCGACCACGTCGCCTTCTTGCAGCAGGTCGTGGGTGAGCTTGATCCCGGTGATTTCGGTGAAGGCCTTGGCCAGCACTTTCGACTCGTATTCGTGGGTGGTCAGGGTCTCGGAAACGACCTTGATGTCCATGCCGCGAAACGGCTCGGCCGCCTTGATGAACCACTTCAATTCTTCCAGTTGCTGCTCGGCCGTCAGGGTCGACGGTTTGAATTCACTGCCGATCCATTTTTTCGCCGCGTCTTCGTAGGCATCGGCCCACGCGGCGGCGCTCAAACCGCTGAGTGCCAGCATGGCTGCCAATGAAATGCTATGTCGCAGCTTATTGTTTTTGTCGAACATAGAGACCTCCTGTTTAGGATTTCGGAGCACGGTTGCCGAATGACTCGACTAGCCCCAACGCATCACAGCCAACAGCCACACCAGGGACAACGCGGACGCCACCCAGATGCTCCAGTCGGTGGCGCCGATCACCAGCAAATGCAGGTAGGCGCTGCCGAGAAGACCGATAAACAAACGATCGCCACGGGTGGTGGCAATCGGCAGAAAACCTCGCCGCAGGATGCTCGGCGAACGCAATTCCCAAGTGGTCATGCCGACCAGAATCAGGCCGATGACGATGAAGAATGCCGCTGTCGGGGTGGTCCAACTCATCCATTCCATCATAAGCTCCTCAAACCCGACCGAGGGCAAAGCCCTTGGCCACGTGGTTGCGAACAAACCAGATCACCAGCATGCCCGGCAGAATGGTCAACACCCCCGCCGCCGCCAGCACACCCCAATCGATTCCCGACGCCGACACTGTGCGGGTCATCACCGCCGCAATCGGCTTGGCGTTTACCGAGGTCAACGTGCGCGCCAGCAGCAATTCGACCCAGGAAAACATGAAGCAGAAAAACGCCGTGACACCGATCCCGGAGCCAATCAGCGGGATGAAAATCTTCACGAAGAACTTGGGAAAACTGTAGCCGTCGATGTAGGCGGTTTCGTCGATTTCCTTGGGCACGCCGGACATGAAGCCTTCGAGAATCCACACCGCCAGCGGCACGTTAAACAGGCAATGCGCCAAAGCCACAGCGATGTGCGTGTCGAACAGGCCAATCGACGAATACAACTGGAAGAACGGCAGCAAAAATACCGCCGGCGGTGCCATACGGTTGGTCAGCAACCAGAAGAACAGGTGTTTGTCGCCGAGAAAACGATAGCGCGAAAACGCATAGGCCGCCGGCAGCGCCACGCTCAGCGAGATCACCGTGTTCAGGCTCACGTAATACAGCGAGTTGAGATAGCCGTTGTACCAGCTCGGGTCGGTGAAGATCACCTTGTAGTTCGCCAGCGTAAAGGCCTGTGGGAAAAGCGTCAGGCCGCCGAGGATTTCGGTGTTGCTCTTGAAGGACATGTTCAGCAGCCAGTAGATCGGCACCAGCAGGAACAGGATGTAGACCAGCAACGGAATAAGCTTTCTTTTGCTCATGGCCGGGCCTCAGCGGTTGGCGTCGGAGTGCGTCATGGCGGTGTAGAACAGCCAGGACACCAACAGGATGATCAGGAAGTACACCAGCGAAAACGCCGCTGCCGGACCGAGGTCGAATTGCCCTACCGCCATCTGGGTCAACGTCTGACTCAGGAAGGTCGTGGCATTGCCCGGCCCGCCGCCGGTGAGCACGAACGGCTCGGTGTAGATCATGAAACTGTCCATGAAACGCAGCATCACTGCGATCAGCAGCACGCTCTTCAACTTGGGCAACTGAATGTGCCTGAACACCGCCCAAGCTGAGGCTCGATCGATGCGCGCCGCTTGGTAATACACGTCGGGAATCGCGCGCAATCCGGAGAAGCACAACAACGCCACCAACGAAGTCCAGTGCCAGACGTCCATCACCAGTACCGTCACCCAGGCGTCCATGGTGTTGGCCGCGTAGTTGTAGCTGATGCCCATGGCGTTGAGGCTTGAACCCAGTAGACCAATGTCGGCACGGCCGAAAATCTGCCAGATCGTACCGACCACGTTCCACGGAATCAGCAGCGGAATCGCCAGAATGATCAGCACCACCGACGACCAGCGGCCCTTGGTCGGCATGGTCAGGGCGACGGCGATGCCCAGCGGGATTTCAATCAGCAACACGCACGCCGAATAGATGAACTGACGCAGCAGCGAGTCGTGCAAACGCGGATCGAGCAGCACCTGCTTGTACCAGTCGGCGCCGACGAAGTAGCGGCTGGACTGGTCGAAGATGTCCTGCACCGAATAGTTGACCACGGTCATCATCGGGATCACCGCACTGAATGCCACCAGCAGGAACACCGGCAACACCAGCCACCAGGCCTTGTTGTTCTGCACCTTGTTCATGGCTGCACCTCATCACCGGTTTCAAGCAGAAACTCATCGGCATAGACCATCAGCCACTGCGCCGGAAAACTGATGTACGCGGTGCCCTGCGGCACCGGTTTGTCTTCGGCCAGACGCACTTTCAGCGGTGCGCCGTCGAGGTCGAGTGTCATGATTTTGTAGGTACCGAGGTCTTCGACGTGTACGACCCTGGCCTGCATCGCGTCATCAAACGGCTCGTCCCACACATGAATGAACTCGGGACGGATGCCGACCTTCAGATTTTTCCACTGGCCGTGTTCGATATGTCGCTGCATCGCGTCGGACAACGGCAAATGTGTCGAGGCGAAACCGACGCCGCCGGGTTGTGGCTGCACCTCGATCAGGTTCATGCCGGGGCTGCCGATGAAATAGCCGACAAAGGTATGGCTCGGCCGTTCGAACAATTCCCGTGGCGTGCCGAACTGCACAATCTGGCCGCCGTACATCACCGCAATCTTGTCGGCGAAGGTCGAGGCTTCCAGTTGATCGTGGGTGACATAGACCATGGTGATGTTGAACTGCTCGTGGATCTGCTTGAGCTTGCGCCGCAGTTTCCACTTCAGGTGCGGGTCGATCACCGTCAGCGGTTCATCGAAAAGAATCGCCGAAACGTCGTCACGCACCAGGCCTCGGCCCATCGAAACTTTCTGTTTTTCGTCGGCGGTGAGGTTGCGCGCCTTTTTGCTCAGCAGGTTTTGCAGGTCGAGCACTTCGGCAATTTCCTGCACCTTGCTGTGTACTTTCGCCTCGGCCATGCCCTGATTGCGCAGGGGGAAGGCGAGGTTATCGAACACGGTCATGGTGTCGTAGACCACCGGAAACTGGAAAACCTGAGCGATGTTGCGCTTCTCCGGCGTCAGGTCGTTGACCGCTTTGCCGTCGAACAACACGTGGCCCTGCGAGGGGCTGAGCAGGCCGGAAATGATGTTGAGCAAAGTCGACTTGCCGCAACCCGACGGCCCGAGCAAGGCGTAGGCACCGCCCTGCTCCCAGACGTGATCCATCTCGCGAATCGCGTAATCCTCCGCGCCGCTCGGGGTCTTGCTGTAGCTGTGGGCGAGGTGGTGCAAACGGATTTCGGCCATCAGGCAACCCTCGCGACACGCCGGCCCGGTGCTTGCACCAGACGGCCCTGCGCATCGAAAACGAACAGTTTGTGGGTCGGGATGTAAATGCGGATCGGCGCATCGACGTCGTATTCGTGAACGCCGGGCAGGTGCAGCACCAGCAGGAAATGTTCGTTGCGCACGTGCAGGAAGGTTTCCGAACCGCTGATCTCGGCGACTTCAACGGTGACGGCCAGTTCGAGGTCATCATCGTTGCTCGGCACCAGCGAGATGTGGCTGGGGCGCACACCGAATCGGAACTCGCCCTCGCCCACCGGGCGCAGATCGACGTTAAGCGGGAAGTGCACAAAATTGGCGAAGCTGACTTCGTTGCCGGCGATGCGCCCCGGCATCAGGTTGATCGGTGGTTCGGAAAACAGCTCAGCCGCAAGTACGGTTTGTGGCTGGTGATACACCGAAGTCGACGGGCCGCTCTGAATCACCCGGCCTTCGTGAAGAATGGTCGTGGTGCCGCCGAGTGCCAGCGCTTCGTTGGGTTCGGTGGTGGCGTAAATCGCAATGGTGTGGCGCGCCTTGAACAGCTCGCGCATTTCCTGGCGCAGCTCTTCGCGCAGTTTGTAGTCGAGGTTGACCAGCGGTTCATCGAAGAGGATCAGCTCGGCATCCTTGACCAGCGCGCGAGCCATGGCCGTGCGTTGCTGTTGACCACCGGACAGTTCCAGCGGATAGCGCTGCAGAAACTTCTCGATGCGCAGCATCTTCGCGGTTTCCTGCACTTTGCTATGGATGATCTCTTTGGACACACCGGCCTGACGCAGCGGCGAGGCGATGTTCTCGAACACGGTCATGGTCGGGTAGTTGATGAACTGCTGATAGACCATCGACACGTTGCGCAAACGCACCGGACGCTGGGTGACATCGACGCCGTTCATCAGGATGCGGCCGCTGTCGGGCTTGTCCAACCCGGCCATTAAACGCATGAGGCTGGTTTTGCCGGACAGCGTGCGGCCGAGCAAAACGTTGAACGAACCGGGTTCGAATTTCAGGCAGGCATCGTCGATCCAGGTCTGGCCCTCGACGGTGCGGCTGACGTGCTCCAGGGTGAGTGACATGGCTCGGCCTTTTTATTATTGGAGTCAAGCGACCTGTGCACTGGAGCGAGTTTCGTGCCAAAAATATTAAGTGATTGATTTGTCGCGAAAATCGGTGAAAGCGTGGGGAAACGGCGTTCATTGCTGAACACATTTGAACAGTTGGCCGATTGACAATGAACAATAGTGAACAACACTCTATGAACGCTTTTTGCGAACCGATCCCCCTGTAGGAGCTGCCGCAGGCTGCGATCTTTTGATCTTGATTGTCAAAAAACAGGATCAAAAGATCGCAGCCTGCGGCAGCTCCTACAGGGGATCGCATAACAATAATAAGAATGCTGCATCAGAGGCTGACTGCCATGGCCGCACCTGCCCCGCCGCTGTCCCACGACGCGATCGTCCAGACTTCCTGGCAACGTTGCCGCGCGTTCGGTCTCGACCACCAGAGCACGCCGGCCTTCGATCAGTTGCCCGCCGCCGGCATCACGCATCTGCTCGACAGCCATCATTCACTGGTGCAGACCACGCATCAGGAAGTCCTGCCCTATTACGAAAACATCCTCAGCAACTCCAACTGCCTGATCATGCTCGCCGACAATCAGGGCCAGGTGCTGACCTCGTGGGGCACACAACGCTTTATCGAACCGAATCTGGCCCGGGGGTTTCAGGCCGGTGCGAGCTGGATGGAGCGCTGCAGCGGCACCAACGCGATCGGCACAGCGCTGGCCTGTGAGCAGGCGGTACACATCGAACACGACGAACATTTTCTGAAAGCCAACCGTTTCATGACCGGTTCCGCCGCGCCGATTTTCGACGCCGAGCGCAAGGTGATTGCCGTGCTCGACGTGTCCAGCGACAGCTACCTGCCGCCCTCGCACACCTTGGGCATGGTCAAGATGATGAGCCAGACCGTGGAGAACCGGCTGATCCTCAACCTGTTCCATGGCCAGCATTTTCAACTGACCTTCAACACCGGGTTGAACAACCTCGACAGTCAGTGGGCCGGGTTGTTGATCTTTGATGAGAGTGGGCAGGTGTTGTCGGCGAATCGGCGGGCCGACAATCTGCTCGGCGTGCGTTTGTCGCGGGTCAGCGTTGAAAGTCTGTTCAAGGTGTCGCTGCTGGAATTGATCAATCAGCCCGACGGGATGCCGTTTGCCTTGCAGACCTCCGGGCGCAACCGTTTTCAATGTTTGTTGAAGCGGCCGAAACAGGCATCGATTCAACCGCGCGTTTTTGCTGATGAACCCAAAAACGTCGCGCCCACCGCCATCAGCCTCAACACCCTGCACTTCGGCGACAGTCGCGTGGAAAAAGCCGTGCGGCAGGCGGAGCGGTTGCTGGAGAAAGACATTCCGTTGCTGATTCATGGCGAAACCGGGGTCGGCAAAGAAGTCTTCGTCAAAGCGCTGCATCAAGCCAGCTCACGCAGCAAACAAGCCTTCATCGCCGTGAACTGTGCTGCGATCCCCGCCGAACTGGTGGAATCCGAGTTGTTCGGCTACGAGAAAGGTGCGTTCACCGGCGCCAACCAGAAAGGCAGCATCGGCCTGATTCGCAAGGCAGACAAAGGCACGTTGTTCCTCGACGAAATCGGCGACATGCCGTTGCCGACTCAGGCGCGGTTGCTGCGGGTATTGCAGGAGCGTTGTGTGCAGCCGGTGGGCAGTAGTGAGTTGTTCCCGGTGGATTTGCGGATTATCTCGGCGACTAACCGATCCTTACGCGAACAAGTGCAGTTGGGGCGGTTTCGTGAGGATTTGTATTACCGCATTGGTGGCTTGACCCTGGAGCTGCCACCGCTACGCGAGCGCAGTGACAAGGAGGCGTTGTTTAAACGGCTGTGGGAGCAGCATCGTGAGCCGACCCAATGGGCGGGGTTGAGTCGTGAAGTGTTGGATTTGTTCGATCGGCATCCGTGGCCGGGCAATTTGCGTCAGGTCAGCAGCGTGATGCAGGTGGCGCTGGCGATGGCCGAGGAACAACCGGTGCGGCCGGAGCATTTGCCGGATGATTTTTTTGTTGATCTGGAGATGGAGCCGGTGGAGTGCTCGGCGCCGTTGGGGGTTGATCTAAATGATGTGGAGGCGTTGAACCGGGAGTTGAAGGCTTCGGGGGGTAATATTTCGCATTTGGCGCGGCGGTTGGGGGTGAGTCGGAATACGCTTTATAAGCGGTTGCGGCAGTTGGGCGGTTAGCAGCGCAGATCAAAAGATCGCAGCCTTCGGCAGCTCCTACAGGGATCGTATGTAGGAGCTGCCGAAGGCTACGATCTTTTGACTTTAAATGGCTGGCTCAACCTGCACAGCCGAAGCCGCCGCCAATGTGCGCAACCCCGCCAGCACAACGACCACCATCATCAAACCCGCACCAATAGCCACCGCAAATCCCGCTCGCGCGCCAAAGGTATCAATCACCATCCCCGCCAACATGCCGCCGAGTGCAACACCCACGCTGATCCCGGTGGTCATCCACGTCAGCCCCTCAGTAATCCTCGATGGCGGGATAATGATCGTGCCCATTTTCATCACCACGACCATCGTCGGCGCAAACGAGATGCCGGCGATAAACAGCGCTGCGGTCAGCACATAAACGTCCGTCGCAAAAACCGGCAGCACACCGGTAAACGCCGTGACCAATATCCCGATCAGGAACTGCTTTTCGATCGCCAGCGAAACCCTCATCGCACCGAATGTCAGTCCCGCGACCAGTGAGCCAAACGCATAGGCGGCGAGGATGAAGGTTGCGGAGGCTGGCCAGCCTTGCGCATTGGCGAACGCGACGACGGCGACGTCGATTGCTCCGCCAATGACGCCCATCGCCAACAGCGCGAGGACAATGGTGCGAACGCCGGGGATCAGCAGGGTTGAGCCACTATGGCTGGCGTGGCCCACGACAACCTTGGGTTCAGTCTCGCGTTGCAGGAGAAACGCCGTCACCCCGACGGCCAGTAACCCGACCGCAACCAGTGGCCCGGCTTCGGCGAAAAAGCTCACGCTCAAACCGATCGCCAGTGGCGGGCCGACGATGTAGGCCAGTTCGGTGAGGACGGTGTCCAGCGAGAACGCCGTGTGCAGTTGCGGCTTGCCTCGGAACAGCTGCGTCCAGCGCGCGCGGATCATCGACGGCATGCTCGGCATCGTCCCCGCCAGTGCGGCCAGGACGAACAGCAATGCGGCGGGTGCGCGCAAATATACGGCGGTGATCAGCGCCAGCAGCATGCCGATGCTGAATGCCGTGACGATGGGCAGCACGCGACTCTGGCCGTGTTGGTCGACCAGTCTGGAGATGTGCGGGCCGAGCAGTGCATTGGCCAGGGTGAATGTACCGGCGACTGCGCCGGCCAGCCAATAGACGCCGGTTTGCTGGACCAGCATGGTGATGATGCCGATGCCGATCATTGCCTGTGGCAACCGCGCGATGGAGCTCGCGAGCACTAACCCGGTGGCGCCGGGCGTTGTGAGCAGTTCGCGATAGTGATTTGCCATGATTTCTCCTTTGCACAATCGTCATCGACGCAGCATCCGGCTGCGGCAGACATCAAGACCTACGCGCAGAGCAAAAGCAACCTTGGCTAAAAGCGCAGATCAAAAGATCGCAGCCTTCGGCAGCTCCTACATGGAAATGCAATCACTGTAGGAGCTGCCGAAGGCTGCGATCTTTTGACTTTAAAAAACAAAACCCGCACAAGGCGGGTTTTGTTTTGCAGCAATAAAGCAATCAGTCAGCCAGACGCCAGGTCGTGCCACCCTTGCCGTCTTCCAGCACCACGCCCATGGCAGTGAGCTGATCGCGAATCCGATCCGACTCAGCCCAATCCTTACCCGCACGTGCTGCCAGACGCGCCGCAATCAGCGCATCAACTTCAGCCGCATCGACACGCCCTTCAGCGCCCGCCTGCAGGAAGTCATCGGCTTCCAATTGCAACACACCCAACACGCTCGCCAGCTCTTTGAGACGTGCCGCCAGACCCGCCGCCGCATCGAGATCGCTCTCACGCAGACGGTTGATCTCACGCACCATCTCAAACAACACAGCGCACGCTTCCGGCGTACCGAAGTCGTCGTTCATCACCGTGGTGAAACGCTCGACGAACGCTTCACCGCCCGCCGGCGCCACAGTCGGCAGGCCTTTCAACGCGTGGTAGAAACGCTCGAGTGCGCCTTTGGCGTCCTTGAGGTTGTCTTCCGAGTAGTTGATCGCGCTGCGGTAGTGGCTCGACACCAGCAGGTAACGCACGACTTCCGGGTGGTACTTTTCCAGCACGTCGCGGATGGTGAAGAAGTTGTTCAACGACTTGGACATCTTCTCGCCATTGATGCGAATCATGCCGCAATGCATCCACGCGTTGGCGTAGGTCTTGCCGGTGGCCGCTTCGCTCTGGGCGATTTCGTTTTCGTGGTGCGGGAACTCGAGGTCGCTGCCGCCGCCATGAATGTCGAAGGTCTCGCCGAGGCAGCAGGTGGACATCACCGAGCACTCGATGTGCCAGCCCGGACGCCCTGCGCCCCACGGCGATTCCCAGCTCGGCTCGCCCGGCTTGGTAGCTTTCCACAGGACGAAGTCCAGCGGATCCTGCTTGGCTTCATCGACTTCGATGCGCGCGCCGATGCGCAGGTCTTCGATCTTCTTGCGCGACAGCTTGCCGTAGCCCATGAATTTGGCGACGCGGTAGTACACGTCACCGTTGCCCGGGGCGTAGGCGTAACCCTTGTCGATCAAGGTCTGGATCATGCTCAGCATGCCCGGAATATGATCGGTGGCACGCGGTTCCATGTCCGGCTTGAGGATGTTGAGGCGCGCCTCGTCCTCGTGCATCGCGGTGATCATGCGCTCGGTCAGTGCGTCGTACGGCTCACCGTTTTCGCGGGCACGATTGATGATCTTGTCTTCAATGTCGGTGATGTTGCGCACGTAGGTCAGGTTGTAACCGCTGAACCGCAACCAGCGGGTCACCAGGTCGAACGCGACCATGCTGCGGCCGTGGCCAATGTGGCAGTAGTCATACACGGTCATCCCGCAGACGTACATGCGCACATTGTTGCCATCGAGCGGCTTGAAGACTTCTTTGCTCTTGGTGAGCGTGTTGTAAATCGTCAGCACTTTATATTTCCTTGACGCGAAATCACTGGCCCCACGAATCACGCAGGGTCACGGTACGGTTGAATACCGGCTGACCTGGTTTCGAGTCCTTCAAATCAGCGACGAAGTAACCTTCGCGCTCGAACTGGAAACGGTCTTCCGGCTGTGCATTGCCAAGCGATGGCTCCGCACGACAACCGGTGAGTACCTGCAGCGAATCAGGGTTGATGTTGTCGAGGAAACTCGCGCTGTCTTCAGCCTTCTCAGGGTTGGCCGAACGGAACAGGCGATCGTACAGACGCACTTCGCACTCGACGCTGGCCGCAGCCGGTACCCAGTGGATCACGCCTTTGACCTTGCGGCCTTCAGGGTTCTTGCCGAGTGTTTCCGGGTCGTACGAGCAACGCAGTTCGACGATGTTGCCGTCGGCGTCCTTGATCGCTTCGTCGGCACGGATCACGTAGCTACCGCGCAGACGCACTTCACCGGCCGGTTCCAGGCGCTTGTAGCCCTTCGGCGGCTCTTCCATGAAATCGTCACGGTCGATGTAGATTTCCCGGGCGAATGGCAGCGCGCGCACGCCCATGTCTTCTTTCGGGTGGCGCGGCAGTTCGAGGTTCTCGACCTGGCCTTCCGGGTAATTGGTGATAACCACTTTCAGCGGACGCAGCACGCACATGGCGCGCGGCGCGGTGTGATCGAGGTCGTCACGGATGCTGAATTCGAGCATGCCGAAGTCAACCACGCCGTCGGAACGGTTGGTGCCGACCATTTCGCAGAAGTTGCGGATCGATTTCGGCGTGTAGCCACGGCGGCGGAAGCCCGACAGCGTGGACATGCGCGGGTCGTCCCAGCCATGCACGTGCTTTTCATCGACCAGTTGCTTGAGCTTGCGCTTGCTGGTGATGGTGTAGTTGAGGTTCAGGCGGCTGAACTCGTACTGACGCGGGTGCGCCGGCACTGGCAGGGCGTCGAGGAACCACTCGTACAGCGGACGATGGCTTTCGAATTCCAGGGTGCAGATCGAGTGGGTGATGCCTTCGATGGCATCCGACTGACCGTGGGTGAAGTCGTAGTTCGGGTAGATGCACCACTTGTCACCGGTCTGGTGGTGATGCGCGTGGCGGATGCGGTACATGATCGGGTCGCGCAGGTTCATGTTCGGCGAGGCCATGTCGATCTTCGCGCGCAGCACGCGGGCGCCGTCCGGGAACTCACCGGCACGCATGCGGGCGAACCAGTCGAGGTTCTCTTCCACCGAACGGTCGCGGAACGGGCTGTTTTTGCCCGGCTCGGTCAGGCTGCCACGGTATTCCTTGGCTTGCTCCGGAGTCAGGTCGTCGACGTAGGCCTTGCCGGCCTTGATCAGCTCAACGGCCCAATCGTGCAACTGGTCGAAATACTGCGAGGCGTAGCGCACTTCGCCGGACCATTCAAAGCCCAGCCATTTGACGTCGGCTTCGATCGCGTCGATGTATTCCTGATCTTCCTTGGCCGGGTTGGTGTCGTCGAAACGCAGGTGCGTGACGCCGCCGAACTCCTGGGCCAGGCCGAAGTTCACGCAGATCGACTTGGCGTGGCCGATGTGCAGGTAGCCGTTGGGCTCCGGCGGGAAACGGGTGACGATCTGCGTGTGCTTGCCCGAGTCCAGGTCTGCCTGGATGATCGGCCGCAGGAAATTGACCGGCACGGCAGGGCCGGACTTGGCATTCGAGGTAGGGTCGACAGTGGGCTTGCTCATAGGATCCTTGACTTACAGGTGCGCGGCCGCAGAGGGGCCAGACAAAACAAAGCCGCTATCATAGCCGATGCTGTCAAGGGGCTGACAGAGCAGGCCCTATAAAGGTGTGCTTTTTATCGCCGGGAATTGAAAAACAGCCTCGAAATTCGCGCCTGTCACGCTAAACTGCGCACCTTGGCCCACGCTGGCTGAACCGGTTTGGGGGCTCGATGTCCCAAAACCACGAATTCCTCTAAAGAGTAGCGATCATGACTCAAGTTAAATTGACCACCAATCATGGCGACATCGTCATCGAACTGAACGCTGAAAAGGCGCCGATCACCGTCGCCAACTTCATCGAGTACGTCAACGCCGGTCACTACGAAAACACCGTTTTCCACCGCGTCATCGGTAACTTCATGATCCAGGGCGGCGGTTTCGAGCCAGGCATGAAGGAAAAGAAAGACAAGCGTCCAAGCATCCAGAACGAAGCTGACAACGGTCTTTCCAACGAGAAGTACACCGTTGCCATGGCCCGCACCATGGAGCCGCATTCGGCTTCCGCGCAGTTCTTCATCAACGTGGCTGACAACACTTTCCTCAACCACAGCGGCAAGAACGTGCAGGGCTGGGGTTACGCGGTATTCGGTAAAGTGACTGCCGGCACCGACGTTGTCGACAAGATCAAAGGCGTGTCGACCACCATGAAGTCCGGCCACCAGGACGTACCAGCAGACGACGTGATCATCGAGAAAGCCGAGATCATCGAAGCGTGATATTGCTGATTTCAGACTTGCATCTGGAAGAGGAGCGCCCGGACATTACCCGGGCGTTTCTGGATTTGCTCGCCGGACGCGCCCGCTCGGCGAGTGCGCTGTACATTCTCGGCGACTTCTTTGAAGCGTGGATTGGCGACGATGCCATGACACCCTTCCAGCGTTCCATCTGCCAGGCCCTGCGCGATTTAAGCGACAGCGGCACGGCGATTTTTCTGATGCACGGCAATCGCGACTTCATGCTCGGCAAGGCCTTCTGCAAGCAGGCCGGCTGTACGTTGTTGAAGGACCCGAGTGTCGTGCAGTTTTACGGCGAGCCAGTGCTGCTGATGCACGGCGACAGCCTCTGCACCCGCGACGTTGGCTATATGAAGCTGCGGCGCTATCTGCGTAATCCGATCACCCTGTTTGTCCTGCGCAACCTGCCCCTGAGCAGCCGCCATAAACTGGCGCGCAAACTGCGCAGTGAGAGCAAGGCGCAGACGCGGATGAAGGCCAATGACATTGTCGATGTCACGCCCGAGGAGATTCCGCGGATCATGCAGGAATACGGGGTGAAAACCCTGATTCACGGGCACACCCATCGCCCGGCGATCCACAAGTTGCAGATTGGTGATGAAGCGGCGAAGCGGATTGTGCTGGGGGATTGGGATCGACAGGGTTGGGCGTTGCAAGTGGATGAGAGCGGCTACGCCCTGGCGCCGTTCGATTTCGCCCCGCCACCTCAATTGCCAGCACCTGCTAACTGACGAAACACCAAACAAATGTAGGAGTGAGCCTGCTCGCGATAGCGATATCACCTTCAACATCTCTGTTGACTGATACACCGCTATCGCGAGCAGGCTCACTCCTACAGTTTGACCGCGCTTCGGATCAGTGACCGCTGGCGGCCGGCCCTGCCTTGGCGGCAAACGGCGGTTTGGCCAGCCACACAATCAGAATCAAGCCCATAAAGCCCCAGCCCAGCAGCGTGAAGTAATCCACGGTAGAGAGCATGTACGCCTGGCTGGTGAGGATCTGATCCATCTGCGCATAAGCCGATTGGCTCGCGCCGCCTAAATGATTCAACGTCTCCCGCGTCGCCGGTTCATACGTGCTGATGCTTTCGCTCATGTACGCATGATGCTGGTCAGCCCGGCGAATCCAGATCCACGTGGTCAGCGACGCCGCGAAGCTGCCGCCCAAAGTCCGCAGGAAAGTCGCCAGACCGGCGCCATCGGCGATCTGGTTCGGCGGCAAGTCGGACATCAAGATACTCAGGGTCGGCATGAAGAACAGCGCCACGCCGATGCCCATGAACAGCTGCACCAGGGCGATGTGCTGGAAGTCCACTTCGTTAGTGAATTCCGCACGCATGAAGCAACTGAGGCCGATCGCCAGAAACGCGATCCCGGCGAGCAAACGCAGGTCGAACTTGTGCGCGTACTTGCCGACAAACGGCGACAGCAGCACCGGCAAAATGCCGATCGGCGCCACGGCCAGACCCGCCCAGGTCGCGGTGTAGCCCATTTGCGTCTGCAACCACTGCGGCAGGATCAGGTTGATGCCGAAGAACCCGGCGTAACCCAACACCAGCACCAGCGTACCGATGCGGAAGTTGCGGTAGGCGAACAGCCGCAGGTTGACCACCGGGTGCTGGTCAGTCATTTCCCAGATCACGAACACCGCCAACGCGATCACCGAAATCGCCGCGCCGATGATGATGAAGTTCGACTCGAACCAATCCAGATCATTGCCCTTGTCGAGGATCACCTGCAAGGCGCCAACACCAATGATCAGCGTGATCAGACCGACGTAGTCCATCGGCTGACGACTGGTTTCCACCGGGCGCTTGGCCAATTGCGAACGCACCACCATCACCGCAAAAATCCCGATCGGCACGTTGATGAAGAAAATCCACGGCCAGCTGTAGCTGTCAGTAATCCAGCCACCGAGAATCGGCCCTGCAATCGGTGCGACCACCGTGACCATCGCCAGTAGCGCGAGGGCCATGCCTCGCTTCGCGGGCGGATAGACCGCGATCAACAGGGTTTGCGTCATCGGATAGAGCGGCCCGGCGACCAGCCCTTGCAGGACGCGGAAGCCGATCAGTTCTGGCATCGACGTCGAGATACCGCAGAGAAACGAGGCCAGCACGAACAGAATGGTCGCCCACAAAAACAGTTTCACCTCGCCGAACCGGCGACTGAGCCAACCGGTCAGCGGCAGCGCAATGGCGTTGCTGACGGCGAACGAGGTGATCACCCAGGTGCCCTGCTCCGAACTCACCCCCAGGTTGCCGGAAATCGTCGGCAGCGCCACGTTGGCAATGGTGGTATCGAGCACTTGCATGAAGGTCGCCAGCGACAGGCCGATGGTGCTGAGCAACAGGCTGGGCGGCGTGAAAGAAGCGTTATTGCTCATCGCGAATCCTTTGGAACCGGGTTGGCGCTGCGTCTGTTACAGACGCGGCTGCCCTTTGTGGGAGCAAGCATTTATTTGGCAATGAAAGCTATCTGTGACTGGAAAATTGATTGAGGTGAGGGCATTTATCTGCGGCGAGGGGATTTATTGTGGCGAGGGGATTTATCCCCGATGGACTGCGCAGCAGTCCCGTCTTTTCTGAATCAAAAGCGGGGCCGCTACGCGACCCATCGGGGATAAATCCCCTCACCACAATGAATCCCCTATCAACAGGTAATCCCTTTTCCTCAGATAAATCCCCTATTAACAGGTAATCCCTTTTCCTCAGATAAATCCCCTATTAACAGGTCATCCCTTTTCCTCAGATAAATCCCTTGGCCACAGGTAAAACCTGAACTTCAGAGCCTGTTCCCAAAGGGGAACGTATCAGCGTTGCGCGGTTTTGCTGACCGCGGCGCTGTTGTCGTGGATCAGCTGCGCAATCATCGCGTCGGCTTCGGCCAGTTGGCGGTCGTAGACGTTGGTGCTGAACGAGGCCTTTTGCGGTGGTTGCTGCGCCAGCACCGGGCCGCTCTGGTCGTGCAGGTTCACTTCAACGTTGGTCGACAGACCGACGCGCAGCGGGTGCTTGGCCAGTTCTTCGGCGTTGATGTGGATACGCACCGGCACACGCTGAACAATCTTGATCCAGTTACCCGTGGCGTTTTGCGCTGGCAGCAAGGCAAACGCGCTGCCGGTGCCAGCGCCGAGGCTGTCGACGGTGCCGCTGTATTTCACGTCGCTGCCGTAAATGTCGGATTCGATATCGACCGGCTGACCGATGCGCATGTCACGCAGTTGGGTTTCCTTGAAGTTGGCGTCGATCCACAGTTGATCCAGCGGAATCACCGCCATCAACGCGGTGCCCGGTTGCACGCGCTGACCGAGTTGCACGGTGCGTTTGGCGACATAACCGGTCACCGGCGCAATCAAGGTGCTACGGGCATTGGTCAGGTACGCCTGACGCAGATCGGCAGCGGCCGACATCACGTCCGGGTGCGATGAAACTACGGTGTCATCAACCAGCGCGCTGGTGGTTTTCAATTGCTGTTTGGCATTGGCCAAGGCGTTTTGCGCCGAGGTCAGGTCGTCGCGAGCGTGGGACAGTTCTTCCTGGGAGATTGCCCCGCCCTGCGCCAGGTTTTTCCGGCGGTTGTAATTGTCCTGAGCTTTCTGCACTTCAGCCTGTTGCGCGTTGACCTGGGCTTTCATGCCATCAACGTTGCTGTACAGACCGCGCACCTGACGCACGGTGCGCGCCAGTTTCGCCTGGGCACTTTGCAGGCCGACTTCGGCATCGTTCGGGTCGAAGTTGATCAGCACCTGACCTTCGTGAACCAGATCACCATCGTCAGCACCGATGCTGACCACCGTGCCGGTCACCAGCGGGGTGATTTCCACAACGTTACCGTTGACGTAGGCGTCGTCGGTGCTTTCATTGAAGCGTCCGATGAACTCGTGATACGCCCAGACGCCGGCGCAGGCGAGTGCAACCACAACGGCCAGCACCAACAGCATGACTTTGCGTTTGCGCGGGTTGCCGGTGTCCGGGTTGTTGCCTTGAGCTTGGGTGTTTTCGGCAGTGGCCATGACAATTACCTTGAATTAGTTGTGCGGCGTGGCTGGGGTGGCGTTGGCTGCGGTCAGGGTGTCACCCTGGAAACCACCGCCCAGCGCTTGCATCAGTTGAATCGACAGGTCGATCTGCTCGGCATTGAGGTTGGCCAGTTGACGCTGGGCCTGCAGCAATTGCTGCTCGATGCTGAGCACGTCCAGGTAGTTGCCGATGCCGGAACCGTAACGCTGGACGACGGTGTTGTAAGAATCCTGGGCAATGTCGGTGGCGTGCTGCTGCGCACCGATCTGCCGGCCGATGTCACGCAACTGGTTGATCGTGTCGCTGACATCGCCCAGTGCCTTCACCAAGCTTTTGTTGTACTGCGCCACCGCCAGATCGTAATCGGCGTCGCGCGCATCGAGGTTGGCGCGCAGGCGTCCGCCGTCGAAGATCGGCACCGAGATGGTCGGGGCAATGTTGAAGAAGCGACTGGCCGAACCGAACATCGCGTCACCCAACAAGGATTCGGCACCGGCCGAGGCCGACAAATTCAAGTTGGGATAGAACTGGGTTTTCGCCGAGTCGATGTCTTTGCTCGCCGCTTCGACACGCCAGCGCGCGGCGACCAGATCCGGGCGGCGGCCGAGCAGCTCGGCCGGCAATACCGACGGCACGGCAACAGCGCTGGCTTGCAGGATCTTCGGTCGGGCAATTTCGTTGCCGCGATCCGGGCCTTTGCCGAGTAGCACAGCCAAAGCGATTTTGGCGCTGTTCAGACGTTTTTCCGCGTCGATCAGGCTGGCCTCGGAGCTGGCTTCTAGGCTTTGCGTTTGCTGGAACTGGTACTGGCTGTCGATCCCAGAACTCAGGCGACGCTGGCTCAGGTCGAGCATTTGCTTGGTGCGCTTGAGGTCGTCGCTGGCCAAGTCATAAACGATGTGCGCCTGACCGAGATCGCTGTAGGCACGAGCGACGTCGGCGGCGAGCGTCAACTGCGCGGCCTGGCGATCGACTTCAGCGGCGCGGGCCTGACCGAGTGCAGCTTCCCAGGCATCACGCTGGCCGCCCCACAGGTCGAAGTTGTAATTGAAACCGGCGCTGACGTTACGCACGGTGGCGTAGGCATCGCCCTGCCCCAGCGGATCCTGATCCTTGGCCAGACGCGAACGGCTGATGCCGGCGCTGGCGTCGAGGGTCGGATAGCGTGCGGCATCAGCGGCATACGCGGCGGCGCTGGCCTGATGGGCGCGGGCGGCGGCGATCTGCATGTCAGGGCTGTCGTGCAGGGCTTCGCGGATCAAGCCGTCGAGTTGCGGATCGCCCAGACTCGTCCACCAATCGCTTTTTGGCCACGCGGCGGGCGACAGGGTCACGCCGTTGAGGGATTGGCCGGTTTTCAGGCTCGCCGCGTCAAGGTTTTTGCCTTGAGTGTCGAGACCACTGTAGTTGGCGCAACCGGCGAGGATCATCGCCGACAGCACCAGGGTCAGGCTGCTGCGCAAGGTTTTACCGCTCATTGTGTTCACCTAAGCGCTGGATAGTGATCGGGTCACCGGCTGCCAGCAGGATTTTCTTGAGGATGTATTCCAGGGTCTTCAACTCGTCCGGGGTGACGGCGCCGGCCAATTCATTCATCGCGTCGGCGCCGATGTGCGGCAGGCGATCAGCCAGTTGCTGGCCTTGCTCGGTCAGGGTCAGTTGCACCTGACGGCGATCGCCTTCGCTGCGTTGGCGAGCCAGGAAACCTTTCTGCTCCAGACGATCAAGCATGCGTGTCATCGAACCGCTGTCCAGCGACAGATGCCGGCACAACTCGGCCGGGGTATCGACGCCGTACTGGGCCATGATGATCAACACCTTGAACTGCGCGGCGGTGATGCCGTGGGGTTCCATGTGGGTGTCGATGATCCGGTCCTTGAGCAGCGCAGCACGGCCAAGCAACAGGCCGAGATGGCAGTGTTTGAATTCGTCCGGGGTGAAATGCTTCATGTGCTTACCTAATAACTGCCTAGGCAGTGAATGTATGTCGAGATGTTACTGCCTAGGCAGCGAATGTCAACGAAATAGTTAGGAAGCTTTGTAAATAGTTGACCAATGGGCTGGGAGATTGCGGTGAACACCCTGACGCCATCGCTGGCAAGCCAGCTCCCACAGGGTCCGTGTCGCACACAAAATTCATGCACGCCGCAGAAACCTGTGGGAGCTGGCTTGCCAGCGATTGGGGCGACTCGGTGGAACGTCGGTCAGGATTCGTCGGAAGGATGCACGGGTGGCGGCTGAACGGGATGCACCTCGCGCCCGCGCAAGGCAGTCGCCACATACCCAAACGCACGCTTGCTCACCGCATAAATGCTGTGCCAACCCGGCGGTGCCGGCTCGATGGCCGCATGCAGCGCTCGCGCATAGTCGAGCACCAGTCCGGGCGTCCAGGCCATCGCCTCGGCGCGTTTGCGCACTTGCGCGGCGACCCAGAACTCGGGGCTGAAGACGACCCGGGCGAAATCCAGCATGCTCGAATGGCCCCGGTTCATCGCTCCTTCAAGGGCCGCTTCGAGGCTATGGGCAACAGCGCTGGAACAATTGCGACTGGTCAGGTTGTACGTGCTGTTCTGCCGATAGTCCGCCCAGAACGCACTGAGCCGCCGGGCATCGTAGCGGGCAAAACTGACCTGCACCGAAGAGAGACACCAGTCAGCCACCTCCCCCGCATAATCAGGCAGAAACCGGCCGGCAACATCGTTGTTCGGCGTCGCCCGCAGCAAGCGCACGAAATCCCCCGCCGAACGATCAATGTCATCCTGCGGGTAATGGCTGATGTAAATGTCCGGGCCACATTCCAGTGCCGCATGGCCGGCGGAGATCACGCCGTTGATGTCGACCGCCGCGATGTAGCGATTGAGCAGTCGGTTGCGCACCAAGGTGTCATCGACGGTGCCGCTGGGGGTCCAGACATGCACCACCAGCGCCTCGCTGCCGGCCGGCGCACTGACCGACAAAGGACTTGTCAGCGGCGGCTGGTGTTTGAAGCGCACCGCTTGGCGCAACAAGGCGCAGCCCGAGAGAAACAGGCTCATGCCAATGCAGAATGGCACCGTGCCCTTATACAGCGTCGGGTACGGTTCGAGGATAAACACACCAAAGCCGATTTCGAACAACCCCGCCAGCAGCGACACTTGCCACCCAACAAAGCGCACCACCACCGCAGCCGCCAGCCGAAAACCGCCATCGAGCAGAAAAGCCCCACCAAACAGCACCGCCAGAATCAGCCCAGCGGCGTGTTGCCGGTCGACGATCAGCAGTCCCAGCAAGAGAAAAGCCAGTCCGCGCGCTCTGCGCAGGGCCGCAGCGGTCCCGGCTTGCGGTGCCGGCACCAGCAGCAGGATCAGCGCTTCGAGCAACAACAGATAGCCGAAGAGATGCAGCGGGAAATACAACACACCGTCCAGCGCATCAATGAAGATGCCCACACCGGCCGCACCCCAGACAATGCCGGTCAGCGCCAGCGCGGACCAACGCTTGCGGACAAAGTCATTGCCGAGCAAGACCATACTCAAGCGGACCATATGACCTCTTTGGTGAAACGGGGGCCGTACAACCTGCACGGTTTGCAGGCTTTGCTGAGTCTAATACATCGCCGCGTTTGCGCATTCGCGGGAACGTGTTCTAAGAATCGCCTGATGTCCATCGGTATACAGCGTGTTTAACGTACGCCGCTCTTTGGCCGACACGTATAGCCCTTTTCATGAAGCGAATAACTCTGCAGCGCCCCCTGCTCACTCTTGCCGCAGCGACGTTGCTGGCATGCGCAACGGACGCAATGGCGACGTGTAGCTTCAACAGTTCCCCTTCCACGCAAACGCTCAGTTACGGCGCCAGCCTGGCCAATGGCGGCCTGACCATCCCCGCCGACACACCGGATGGCACGGTGGTTTATCAGGAAACCGCGCAGCAATCGAGCTCGCACAGTTGGTCGTGCAATGCGAGCTCGTTCTACGGAATAGCGGTCAATCCCGCGTTTGGCACCCCGACCAGTACCGTAACGACCTTCCCCCTGGGCAAGACCGGGCTGTCGTTCCGTATCTGGATGGGTATGCTGGATCGCTATGAGCCCTCGCTCTTTTCGGTCGCCCCAAAAGGCTACGGCGTGATGCCAGGCTCGATCCGCCTGGAAATCGTCAAGTCCGGCCCGTTGGCGGCGCAGATCACGATACCGGCCGGCAACCTGGCCAGCCTGAAAGCCGGCGAGCTGATTCTGAATAACTTCAATTTGACCAATGCGCTGGTGTTGAATGCGGCCTCCTGCCAGACCCCTTCCGTCCCTGTCGCCATGGGCGATGACTATCAACTCCAGGAGTTTAGCGACGCGGGCGCCAAACCCCGCACCGTGCGCTTCGACATCGCCTTGAATCAGTGCCAGACCGGCATCAAGAAAGTCACCTATTCGCTCAAGGCCACGACACCCGTCATCGACGCGACCAAGGGCATCGTCGCGCTCAACAGCACCTCCACCGCCGGCGGCATCGGCCTGCAATTGATGAACGACGTCGGGCAGCCGATCGCCTTCGATACCACTTACCCGTTCAACGCCTTCACCACCACCGGCACCGATTTCAAGATCCCGTTAACCGCCGCGTACTACCGTCTGCCCACGGGTGAGCTCAAGGCCGGCAGCGCCAACACCGAAGTCACCTTCATCGTGAACTACCTGTAGCCATCTAAGAATCGTCTGATGTTCCCCGCTCCCGCCTCTCCCTAGAGTGCCGGGATGAGATTGAAGAACTACCTCCATCAGATCAGCCCGCTCCTGTCCTCGCCCGATGCGGCGCGGCGTCTGCTGCGCATTTTTGCCCTGGTGCTGCTGGTGGGCATTCTCGGCGGCGTCTACAGCTTCCTGCTGTTTACCTTCAACAATGAGATTTCCCAACGGCGCAGTTACATGAGCAGCGCCATCGCCGAAGCGCATACCTTTTTCACCACCCGCGAAGCGCTGCTGGAAAGCCTGAGCCTGTCGGCCACACGCAAGGCGAAAATAAACGTGCCGGTGTCCGAAGAAGAAATCCGTCTGCTGCTGGGGCAAACGCCGGGCAAGCAATGGAGCATCTGGCTGACCCAACGCATGCGCGATTACCTGAAAGCCAAGCAGCTCAATCTGCTGTATGTCAGCAATGGCGGTCATGTATTGCGGCTATACAACGCGACACCGCTGGTCGTCGGTTTGCCACAGTCCACGCTGGATCAGCTGGAAGCGCTCAAGCTCACGGCGACCTTGTCGGAACTGTGGCTGACCCATGCCGCAGACGGGCACTCGCAGCTGTACATCTTCATTCGTTTGGATGAACGCGACGTCCACTCCGGCTGGCTCGGCCTGGAGATGGACGACCGTGAAGTCTCCAGCGCCTTGAGCGACCACAGTGCCGGCGAGTTCACCATGTTCAACTCCCAGGGCAAGCCGCTGTTCAGCAACAGCCATAAACCGCCGCCCGAACAAAAGCTGCCGTTGCTGCGGCAACAGGATTTCTTCGGCTTCGTCGGCGATGGCTGGCTGCCCGAGCAGTTGGTGTTGCGCAAACAGCTGAAATCGTCGGATTGGCAGCTGACTTACTCCATTGATTTGCTGGCGGTGCTGCGCGCCCTGTGGCCACAAATGCTCGGCGCGCTGCTGTTCTGCGTGTTGAGTATCAGCCTGGTGTGCCTGTTGGTTCGTCGTTTGGAGCATCGCGTCATTACCCCGGCGATCCAGCGCATACAGGCGCTGGTGGAAAGCGAACTGTTCAGCCGCGACGTGATTCAGACCGCGCCGGTGGCGCTGTGCGTGCTGCGCCGCAGTGACGGCCAAGTGGTGCTGGACAACACCCTCGCGCGGCAATGGCTGGGCCAGTGCAGCGAGCAACTGGGCGCGGGCTGGATCCGTGATGCATTTGACGAAACCACGCCATGCCTGACCGATTACTTCGAGACCGCCGACGGTCGTCACCTGTACCTGAGCTGTGCGCCCACCCGCTACAAGGGTGAAGACGTGTTGCTCTGTGCATTTAGCGATATCAGCGCACGGCGGCAAATCGAAGCAGCACTGGAACAGGCACGCCAATCGGCGGATGCCGCCAACGAAGCGAAAACCTTGTTTTTGGCGACCATGAGCCACGAAATCCGCACCCCGCTCTACGGCGTACTGGGCACCCTTGAATTGCTCGCGCGCACGCAGCTGGACACTCAGCAGAAAAGTTACCTGCGGGCAATCGAGGGTTCGTCGGCCACCTTGCTGCAGTTGATTTGCGACGTGCTCGATGTGTCGAAGATCGAAGCCGGGCAACTGGCGCTGGAGCTGAGCGAATTTTCCGTCCTCGAGCTGGTACACGAGGTGGTGCAGGGTTACGCCGCTGCCGCGCAAAGCAAAGGCCTGCAACTCTATGCCTGCCTGGACCCGCAACTGCCTGAGCAATTGATCGGCGATGTCAGCCGGGTGCGACAGATCCTCAACAACCTGCTGAGCAACGCGGTCAAGTTCACCGATTCCGGGCGCGTGGTGTTGCGGGTCAGACTGCTCGCTCGCGAAGGCGAACGCGTGTGTCTGCAATGGCAGGTTTCGGACACCGGCAAAGGCATCGCCCATGACGATCAGGCGTTTATTTTCGAACCGTTCTACCAGATCGCCGGCAACACCAATGTGGTTGCCGGCACCGGCCTGGGGTTGCCGATCTGCCAGCGTCTGACCCACTTGATGAATGGCACCCTGCGCATGGTCAGCGAGCCGGGCCTGGGCAGCAGTTTTTCCCTGAGCGTGCCGCTGGAGCAACGCTGCGGCAACGCACCCTCTACTGCTTTGCCGCCCTTGGCCGCGGACCTCGTCTATGTCGTTTCGCCCGTGCGCGAACTGGCCGACAGCGTCAGTGGCTGGTTGCGTCGTTGGGGCGCCCGCGCGCATATCGGCGCACCGGACGACATCGAGCCTGATACAACGGCAGTGTTGCTGGAACTGTATCCCGCGGCCTTCGGACAGCGCCCGAATCTGACATGGCGCGGGCCGCGCGTACTGGCCAGCGGTGACGGCGCCCACGAGCCGCAGTTCAGCGGCGACGGCTGGCAGGTCAATCTGAATGATCTGCTGGCGATTCAACGGGCCGTTCGCCAGGCCCAGAGCGGCCAGATCCTTCACCGCCCGCAAGACAATGAACCCCACGCGATGAGCGCGTTGCACCTGCACATCCTGGTAGCCGAAGACAACGTCATCAATCAACTGATCCTGCGCGATCAGCTCGAAGAACTCGGCTGCACGGTGGCGCTGGCCAGCGATGGCGAAGAGGCCTTGGCGCAATGGCGCGAGGGTGCGTTCGACATCGTCCTGACCGACGTCAACATGCCCCGTCTCAACGGTTATGAGCTGGCCAAAGCCCTGCGACGCCTCGGTTGCAGCATTCCGATCATCGGCGCGACCGCCAACGCCCTGCGCGGTGAGGACGCGCTGTGCCTGGCCGCCGGCATGAATCACTGCCTGGTCAAACCTTTTACGCTACGAGCCTTGTTCGCTGTCCTGGCTCCCTACGAACGAGTCGCCCATGAAGCCCTGTAGCATTCTGATTGTCGAAGACCACCCCTTCCAGCACCTGTATTTGCAGAACCTGTTCAGCGAGTTGGGCGAATTTGATCTGGCGTGCGCCAGGGACGGCGAAGAAGCACTGGATTACCTGAAACAACGCGACTTCGATCTGGTGCTCACCGACCTGCTGATGCCGGGCATGGACGGCGTGCAGTTTATTCAGGGCCTCGCCGCGCAGCGTTCGCGCCCAGCACTGGCGATCATGAGCGCCGCCTCGCGACGCATGTTGATGGGCGCGAGCCTGGTGGCGAGCAACCTGCAGGTGAAAGTCATCGGGCTGATTTCCAAACCAGTGAACGCCGCCGCCCTGCGTTGCCTGATCGATCAATTGCAGGCGCTGCGTCAGAGCGTCCCGGCGGCGCCCCATCCCGGCATCGATCGCCAGAGCATTTGCAACGCCCTCGACAACGGTGAACTGCAAGCCTGGTTTCAACCCAAAAAAGCCTTGAACAACGGCCGGATCGTCGCTGCCGAAGCATTGGTACGCTGGAATCATCCTGAGCATGGCACGCTGTTGCCCGGCGTGTTCTTGCCGGCGTTGATTGCGTTCGGTCTCGAAGAGCCATTGCTCTGGTGCGTGCTGAAACAAGCGATCGCCGCCCAAGCCATCTGGTGCGAACAGGGCTATGACATTCCGGTCTCGGTCAACCTGCCGACGCACCTGCTCAACAGCCACGACCTGCCCGACCGCATTCTCGCCTTCGTTCTCGCCCATCAAGGCCTGCCCGCGAGGATCTGTTTCGAGTTGATGGAGTGCTCGGTGCCCGATGACATCAGCAATTTTTACGCCGGCGCCTGCCGGCTGCGGATCAAAGGTTTTGGCCTTTCGCAGGACGATTTCGGCAAGGGCTACAGCTCGTACATGAACCTGGTGTCAGCGCCGTTCACCGAACTGAAAATCGACCGCGCGCTGGTGCAAGGCTGCAACGCCAATGCCGAACTCGCGCAGGCGCTGACCAGCATTGTCAGCCTCGGTCGCCAATTGGGTCTGACCGTGGTGGCCGAAGGCGTAGAAACCGCACAAGAACTTGCTCTGTTGCGTAAGATCGACTGCACTCAGGTTCAGGGTTTCCTGATTTCCCACGCCGTTTCAGCCGAGCAGTTCCAGCACTTGCTGACCCACGACGGGCCGGCGACTGCCTATTGAGCGGCACGTGGCTGTTGTTCAACGTCGCTCGCTACCGAGGTCACTGTGTCCCAAGGCTGTCCCATCACCGCTGGCCAGGCGCTGTAATGCCGCATACCAATGCATTTCTGGACAAACTGGCCAGCAGTTCGCTGCGTTTGAACAAAAGTCTGCTGCTGCTCGGCGCCCTGGTGTTGCTGCTGTTGGGCATCAGCTATGTTGGCGTGCAGCGCATGCTCGAGGAGCAGCGCGATACCCTGCAGTTTCACTTCGCCCGGTTGATGGAGAACATCCACGAGCAGGAAGTGTTTCTGCGCGATATCTCGCAAGCCAGTGCCAAAGGCCAATATTTCCCTTTGGTGTTGCCCACTTATTCGCAAAAGCTGCTGCCCGAAGAAGGCCCGAATGTCTATGAAGGTCGCGGCTTGCCGTTCTCCCTGCCGTTCAGCGTAAAGATCGATCCGCACAGAATCGCCGCCGACCAATACCCCAAGGTTTTCGCGCTGGGCAGTTATCTGGCTGCCTACTACAGCGCGTTCTGGGCGGCATCGCACTATCAGTCGCCGCAAGTGATCCTGCTCAATGGCCCCGACAACTTCGACGTGGCCGTGCCCTCCGCCGGGCGCTTGCGCGGTGCCGGCCCCATGCAGATTGGCGCGTTTGCCGAAATAATGAGCCAGGTGAACCAGCACACACGCGAGCAGCCTTCATCCGCGGCCGATCATCAAGTGCATTGGGCGCCCTACCCGCCCACTCAGGACAGCGAGGCGACACCGACGCTGCTGGCCTACGTCAGGATCAATCTGCTGCAGCCAACGCTGACCATTGAAGGTGCCGATTCCTGGGTGGTGCTCGGCACGCTGCTGAAACTGTCTCAGGTCAACAACATCGAGCGATTGATGGAGTGGTCGATTTACGACGACTTCACCTTGATCACCCCGGCCGGAGTGGTCTTGACCGGCGCACAGAGGTCCGACCAGGCACTGGATGAGGGGATAAATTTCGACCGTGACGGCCTGGTGTTCAAGCTGAGCAGCCCCGGCGAGCAACACTGGACCGCGATCTACGTCATCAGCCTGCGCAGTTTCCTCAGCTATGCGCTGTGGCCATTGCTGTGCCTCGTGGCGGTGGTGCTGGCGTTGCTCGGTTGCGGTCGGGCCATCAATCGCTGGTACACCGCGCGCGTGATACTGCCGGCGCAAAGTGCGCACGCGAGCATCGCCGAAAGCGAGGCATTCAGCCGGGCGGTGATCGACACCGCGCCAACCGGCCTGTGCGTGATCCGCCGCAGCGATCACCACGTACTCCTGGAAAACCAGCGCGCCCAGCAATGGCACGACAGCAGCCGTTTGATGAGCCTGCTCAAGTCGCACACACAGTCCGGTCATGCCGATCTGGAAATCGACGGGCGTCATCTGCATATGGCCTTCGTCTCGACACGTTACCAGGGCCAGGACGCTTGGCTGTGCGCGCTGCACGATGTGACCCGGCACATCGAGGACGCGGCAGCCCTGGAAGAAGCACGGCAGGCCGCCGACTCGGCCAACCAGGCCAAAAGCCGATTCCTCGCCACCATGAGCCATGAGATTCGCACGCCACTTTACGGCGTGCTGGGCACCCTTGAATTGCTCGGCCTGACGCCGCTCGCCCCGCGCCAGCAGGATTATCTGGACACCATCCAGCGCTCTTCCGCCAGCCTGTTCAAGCTGATCAGCGATGTGCTCGATGTGTCGAAGATCGAGGCCGGGCAAATGACCCTTGAGCTTCAGGACTTCTGTCCGCTGGAGCTGACTGAAGACGTCGTGCGCACTTACAGCGCCTTTGCCCGCGCCAAAGGCCTGCAACTGTATGCCTGCATCGATTCGACGTTGCCGGATCGACTGCGCGGTGATCCGTTGCGCATCCGCCAGATTCTCAACAACCTGCTGAGCAACGCGATCAAATTCACCGACAACGGCCGCGTGGTGCTGCGCGTACGGGCGTTGCAAAACGCCGACGGCAAGTCGCTGGTGCAATGGCAGGTCAGCGATTCGGGCGTGGGGATTTCCCAGGCGCAGCAACAGCAATTGTTCGACCCGTTCTATCAGGTCAACGACGCCGACAGTCAGGCCGGCGCGGGTCTGGGCCTGGCCATTTGCAAATGGCTGTGCGAGTTGATGCACGGTCAGTTGAGCGTGGTCAGCGAACCGGGGTTGGGCAGCAGTTTTACCCTGCAACTCGCGCTGGAGAACGTGCCGGGCGCATTGGCCGACTGCCCCGCGTTCGTGGCCGGAAGCCCCGCCGTTTATGTTCGTGCACCCGTTAACGAACTGGCGCTGCACCTCATCGCCTGGCTCAATCGTTTTGGCCTGGATTGCCGCTTGGTGACAACCGAGATGCCGCCATCGGCGGCGCTGCTGGTGGACCTCATGCCCCTCGACAATGCCCCGAGCTGGAGCGGGCCACGGATCGTCGCCGTAGCGGGCGGCCCCAACCCGGCGCAGTTGAACGGCGCTGACTGGGAAGTCGACGCCGACGATGTACGCGCGATCGGCTGGGCAATTTATCTGGCACAACACGGCGCTAATGCACAGCGCCCGGCCTCGATGCAGGCAAAGACCCGCCCACTGAATCTGCAGGTGCTGGTGGCCGAAGACAACGTGATCAACGCGGCGATCATCAAGGAACAACTGGAAGCACTGGGCTGCGCGGTGGTCGTCGCCGCGAATGGCGAACAGGCCTTGGCACAGTGGGCGCCCGGTCGTTTCGATCTGCTGCTGACCGACGTCAATATGCCCGTCATGAATGGCTACCGGCTGGCCGAGGCCGTACGCAAACAGGACGCGACGCTGCCGATCATTGGCGTCACCGCCAACGCCCTGCGCGAAGAAGGCGAACGCTGTGCCGCCGTCGGCATGAACGCGTGGATGGTCAAACCGCTGAACCTCGCTACCCTGCGCACGCAACTTGAGCAACATTGCAAAATCGCTGTGGCCCCCGTTATCGATGCCCCGCCGCCGCTATCAGCAAAAATGCGCGAGTTGTTTGTCACCATCCTGCGCCAGGAAATTCAGACCACCCTGACGGCACTGGATGCAGCCGACGCCAACAGCGTGGCGCAGCAACTGCACAGCATGGCGGGGGCGTTGGGGGCGGTGCAGATCAACGTCTTGGCCAGCGCGTTTGTCGAACTGGAATGTCGCTTGACCGGCATGGCCGTGACGCCCGCGCTGGCCGTGGAAGTACGCCAACACCTGGCGCGGCTGAATGATTTGCTCGACTCCCTCGAATAACTTCACTCTGGATAAATCACTCATGGAAACCTTCAACGTTGTCATTGCCGATGATCACCCCATCGTGCTGCTGGGGGTACGGGAACTGGTCGAGCGTGATCAACGCTTTCGCGTGGTGGGCGAAGCCGTTGGCTCAGATGAGCTGATCAAGCTGCTGGAGACCAAGCCTGTAGATCTGTTGATCACCGACTTCAACATGCCTGCCGATTCGACCTACGGTGACGGCCTGAAGCTGGTGGAGTACCTGATAAGGCACTTTCCCAAGGTTCGAGTGCTGGTACTGACGATGATTTCCAATCCGTTGATCCTGACGCGCCTGCAGGAACTGGGTGTGCTGGCAGTCATTCAGAAAAACCAGTTGCACGACGAAATAGCCGCCGCCCTCAAAGCGATTGCCAAGGGCAGCCCGGTGCGCTGGCAGGCACCCGCGCCGACATCCGTAGTGAACGACGGCGCCGATCTGGATGAACGGTTTTCCCGGTTATCGCCCAAGGAGCATGAAATCCTGCGTTTGTTCGTGCAGGGCCAAGGCGTCAACGACATTGCCCGTCACTTGAACAGAAGTGCAAAAACCATCAGCACGCAGAAAATCTCGGCGATGCGCAAACTGGAAGTCGGCAGTGATCAGGAGTTATTGACTTACTGCATAGAACGAAACTTGTTCAGCTGATAAAACAGGACACTTTTCGGCAACTTACCCATATCTAGGAATCGTCTGATGTTCCATCGGTAAAGCGAGTTTTATTGTGTTGCTTTAACCCCACCAATGGAAAAAGCAACATGAAAAAGTTGTCCCAAACACTTCTCGCCCTTTCGATGTTCGCTGCCGCAGGTAACGCCTTGGCCGCTGACCCGGTCGTGCCAACCAAGGCTGGTAGCGGCACGATCAACTTCACCGGCACCATCAACAATGACGCCTGTTCCGTTGAAAGCGCCGGCAAGGACAAAACCATTTCGGTCGCCATGGGTGAAGTGTCGATCAAGGACATGGGCACCGCGACTGCGCCGAAAGGCAACGGCACCTTGAGCGTCGAAAACTTCGACATGAAGATCAACTGCAATGCCGGCACCAAGGTTGCCATGCTCTTCGAACCGACCAAGGGCGCCGGTTCGGGCATCGAACCTGGCACTAAAGTGCTGCGACTGATCAGCGGCCTGGGGGCTGCAAAAGGCATCGGCATCGCCTTGCTCGACGCCAATGGCGCCGTGATCGACTTGAGCTCGCCAGCCACCGCGAAGATCGAAAACACCCTGCAGGACAGCAATACCACGCTGAAATTTTCGGCCGCCTACGTCACTACGGTTGACCCGAAACTGGCTGTTGCCGGTCGTGGCGATGCCACCCTGCCATTCACCCTCCAATACGAATAACCCGCGCGAACTTTCGAGCCCGGTGCGGGGCCTCGCGGCCCCGTGCTTTCAATCATCTGCGCGGTAACCATCATGTTTTATCGTCACTCACTGTCATTTTGCGCGGGCCTGCTGGGCCTGTTCGTGGTCACTCAGGCCACGGCCGGCATTTCCCTGAGCAGCACCCGCCTGATCTTCGACGGCCAGCACAAGGAAGCCGGCATCACCGTCCGTAACAGCGGTGAAGACGTATTGATCCAGTCCTGGATCGACACCGAAGCCAGCGAAACCGCTTCCGTGCCGTTTGCAGTCACACCGCCGCTGGTGCGTGTCAGCGGCGAAGAACAGCAAATACTGCGGGTCATCTACGAAGGCACCGGCATGCCGACCGACCGCGAATCGGTGGTCTGGTTGAATGTGCAGGAAATCCCCCAGACCGCGAAAACCCAGAACACCTTGCAGCTCGCCGTACGTCAGCGCATCAAGGTGTTCTTCCGCCCCGCGGGCCTGAAAAACAACGCCTACCTTGCACCGGGTGAGTTGACCTGGCGCCTGGCCGAGCGCGCCGGTAAAAGCGTGCTGGTGGTGAACAACCCCGGTCTTTATCACGTGTCGATTGCCGATATCACCCTGCAATCCGGCGCACTCAGCGAGCACCCGTTTGATTCGCTGATGATCGCCCCCGGCGAACGCAAAGAGTTCGCCCTGAAACAACTTCAATCGACGAACACGCCAACTTTGTTGTTCAGCAGTATTAATGACTATGGCGCCCAAGATCGTTTTACCGCGCAACTTTCCAACAGCGCCGAAACCCGCGCTCGCCCAAAGAACGAATCTCCATAACTCGCGAGTCGCTTTGATCGCGCACTTTCACTGTATTTCTCTTCGCTCCGTTAGTTCGTATCGGAGGTGATATAGGGTTCCTGCATGTTTTTACTCAAACGCGACGGTTTGGCATCGTTGTTGATTGCCTCGGCTATCAGTACAGCGTGCCAGGCTGACGGCGATGAACAGTTCAACACGTCGTTTCTGCAAGGTGCCGCGTCGACCGTCGATGTGCAATCGCTGCTCGCCAGCAACAGCGTACTGCCCGGCAACTACCGGGTTGACCTGTACAGCAATGACACGCTGGTCGGTCGTCGCGACATCGACTTCCGCCGCCACCCCGGCAACGGCAAGATCCAGGCCTGCCTGACCCTGGAGATGGTCCAGCAGTTGGGCGTCGACATCGCCAAGTTGCAAGCCAGCGGCAAACTCGACGCTGACGATCAGAACGCCTGCCTCGACCTGCCCGCACTGATCGAGCATGCCTCCGTGCGTTACGACGTGCCACGCCTGCGCCTGTTGGTCAGCGTGCCACAAAGCGCCATGGAACGTGGCCGACGGGGTTACGTCGACCCGGCGCTGTGGGACGAAGGCGTGCCTGCGGCATTCATCAACTATCAGCTGAGCAGCAACCGTAACAGCACGCAGACCGCCGACACGATTTCCAATAACGTCGGCCTGCGTAACGGCATCAACTTCGGTGGCTGGCGCCTGCGCAACGAGTCCAACTTCAACAGCAGCACCGGCCAGCCGAGTACGTTCAAGAGCAACCGCAGCTATCTGCAACATGACCTGACCGCGCTGAAGGGCCAGTTCAGCGCCGGGGATATTTTCTCCGACGCCGACCTGTTCGACAGCGTGCGCTATCGCGGCCTGAAACTGGCCTCCGATGACGGTATGCGCGCCGACAGCGAACGCGGTTATGCGCCTGTCATTCGCGGGGTTGCGCAGTCCAGCGCCACCGTGGAAATTCGTCAGAACAACTACATGCTCTACAGCGCCAACGTGCCGCCCGGCCCGTTCGAGATCAGTGATATCTATCCCAGCGGTTCCAACGGCGATCTGGAAATAACGATCATCGAGGCCGACGGTCAGCGCCGGGTGACGGTGCAGGCGTTCTCCAGCCTGCCGATCATGGTGCGTCAGGGTCAGTTGAAATACAGCGTCTCGGCCGGCCGCTACAACAGCAATAGCGATGACCAGCAGACACCGCAGTTCCTCAGCAGCACGCTGGCCTATGGCATCAGCAGCAATTTGTCCGGCATCATCGGCGTGCAGGCGACCGAGGATTTCCAGGCGTTGTCCGTGGGCGCCGGGCGCAATACGTCGATCGGTGCCGTGTCGCTCGACGTGACGCATTCCGCCAGCCGCACCTTTGGCCAAGTGGTCAAGGGCAACAGTTTGCGCGCGCTATACGCCAAGACGTTCACCGGGACCGACACCAGCTTCACCCTCGCCGCCTATCGCTATTCGACCGAGGGCTATCGCACCCTCAGCGACCACGTCGAGGAACTGAGCCACGAGGGCGAAAAACGCACGGGCAACTCGAAAACCCGCACCGACCTGACCGTCAACCAGAGCCTGGGACGTGATCAGCAATATGGCAGCGTCTATCTCAACGCCAGTGACCAGCGCTATTGGGGACGCGGCGGTTCACAAAGCCTGTCGGCGGGTTACAGCAACTATTGGGGCGATGTCAGCTACAACCTCGGCGCCACTTACACCAAGGATGTCGGCAACTATGGGCCGGCGAACAACGACACCCTGGTCAACCTGTCACTGTCTTTTCCGCTGGGTTCTAAACCTCGTGCACCCCGTGCCTTTGTTTCCGCGAGCACACAGAAAGCCACCGACAGCACCCAAGTGGGCATCAATGGTTACCTGACAGAAGACAGCGATACTTATTATTCGGTGCAAGGTGGTAGCAGCAGCACCGGCGGCAGCAGTGGTTCGGCCAACCTCAGCACCCGCACTTCGGTAATGGACATCAGTGCCGGTTACAGTCAGGGGCGCGGCTACAACTCGCAGAACCTCAATCTGGCCGGTTCGATCGTCGGCCACGGCGGCGGGATCAACCTCGGGCAAACCGTCGGTGAGACGTTTGCGCTGGCGCAGGTTGAAGGGGTTTCCGGGGTAAAGATCGGCAGCTTCTCCGGGGCGAAAACCGGTCGTAATGGCTATGCCGTGGTGCCCAATGCGCAACCCTATCGGGTCAACTGGATCAACCTCGACACCCGCGATCTGGGCGCCGATATCGAAATCGATAACGCGACCCGGCAAGTGGTGCCGCGCCGTGGTGCAGTGGTGCTCGCGCGCTATGCCAGCAAGACCGGGCGCCGCGTGCAATTTGCCTTGTTCGATGCGCAGCACCAGCCGATTCCCTTTGGTGCTTCCCTTGAAGATGGCGCTGGCAAGCAACTGGCAATCTCCGACCCGAGCGGCAAGGCACTGGCACTGGTGGAAAGCGACACCGGGACGCTCACAATCAATTGGCAAGGCCAGCGTTGTGAAGCACCGTATGCGTTACCTGAACGTGACAAGGCGTTGAACTATGAGCGGGCCTCGCTGGTGTGCCGCCCGTCCCCAGTTAATCTGCCGTAAGAAAAAATCCTTGCCCACCACAGATCAGTGTAGGAGTGAGCCTGCTCGCGATAAGGCCATCAGCCGCACCATTGATATCGACTGAAAAAACGCTATCGCGAGCAGGCGAAGGCCTACAGGGGAACGCATTCCAAATGTAGGCCTTCGCCTGCTCGCGATTGAAGCGACTCGGTTCAGGAGAAAGCGCGGGTTAGAAATCACGCTTGTAGAAGATATCCAGCGAACTGGCCACGCCGCTGGCTGCCTCCACATAGACCTTCTTGCTCAGCTTGTAGCGCAATGCAATGGTGCTGGCCGGTTCAAACACGCCCACGCCATAACGCAAACTGAGCTTCTCGGTAATATTGCCGCTGGCCACCACGCTGGTGGCATCGCCGCTGCCCGCCGTGTCGAGCTGGAAGTCCTGAATCCCCAGATCCTTGGCCAGACTGCTGGTGACCCCGGAACTGCCCATCAAACCCAACCCCAACGCCGCTTGCGCGAGCATGTTGTTGTCTTCGCCGTTGGTGCTCAGCGGACGGCCGAGGACCAGATACGACAGCGCCTGCTCCTGGCTCATCGCCGGTTCGGAGAAAATCTGCGTGGTCGGTTGCTCGGCGCTGCCGCTCAGGCGAATACCGGCGATCACGTCGTCGGTCTGGCGGATCGCTTCGATGTCCAGATACGGTTGATCGATGGGACCTGCGAACAGCAAACGCGCGCGGCGCACGGACAGGCGCTGCCCGTAGGCGCTGTAGCGACCGTCGTTCAGCCACAGCTCGCCACGGGTGTCCATGTTGTCGCCGATGTGCACGTGGCCTTGCACATTGGCGGTCAGACCAAAACCGGCGAAGGCGAGTTTGTCGTCCCCGACCGCCACGTCGATGTCCATTTTCATGGCCATCGGCGGTTTGCCCTGTTCAGTCTGCGCACCGACGATGATCGTGTCGTCGGAGACTTTCACCGTCGAAGGCGGCAGCTCCCGCACGGTGATTTCGCCTTTGGGCACCAGCACTTTGCCGGCAATTTTCAGCTCATCGTCGGCCATGGAGATTTTCAGATCCGGCGCCACTTCCAGCTTGGCGTACGGCTCGACGGTGACCGGCAGCTGCGTGCCTTTCAACGCCAGATCGACCACCAGTGCCTGGCCCCAGGCGACGTTACCGTTGAGGCTGCCCTGCCCGCTCTTGCCGCTTTTCCAGCCGCCGTCCAGACGCACCGTTTCGCCGGCAATCGCGGCAGTGAGTTGCAGATCCTGCAACTCCATCGGCAACTCGGCGCCGGACACTTCACCGTCGCTCAATTGCACGGTGCCGTTGACCAACGGCGCCAGCAATCCGCCGGAAATCGTACCGCTGCCGTTGAGGCGCCCGGTGAGTTTCTCGACCATCGGCACAAACGGCCGCGCCACCGACAGATCCAGGCCGGTGAGACGGAACGAGCCGCTCAGCGGTTTGTTTTTCGGCAGCGGATTGAGTTGCGCCTGCACCATCAATTCGCCGAGTTTGCCGCCGACGAAATTGAGTTCGGTGTCGACGCGTTTCGGCGTCAGTTTGCTGGTGAGTTTCAGCGTCTGGTACGGGAAGTCCAGCCACTGATCCTTGTCCTTGATGCGCAAGGTGCCGCCGCTGGCGTCGATGCTGACCACGCCGTTCGGGCCGCTGGCCGGCAGGTCCAGTTGCAGGTCGGCGTTGAGCTTGCCCTGCCAGGCGAAGTCTTTCGGCAGCCATTGCGCCAGGCTTTCGATCGGGAATTGCTTGAGGTGGTAGCGCAGTTTCGGCTCCGGCATCAGCCGTTGGTCTTCACCGCACAGGCTGGCACTGCCGGACATCCAGCAATGCGCGCCGAAGTTGATTTTGCCATCGGCGAGACGTTCGAGTTTGGCCGGATTTTGCAGTTTCCAGTCCTGGCCACCGGCCTGAATATCGCCGTTGGCCAAGCGACCGCGCCAGTTGCCCTTATCCAGATTACCGTCGAGGCCGAGGGCCAGTTTCAGCTTCGGCCCGAGCAAGTCGAGGCTGAGTTTCTGGCTCTTGATGTCGCCTTGGGCGCTGGCGGTCAGCGTGCCCAGCGAGGTGTCACCGGCCTGAATGCCGGAACCCTTGAGGTCGATTTTCGCCCGTTGCGCACTGTCGAGCGTGGCGTCGAGGTTGAGGCTTTGCAGGCGATTGTCCTGGAACGCCAGTTGCGAACCTTGCAGGCCGAGCTTGCCCTGCGGTGCTTTCAGCGTGCCGGCGACATCGACGCGGCCGTTGATCTGCCCGCGCAGCTCTGGCCAGAGCTGGGCCAGACGCGCCAGTTTGATGTCGATCTGCCCGGTGAGCCTCTGTTGCAGGCTGCCCTTGCCGCTGATGCTGTTGTCGCCGAGGCGGATTTGCAGGGCATTCAGGTTCCATTGCTCGCCGGCACCGTCAGCCTTGGCCTGGAGGATCGCCGGTTGCCCGCGCAGTTTGCCTTTGAGGTCGAGATCAGCGGTCAGGCTCAGGCGCTGGTTTTTCATCTCGCCTTTGCTTTTCAGCGGCCCGGCCAAGGTGCCCGGCAACTCAGCGACCCAGTACGCCGGGTTCAGCGCCGACAGATCCAGCGCCGTGTCCCAGGCGATGCCGTCGGCGAACTGTACGTTGACGTGACCTTCGGCCTTGCCCTGCCCGGCTTGCATTTTCAGTTGCGGCAAGGCGATCTGTTTCAGGCTGCCGCTAAACGGACTGCTCAACGTAAACGCGCCCGCCGGGCCGTCGAGTGCAGCCGCGAAGTTGCCGAGGTATTGACCGTCGGTGTAGGAGACTTCGCCATTGAAGGTACGCAAGGCGACTTGAGGCTCGTCGATTTCGTTGTAGAGCCGATGCCACGGGAAGTCCTGCCAATTGATATTGGCCTGGGCGCTGAGGCCCTTGCTCCAATCGACGCTGCCGCTGAGTTTGAGGCTTTGTTTGTCGTTGGCCGTGAGGTCGAGGCCGGCAATCTGCGCGCCGCTGGCGTCGACTTTGCCTTTGAGCAGCAGCGCCACCGGGCCCTTATCGGCCGGCAGCGTAGCGTTGCCGTTTAACTGGTAACCGTTTTTCAGGTCGCCTTCGCCGGTCAGCAGCAATTGATTGAGTTGCAGGGTGTCGGGCAGGTCGGCGCTCGGTTTGAACCCGTCGCTGGTAATGCGCAGCTTGGCCGGCAGATTTTCCACCAGTGGTTGCAACTCGCCGTTCAATTGGCCGTCGAGGTAGCCACGACTGTCGGCGTGCAGGTTGAGGGTTTTCAGCAGGTCGCCGTCGATTTTTAGCGCCAGCGTCCATGGGCCCTTATCCGGCGATGGCAACGTCAGGTCACCGGCGATGTTCAGCGGCCAGTTACCGGTCGGCGCGAGGGTGCCGGACAGGTTCAGGCTGAGGTCGTCGCGCTGCAATTTGATGCTTTCAATCTGCATGCCCTGAGCGGTCCAGTGCGCTGCCAGTTGCAAACCCTTGAGCTGTTCGCTGCCGTTGAACAGCAGACTGCCGACCTTGACGTCGCCCAGCTCAATGGCCAGCGGCAGTTGCAGGTCCGGCAATTTGATCGGACCGCTTTCGGTGGTTTCTTCGCTCGGCGGAAATTGCAGGATGACCTGATCCGCCTGAAGCTGTTCGATGCACAAGGTCATGCGCGTCAGGCACAGCGGCGACCAGGCGAAGATCGCCTGGTTCAGCTCCACCCGGCTGCTGTCCTGCTGCCACAACAGATGATCGGCACTCCATTGCCCGCCAAGACGACCGTGGAAATTGTCTACCGTCAGGCCGGGTACGAGACCCAATACCCAACGGCTGCCAGCCTGCGTGCCGAGCACGGCAGTGAGGCTCAATACAATCAACAAGACCAACGCCAATAGCGCCAGTGCCGTAATTTTCAAACCACGCTTCACAGCTCAGGCCCCATGGAAAAGTGCAGCCGGATGCCGCCATCGTCGTCGAGTGCATGGGCCAGGTCGAGGCGGATCGGCCCCACCGGCGAGACCCAGCGCACACCAATACCGACCCCGGTCTTGAGGTTCGGCAGTTCGAGTTTGTTGAAGGAATTACCCTGATCGACGAAGGTCGCCACGCGCCATTTCTCGGCGATCGAGTATTGATATTCGACGCTACCGGCGACCATGTAACGGCCCCCGATGCGATCGCCCTCGGAGTTTTTCGGCGACAGGCTCTGGTAGTCGTAACCGCGCACGCTCTGATCGCCACCGGCGAAGAAACGCAGCGACGGTGGCACCGAGTTGTAGCCGTTGGTGGCGCTGCCGCCGACCTGCACACGTCCGAGGAAGCGGTGCTTGTCGAACACCGTGGTCAAGCCTTTGACCAGCGCGGTGCCATATAAAAGGTTGTTGTCGGAACCCAGACCTTCCTTGGCCACTTTGCTTTCGAAGCTCAGGCGATAGCCGTTGCGCGGGTCGATGCGGTTGTCGCTTTTCAGGTACGAGTAACTGATGCCGGGCATCAGCAAGGTGCTCAGGCCGGAGTCGTCACCGAGTTCGTATTCTTCACGCTGCCATTTCAACGAGATCACCCGCTGCCAGCCGCTCGGCAACTTGCTGTGCCATTCCGGGCCGAAGGTCAGCAGTTTGCTCAGCGTATCGGAGCCGTCGATGTCTTCGAACTGATAGCCGCCGGCCCAACGCAGTTTGTCGGTCAGTGGCGGGTCGAGCGGAATGTCGTAGAACAGCCCGACGTTTTGTCGCGGCGTCGAGAGTTCGGCTTCCCAGCCATAACTGTCGCCTTGCGGGTTGACCCAGTGGCGCGTCCAGTTGGCCTTGATGCGCGGGCCGACGTCGGTCGAATAACCGAGGCCCAGGCCCATGGTCCGTGGCTTGCGCGTGTCGAGTTTGACATCGACCGGGATCACATCGTTTTTCGCCGCGGTCGGTGCGGCATCGACGCGCACGCCTTCAAAATAGCCGCTCGATTGCAGGTCGCGGTTGAGCTCGGCGATCAGCTCGGAATCGTACGGTTCACCTTCCTTGAACGGCACCATGCGTTGCAGCAGGTCTTCGTCGAACGGCGTGTCGCCCTCGAATTTGACTTTGCCCAGCGCATAACGCGGGCCGCTGTCGTAGATCAGTTCGACGTCGGCGACACCCGCGCGCGGGTCGACCAGGAGTTTCTGGCTGGTGAAATGGCCACTGAAGAAACCGAAGCGCGAGGCCTGATTCTGAATAAGTCTTTTGGCGTCTTCGTAACGCCCATGATTGAGCACCGCGCCGGATTTCAGCACGTCGCTTTTCGGTACACGAAAGGATTTGAGGGAGGCCGCGGGGCCGTCGACGCGGACAGTGACGTTGCGCAGGCGAATCGGCTCGCCCGGATCGATGTTCAGCACCAGGCGCGGCTTTTCACCGCCCTTGACGTCACTTTCGATCTGCGGCTGGTAGTAGCCCAACGCCTGCGCGGCTTTGCGCGCCTGCTCTTCGGCACCGCGACTGAAGCGCTGCAAGGCTTCTTCGTCACGGTCGCCGAGGCTGCCGATATAGCCTTCTATATTGGCTTTAAGTTCGTCGTTGGACGGTTTGATCCGCACGTCCAATTCACTTTGCGCCAGCGCCGCGCAGCTGGATAACAGCATGAGCACGCCACTGGTAAATCTTCCTGGAAACTTCATAGGCGCGGATGCTATCACGGGCTTGGGAGCGTGATAGAACAGGAAATTTCCCGAGAAGTTCGATTGTTATGCTGTTGCAGTTTGTAACACCTGCGGGTTGGCGTGGAAAAATACGTGTTCTCGCACCGGGCCGACGGCAACCTCGCCGATCTCCTCGTAACCCTGCCTTTTATAAAATTCCAGGTAGCGCGGGTTGCCGGTGTCGAGCACCACGCCTTGCGAAGTTTCATCGACCGCGCACCAGTTGTGTACGGCGGTCAGCAGTTGTTCGCCAAAGTGTTTGCCTTGGTACTGCGGATGAATGCCCAACAGCGGCAGCATGTGCACTGACTCGGTCGGCACACACGCGGAAACGGCATCGTGGTATTCCAGATAGCGCCGAGTGCAACGGAAACCGGTGCTGAGCACCATGCGCAAACGCCACGCCCAACTTTCGGTGATGCCCAGGCGGCGTTGCGGTGGCGCGATCAGGGCGATGCCGATCAGGCGGTCGTTGACCAGCAGGCCGATCGCCGGCAGGTCCTGGAGGAAATGCTGCTTGACCAGTTCGCGCACGGTGGCGCGAACGCGCTGTTCGTAGCCGGGACGCTCGGCTTCGAACAGATAGCCGAAGGTCGGTTCGTGGCGGTAGGCCTGATAGAGCAGCGAGCGGGCTTCGCGGGAATAACCGCGGTCGAGCATATGAATGTCGGCGATGGCGGTCTGGGTTTCAGGCATGACGGTGATTCTCCCCGGGGCGCGTGCAAATGGCGGCGCTCTTGTTGGTACGAACCTTTTGGCGGTGGGACAGTTCCCCACAGGTATAGACCAAGCTTGGATCTTCATCGACCGGGCGGACCTCATCGCTGGCAAGCCAGCTCCCACAGGATTCGCGTCGGACACAACATCCCCAATCACCACAAAAAACTGTGGGAGCTGGCTTGCCAGCGATGAGGCCGGTACAGACACCACCAATCCCACAGCCAAAAATGATTTCTCCCACCCCACACTGGCCCATTTCCCCCCTGTCAGCTAGCATCGCCCTTTTGCCAGGACTGCCGACCATGAAGATCGTTTCCTTCAACATCAACGGACTGCGCGCCCGTCCGCATCAGCTGGCAGCGCTGATCGAAAAACACCAGCCGGACGTTATCGGCCTGCAGGAAACCAAGGTCCACGACGACCAGTTCCCGCTCGAAGAAGTCCGCGCCCTCGGCTACCACATGTATTTCCACGGCCAGAAAGGTCATTACGGCGTGGCCATGCTCTCGCGCCAGGAACCGATCGCCATTCACAAAGGTTTCGCCACCGATGAAGAAGACGCCCAGCGCCGCTTTATCTGGGGCACCTTCGCCGACGCCAATGGCGTACCGGTAACGATCATGAACGGCTATTTCCCTCAGGGCGAAAGCCGCGACCACCCGACCAAGTTTCCCGCCAAGCAGCGTTTCTACAGCGACCTGCAAGCGTTGCTGGAAAGCCAGTTCCACAACGAACAGCCCGTGGTGGTGATGGGCGATGTAAACATTTCCCCGGAAGACTGCGACATCGGCATCGGCCCGGACAACATGAAGCGCTGGCTGAAAACCGGCAAATGCAGCTTCCTGCCGGAAGAACGCGAGTGGATGGCGCGTTTGAAGAACTGGGGCCTGACGGACAGTTATCGCCACCTGAACCCGGACGTGACCGACATGTTCAGTTGGTTCGACTACCGCAGCCGTGGGTTTGAGGACGAGCCGAAACGCGGGTTGCGCATTGATGTGATTCTGGCGTCGCACGGTTTGTTGCCGCGGGTGAAGGCTGCGGGCGTGGACTATGAATTGCGCGGGATGGAGAAGCCGTCCGACCATGCGCCGATCTGGCTTGAACTGGCCTGATACTCGAAACACCTGAGCCCCATATGGCTATGGGGTTCTTTACTCAGATGACCTGAATTGGGTGGTCAGTAGAAGTACCTGTGGCGAGGGGATTTATCCCCGATGGGGTGCGAAGCGCCCCCAAATTCTTCCTGTTAAACCGCATTCACAGGTTTTGGGTCGGCTTCGCCAACCATCGGGGATAAATCCCCTCGCCACAAAAGCCTTTTCACATTTAGATCGCTGTCATCTTCAAGTAACTTTTCTGACTTAATCTCCCCGGCAATCCCCTTGGCTTGACTCGGTGCCGGCATGACCCTGCGTGTTCTGTTCGTTTTTCTGCTGAGCGCATGGCTGACGGTGTCTGCCGCCGGTTTGCCGGTGCCGGACGACGGCCCGGCGTTGCGCATTCAAGGTTCCAACACCATCGGCGCCGAACTCGGCCCGGCGCTGGTCGAAGGTTTGCTACAGGAACAGGGCCTGCTGAAAATCCACCGCGAAACCCCGGACACCGCCAACGAGCAGCGCATTGTCGGCCAGACCGCGCAAGGCAAACGCGTGGTCATCGAAGTCGCCGCCCACGGCTCCAGCACTGGTTTCACCGCGTTGAAAAATGCCAGCGCCGACTTGGCCGCCTCTTCCCGTGAAATCAAGGACAACGAGTTGCTCAGCCTGCAATCGCTGGGCGATCTGAAAAGCCCCGCCGCCGAGCAAGTCATCGCCATTGATGGCCTGGCGATCATCCTCCATCCCGACAATCCGCTGCAGCAACTGGACACCGAGCAACTGGCGCGGATCTTTAGTGGTGAGGTAAAAACCTGGGAAGACCTCGGCGGGCGTGGCGGTGCGATTCATTTATATGCACGCGATGATCAGTCCGGTACGTACGACACGTTTAAAGAGTTGGTGCTTAGTCGTCGTGGGAAAAGTCTCAGTAGCGCGGCGAAAAGGTTTGAGTCCAGCGAGCAATTGTCCGACGCAGTGAGCAGCGATCCGCTGGGCATCGGTTTTATCGGTTTGCCCTACGTGCGTCAGGCCAAAGCTGTGGCGATTGCCGACGGCGCGTCGCAATCGATGCTGCCGCTTAACAGTCTGATCGCCACTGAAGACTATCCACTGTCACGGCGGTTGTTCTTCTATCTGCCGCCTGCCGCTGACAACCCGTGGGCGAAAGCGCTGGTGACGTTTGCACAAAGCCGCCAGGGCCAGGAGATTGTCGCGCGCAGTGGCTTCATCAGTCAGACCGTGCACGCCATGTCCGTCGCGCCGAATGCGCTGATGCCCGAGGGTTATCAATCCCTCAGCCGTCACGCCCAGCGTCTGACAGTCAACTTCCGTTTTGAAGAGGGCAGCGCGAGTCTGGACAACAAGGCGCGTCAGGATCTGGCGCGGGTGTTCGACTATATAAAGCGCCACGACAAGACCGAGCGTGCGGTGACGCTGGTGGGTTTCGGCGATCTCAAGGACGACCCGGCACGCGCGGATCTGCTGTCGAAGCTGCGGGCGATGGCCGTGCGGCGGGAGCTGGTGAAGAACGGCGTGGTGCTGCGTGAGGTTCGCGGCTTTGGCGCGTTGATGCCAGTGGCGGCGAACAATGCGGATGAGGGGCGGATCAAGAATCGCCGGGTTGAGGTTTGGGTGTATTGAGCCTGATGTTGATGGGTTGCACCTGCTGACGCCATCGCTGGCAAGCCAGCTCCCACAGATTTCTCTGGTGTTCACAAAATTTGTGTTCACTGGAGGTCCCTGTGGGAGCTGGCTTGCCAGCGATGAACGCTAACGCGGTGTTGGATCAGCGTTCGCTGCGCAGCATTTCCTTCGGCACATATTTGCCGATCTCGAACTTGCCGATTGCCGCGCGGTGTACTTCGTCCGGTCCATCGGCCAGGCGCAGCGTACGTTGCATGGCGTACATGTAGGCCAGCGGGAAATCATTCGACACCCCTGCCCCGCCATGCATCTGGATCGCCCGGTCGATCACCCGCAACGCGACGTTCGGCGCAACCACCTTGATCTGCGCGATCTCGCTCTTCGCCACTTTATTACCCACGGTGTCCATCATGTACGCCGCTTTCAGCGTCAGCAGGCGCGCCATGTCGATCTCCATCCGCGAGTCGGCGATCTTGTCGACGTTGCCGCCCAGACGTGCCAGCGGTTTGCCGAATGCGGTACGGCTCACCGCACGTTTGCACATCAATTCCAATGCGCGCTCGGCCATGCCGATTGAACGCATGCAGTGGTGAATTCGACCCGGGCCGAGACGACCTTGTGCGATTTCAAAGCCGCGTCCTTCACCGAGCAGGACGTTTTCGTACGGCACACGCACGTTGTCGAACAGCACTTCGGCGTGGCCGTGCGGGGCGTCGTCGTAACCGAACACCGGCAACGGGCGGACGATTTTCACGCCGGGAGTGTCAACCGGCACAAGGATCATCGAGTGCTGGGCGTGACGTGGCGCATCGGGATCGCTGAGGCCCATGAAGATGAGGATCTTGCAGCGTGGATCGCAGGCGCCGGAGGTCCACCATTTTTTACCGTTGATCACCCACTCGTCGCCGTCACGCACGGCGCGTGCGGCCATGTTGGTGGCGTCTGAGGACGCTACATCCGGTTCAGTCATGGCGAACGCCGAACGGATCTCGCCGCGCAGCAGCGGTTCGAGCCAGCGCTGTTTCTGCTCTTCGTTGGCGTAGCGCACCAGCACTTCCATGTTGCCGGTGTCCGGCGCCGAGCAGTTGAACGGCTCAGGCCCGAGCAGCGAGCGACCCATGATTTCCGCCAGTGGCGCGTATTCGAGGTTGGTCAGGCCGGCACCCAGTTCCGATTCCGGCAGAAACAGATTCCACAGGCCTTCGGCTTTGGCGCGGGCTTTGAGCTCTTCCATGATCGCCGTCGGCTGCCAGCGATCGCCTTCGGTAACCTGGCGCTCGAACACGGCTTCGGCCGGGTAAACGTAAGTGTCCATGAACGCGGTTACGCGCTCACGCAGTTCTTGCACCTTGGGCGAATAAGCGAAATCCATGAGCAGCTCCCGATGGTTAAGGCAGTTCTTCAGCAGAGGTTGTTTAAGCCATGCAATCGATGCTAGAACAGCGCTGATAATTTACCTAGCCTATTCTCGGCGTGTATAAACATTCATCACCGATATATGATCCACTGATCGTCAGCCCCTAAACACCGCCCTTAAAAACAAGAGAAGCCGCGTTATGAATCTGAGTAAGGTCGACCTCAACCTTTTCATCGTCTTCGACGCGATCTATACCGAAGCCAACCTGACCCGCGCCGGGCAGATTGTCGGCATCACCCAGCCGGCGGTGTCCAACGCCCTGGCGCGGTTGCGCGAAACCTTCAACGATCCGCTGTTCGTGCGTACCGCGCAGGGCATGGTGCCGACGCCGATGGCGCAGAACATCATCGGCCCGGTGCGCAACGCGCTGTCGTTGCTGCGCGTGTCGGTTCAGGAAAGCCGCATTTTCAACCCGACGCAGGCGGTCAAGACTTACCGCATCAGCATGACCGACCTCACCGAGGCAGTGATTCTGCCGCCGCTGTTCCAGCGCCTGCGTCGCCTCGCGCCGACGGTAATCATCGAAAGCTTCTTGTCCAAACGCCGTGAGACCACCAAGGAACTCGCGGCCGGGCGTCTGGATTTTGCCGTGGATGCGCCGCTCAACACCGACCCGCAAGTGCGCCACGTCAAGCTGATGGAAGACCGTTACGTATGTGCGATGCGCAAGGGGCATCCGATGGCGGGCAAGGAAAAGCTCTCGCTGGATGATTATCTGTCGCTGACGCATATCCATATTTCCAGCCGGCGCAGTGGTCTGGGGTATGTCGATCTGGCGCTGGGCAAAATGGGCATTCAGCGCAAGATTGCCCTGCGTTCGCAGCACTATTTGATGGCGTCGCAGGTGATGCAGCAGACCGATATGGTCATGACCGTGCCGGAGCGCTTTGCCCGGCGGCATGAGCTGCAGGCGTTTAATCTGCCGGTGAATGATGTGCCGCCGGTGGAGACGCATCTGTATTGGCATGAAAGCACTGACCAGGATCCGGCGAATCGCTGGATGCGCGAGCAGATGATTGAGTTGTGCCAGCAGGTGACGGCGCAGGAGAAGAAGCTGGATAAGCAGGTGGTTTGAGGAAAGATCAAAAGATCGCAGCCTTCGGCAGCTCCTACATTTGGAGTGCGTTTTACTGTAGGAGCTGCCGAAGGCTGCGATCTTTTTCTTGCTTGACGTAAACGTCAACCTGCCATTAGCTTAGCGCCAAGACCTTTTGCCGAGCGCGCCCATGAGCAGCCAGACCTACAGCATTTCCGACCTCGCCCGCGAGCTGGACATCACCACCCGGGCGATCCGCTTTTATGAAGAGCAAGGCCTGCTCAGTCCTGAGCGCCGTGGCCAGGAACGCATCTATTCGCCGCGCGACAAGGTCAGTCTGAAGCTGATCCTGCGTGGCAAGCGCATTGGCTTCTCGCTGGCCGAATGCCGCGAACTGATCGAACTCTACGACCCGTCCAGCGGTAACACCAAGCAACTCAACAGCATGCTGGCGAAAATCGCCGAGCGCCGCGAACAGCTTGAGCAGCAGTTGCTGGATATCGAACAGATGAAACTTGAACTCGATACCGCCGAAGAGCGCTGCGTGCAGGCGCTGGAGCAAACCCTCAAGAGCCAGCAAGTAGCGCAGTAATTCGACACGACTCCTCCCCTGTGGGAGCGGGCTTGCCCGCGATGAGGCCGGAACATCCAGCATTGATGTTGACTGACCCGACGCCATCGCGGGCAAGCCCGCTCCCACTGGGTTCTCCATGAATTCAAGATAATCAGCAGGTCAACCGCCATGTCCCTCCCCTCCCAAGTACGCCTGATCGAAGTCGGCCCGCGCGATGGCCTGCAGAATGAAGCCCAACCGATCAGCGTCGCCGACAAGGTGCAACTGGTCGATGCCCTCAGCGCCGCTGGTCTTGGCTATATAGAAGTCGGCAGTTTCGTTTCGCCCAAGTGGGTGCCGCAGATGGCCGGTTCCGCTGAAGTGTTCGCGCAGATCCAGCGCAAACCCGGCGTGACCTACGGCGCTTTGGCGCCGAACCTGCGCGGCTTTGAAGATGCGATCGCCGCCGGGGTCAAGGAAGTGGCGGTGTTCGCCGCCGCGTCCGAAGCCTTTTCGCAGCGCAATATCAATTGCTCGATCAGCGAGAGCCTGGCGCGCTTTGCGCCGATCATGGAAGCGGCGAAGCAACACGGCGTTACCGTGCGCGGTTACGTGTCCTGTGTGCTCGGCTGCCCGTACGAAGGCACGGTCGCGCCAGAGCAAGTGGCGATGGTCGCGCGCGAGCTGTACGCGATGGGCTGCTACGAAGTTTCGCTGGGCGACACCATCGGCACCGGCACCGCTGGCGCGACTCGGCGGTTGTTTGAAGTGGTTGCGGCGCAGGTACCACGGGACAAACTCGCCGGGCATTTCCATGACACCTACGGCCAGGCCATGGCCAATATCTACGCCAGCCTGCTCGAAGGCATTTCCGTGTTCGACAGCTCTATCGCGGGCCTTGGCGGCTGTCCGTACGCCAAAGGTGCGAGCGGTAACGTTGCGACTGAAGATGTGGTGTACCTGCTCAACGGCCTCGGCATCGACACAGGAATCGACCTGGACGCCTTGATTGCCGCGGGTCAGCAGATCAGCGCGGTGCTCGGCCGCCCGAGCGGTTCGCGCGTGGCCAAGGCTCGTAGCGCACAGTGAGGGTAGAAGGTGTTACCGCTGTGTCTGGAATGTGGGGCTCAAGCGAGTAACACGGAAACAAATTGTCTGGTTTCGTCTGAAGGAAAAATCTCAGAAATTATTAAGCTATTGATTTATAAGGTTTTTTAAAAGTTGGCACGGCTTCTGCTATCTCTATGGCATAACAAGAATAAAAAGCAGCAAACCAATAAAAATAAGACGTACCGACTCTGACATAACAAAAACAACACGGCAGAGACGCAGCTAACAGATTTTTTTGGAGAAGGTGTGCTTTTCAGGGTGCTCTCAAGAGTGACCCGCAACCGGGCAGAGAACAATAAAACTACCTTCAGGTAGCTCCCGAATCGGTTGGATCGTTAACGAGAAAGCAGATCAGCGCTCAAAAAAATACGTTTGCTCTTGACCCCGGATGGGGGTCGCCAAAAACAGCGGTAAAGGGCCACGGTTGCCAAAAACAACAACAGACCGACCCTCAATAATAAAAAAGAGCACGCGACGACAAAATTAAAGGGGAGCTTCGGCTCCCCTTTGTGCTTTCTGCAATTCCCGAAACCATACAAAACCCTGTGGGAGCTGGCTTGCCAGCGATTGCGGTGGATCATCAACATAGATGCTGCCTGACCTGACGCCATCGCTGGCAAGCCAGCTCCCACAGGGTTGTGGTTACCGCTCGATTGTTTTGATTTCCTCGATGCTGATTTCGCGCATCCTGAATTTCTGGATCTTGCCCGTCACCGTCATCGGAAACTCTTCGACGAACTTGAAGTGCCGGGGCGTCTTGAAGTGTGCGATGCGTTCCTTGCACCAGGTTTGCAACTCCAGCTCGGAGGCGTTGTGACCGGGGTGGAATTTGATCCAGGCAACAATCTCCTCGCCGTAACGCGAACACGGAATACCGATCACCTGCACGTCCGCCACCGCCGGATGGGTGAAGAAAAACTCCTCCAGCTCACGCGGATAAACATTCTCGCCGCCACGAATGATCATGTCCTTATTACGCCCGGCGATGTTGACGTAACCCTCCTCGTTCATACTCGCCAGATCGCCGGTGTGCATCCATCCGGCCTCATCGATGGCTTCAGCGGTGGCTTGCGGATTGCTCCAGTAGCCGAGCATCACGCTGTAACCCCGAGTGCAGAGTTCACCGATGGTTCCGCGCGGCACGAGGTTGCCGGCCTCGTCGATGATCTTGCTTTCCAGTTGCGGCTGCGTGCGGCCGACCGTGGTCACGCGTAATTCCAGTTCATCGTTCGGACCGGTTTGCAGCGACACCGGGCTGGTTTCGGTCATGCCGTAGGCGATTTGCACTTCGCTCATGTGCATTTCGCTGATGACCCGGCGCATCACTTCAATCGGGCAGGTGGCGCCGGCCATGATCCCGGTGCGCAGGCTCGACAGATCGAACTCGGCGCGTTGCGGCTGATCGAGCATGGCGATGAACATGGTCGGCACGCCATACAGCCCGGTGGCTTTTTCCTCGGCGACGGTTTGCAGGGTCAGCAACGGATCGAAGGCGTCGTTGGGGTAAATCATCGTGCTGCCGTGGGTGATGCAGCCGAGGTTGCCCATGACCATGCCGAAGCAGTGGTACAGCGGCACCGGGATCACCAGACGATCGCGAGGAGTCAGGCCGATGCTTTCACCGACCATGTAACCGTTATTGAGGATGTTGTAGTGGCTGAGGGTCGCGCCCTTGGGGAAACCGGTGGTGCCGGAAGTGTATTGAATGTTTACCGGTTGATCGAAGTGCAGGCTGTCGCTGCGTTCGCTGAGTTGTTCTGCGGTAACGCTGGCGGCCATGTCGGTCAATTGCGACCACGGCAGGAAACCTGATGGCGGTTGCGCGTCGAGGCTGATCACCCCACGCAACTCCGGCAGGCGCTCGCTGCGCAGTTGGCCAATGGATTGTTCGGCCAGTTCCGGCACCAGCCCTTGCAACATGCCGTGGTAGTTGGAGGATTTGAACGCCCCGGCGCAGACCAGCCATTGGCAGCCGGATTGTTTGAGCACGTATTCCAGTTCGGAACTGCGGTAGGCCGGGTTGACGTTGACCAGAATCACGCCGATTTTCGCCGTGGCGAACTGGGTGATGCACCACTGCGCGCAGTTCGGTGCCCAGATGCCGAGACGGTCGCCGGCCTGTAAACCCAGGGCGAGCAGCGCTCGTGCGTGCAGATCCACCGCGTCGGCCAGTTGTCGCCAGGAATAGCGCAGTCGCTGATGGCGCACGACCAGCGCTTCACCGTCGGGGTATTGCGCCACCGTCTGATCGAACTTCTGCCCGATGGTCATCGCCAACAAGGCTTTGTCTTGTGAACCACGGGTGTAGCTGCGCTGCGGGTTTGCACTGGGTTGATCCATGACGACCCCTATTGTCTTTATTAGTGGGTTTACCGGATTGCACTTTTTGTGGAGATCTTTGTGGTTGGCTTTTGTGGCGAGGGGATTTATCCCCGTTGGGTGGCGAAGCCGCCCCCCTGCATATCTCCAGACAAATCAGATTTACAGATTTCACGACTGCTTCGCAGCCGAACGGGGATAAATCCCCTCACCACAAAAGCCCGCTCCCACAAAAAAGCACTCCGTTTTCAATCTTGAACTGCCCCTACTCTCGCTCAAGTTAACGTTAACGTAAAGGGTGATTGACAGCCATTCATCACAGGCTTACGTTAACGTAAAGGTGAGAGCCGAGTGACCGCCCTCCCCACCCTACAAAAAAGCCAAAAAGGTGACCCATGAGCTATCCATCCCTGAACTTCGCCCTCGGTGAAACCATCGACATGCTGCGCGATCAGGTTCAGTCCTTTGTCGCCAAGGAGATCGCCCCGCGTGCGGCGCAGATCGACAGCGACAACCTGTTCCCTGCCGACATGTGGCGCAAATTCGGTGACATGGGCCTGCTCGGCATCACTGTGCTGGAAGAGTACGGCGGCGCCGGCCTGGGTTACCTGGCGCACGTCGTGGCGATGGAAGAAATCAGCCGTGGCTCGGCTTCGGTGGCGCTGTCCTACGGCGCGCATTCCAACCTCTGCGTCAACCAGATCAACCGCAACGGTAACCACGAACAAAAAAGCAAATACCTGCCCAAGCTGATCAGCGGCGAGCACGTCGGCGCATTGGCGATGAGCGAACCGAATGCCGGTTCCGATGTGGTTTCGATGAAACTGCGCGCGGACAAACGCGGCGACCGTTACGTCCTCAACGGCAGCAAAACCTGGATCACCAACGGCCCTGACGCCAACACTTACGTGATCTATGCCAAGACCGATCTGGAAAAAGGCCCGCACGGCATTACTGCGTTTATCGTTGAACGTGACTGGAAAGGCTTCAGCCGCAGCAACAAGTTCGACAAGCTCGGCATGCGCGGCTCCAACACTTGCGAGCTGTTTTTCGACGACGTCGAAGTGCCGGAAGAAAACATCCTCGGCGTGCTCAACGGCGGCGTAAAAGTACTGATGAGCGGCCTCGATTACGAACGCGTGGTGCTGTCCGGCGGTCCGACCGGGATCATGCAGTCGTGCATGGACCTGATCGTGCCGTACATCCACGACCGTAAGCAGTTCGGCCAAAGCATCGGCGAGTTCCAGCTGATCCAGGGCAAAGTCGCCGACATGTACACCCAACTCAATGCTAGCCGCGCTTATCTCTATGCAGTTGCGCAGGCTTGCGAGCGTGGCGAAACCACCCGTAAAGATGCCGCCGGGGTGATCCTCTACACCGCCGAACGCGCCACGCAAATGGCCCTCGACGCGATCCAGATTCTCGGCGGTAACGGTTACATCAACGAATTCCCGGCGGGCCGTCTGCTGCGTGACGCCAAGCTGTACGAAATCGGCGCCGGCACCAGTGAGATCCGTCGCATGCTGATCGGTCGCGAACTGTTCAACGAAACCCGCTAAACGGAGCTGACCATGGCAACCTTGCACACTCAGCTCAACCCACGTTCAGCAGAGTTCGCCGCCAACAGCGCGGCGATGCTCAAACAGGTCGACGCCCTGCACACCCTGCTCGCCCAAGTGGCGCAGGGTGGCGGCGCGAAAGCCCAGGAGCGCCACACCTCGCGCGGCAAACTGCTGCCGCGTGAACGCATCAACCGCTTGCTCGATCCGGGTTCACCGTTTCTGGAAATCAGCCAATTGGCCGCCCACGCCGTCTATGGCGAAGATGTACCGGCGGCCGGGGTGATCGCCGGGATCGGCCGGGTCGAAGGCGTCGAATGCATGATCGTCGCTAACGACGCGACGGTTAAGGGTGGTTCGTACTATCCGCTGACCGTGAAGAAACACCTGCGCGCACAAACCATCGCTCAGCAGAATCGCTTGCCGTGCATCTATCTGGTGGACTCCGGGGGCGCCAACCTGCCGCGTCAGGACGAAGTGTTCCCGGATCGCGAGCACTTCGGGCGGATCTTCTTCAACCAGGCCAACATGAGCGCGATGGGCATTCCGCAAATCGCCGTGGTCATGGGCTCCTGCACCGCTGGTGGCGCTTATGTGCCGGCGATGGCGGACGAAGCAATCATGGTGCGCAATCAGGCCACCATTTTTCTCGCCGGCCCGCCATTGGTGAAAGCCGCGACCGGTGAAGTGGTCAGCGCTGAAGACCTGGGCGGTGCCGATATGCACTGCAAGATTTCCGGGGTCGCCGACCATTACGCCGAGAGCGACGAACACGCCCTCGCGCTCGCCCGCCGCAGCGTCGCCAACCTTAATTGGCGCAAACTCGGCGAAGTGCAGCAACGCGCGCCGATTGCGCCGCTGTACGCCAGCGATGAGTTGTACGGCGTGGTGTCCGCCGATGCCAAGCAGCCGTTCGATGTGCGTGAAGTGATTGCGCGGCTGGTCGACGGGTCGGTGTTCGATGAGTTCAAAGCGCTGTTCGGCACCACGCTGGTCTGCGGTTTTGCGCATCTGCACGGCTATCCGATCGCGATTCTGGCGAACAACGGCATCCTCTTCGCCGAAGCCGCGCAAAAAGGCGCGCACTTCATCGAACTGGCCTGCCAACGCAACATTCCACTGCTGTTTTTGCAGAACATCACCGGCTTCATGGTCGGCCAGAAATACGAGGCCGGCGGCATCGCCAAGCACGGTGCAAAACTGGTGACCGCTGTGGCGTGCGCCAAGGTGCCGAAGTTCACCGTGATCATCGGCGGCAGTTTCGGCGCCGGTAACTACGGCATGTGTGGCCGCGCTTACGATCCGCGTTTCCTGTGGATGTGGCCGAATGCGAGGATCGGCGTGATGGGCGCCGAACAGGCGGCCGGCGTGCTGGTGCAGGTCAAGCGTGAACAGGCCGAACGCAGTGGCCAAAGCTTCAGTGCCGAGCAGGAAGCCGAGATCAAGCAACCGATCCTCGACCAGTATGAAGAGCAGGGTCACCCCTACTATTCCAGCGCACGGCTGTGGGACGACGGCGTCATCGACCCGGCGCAGACCCGTGATGTGCTGGCCCTGGCCCTGTCCGCGTCGCTGAACGCGCCAATCGAACCGAGCCGCTTCGGCGTGTTCCGGATGTGATTCGATCCTGTAGGAGCAAGGCTTGCCCGCGAAGGCGATGTGTCAGTCACATCAATGGTGGAATGACTACTTTCGCGGGCAAGCCTTGCTCCCACAAGAACCGTGGAGACGGAAGAATATGAGCGACTTCAACACCCTCGAACTGCAAAGCGACCCACGGGGTTTCGCCACCCTGTGGCTCAATCGCGCGGAGAAAAACAACGCGTTCAACGCCGAGATGATCCGCGAACTGATCCTCTCCCTCGACAAGGTTGCCAGCGACGCCAGCCTGCGCTTTCTGCTGGTGCGCGGCCGTGGCAAACACTTCAGCGCCGGCGCCGATCTGGCGTGGATGCAACAATCGGCCGAGCTCGATTACCACACCAACCTCGACGACGCCCGCGAACTGGCCGAGCTGATGTACAACCTCGCCAAGCTGAAAATTCCGACGCTGGCCGTGGTGCAAGGCGCGGCGTTCGGTGGCGCGCTGGGGCTGATCAGTTGCTGTGACATGGCCATCGGCGCCGACGACGCGCAGTTCTGCCTGTCGGAAGTGCGCATCGGTCTGGCGCCAGCGGTGATCAGCCCGTTCGTGGTGCAAGCCATCGGCGAACGCGCGGCACGGCGTTATGCGTTGACCGCTGAACGTTTCGGCGGTCAGCGTGCGCGGGAAATCGGCTTGTTGTCCGACAGCTATCCGGCTGCAGAACTGGAGCAACAGGTCGAACAGTGGATCAGCAACCTGCTGCTCAACAGCCCCGCCGCCATGCGCGCCAGCAAAGACTTGCTGCGTGAAGTCGGCAACGGCGCGCTGACCCCGGCGCTGCGCCGCTACACCGAAAACGCCATCGCCCGCATTCGCGTCAGCCCGGAAGGTCAGGAAGGTCTGCGGGCCTTTCTGCAGAAACGTCCGCCGAGCTGGCAAGCCGAAACCACCACCAAGGAGCCGCGTTGATGAGCGCACCTGTTCTCACCACCCTGCTGGTGGCCAACCGTGGCGAAATTGCTTGCCGCGTGATGCGCACCGCCAAGGCCCTGGGCCTGACCACTGTCGCCGTGCACAGCGCCACTGACCGCGAGGCGCGGCACAGCCGTGAAGCGGATATCCGCGTCGATCTCGGCGGCAGCAAAGCGGCTGACAGTTACCTGCAAATCGACAAACTGATTGCGGCGGCCAAGGCCAGCGGCGCGCAGGCGATTCATCCGGGGTATGGCTTTCTTTCCGAAAACGCCGGGTTCGCCCGTGCAATCGAAGCGGCCGGGCTGATTTTCCTCGGCCCGCCCGCCTCGGCCATCGACGCCATGGGCAGCAAATCGGCGGCCAAGGCGCTGATGGAAACCGCCGGCGTGCCATTGGTGCCGGGTTATCACGGCGAAGCGCAAGATCTCGATACCTTCCGTGCTGCTTGCGAACGCATCGGTTATCCGGTGCTGCTCAAAGCGACGGCCGGTGGCGGCGGCAAAGGCATGAAAGTCGTCGAAGAGGTCGGCCAGTTGGCCGAAGCCCTCGCCTCGGCCCAACGTGAAGCGCAGTCGTCGTTTGGCGATTCGCGGATGCTGGTGGAGAAGTATTTGCTCAAGCCGCGTCACGTCGAAATTCAGGTATTCGCCGATCAGCACGGCAATTGCCTGTACCTCAATGAACGGGACTGCTCGATTCAGCGTCGGCATCAGAAAGTCGTCGAAGAGGCGCCGGCACCGGGGCTGACGCCTGAGTTGCGTCGAGCGATGGGTGAAGCGGCTGTGCGCTCGGCGCAAGCAATTGGTTATGTCGGCGCGGGCACCGTGGAGTTTTTGCTGGATGCGCGCGGCGAATTCTTCTTCATGGAGATGAACACACGCTTGCAGGTTGAACACCCGGTGACCGAAGCGATTACCGGCCTCGATCTGGTGGCTTGGCAAATCCGTGTGGCGCGGGGTGAAGCATTGCCAATCACGCAAGCGCAGGTACCGCTCAATGGCCATGCGATTGAAGTGCGCTTATACGCCGAAGACCCTTCGAATGATTTTCTGCCGGCGACCGGACGTCTCGCGTTATACCGCGAGTCCGCTGAAGGGCCGGGGCGCCGAGTGGACAGCGGTGTTGAAGAAGGTGATGAAATTTCGCCGTTCTACGACCCGATGCTCGGCAAGCTGATTGCCTGGGGCGAAGATCGTGAGCAGGCCCGCCTGCGTTTGCTGAGCATGCTCGATGAGTTTGCGATTGGCGGGTTGAAGACCAATATCAACTTTCTGCGGCGGATCATTGCGCATCCGGCGTTTGCGGCAGCAGAGCTGGATACCGGGTTTATTCCGCGCTATCAGGAGCAATTGCTGCCGGCTGCCGGCGAGTTGAGCGATGGGTTCTGGAAGGCAGCAGCGCAGGCGTTTGCGCAGAGTTTGCCGGCGGTCGCGCGGGCCGATGATCCTTGTTCTCCGTGGTCACTCAACAGAGGTTTGCGCGCCGGTCTGCCCCGGGAAATCACCCTGCACTTGAGTTGCGAGGGCCAGGATCGAGCGTTGACCTTGGGTTTGGAGGGTAACGCTCATCTGTCGGGTGAAGCGCTGGTGGTGGAACACGAGGGAGTGCGTCGCCCCTTACGGGCCATTCGTCAGGGCGATTCGCTGTATCTGCAATGGGAAGGCGAATTGCGCCGTATTGAAGCGTACGACCCGATCAGTGCCGTTGAAGCCAGCCACAGCCATCAGGGCGGTCTGACCGCGCCCATGAACGGCAGCATTGTTCGCGTGCTGGTCGAGGTCGGGCAAACGGTCGAAGCCGGCGCACAACTGGTGGTGCTCGAAGCAATGAAGATGGAGCACAGCATCCGGGCGCCGCATACCGGGGTGATCAAAGCGCTGTATTGCCAGGAAGGTGAAATGGTCGGCGAAGGCAGCGCTTTGGTTGAACTGGAAGAAGCTTGAAAAGGAGATCGGTCCTACGTCTGCGCAGGATCGATCCGACTAGTAACGCGCCGTTGCCTGAACCACCACGCCGATGATTCGACACTCATCGGTCAACAGGGCTTTCGGCCATGTCGGATTGAGCGGTACCAGGTAACGCTGGCCGCCCTCTTCGTGGAGTTTGCGAAAGATCGCATCATCAGAATCCGACCACTGGGCAATCACCAGTTTGCCCGGCAGCGCCTCTGCCGCCGGATCGACCAGGATCAGCATGCCTTCGGCGATACTCGGGCCGCGCGGAGCGGTCATCGAATCGCCTGCCACCGTCAGCCAGAAGGCCGCGCCACGGGCGTGGTAATCCGTCAGTTCGAAACGCTGTTTGTCCTGCGCCTTGCTGTAGGACTGCGGCTCAGTCTCGCGCACTTCGAAAGGCGCGCGCCAGTCGTTCACCGGGTAACGGAAGTACGGGTTGTACTTCTGTGCCAGCGGCATGTCGTCATCCGCGGTTTGCTGCGGCTCGCGAATGACCATCGCGACTTCGAGAAAATCCATGCCCAGTGCTTGCAGCACACGGTTCATCTCCGTGACGCCCGGTTCACGACGTTTGTTCAGCCAATGGCCGATGCCGCCCTGGGACATGCCAACACGCTCTCCGAGCTCTGTTTGAGTGATTTTGAGTTCACTCATCTTGGCCTTGACCAACTCAATCCATTTATCCATAAGCCGCACCATACGTGGACGCCTTCGGCCCGCAAAACACATATTGTAGTATTTAAATTCTGGTCACAACTACGCACCGTACTATGCTGACGACACGGATTTTCAATCGAACAAGGAGTGACCCTTCATCATGAATATCAGCAGCAAAGACTTGCCCGATCTGCAGATGGACACCACCTTCACTTCGCCTCAAGGCAATGCCGCGGCGCAGCGGGCGTTGGACTACTACTTGAAACCAACTGTGTCTGAACCCGAGGTCGACGAACGCTTTTTCAACGTCAAACGTCATCTCAGTGGTGAAGAGGCGTTGGTGCATGCTTCGGATCTGCTGCGATGCGCAGCCGCGACCGCCTTCAAGGCGGCAGAAAACCTGCAAGGCGCAAGCCGCGATCTGGCGTTTTCGGTGGTGCACATGGTCGATATGGCGCGGGCGATGGTCGACCATTCGCTCGATGGCGATGAGGTCTGAGGACGGCAGTTCGGACGGACGGGAAAGAATTTTCCAATCGCGCAGATAAAAACATTTGACTTGCAAATGATAATGATTATTATTGCAAGCAGCTGGTCGCGAGATCAGTCGATGGACCAGAGACCTTAGGTCGGTCTTCTGGACTATCTCCTCATCAGGCTAATCACGGTTTTTGACCCGGCTTTTTGCCGGGTCTTTTTTTGCCCGTTTTTCGGGTTTGTGTCTTCAGGCTAATGAAGTCTTTTGGTGCTGCAAATTCGATGGCGCGGATAATATCAAAAGAATATCGCTTGGCAAGTCGAGCCCGGCCACATTGGGGCAAAGTAATGACAATTAGCACTTGAGAATCAATCGCATAGCCTCTAAGCTGCGTCCGCGTCATGGAGGACGCCCCCCGCCACACCCCGCAATTTCCCTCGGTTTCAGCGCAGTCTTGCGTGTAAAGTAACGGCCATAAAAATCATATTCAGGAAGCGATTATGACCGTGGCCAAATCTTCGTTCGACATCAGCGCCAACTTCGACAGCGGCAATATCCAAGTCATCGACATCAGTAATCCGCTCAGTCCGGTTCTGGCCATCCGTCCGGACACCCGCAGCGCCCATTTTCAGTGGTTCCACTTCAAGGCCAGCGGCCTGCACGTCGGCCAGGAACACTGGTTTCGCCTGAATAACGCCAGCCAATCTTCGTACAACAAAGCCTGGACCGGTTATCAAGCCGTGGCCTCTTACGATCACGTCAACTGGTTTCGCGTGCCGACCATTTTCGAAGGCGATTGCCTGCGCTTCAGCCTCGAAGCAACCCAGACCCACGCCTGGTTCGCCTATTTCGAACCCTACAGCCGTGGTCGTCATGACTGGCTGATCGAGCAGGCGCTGACCAAGGCCGGCACCGAACTGCTGGCCACCGGCAAAAGCGTCGAAGGCCGCGATATTCAGTTGCTGCGCAAAGGCAGCGGCGCTGCAGGCCAGCGCAAGGTCTGGATCATTGCCCAGCAACATCCGGGCGAGCACATGGCCGAGTGGTTCATGGAAGGCGTGATCGAACGCCTGGAACGCCAGGATGATCCGGTGCTGAACAAATTGCTGGCCAGCGCCGATCTGTACCTGGTGCCGAACATGAACCCGGACGGTGCCTTCCACGGTCACTTGCGCACCAACGCCATGGGCCAGGACTTGAACCGCGCCTGGCAGAACGCCAGTCAGGACATCAGCCCGGAAGTACTGTTCGTGCAGCAGCAAATGCAACAGTACGGCGTTGACCTGTTCATCGATGTTCACGGCGATGAAGAAATCCCTCACGTATTCACCGCCGGTTGCGAAGGCAATCCTGGCTTCACACCGCGCATCGAGAAGCTCGAAGAGCACTTCCGCAACCATCTGAAACACACCACCAAAGATTTCCAGACCAAGTACGGCTACACCCGCGATGAGCCGGGTCAGGCGAACATGACCCTGGCCTGCAACAGCGTCGGCCAGAAATACGACTGCCTGTCGCTGACCCTGGAAATGCCGTTCAAGGATCACGACGATCACCCTGACAAGGAAACCGGCTGGTCCGGCAAACGCTCGAAACAACTGGGCAAAGACGTGCTGACCACTGTCGCCGACATGGTCGACACCTTGCGTTAACGCCTCCCGCGCAAGACCAAAAGATCGCAGCCTGACTGCGATCTTTTGCTTTCTATCGTCCTCAGCTTTACCCATAAAGGTTGCAATATAAAACCAAATGGCGATATGGTTTTATTTTGAAACCTAAAAGGACTCGGGACATGAAACCTCTCAACAGCGGCGCCGTTTTGTTGTTTTCAGTCGCCTGCGGGCTTGCGGTCGGCAATGTGTATTACGCGCAGCCACTGCTCGATGCCATGGCCGAAGCGTTTGCCCTGTCGCCGGCAACCATTGGCATCGTTATCACGTTGACGCAGATCGGTTACGGCGTAGGTCTGGTATTGCTGGTGCCACTCGGCGACCTGCTCAACCGACGCCGCTTGATCGTTACTCAGACGCTGCTGTCGGCGGTCGCGTTGCTGATGATCGCGCTCGCGCCCAACAGCCTGTGGTTGCTGCTCGGCATGACCCTGACCGGTTTGCTCGCCGTGGTCACGCAAGTGTTGGTGGCTTACGCCGCGACGCTGGCGATCCCGCAACAACGCGGGCGCGTGGTCGGTGTGGTCACCAGCGGCATCGTCGTCGGAATTCTGTTGGCACGCACGGTCGCTGGAGGGATGGCCGATCTGGCTGGATGGCGAGCTATCTATTTCCTTTCAGCCGGCCTCACTCTGTTGATGGCGCTGTTGCTCCTTCGCGTATTACCCAAGCACGAAACCCCACAACCGGCGAGCTCCTACTTCGCATTGATCGCCTCGGTATTCAGCCTGTTCAAGGAAGAAGCGGTGCTGCGTCAACGCGCACTTCTCGCTTTGCTGACGTTCGCCAGCGCGATGGTGCTGTGGACGCCGATGGTGCTGCCGCTCGCGGCCCCGCCTCTGTCACTTTCCCACAGTGAAATCGGATTGTTCGGACTCGCCGGTGCCGCCGGAGCATTGGCAGCGGCACGCGCCGGGCATCTGGCTGATCGCGGCCTCGGGCAATGGGTCAGTGGCCTTTCATTGTTATTGATGCTGGCTTCGTGGCTGCCCATCGCCCTCACGCAATCCTCGCTGTGGGCGCTGCTGCTCGGCGTGATCACCCTCGACCTGGGCTTGCAAGCCATCCACGTCACCAGCCAAAGCATGATCTACAGCGTGCGCCCGGAAGCGCAAAGCCGCCTCACCGCCGGTTACATGTTGTTTTACTCGATCGGCAGCGCGTTGGGTTCGATCGGCTCAACCGCGATGTATGCGTGGGCCGGGTGGCTGGGCGTGTGTCTGCTCGGCGCCGGCATCAATGCCATTGCCCTCTTTTATTGGTGGCTAACACTGTCACACCGTGGCGAGAGAGCTTGCTCCCGCTCGGTGGCGCAGCAGTCGTAAGATCCTGAAGACTGCTTCGCACTCCAGCGGGTGCAAGCTCCCTCGCCACCGTTAATTGCGATTGCGGCCGCGCAACATGCTGTCGAGCACTTCATCGCGGCGCACCCAACCATGAAACAGCGCCGCAGCCAAGTGCAGCAGCACGGTGAGAAACAGCAGATACGCCAGATAACCATGGGCCTTGCTCAGCAACGCAAACAGCTGCGCATCCGCCGGCACAATCGACGGCAACTGCAACGTGGCGCTGAGCATGACCGGTTCACCCGAAGCGCTGATCATCGCCCAACCGAGCAACGGCAGCACCAGCATCAACGCGTACAGCAACAGGTGCGAAGCCTTGGCCGCCAGTACCTGCCAATCCGGCAGATCCGCCGGCAATGGTGGCTGGCGGGTGCACAAACGCACCAGGAGACGCACGATCACCAGTGCCAGAATCGCGATCCCCAATGGTTTGTGCAGATGTATCAGCCACTCATGCCGCGCGGAAACGGAGGTCACCATCCCTGCGCCAATAAACAGCATGGCGATGATCATCACGGCCATCAGCCAATGCAGCAGCCGCGCCAGCAAAGCGAAATGCGTCGGTTGAGTGCTCATGGGCGAGCCTCCTGTTTGGCGGCGGGCAACTGGCTGACTTCGCTGGTGCGACGCAGGTAGGAATCGGCGTAACCGGCGGAACGTGCCGCGAGCAACGGGTCGTCGGTGCCTTGAATCCCGGCCGGCAACACCAGCGGGTCGTAGTTGATGTCGCGGCATTCACCGCTCAGTTGCGGCTGGGTTTTCTCCAGCACCAAGGTGCCAGCGTTGACGACTTTGCGCCCGGCAGGCCAGGTTTTACTGGCGTCATTGACGGGGTCATCGGGGTTGGCCAAGGTGATGTTCAACTGAAAGCGCAGCGGTGCGGCGGCCAGGCGCTGCACCAGATCCTTCTCCAGAAAATCACCGCCCTCAGGTGCAGTGGCACCCGCTGCGTCTTGCGCCAACGGCGCCATGCTCCAGCGCACCGCCTGCTTTTTGCCGCTGGCGTCCACCAGATAAAAGGCATTGATGCTGTTATAGGTTTCCGTGGCGTAACTGGCGGACGGTTTGGCGGTCTTCACCCACGTCAGAAACGGCACCGCTTCCGGGTGCGAAGCAAAGAATGCCGGCACCTTGCTCGGGTCAGGCTTGCCCGTGGTCGGGTCCGGCGACTGCGCCTGCTGCAACTGATAAAACGCCTCAGGTGTCCCGACCGGGAACACCGGCATGCTGTTCATCCCGGTGCGCCACTGCTGCCCGTTGGCCTGAGCAAAACGCAACGCCAGACTGCGAATCGGCACGCTGCTGTCCGGTGCATAAGGATTTCCCGCCGGCAACGCAAAACGCCCGACCACCGCCGTGCGCGGATCATTGAACACCTGCGCGGTGGAGAACACCCGCGCCTCGCCACTGCTCTCGAAATGGCCAATCACGCAGACACCTTTGGCGTGATTGCGACGAAACCCAGGATGCACGCCGTTGTTTTTCTCCAGCACATCGACCAGTGCTTTTGGCGTCAGACGTTGTGGGTCGAAGTTGCCATGCACGTAGGCAAACGCCCCGGCCACAGCAGCGATGACCACGGCGATGCCGCTCAGACGCAACATCAGGCTGGCGGCGCTCAATGGCGGGCGCTGTGGCCCGCCCGGCGGTGAAGTGGGCGGTGAGCTGCGATCAACCATGAAAAGACTCCAGGGCCATCGGCCGTAGGGAAAGGTGCTATGAGACGCACGCCTCGTAGGATTATTCCCTTTGAACTGTAGTTTCTTTCACCTCGATGCGTACGACGCCCCGCTGAAGAGATTAAATCTGCTGAAACCGTGGCGGACGTTTCTGCAAAAAAGCCTGCATGCCTTCCTTTTGGTTCGGTGTCGCGAACAAGCCATGAAACACCCGTCGCTCGAACAGAATGCCTTCGCGCATGCCGGATTCCTCTGCGCGATTCACCGCTTCGCGGGCCGCCAATGTCGCCGTTCGCGCAAATCCTGCGATCTGCTGTGCGACGGCCAATGCTTGCTCAAGCAATTCATCGGTGGCGGTCACCCGCGAGACCAGTCCGGCCTGTTCGGCTTCGCGGGCACCGATCGAACGCCCGGTCAAAATCATGTCCATGGCTTTGGCTCGGCCTACCAGCCGGGTCAGGCGTTGGGTTCCGCCCATCCCCGGCATAACGCCCAAGGTGATTTCCGGCAAGGCAAACTGCGCCGACTCGGCAGCGATGATCACGTCACACATCATTGCCAACTCACAGCCACCGCCAAAAGCATACCCCGCCACTGCAGCGACTTTTGGCGTGCGGAAGGCGGTGAAAGCATCCCACCCGGCGAAATAGTCCTCCTCGATCATCTCCTGGTACGACTTTGCGTACATTTCCTTGATATCGGCGCCAGCCGCGAAGTACTCCTTCGTACCGGTAATAAGGAAACAACCGACTCCCGGATCGTTATCGAGCCCGCGCAGCGTTTCCAGCAACTGCGTCATCAACTGCGTACTCAGCGCATTGCGCGCCTGCGGGCGATCAAGCCGGATCAGCACCACGCGTCCCAGTCGTTCAATCAACAGGTTCATGTTCATCTCATTCCTTGAATAATGTATGTGTAGGGAAAATTTCAGCGTGGCGTCAGGAATCCCAAATGGCGCCGTAGGCCGGAATCCCCCGCGCCTCCATTTCCTCGACCACTCGCTGCGTCAACGTCTGATTGGATATGCAGATCACCGCTTCGGCGCCGAATGACTGCACGGCGGCATAGGCCAGCTTCACCAGATCGGGTTTGCCCGACACATCGGTGTCCCAGATCAGGGCGTCGGGCTGGGCTTCGAGGATTTCATCCACCAGCGAATCGCCATAAGTGGCTCGCGGACTGCGGGTCGACCAGATCAGGCGAATAGGCACCTGTCTGGCCAACAGATGTGGCAACACCGGGCCGATGCCGCTACCGGTGGCGACATACACCACCGATTTGAACAGCGTTTCAATGTGCGCCACGCCCGCCGTGGTGATGCCTTTTACCCAGACATGCGTGGGCGCCTGCTCGATGAACGCGCCCGTCCAGTCGCCCGCCCGGGAAATGATCAGTCGGAAACCATCCTCTCCGGGTGTAGGAATATTGGCGAAGGAATGCCACTCCCACAGCGGGTGGCGACTGATCGCCGTGGCTGAACCGGCAAACGGTGTGTGATGATCGAAGCGCGCGATCACCGCATGTGCAGACGGCTTGAGCAGACTGACCGGGACTTTGCGTAAACGCAGCCAGGGCAAGGCAATGCTCAGCGTCAGCAACAGCAGCATCCAGAACGAGACCGAGCGCAGCAGGACGTCCATCAACGCCAGCGTGGGATTCTGCTCTTGAGCAGACACCAGCGTCATCGCCCAGAACAGCGCCAGCGCCGCCCACCCACCGAAACGATGCGTGCGTTCGAACGCGTTGTGAAAGCGTCCGCGTATGCCCGGCAACGCCATGATTGCAATCAGCAACAACAACCCGAACAGCCCGCCGCTGAGGCCGATCAGCGTCAACGAAACCCCGCCAGGCCCTGCAAACCGCTGCCAGATCATCGAACCCGACAACGCCGCGAACCAGGCAATGGCGGCTGTCGCCCCACCACTGTGCAATCCGCCAAAGTGATAGACCTTGGCCAGCGAGCGACGAATGGCCAGCGGCCAGGTCGTTGGTGCTCGCGTTGCCAGCCAGAACAGCGCATTGATCAGGTACTGCTGACGAATCAATATCGCCATGGACAGGTTCGCCACCACCAGGCCCGAGAGCGCAGGCAAATCCACGCCTGCGGCCGACCACCACTGGCCGCCGCTCAGGCCAAACACCAGCGCGGCGACATTGCAGGCGAATACCAGCGCGACCAGACGATTGTAGTGCGAAAACATCGGCAGCGTTCCGAGGCGCCGCCAACGTGCCGGTTTGGCGGGTAAATCGACGTTTGCATCCACTGCGTTCATGCCGGCACCTGCTGTTCGGTGCAGGTATTTTCCGCTTGATGTGCGAGTGCTCTCGCCAGTAACAGACGCTTGTCGACCTTGCCCCGGGAGGTCAGCGGAATGTCATCGACCGCGAGAATCAAAGAAGGCACGCAGTAATAAGCGAGTCGTTCTTCGCAATACAAACGCGCCACATCGACGTTCGTGGAAGCCGGATAAACGAACGCCACCAGTTGACGACTGTCGAGCTTCAGCGTGACCGCGCGCTCGCAATTCGGTGCAGCCTCCAGCGCCGCTGACACCGAGTCGAGTTCCACCCGAAAACCTCTGACCTTGACCTGATCATCGACACGCCCCAAGTGCTCCAACTCGCCGTTTTCGGTCCAACGTCCCAGATCACGGGTGCGAAACATCATCCGCCCGTCACCCAGAAACGGATCAGGCTGATACCGCTCGGCGGTCAGCTCAGGATTGCCCAGGTATCCCGCCGTGACGCAATCGCCCCCCGCCCACATTTCGCCTTGCTCACCGGGGGCGCAGAGCTGCCCCGCCTCATCAAGCACATAAACGGTATTGTTCGGCGTCGGTTTACCGATCGTCAGCGGTCCCGATCCCTGATAGTGCTGCAGGGTGTTGACGATGGTCGTTTCGGTCGGTCCGCACGCGTTGTTAAAACTGCAAAATGCGGCCCAGCGGTCTGCCAATGGTTGTGGGCACGGTTCGCCTGCCAAGGCGACGACCTTCACCTGGCGGCAACGTGCGGGGTCAAGCGTGGCGAGAATCGACGGCGTCGCAATCAGCACGTCGCACTGCTCGGCGGTCTGCGCGATGTCTTTGCCACGGATCAACAGCGTGGCGCCGTGGGCCAGGCAACCCAATACTTCCCAGGCCGCCATATCAAAGGCGATGTTGAGGATCTGGCCGACCTTCCAGCCAGGGCGCATACCGAGATTGCCCGGCGTCGTCAGCAAGATGTTGCACACGTTGCGCTGGGTCACGCGTACCCCATTGGGCAGGCCGGTAGTGCCTGAGGTAAACAGCACAAAACACAGTGAGTCCGGCGATGCCGTTTCGCCACAGATATTCAACTCATCGCTGGCAACACTTTCTTCGCGGATGAATTCATCCAGGTGGATGCATTGCTCGGCCGCCGTCAGCGGAATCGCCGGCGCCAGCGCCGACAACGTCAGAACAACGCGTACCCGGGCAACGGTCATGATGTGGCGCAACTGGGAGGCAGGAGTGATGCCCACATGCTGAGGGATGTAGGCCGCGCCGACTTTCAACACTGCCAACATGCCCACCAGCATCGGAATCGAACGCTCGACAAACAGCGCCACGTGATCGCCTGCCACCACGCCGCGCTGGATCAAATTGACCGCGAGCCGATTGGCCTGACGGTTCAACTCGCCGTAAGTAATCGATTGCCCCTGACATTGCGCCGCGATGGCCTGAGGCCGGGCACTGGCTTGCGCTTCGATGGCGCGGTGAATCAATGCCGCGCTCGGCTCGACCAGAGGGCCGCAACCGAAGCGCTGCCATGGATCGGATTCAACAATGACCTTCGGCTCGATGCTCGATACCGAGCGGTTTTTCATCACTAACGCTTGCATTGGATTTCCCTTATTTCCCGACAATATGTCCAGTCACTTCTGGCCGGTTGAGCTGGGCTGCACCGGTCGCCAAACGCGTCTGTCAAAAGGGTTGAGCAGGGAAATCTGAATCCATTACACGGACTACAAAACGCAGCGACATCTCCTACAAAAGCAGGGATGAACATTTTCATAACACCGGAGGGAATAATTTACGGCGGGAGACGTCTTTCTGTTCAACACTGCTTATCCGGCCCGTGAGATGTCCAGCCCATGACCACCTCTCCATGAACGACCTTGACGAGCCACTGCGGGAATTGATCCCCCGATTGCGCCGCTTCGCCGTGTCATTGACGCGCAACAGCAGCAGCGCCGACGATCTGGTGCAGGCGAGCCTGGAGCGGGCGCTGTCGAGTTGGGGCGCCAAACGCGCCGATGGCGACTTGCGGGCCTGGCTGTTCGCGATCCTGTATCGGCAGTTTCTCGATGCCCATCGCCGCTCGCGACGGTATGCGCGCATGCTCGAATTTTTCACCGGGCGTGACGATGCCGAACCGTCGGTGGAACGCACGGTGATTGCCCAATCGACCCTGCAAGCCTTCGACCGCTTGCCCACCGAACAGCGCGCCCTGCTGCTGATGGTGTCGGTGGAAGGCCTGACCTATAAAGAGGTCGCCGAGATCCTCGGCGCCCCGATCGGCACCGTGATGTCGCGCCTGTCCCGCGCCCGCCAGGCCTTGCGCCAACTCAGCGACGGCGAAATCACCAGCCCTTCTCTGCGGAGACTTAAATGATCAGCCTGCCCCCCAGCGAGCGTGATTTGCACGCTTATGTCGACCACCAACTCAGCGACGCCGACCGGCGTGTGCTGGACACCTGGCTGGCCACTCACCCGGATGAAGCCGCGCAAGTGCGCGCCTGGCAACAGGACGCCCAGCAACTGCGCGCAGCCCTTGGCGGTGCCCTGCAGCAACCGCCGAATCCGGCGCTTGATCCGACGATGATTCGGCAGCGGCGCCAGCGTCAGTCACGTCGTCATCTGGCCAGTGCAGCGGTGTTGCTGATCGCCGTCAGCGTCGGCGGTTTCAGTGGCTGGCAGGCGCGCGAAATGACCCTCGTGCGTTCCTCGATATTGCCGATGACCGATGCCTTGCAGGCTTATCGATTGATCGCCCAGCAAGGCATGTTGCCGGCGGATTACAGGGTTGAGAATGACGGCGACATGCAGCGCTGGCTCGACCGTTATTTCTCCCGTGCCAGCCGTTTGCCGGACCTGACAGCGGCCGGGTTTCAAGCGGTCAGCGGCCGTCTGCTGAGCACCGATGAGGGGCCGGCGGCAATGGTGATGTATGAGGATGGCAGCGGCCACAAAGTCAGTTTTTATGTACGCCCGCCGGGGCCGAAAAACACCTTTTTGCCACGCGGCAAACGCAGCGACGGGGATTTGCAGGCTGAGTACTGGTCGGGTGAAGGCTACAACTACGCAATGGTCAGCCCGACCGATTCCCCGGCAGCGCGATCACTGCAATTTTGAGTACTCCGCAAAACCCTGTGGGAGCGGGCTCGCCCGCGATGAGGCCGGCACATTCAACATTTATTTTGCATGATCCACCGCTATCGCGGGCAAGCCCGCTCCCACAGGGATTGTGGTTATCAGGCAATATCGCGAAGGTTCAAAAACCGACATCGAGCACCACATTGTCCAAATAGGTGCCCGCCGGTGGCGTGGTCTGGTCGGTGTAGATTTTCGCGTTGTAGTTGAAGATCTGGCTGCCGGTGCCCTGGCCGTTGCCGGGATTGACCTCGGCGTCGGTACTCGCCCGCCGCGCCGCGCCGACGCTGCCCCAGCGCGTGGTGCCGGCGCTTTTGAAAATGTCGTAGGCCAGATAATTGCTCCCGGAGATCATTCGCCGGCGTCCGCCGACGCTGGCCGCATTTTGCCCGTCGCTCAAGCCCACGGTGTAGGCGCTGCCTTTGGTGCACGCCAGATTGATGGTTTGCCCGGTCACCGGGGTGAAGGCGCTGATCACCGGCGCGCTGCCGAAGGCGATGTTCGGCGCGATAATCGTGCAATCGTTGGAAACGGTCAGGTTGACCGTCAGCGTCGTGGTGCCGTTATTGATATCGCGCCCGACGCAGATGGCACCGATGCCGATCCCCGAGCAGTAATTCCAGTTCCAGAAGATGCTCAGGGTCTCGGTGTATACGCCGGCGGCAACATTGCTGCCAATGGTTGTCCTCAGGTACAGCGGCACGGTTTTCGGCGTGGTGCCGTTGAGCAGGCCCAAGGCATCGATGATGCCGTTGCGGGCGAAGTCATAAGCGGTGCCACGGGTCAGCGGGTAGCTGGTGCTGTTGTTGGCGTAGAGCGTGTAATTGATGACGTCGCCCGTCGGCCCGACCAGGCCACTTTGAGTCGAGGAGACGGTGCCCCAGAAGTGGTCGCTACTGGTCAGCAACGACAGCAGTGAACCGGTGCAGCTCAACCCGCCATTGAGCGTCGAACTGGGCTGCGAAGTCGTGCGCACGGCGATCGAACTGATCGTGCCGAAGGCCGCCGGCGTTGTACTCACCACCGAACACAGGGCCTGAGCGGCCCCCGGCAGCATCAGCGCCAGCCACAGGCAAAACCGCGCACTGATCATCGGCACACCAACGGGCCAATCAACGGCACCTGGTTCTGGTTCATGTCGACGTTGAATTGCACCTGGCAGGTCTTGCCGTCGGCCAGGGTCACCTGCAATGAGTTCTGCGCCTGAAGGTTTTCCAGATAGACCAGGCCGTCCCAACCGACCACGGTCCGCGTGCCGCTCTGCTCATGCACGACCCCGGCGCCCAGCGGCAACTCGCGTTGCTGGGCGTCGACAAGGACGATGCTCGCCGCGACGATCCGGCTCAGCGGAAACTCCAGCAGATAGCCACTGCCTCGGCGCACGGCAATGCGTTGCTCAACGTTGGGACTGCGCACATTCGGCGGCAGGTTCAGCGGATCGATTTCGTATTTGCCGCGGTAATAGGCACTGCTCCACGGCACCAGCAAGTGTCCATTCTTGTCGGTCTGGCCGACCTGCTGGTTTTCGTAGCGCACCGGAATGTCGGCAAAACCATCAGTGCTGACCACCACAAACGCATCATCGATGCGATTGGCGGCGAACACCTGGCGGTCCATCCACACCAGCGAACCACTGGCATCCGCCCACCGGGTTTCAGCGTCCGAGGTGCCGTAGACACCGGCCTGCAATTGCACCGATTGCAAACGCCAGGTGACGTCGGCCTGACGGTAGTCGGCACCATCACCCTTGGCATAACCCAGATTGAAGCCTACCCCGCCCTCGCTCGGCACCGCGCGACTGTAATTGACCCGCTGCTGGCTTTGACCGGTCTTGCTGCGTTCGCTGCTGATCGCCAGGCTGCCGCGCAGATCGAACGGAATTACCAGTTGCGCCTGCACCGCCCAGTTGCTGTCGCCGATCTCGCGATTGGCCGACAGGTAGAAGCTGCTGTTGCGCCACAGCGGTTTGCTCCAGCTCAGGTTGAGCAGGCGTGTGCGCGAATCGTCGGCTGCGCGGACATCGAAATAACCGGCGCCGAGGCTGCCCCAGCGGTCGAGATTGAGGCTCAGTGTCGCCTGTTCGCTGCGCCGGCTGAGGCTGATATAGGGGCTGTCGACCACGGTCAGGTCGGCGTATTGGTCGTGGCGTTGCAGGCGCTGATAGGAAAAGCTGAAACGCTGGTTGCTGTACTGATAACCCAGGCTTAATTGCTGACCGCCCTCGCCGTCGAAACGGCTTTGACTCATGGCGCTGTTGAGTACGCCGAAATTGCCCAGGCGCAGGTTGCCACCGAGGCCGCCGAGGGTCAGTGAGTCGGAGGCTTCGGCATGGCTTTCGAGGGTGAAACTGTCGCTGACGCCATAGCGCAGGCTGCCGGATGTGACGCCCGGGCCATAACTGAAATCCTTCAGGGCATAGTCGCGCCGCAAGCTGCCGGCGGCCACCGAGAAATCGCTCAAACCCTTTTGCAGCAGACTGCTGGTGACATAGAACGGCACGGTGGTCGAGACCTGCCGACCGAGCGCATCGGTGGTCACCACGACGGCTTCGCCCGCGCCATTGATGAACGGAATGTTGGTCAGAGTGTAGGGGCCCGGCTGCAACTCGGCGCTGCTGGACTTGTAGCCATTGATGAACAGATCCACCGAGGACGGCACCGCCGCTTCACCGGCGAATTGCGGCAACGGGTACGTGACCAGGTCCGGCCGCACCGCGAAGTCCCGCGAGAACTGCACGCCGCCCAAGCGCACCGAACTGCTCCACGGCAAGGCGCCACTGATCACGTCGCCCGCTTCATAGGTGAGCATTCGCTCGTCATCGGAGTAACGCCAGGTGGTGTCGTAACGCAGGTAGCCGTTGTTCAGCGTGCTGAGCGAATCACCCGCTAACGTGCGCCGGTATTGCCCGGTATTGGACAGCGTGCCCCAACTGTCAAACACCCGCACTTCGTTCCACGCGGCGAGGTAGGTGCCAGCGTCGTCGGTGTCGTTGAGGTACAGGTCATAGTTGAACAGCGCGCCGAAACTGCTCAGGGCCGGGGTTCGTGGATAGGCCTGGCGATTGCCGATGAACTGCTCCGGCAACCAGTCCGGCGGCACGTCCAGCAGCAGGCGCTGACCGACGCTGTCGTAATCGCTGTGCAGCCCCGGCAGGCTGTCGAGGTCGACTTCGGCGCCGACATTTTCAGGCAGGGCCATACCGGTTTCACGCAATGCCGTGGTCGGCAGAAACAGGCGTCCGCCACGCTGCTGAACCGCCACCACGCGCCCGGTGTTCATCTGATTGACCACCAGTTCGAGAAACAACTGAGCATCACTGACGGCCTCCATGCCGCTGGGTGGCGGCGGCAGTTCGCCGGCCTCCAGTGGTGAAATGAGCACCAGGCAACACGCGCCGGTCATGAGCCACAACGGACGCTGAAGACGGCGAGCCAATCCTCGGCTCATACACGTATTACGTCCGTCAATGGACTGAATCCTCCTGATACTGCGGTGGCCGAGCCCGTGTCTATCGGGCCCGACGCAATCTCTGTGGCCAGCGCTTGCTCCCGCCGGGCTGCGCAGTGGCCCCATCCGGTCTATCCAGAGACAGCGCGCAGGCTGAATTTACGACTGCTTGGCGCCTGAGCGGGAGCAAGCTCCCTCGCCACAAAACCTCTCCATGAAGCCGAGACCGTTGCTTACTTTGCCGGGGTGATGCTTTGCACCTGCGGCGCGCCGTTGACCCGCACCTGCAACGCCGCATCCGCCGCTGGTGCCGGCGCCGGCCAGCGCATTACCGCGCCCGGCAGCACATAACCCAGCAGCCCTTCCGCCAGCGGTTTGCTCTGCCCGCCCTGTTTGATCGCGACATCGGTCAATCGCGCATGCACCGCACCTTGATTGCGCACTTCCACATAAGGCTTGCCGTCCACCGCCACGGTGCGCCAGCTCAATTGCGGCAGGCCAATGCCTTTGGGGTCGCGCGGGCGGGTGCTGTCCTCTTTGCTCCACAGCCCGGCGCCGTAGGCGAACAGCGGCACCGAATAACGCATCTGGAAGCGGATCGCAGCAGCTGTCTTGCTGCCGTCTGCCGAGGGCGGTTGCGCCGAGGGGATTTCGTCGATGATGATCCGGTAGGCCAGTTCCTGCCCCGGCGGCACTTCTTTGGTACGGGTCAGGCGCACCAGTTGTTTCTGCCCTGGCTCGATCTTCGCCACCGGCGGGCTGCCGATCACGTCGCGTTGATTCTGGTATTGCTCCTCGAAACCGCTCTGGCTCCAGCCGAACACACGAATCTGCAGATTGGCGGTCTCGTTGCCGCGGTTCTCCAGCCACAACGCGCTGGCCTGTTGATCGGCCTCCAGCACCGGATCGATCGGCCAGATGAGCACCGAACTGGCAGCGTGCGCATAGCCTGCCCCAAGGACGAGCAGCGCAAAAAACGCACGCCCAATGAATGTAACTGCCCCCATACACCTGCTCCTCGTCAGCCATTCAAACGGCGCTTACCACGACAGCTGCACCTGCAGCACGTCGCTGTACGTCCCCCCGGGCTGGTTGCCCGGCAATTGCACCTGACCGTAAATCGGCAGGCTGATGTTGTTCGCATCGCTGTAGGCCACCGCCACACTCTGGCCGATGCCCAGGCTCTGGCTGTATGCCGCATCGCGAAACAGCGCATACGCCACCCGCGCCGTGCCACTGTTGACCTGCATGTGCCGGCCACTGCTGTTGTACTGGCCGCCATCGACGCTCATGTTCAACGTCACCCCCGGCGTGCATTGCAGCTGCACCCCGCCCGTCAGCGCGACCTGCACCGTGCCGGTGGCCAAGGCTGAGCGCGAGCCGAAATTCAGCCCGCCGTAGTTGGACACCCCGCCCACCACCAGGCATCCGGCAGTGACTGTGGCGCTGACCTGAAAGCTCTGGCTCGTCGCCGCGTCCAGCGTCAGCGGCGCACTGCCCGCACAGAGCAGGAGCAGCGCGGCGCATCCCTGCCGGCGCATGGCATCAGAACGTCAGTTCGACAGCGACGGTGTCGGTGTAGGTACCCGCCGGCAGACCGGCCTTGCCCACCGCCTGACCGTAGATGTTCACCGTTTGCGCGACACCGCTGCTGGCGGCAAGGTTGATCGTGCCGTCAATCGCCAGCAGCTGCGAGTGCCCGGCGTCGGTGTACAAGTCGTACGGCACATAGTTGGCGACGCCGTCGTACAACGCCCGCGTACCGCCCGGTGATTTGCCGTCGTTGGCCCCGGCGCGCACCTTGACCGTCGGCGTGGTGCCGCTCGAACACAGGATCGACAGCGCCCCGCCACCGCCGCCCAGCACTTGCCCGGTGGCCGTGGTGAACAGGCTATTGGCGGTGCCGAAGTTCAATGCACCGAAGTTCAGCCCGGTGGAGCCGCCAGCGCCGTTGACCTGGCAGCTGCTGATCAGGATCAGGCTGGAGGTGATCTGGCCGGTGACCGTGGTGGCGGCATTGGCACTGGAAACCAGCGTCAGGCCGAGCAGCGACAAACCTATCCTAGATGCAAACGTACGCATGGTGTCCGTCCTCTACGGGGTTACCAGTCGAGCGTCACCGTCAGGGTGTCGGTATAGACCCCTGCCGGTACCGCGCGGGTATTCGCCACCACCGAGCCAAATACCGGAATGGGTATCTGCGCACCGCTGGTAACAGCGAAATTGTGTTGCTGGCCGATGCTGTAGCTCCGGGCGCCGGAGGGATCGACAAACAGTTGATAGGGAATGGTCTGGCGGCCGTTGCTCAGGCGCCGGGTATTGCCGTCACCGTGGGTGCCGCCGTCGATGGTGACGGTGAAACCGGTGACCGAAGGATTGCAGGCAACATTGAGTTTGCCGCTGCTGTCGCCATCGAGGCTGGCCTTGATCGGCGCGTTCCAGGTGGGGCCCTGAAGACCAAAATCGAGGGTGCCCAGCTCACCGACCGGGCTGGACGGATTGCTGCTATTGGTCACTTCGCAGCCGGCAATCAGGGTCAGCCGCGCATGAATCTGCCCGCTGACCGCTGCCTGCGCAGCGTCCGCGAGTAATGCCAGCGTACCTGCCGCCATGACCATCCAGTACTTGCCTGTCATGCGCCCGTCCCTACTCCTTCAGGTGACTCCAACCCCTGCGTTCATCATTGAACGCCATTGCTGCACAACCCGAATCCTCAGGGTTGCCCGTTAAAATGCGCTGATCACCAAGTGACGGTGACCTTGATCAGATCCGAATAGCGGCTGACCCGTGGCACCTGCGCCAGACGCTCGATCCGCGCGTACAGCGGCAATTCCACCGTGCCAGTGTCCGGCACTCGGCCGCTGACCGGTACATCCACCACCAGCGGAATCCGCCGCGCGGCGTCCTGATACAAGCGATACGGAATCGGCTGGCTATCCGCCCCGCCGAGCATGTAGCGGACCTCACCGACGCCGCCGTGCAGACCGCCATCGACGCGCAGCTGATACGGCGTGTCCGGGTTGCACTCCAGCCGTGGCAGGCGTTGATTGGTCAACGCCGCGCCCAGCGGCCCGGCCGGATCATCAAGACGCGCGGTGCTGCCGAAATCCAGCACACCGAGTTGCTCGATTCCCGCCTCACGTTGCTGGCCGATCAACTGGCAGCCACGTTGCACATCGACGCGCACTTCGACTTGAAGATCTGCCGCGTAGACCGGTGCGCCCAGCACCCCCAGCAGGCCCATGACCACCCGTGCATTCACTGCTCCATTCCTTGTCAGCGATCGCTTGCGTTGTCGTTACTGTGTTTCAGGTTAGCAACACACGGCGATTGCGCCAGTCGATTGGATCCATGCAACCGGCGGGATATGTTTCGAAAGGTTGACCACACCGCGCAATGGCCACTGCCAATAGCTGTACAACCGGCAAAATACTGTTCAGTGATCGCCCACTCCCGTGCAGAGCTGCTGGAAGCACTACTTTGCGTCTGGTTACACTAGGCCGCCGCGCTCCGTGGAGCCGGTTCGACCAATACGGAGTCAGCCCAGCGTGCCCGCCCGACCGCCAAAATCCACTCGACTGAAGCAACGCTGGTCGGTGTTGCGTCGCTTGTTCGGCCGAAACATGCCCGCCAGCGCCGGGCATGACGCCAGCGCCGAGTCGATCCGCGATTACTTTCGGCACAAGGCACACAATCAGGGCTATACCCTCAGCCACAGCCAGCAACAGGTGATCGATTGCATGGCGCAGCAGGCCAGCCTGCTGTTCGGCGCCACGGCGCGCACGCCGCCGAGTCTTTACCTGTACGGCGCGGTCGGGCGCGGCAAGAGTTGGCTGCTCGACGGTTTTTTCCAGGCGTTGCCGATCAGCGAGAAACGCCGTCTGCACTTCCATCAATTCTTCGCGCAATTGCACCAGGGCATGTTCAGCCATCGCGAGCAGGACGATGCCCTCGCCGCCACGCTCGATGAATTGCTGGCGGACTGTCGGGTGCTGTGTTTCGACGAATTTCATGTGCATGACATCGGCGATGCGATGCTCATCACCCGGCTGTTCAAGGCACTGTTCCAGCGCGGCATTCTGTTGTTGGTGACCTCCAACTATCCGCCCGAAGGTTTACTGCCCAATCCGCTCTATCACGCGCGTTTCAAACCGGTGATCGAGCTGATCAATACGCGCATGCAGGTGATGGAAGTCGGCGGCCCGCATGATTACCGCAGTCTCGCGCGCAACCATGAACACCAGGTGTTTACCCACGGCCATTATGTGTGGCCGGGCACAGCGGCCCAGCGCCAGGCTCGGGATCTGCCGACGCAAGATGCGCCACCGCTGTCGCTGACCGTCGGCGCCCGACAGTTTCGCGCACGTTTGAGTGAAGGCCGACGCGTGGCGTTTACGTTCGCTGATCTGTGTGAGCAGCCGACCGCAGTGATGGACTATCTGCAGTTGTGCCGGCGTTTCGACCACTGGGTGATTGACGATTTACCGCTGCTGGGCGACTGCTCGATTGCCGCGCAACAACGCTTCATCAATCTGATTGACGTGCTCTACGACCAAGACAAGCACCTGACGCTGATAGGGCGACAGTCGCTGTGCGAAAGCCTTGGCGGCGATGCGATCGACCTGGGGCGCACGCGTAGCCGGTTAGGGCAGCTACAGGTTATCCACGACCCCGCCTGACACCCCAAAACCCTGTGGGAGCTGGCTTGCCAGCGATGGCGGACTTACATTCAACATCTATTTCGATTAAAAGGGCCTCATCGCGGGCAAGCCCGCTCCCACAGGGTGTGGGGTGTCTACTGGATCTGAGCAGCCTCAAATCAAGGCTTTGCCGTTATCATGGCGCCCATTCCCCAGCGCCTCGCGCCACTGGCCTTTTTTCAAAAAGTGAACACCTACAATGCACACCCTTGCTCAATTACGCGCCGGCGAGTTGTCGGGCATCACGCGGCTGGATCTGTCTTGCGGGCTGACCGAGTTTCCGCGCGAGATCTTCGAGCTGGCCGACACCCTCGAAATCCTCAACCTCAGCGGCAATAAACTCAGCCGCCTGCCGGATGATCTGCATCGCCTGACCCGCCTGCGCGTGCTGTTTTGCTCGGACAATCCTTTCACCGCACTGCCCGCCTGCCTCGGCAAATGTGCGGCGCTGACGATGGTCGGCTTCAAGGCCAATCATATCGTCGAAGTCCCCGGGGCCGCGCTGCCACCGCTGCTGCGCTGGTTGATCCTGACCGACAACTGCATCGAAACCCTGCCGACTGAATTGGGCGAGCGCCCTTATCTGCAAAAACTCATGCTCTCGGGCAATCGTCTGCAAGCGCTGCCTGAATCGCTGCGCGACTGCCATCGATTGGAGCTGCTGCGCATCTCGGTCAACCAGTTCAGCGAATTGCCGCAGTGGCTGCTGAGCTTGCCGAGCCTGACTTGGCTGGCCTACGCCGGTAATCCGCTGGAAACCGAAGCCGACGCCGCCGCACTGGAAGCCACGCCGCTGATTGATTGGTCGGCATTGCGCCTGGAGCAGAAACTCGGCGAAGGCGCCTCCGGGGTGATTTCCCGGGCGAACTGGCAGCAAGCCGATGGCTCGCTGAAACCGGTCGCGGTGAAGTTGTACAAAGGTGCAATGACCAGCGACGGCTCACCGTTGCACGAAATGAACGCGTGCATTACCGCTGGCTTGCACCCGAACCTGATCCGCGTTGAAGGACGTATCAACGGTCACCCCGAGGGTCAGCAAGGGCTGGTGATGCAACTGATTGATCCGAGTTTTCACAATCTTGCCGGATTGCCAAGCCTGGCCTCGTGCTCGCGGGATGTGTACGCCGATAAACTGCGCTTCACGGCCGAGGTTGCCTTACGCATTGCCAAGGGCATTGCTTCGGCAGCGGAACATCTGCATGAGCAAGGCATTACCCACGGTGACCTGTACGGGCACAACATTTTGTTGAACGACCGGGGCGATTGTCTTCTGGGGGATTTTGGCGGGGCGTCGTTCCATGCCACCACCGATAACGCACAGACACGGGCGCTGCAACGCATTGAAGTGCGCGCATTCGGGATCTTGTTGGGGGAATTGCTGGCGCGTATCGATTCGGGGCTGAGTGCCGAACAGCGTTTACATTGGGAGGAGCTGGAACGGCGTTGCTGCCAGGCACAGGTGCTGGCGCGACCGGGGTTCAGTGAAGTGTTGCGCGATCTCGGAAATCTGTGACCGCTGCGCGGTCAATCGCGGGCAAGCCCGCTCCCACAGTGTCCGTGTCGTGCACAAAATATGTGAACTGCGCAAAAACCTGTGGGAGCGGGCTTGCCCGCGATGAGGCCATCACTGGCGAAACAAATCAGCCCGCCAGACCGACAAACATATCCTGCACGTCATCATGGTTATCGAGGCCTTCGAGGAACGCCTCGACTTCAGCCATCTGCTCATCGCTCAACCCGGTCACCGGGTTTTTCGGCTGGTAGCCAAGCTTGGCCGACAACACGGTGAAGCCTTGCTCCGGCAGCGCTTTCTGCACGGCATCAAGGTCAGTCGGGTCGGTGATGAACAGCGTCGCGCCGTCTTCGCCCGGCTCGAAATCCTGGGCACCGGCTTCGATCGCGGCCATTTCCGGATCGGCGTCCGGGGTGTCCGGCGAGGCTTCGATCATGCCGACATGGTTGAAATCCCACGCGACCGAACCGGAAGCGCCCAGTTGGCCCTTACGGAACGCGACACGGATTTCTGCCACGGTGCGGTTGACGTTGTCGGTCACGCACTCGACGATCAGCGGCACCTGGTGCGGGGCGAAACCTTCGTAGGTCACGCGATGGTATTGCACCGCTTCACCCAGCAGACCGGCGCCTTTCTTGATGGCGCGGTCGAGGGTTTCTTTCGGCATCGAGGCTTTCTTGGCCTGTTCAACCACCAGACGCAAGTGTGCGTTGGTGGCGGTATCGGCACCGTTGCGCGCAGCAATGGTGATTTCTTTCACCAGTTTGCCGAAGATTTTGCCCCTGGCGTTGGCTGCCGCTTCTTTGTGTTTAACCTTCCACTGTGCGCCCATTACTCACTCTCTTGATCTGTGGCGCCGAGACATCTATTGGCCGACGCGTGGCGCCAAGTTTATACGGCCTAAAGTCGGCAATCGACCAAAAATATTGATTGGCGAATCGACATCTTCACCACACGTTGTAGGGCGATTCTGAAAAGGCGTATTGCGATGACTATTCAGCGCTGCGGTTTCGTACCCTCTGCCGTCCGTATTGCCTGACAGAACCTGTGCGAATGCTCAATGACAAGGAAAGTCCGTTCACCCTGACCCTGACCGATGGCGAGTTACGCCTGCCGGTGCTGCGTTTCAGTGGCGAGGAAGCACTGAATCAGCCATTCCGGTTTGACGTCGAAGTCATTGGCCTGGCGCCGGCGATACCGCCGGACGCGTTGCTGCACCAGCCTGCTTTTCTGCGCATGGGTGAACAGCAAGGCGTTCATGGCGTGATCCATTGCGTCACTTGCGACCATCGCGGCAGCCATCGCGTCGGCTATCGCCTGGTCCTGGTGCCACATTTGCAACGTCTGGCGCAGTCGCCGGTGCGTCGAGTATTTGTGCAGTCGAGTGTGCCGGCGATCATCGCGCAGCTGCTAGCGGAGCATGACCTGCCGGCCGACAGTTTCCGCATCGAATTGACCGTCGGCCACTATCCACCACGCGACTTCTGCATCCAGTACGAAGAAAGCGACCTGGCGTTGCTGCAGCGGTTGTGCGAAGAAGAAGGCATCCACTATCACTTCGAACACGGCCCTGAGGGACATGTCGTGGTGTTTGCCGACGACAGTTTGAGCCTGCCACAGACGCCGGTACTGATTCCGTTCAACACCGACGACGGGGAAACGCCACGGGTAAACAGTCTGTTTCAACGACACGATGCCGCGCCCTCAGTGCCTCAGCACGATGTCCGAAACCGTGGGCAACAGGCTGGCGGCGAAGACGCTGCCAATCAAACCGTCGCCGCCCCGAGTGTGAGCACGATGTCCGCGCAACAGCGCCATGCCGAACAGCGCAGTCGCCGCCATCTGGAGCGCCAGCGCTGCCTATATCGTTCGATCCATGGCCGCAGCGACAGCCGTCAACTGCGCAGTGGCCATCTGCTGCAAGTGACTCGGCACCCTGTCAGTGGTTTCAACGAGCAGTGGTTGATCACTGAACTGCGCCATCACGGGCAACAGCCATCGATTCTTGACCCTGCGCCTGTCGAGTACCGCTATCACAACGACTTCAGTGCCCTGCCCTGGTCGACCGACTTTCGCCCGCCGCTCAAGCAAGCCCGACCGCGAATTCCCGGCTATCATCTGGCCCGCGTGCTCGGCCCCACCGGGCTGCCGACCGTTCTTGATGAGCAGGGGCGGATCAACGTGAGTGTGTGGCCGACGTCAGCCGTCGGCGACGATCAGGGCATATGGCTGCCAATCGCCTTGACCCACGCCCACGGCCGCCTCGCGGCCCACGACCTGCCCCGCACGGGCAGCGAGGTGTGGGTGAGTTTTCTCGACAGCGATCCGGATCGACCGATTTTGTGTCTGGGTACGCAACGCGATTCCGCGCAGGTAGAGGTACCGTCAGCCCGCGACAGCAGCCTGTTACTAGATTGGCTGATCAACCGATCCTGACCTGTAGGAGCTGCCGAAGGCTGCGATCTTTTGATCTTGATTCTAAAAAAACAAAATCAAAAGATCGCAGCCTTCGGCAGCTCCTACAGGGGGGTGTGTCTGGGGTTTCAGGCTTTGTCGGCTTTGCCGGCGGCAGCGGCGAATTTTGCCAGGCGCACGTCCAGATGCCGTGGCCGGTGGCCATGATCTTCGGCGCGTTCCTTGCGGCGGATGGCGTTGCGCACCATCAGCGAGCCGAGGTAACGAATCGGCTCCGGCGGAAAATACCCCAGCGGTCCATTAACAATCGGCGAACGCGTCCACGGATTGTCCAGGCCCTGCACCAGCGACGCCAGAATCTGCCCGCCCATGTGACAAGGCCCTACCCCGCTGCCGGAATAACCAAACCCGTAAAACACATTGCCGCTGCTGCTCATCTGGCCGAAGAACGGCAACCCGGTGACCGAGCGATCTGACGGCCCGTTCCAGGTCGCATCGACCTTCACATCACTGAACGCCGGGAAGAAGTCATCGAGGCTGCGCTTGAGCAATCCGGCATACGGCGACGGCTGATCAAACACCGGCAACATCCGTCCACCAAACGCGAAGGTATTGCCGCCCTTGCCGAGCATGATCCGGCCGTCCGGGGTGTTGTGGTAGTAGTGCACGAAAATACGTGAATCAAGCACGCTGACGCCGCTGGTCAAACCAATCTCCTGCAACAGATCCGGACGCGGTTCGGTGATCAGCATGTCGCTGGAAACAATCGCCACGCTGCGCTCGAACTGCGCAAAGGCGCGGGCCATCCAGGCGTTCATCGCCAGCACCACGCGGTCGGCGACGATGTTGCCCTGCGGCGTCTGCAGACGCGCCGGGCGCCCCTCTTCGAGCCCGGTCATCGCCGTGTTTTCGTGGATTTTCACCCCCAATTGCAGCGCCACTCGGCGCAAGCCGCGCACCAGTTTGCCCGGTTGCACGCTGGCGGCGGCCGGCGAGAACCAGCCCTCCAGATGTTTGGCAGAACCGGCCATGCGCTGCACATCGGCGACCGGCCGCTGGGTGAACGAGTTGATGCCGTTACGCTCCAGAGCGGCGATCACTGCATCCGTCGAACCGACCTGCGCGCGGTTGGTCGCGGTGTACAGCGTGCCGTCGAGACGGTAATCGGCATCAACGCCGTACTGCTCGCAGAACTCGCCAATGGCGTGGATGCTGCGCTCCGACTCCTTGACCAGACGCACCGCTTCTTCGACGCCAAACAGGCGCTCAAGGGTGAAATATTTCGCCGACCACGACAACGCACAGCCGCCATTACGACCACTGGCGCCGGCGCCGCAGATATCGGCTTCGATCAGCAGTACATCGAGTTCCGGGTTCTGCTGCTTGAGCATGATCGCTGTCCACAACCCGGTGTAACCACCGCCGACGATGCACACGTCGGTGCGTACCTCGCCTTGCAGCGACGGGCACGTCGGCGACGTGTCAGCCTGCAAAGCCTGCTCCAGCCAAAACGGTCTCATGGGTTTTCTCCAGTCAGTGGGCCACGTCACAGCCTGCCGCGAATGCCGCAGCAGGCCGCGAGGCAAAGGGGTTTCAGGAACGCAGGGGTTTGATCGTCAACCGGCAATTGGGAATGGACGCGCGCGGCTCCATCACGCCGACCGGGCGGCTGTTCCAGTGCGGGATCAGCACCAGCGCCGAGAACAGCGCGCAACCGGCGAAGACGATAAACACCGTCACCGAATCGAAGTAACCCGGCAGCAAACCACCCAGCACCGCGCCGACCGAGCCGCAGCCGTTGACGAAACCGGCCGCCGTGGCGCCAGCCTTGGCTTTGCCGAAGTCGATCGCGGCGGCGCCGCTGATCATCGAATCCGGACCGTACAAAGTCAGGCCCATGACAAACAACAGCGCGACCACCAGCAACACGCTGCCGGTGTGCAGCGCGCCCATAAACAGCGCCAGCGTCACGGTCAGCGCCAACAGGCTCAGCACGCAGGCCGGCATGCGCCGGGCGCCGAACAGTTTGTCCGAGGCCAGACCGATCAGGATCGGCCCGAGCAACCCGGCCAGTTCAAACGAGGTGGGAATGATCGCCGCACCGACCTTGCCAACGCTCGGCATCTGTTCAAACACGATTACCGGGCCCCACAACAGAATCGCGTAACGCGCCGGTTTCAACATGAAATACGCCAGGCCCAGGACCAGCACCGTGCGGTTGCGCAGGATTTCCTTGAGCGGCTCCCAGACGCTGAGTTTGCTGTTGGCTTCGGCTTCTTCGGCGCTCAGTTCCGGCTCCGGCTCTACCGCTGGCAAGCCGACGTCTTCGGGTTTGTTGCGCTGGAAGATAAAGAACAACACCGCAACCACGGCGACCACCACCGCACTGGAAATGAACGCGGCGTGCCAACTGCCGACCAGCGTGTACGCCCACCAGCCGGCAAACGGCGAGGCCACCAGACCACCAAACGCGTAGCAGGAACTCCACAAACCCAGCACCCGTCCGCGTTCCTTTGCAGGAAAGAAACTGCCAAGGTTTTTACACAACCCCGACCATCCGGTGGACTGCGCCAACCCCTGGATCAGCATGCAAGTGGCGAAGATCGGCAGCGTGGCAAAACTGCCCATCACCACCGCCGCCGCGGCGGAAATCAGCAAACCGCCGAGCACCACGACCCTTGGGCCAAAGCGGTCGGCGAGCATGCCCCAAGTGAATTGGCCCACGGCGTACGCCGCCAGGTAGATGGCGTCGAGGTTGGCCATGGCCATTTTGTCGAGCATGAAGGTCGGGTCTTCGGCGATGCCCAGTTTGGCCACCGAAAAGGCTTTGCGGGTGAAGTAGAACGCGGCGTACGCCAGCCAGGTAATCGCGAAAATCTGCACGCGCCAACGTGCGAGGGTGCCGATGTGCTTGTTCATTGTGGTTCTGACCTCAGGGTGTGAGTGTGCCGGCAGAATCGTTAAGCAAAACGCCTGTGTTTTTATTGTTGAGCACTGCGATATCGCCCCATCCCTATGGCGGTATCGGTCAGATGAGTCCTGCTGTTGCACGCACAGGCTCATGGCCAATCTTGCTGCTCGACCGAGCAGTCAGCGATGGCGTGAGCCGATCAAACCAATTACTGTTTAATAAATAAAATCGATTTATCGTATTTCACACATAAGCTCAGCTTGTTAGTGAGCCTTCCCCGCACCAGGAGTCGCCATGGCTGTCTCCCACGCCCAACTCAAAGCCTTCCACGCAGTGGCCGTGCATGGCAGCTTCACCAAAGCTGCCGAGCGCCTTTTTCTCACGCAGCCGGCGATATCCGACCAGGTGCGCAAATTGGAGGAGCGTTTCGGTGTCTTGCTGTTTCACCGCAATAAACGTTCCGTACGCCTGACCGATCTGGGCGAGCGCTTGCTGGCGATCACGCAACGGCTGTTTGTAATTGAAGCCGAAGCACAGGAATTGCTGCAGGAATCCCAGGCCCTGCAGACCGGCAGCCTGATTCTCGCGGTGGACGCGCCGGTGCACGTGCTGCCGCAGATCGCGCGCTTCTGCGAGCGCTATCCGGGGATCAGTGTGAAGATCGAGACCGGCAACACCGACGAATCGCTGTTTCGCCTGTTCAACTATCAGGCCGATCTGGCGCTGCTCGGGCGTGACGTCAGCGATGAACGCCTGCTCTGTGTTCCGTTGCGTAACGATCCGATGGTCGCGTTTGTGTCGCGCAATCATCCATGGGCCGAGCGCGAGTCGATCTGCCTGGCGGATCTCGACGACACGCCGCTCGTGCTGCGCGAACACGGTTCGGTAACGCGGCAGACACTGGAAGAGGAAATGGCCCGGGCCGGGTTTCGCATCCGCCCGGCGATTCAGGTCGAGGGGCGTGAAGCGGCGCGTGAAGCCGTGGTGGTGGGGATTGGCATCGGCGTAGTGTCGGCGGCGGAATTCGGCGCGGACTCGCGGGTGTGTGCGTTGCCGATCATCGACTGCACGCGACGGCTGACGGAAACGCTGGTGTGCCTGCGCGAACAGAGTTCGCGGCGAGTGGTGGCGACATTTCTGGAAATGGTGCGCGAAAGTCTGAGCTGATTCGGCGTTTTCCGGTTAAGGCGAATCAAGATCGTCGGCTACACTGGCGCCAAGGCACCTGTGACAGGATATTTCTCAGTACCACTCGCTGATAAGCGCCACGGAATCCAAGTACCCATCGTGAAAAAAATAATAAATCTGCTTCGTGATCACCTCTGGAAGAAATGGATTCGCCAGCACGACTGCAAAGTCGCCGGCGGCATGTCTTCGTTGCACAAACGCTCGATCCTGACACTCGAAGAACACGTCAGCATCGGCCATGTCGTAATCGAGTCGAAACACCTGGCGATCGGCGCGCACACTTACATCCGCAGTGATTGCGTGCTGTCTGCCGTTTCCTCCATCGGTCGCTTCTGCTCGATCAGCACGCGCTGCTTCATCGGTCAGCAAAAGAGCTCGCATCCCACCGACTGGCTGAGCTCCCATCCCTTTCAGTACACCGACACGGCCCTGACGTTCGACCCGGTGGTGGCCGACGTGACGATTGGCCACGACGTGTGGATCGGTCACAGCGCGATGATTCTGGAAGGCGTACAGATCGGTACCGGTGCAATTATTGCGACGCGCGCGCTGGTGACCCAGGATGTGCCGCCCTACGCGATCGTTGCCGGCACCCCGGCGAAAATCATCAAGTACCGGCATGACCCGCAGACCATCGAAAGGCTGCTCAAGAGTCAGTGGTGGAATCTGGATGTAAAGCTGCTGCAAACGCTGCCGTTGAATAATCCCGACGCCGCGTTGACTCAGCTTGAAGCCATGCAATTGCGCCAGGCGGATTACCCGAGAATCGAAATCAGCCGAACACGTACAGCGACCCTGCCCGCGCAGCCGCAATTGGCAATCGCCTGACTCAGCCCGGTGCCAGGCCGAAAAACGCCTGAATCAAACGCAACTCCCGGCGCCGCTCCATGCAGCCAATCATGTGGCGGTTGACCAAACCCTCCCCGACGATCGGAATCGCCACCACGCGCGGGTCATGGCTGACTTCCACCGATGACACCACGCCCACGCCCAGCTCCGCGGCCACGGCTTCCGTCACCGCCTCGCGGCTGTCCAGTTCCAGCAACACCCGTGGATGAATCGCAGCCTGCGCGCAGGCGTCGTCAAACGTACGCCGGGTGATCGAACTCGGCTCACGCAGCACCATGATCACTTGGTCCAGTTCCTTGAGTTTCACCTCACCGCTGCGCGTTGCCCATGGATGCGCGGCCGGCACCAACGCGCAAATTCGTGACTCGCTCAGCGCTTGCAGGTGCAGGCCTTTGCGCGGTTCAACCTCGGTCAGCACGGCGACGTCCGCGTGTTCCGACAACAACGCCGCCAGGGTTTCCTGAGCATTGCCCAAACGCAGATTCACCGTGATCCCCGGATACCGCGCGCGCAGGCTGGCGAGCATCGGCATGACCATGTGCGGGCCGTCCGCGGCCACTTCCAGCCGACCGGTGAGCAGTTGCCGGTTGGCTTCGAGCATCGCCTGCGCCTCTTCTGCCAGACCGAACATCGCACGGGTGATCGCCGCGAGTTTGGTGCCCTCCTCCGTCAGTTCCACCCGTCGTGCTGTTCGCCGCAGGAGGGTGATCTGGTAATGCTCCTCCAGCGCCTTGATGTGCCCGGTGACCGCCGGCTGACTGATAAACAACCGCGCAGCGGCGCGGGTGAAGCTGCCTTCGCGGGCCACGGCGTCGAAGGCGCGCAGTTGAAACAGGTTCATGAATAACTCTCACTGATGGCTGGCATAACAATAAACAATTTGATTGATGCAACGGCGAATTGCAACGTATGCCCCGTAGCTTCATCCCACAGCGCTATCCGAGGACACACGAATGAGTATTGCCGAACCCATCCTGCTCACTCCCGGCCCGTTGACCACTTCGGCCCGCACCCGCCAGGCGATGATGGTCGACTGGGGGTCATGGGATGACCGCTTCAATCAACTGACCGCCAGCCTCTGCGAACAATTGCTGGCAATCCTCAACGGCGCCGCCACTCACCACTGCGTGCCGTTACAGGGCAGCGGCACCTTTGCCGTCGAGGCGGCGATCGGCACATTGGTGCCGCGTGACGGCAAAGTGCTGGTGCTGATCAACGGTGCCTACGGCAAGCGCCTGGCGAAAATCTGCGAAGTACTTGGCCGCTCATTCAGCACCTTTGAAACCGCTGAAGACGAACCGACCACCGCCGCCGACGTCGATCGTCTGCTGCGCGCCGATGCTGACATCACTCACGTCGCGCTGATTCATTGCGAAACCAGCACCGGGATTCTTAATCCGCTGCCGGAAATCGCCCAGGTTGTTGCGCAACACGGCAAACGCCTGATCATCGACGCCATGAGCTCCTTCGGCGCGCTGCCGGTGGACGCGCAGAAGGTGCCGTTCGACGCGCTGATCGCCGCGTCTGGCAAGTGTCTGGAAGGCGTGCCGGGGATGGGCTTTGTCTTCGCCCGCAAAGAGGCGCTGGCCGCTGCCGCCGGCAACTCGCATTCGCTGGCGATGGACCTGTTCGACCAGCACGCTTACATGCAGAAGACCGGTCAATGGCGCTTCACCCCGCCGACCCACGTGGTCGCGGCGCTGCACGAAGCCCTGCTGCAATACAACGAAGAAGGTGGGTTGCCGGCACGGCATGCGCGTTACGCCGCCAACTGCCAGGCGTTGATGGAAGAGATGGGCAAGCTGGGTTTGCGCAGCTTTCTGCCGGCAGCGATTCAGGCGCCGATTATTGCCACGTTCCATGCGCCGAGTGACCCGCGTTATCAGTTCAAGGATTTCTACGAACGGGTCAAGGCCAAGGGTTACATCCTTTATCCGGGCAAGCTCACTCAAGTCGAAACCTTCCGCGTTGGCTGCATCGGCCACGTCAGCCCGGAGGAAATGCGCCAGGCCGTTGCGGCGGTTGGCGAAGTGCTGCGCGAGATGGAAGTCCTCGACATCTAAGCCCCACACAAATCCCCTGTAGGAGTGAGCCTGCTCGCGATGAGGCCGTGTCAGTCGACGAAGATGTTGAATGATCAACCGCTATCGCGAGCAGGCTCACTCCTACAGTTTGAATTGCATTGCCAACATAGGAATTTGATAAACATGAACTACTTCAATCCAAACAAGCTGCAAGCCGCCATCCTCGACTGGGCCGGCACCGTGGTCGATTTCGGCTCTTTCGCCCCGACGCAAATCTTCGTCGAAGCCTTCGCCGAATTCGACGTGCAAGTCTCCATCGAAGAAGCCCGTGGCCCGATGGGCATGGGCAAGTGGGACCACATCCGCACCCTCTGCGATCAGCCGCAAGTCGCCGAGCGTTATCGCAAGGTTTTCGGCCGTACGCCGACCGATGACGACGTCACCGCGATCTACAACCGCTTCATGCCGTTGCAGATCGAGAAGATCGCCGAGCACTCGGCGCTGATTCCCGGCGCGCTGGAAACCATCGCCAACCTGCGTCAGCAAGGGATCAAGATCGGCTCCTGCTCCGGCTACCCGAAACAGGTCATGGACAAAGTCGTCGAACTGGCCGCCACCAACGGTTACGTCGCCGACCACGTTGTGGCGACCGACGAAGTACCAAACGGTCGTCCGTGGCCGGCACAAGCCCTGGCCAACGTGATTGCGCTGGGCATCGACGACGTCGGCGCCTGCGTGAAGATCGACGACACCGTGCCGGGCATCCTCGAAGGCCGTCGCGCCGGGATGTGGACGGTCGCGCTGATCTGCTCGGGCAATGCGCTGGGCCTCGATTACGAGGGCTTCCGCGCACTGGGCAGTGATGAACTGGCCAGCGAGCGCAAGCGCATCCACGCGCTGTTCGAAAGCTCGCGTCCGCACTACATGATCGACACCATCACTGACCTGCCGGAAGTGATTGCCGACATCAACCAGCGTCTGGCCAAGGGTGAGATGCCGCAAAACGATTAAGGTAGATTGAAAAAAACCGCCAACTGATAAAAAGTTGGCGGTTTTTTATTGATCACATTAAACACCTGATCGGTTTCAAGCTATTAAACCGAAACAGTCTTTCAAATCAAAACAGCAACATTCAATCAACCACAAGATTGCCATCTGCATCATATTTCAATCCATCGGGATAACGAATCGAACCGTCCGCTAGTTGCTCGGTGCCGTCAGCCCAGACGATACGACCATCTGGATATTCCACGGTGTCATCCGGCCACACGATGCGGCCATCAGGATGCTCGACCCGGCCGTCAGCATGCTGAATGATCCCGTCGGGGCGGGTAACTTTGTTTTTTCCGGCATCGACGATGCTGCCATCGCTCAGTGTGGTCGATCCATCCGGCTGGCGAATACTGCCGAGGGCGTTGATCAGGTTAATCAGTGCCACCGGATCGATGTTGATGTTCAAGGTAGGCCACGGCATTGGCGGACGGGCATTCACGGGTGGTTTGGTGCCCGGTGGCGCTGGCTTGACCGGTGGTTTGGTGCCAGGCGTCCCCGGAGTGACAGGTGGCTTCACGGGTGGTTTGACCGGCGGCTTCACAGGCGGTTTGACCGGTGCAGGTTTGACTGGCGGCTTGACCGGAACCACGGGTGGTTTGACCGGAGGTGTGGTGGGTCGGGTTACTGGCGGTTTGCTGCCCACGGGCTTCGGTCGAGATATCGGTGGCTTGGCCATCGCTTTTTTTACAATGTTTTTACTATGCTTGCGATTCAGAAGAATACAAAAAGTCATCTTTAATTCCTTTTAAGTAAGTTATCAACAGCATCACTTATTGAATCAAGCGATTTGAAAGCAACAACTGCCCGCAACATTAGCGGATCAAACAACGCCAATCAAACCCTCTGCAGATTCAAGATATAAACAACAACCGGTTACACCCGCAGCACTAAAGTCCGCAAACCGCAAACACTAATAACTTTGTAAAAACAGCACATTAAAACTTCTGTTTCGTTCAGCAGAAATGCTCAGGGGGGTTTACAGTTAAGGCATGCCGTCAGAGAAACGGTGCGATGAAACCCTGAACCGAGAGGAACACTGTATGCCGTGGACAAGTTCCGAATCGCGTTACAGCACCGTGTCGGTCATGCTGCATTGGCTGATGTTGGTGCTGCTGGTGCTGGTGTACGCCAGCATGGAATTGCGCGGCCTCTTCCCCAAAGGCAGCGGCGGGCGCACGCTGATCCGTGAAGTGCATTACATGCTTGGCCTGACGGTGTTCGTGTTGGTGTGGTTTCGCCTGCTCGCGCGCAGCCTCGGCCCGGCACCGAAGATCTTCCCCGCCTCGCCACAATGGCAAACCGCATTGGCGCGGCTGATGCACTGGGCGTTGTACCTGTTCATGATCAGCATGCCGATACTTGGCTGGCTGATCACCAGCGCCGAAGGGCATCAGGTGATGTTCTATGGTTTTGATCTGCCGTTGCTGGTCGCGGAAAACAAAGACTTCGCCAAACAGATTGAGTACTGGCATGTGCTGATCGCCACGATCGGTTACTGGCTGATCGGCCTGCATGCGCTGGCGGGGATCTATCACCATTACGTGGTGAGGGATAACACGTTGCTGCGGATGATGCCCAAGCGCGGGTAAACCTACCGGAATCTATCTGGGGCAATGCAAACCACTGTGCCTGGCAATGGAATCTATCTGGGGCAATGCAAACCATTGTGCCTGGCAATGGAATCTATCTGGGGCAATGCAAACCTGTGCCTGGCAATGGAATCTATCTGGGGCAATGCAAACCACTGTGGCGAGGGGATTTATCCCCGTTGGGCTGCGAAGCAGCCCCAAAACCTCAAAACGCGGTGTGTCAGGCTGAACAGTGTGGGCTGAATTGGGGCTGCTTCGCAGCCCAGCGGGGATAAATCCCCTCGCCACAATAGATCTCCATATGACAGAAACAGGGTGCGGTCAGGGATCAGTGCTGAAACCGCGTCTGCCCTGCAGACCGCCGGTGTGGACGAAGACCAGTCGTGTGCCGCTGGCAAATCTGCCTGCTTGTATCTGTTCCTTGAGGGCCAGCAACGCTTTGCCGGTATACAGCGGTTCCAACGGCACACCGCTGGCCTGTTCGGTCTGTTCAATAAACGCCAGCAACCCCGAATCAACCTTGGCAAAACCACCACGGCTCGCCTCAATCAACGCATACCCCGCATTGGCCACCCCGGCTTCGCGCAAAATCGCCTCGACCTGGGGTGCCACACCATGATCTTCCGGCACCGCCAGCGCGCCGAACACCGGATGCGCCCCCGCCTCCGCCAGCACCAACCCGGCCAATGTCGTGCCGGTGCCGCAGGCCAGCCACCAGGCCTGATAATCGCGCCAGCCCAACGCGCTCAACTGCGCATCAACCTGCGCCTTCAGCGCAACACAACCGAGCGCACCACTCAAACCACCGCCGCCCTCGGGCACCGCGTGCAGCGTCGGATATTGCGCCAGCCAAGGTTCCCAGAACCCAGGCTCGTGCCGCGCCCGATAGCCGCCGTAACCCAGCCAGTGCAGTTGCATGCCGAACGCCTGCAGATCCTCCACCGTCGGCGTTTCCTGTTCATGCCCGCGCAACAGCCCCACGGTTTTAAACCCCAGCCGTTTCCCCGCCGCTGCCAACGCATGCAGATGATTGGAGTGCGCACCACCAAGGCTGATGATGCCTTCGGCCCCGTTGCGCTCGGCAGCCTTGAGGTGTTCGACGAGTTTGAACCACTTGTTGCCGCTGATCAGCGGGTCGATCTGGTCGAGACGCAGGATGGCCACTTCAATACCGGCGGCGCTCAGCCAGTCCAGATGAAGGTGTTCGAGGGGGGCGTGGGGAAACATGGGCGCTGCGTAATCTGAAAAAAACACATACTAGTAGGAGCTGCCGCAGGCTGCGATCTTTTGATCTTGTCTTTTAAAAACAGAATCAAAAGATCGCAGCCTGCGGCAGCTCCTACATAGGTGCTTACAGTTCAGCGGCGAGGCGCGAGCCTTGGTTGATGGCGCGCTTGGCATCCAGCTCTGCCGCGACATCGGCGCCGCCGATCAGGTGCACATTCTGCCCCGCCGCGACCAGGCCGTCGTGCAGCTCACGCAGCGGATCCTGGCCGGCGCAAATCACGATGTTGTCCACCGCCAGCAGTTGCGGCTCGCCGGTTTCGCCAATGCGAATATGCAGACCGTCATCATCAATGCCCAGGTATTCAACGCTGTTGAGCATCTGCACATGCTTGTTCTTCAAACCGGTACGGTGAATCCAGCCCGTGGTTTTACCCAGACCATCGCCAACCTTGGTTTTCTTGCGCTGCAGCAGGAACACCTCCCGGGCCGGCGCATGCGGCGCCGCTTTGATCCCGGCCACGCCACCGCGGGCTTCCAATTTCGTGTCGATGCCCCACTCTTTCCAGAACGCGGCACGATCCTGGCTGGTGGCCACACCTTCGTGAACAAGGAATTCCGACACGTCGAAACCGATACCGCCGGCGCCGATCACCGCCACGCGCTTGCCCACCGGTTTGCGCTCAAGAATGACGTCGATGTAACTCAACACCTTGGCATTCTCGACGCCCGGAATCGCCGGCACACGCGGCGCAATGCCGGTGGCAAGGATGATTTCGTCATAGCCGCCTTCAACCAGTTTCGTCACGTCGACGCGGGTATTCAGGCACACCTCGACATTGGTGGTCTGCAGCTTGCGCTTGAAGTAGCGCAGGGTTTCGAAGAACTCTTCCTTGCCCGGCACGCGCTTGGCGATGTTGAACTGGCCGCCGATTTCGCTGGACGAATCAAACAGAGTGACCTGATGGCCACGCTCGGCGGCCACGGTGGCGGCAGACAAACCGGCAGGGCCGGCGCCGACTACGGCAATCTTCTTGATCTGCTGCACCGGCAGATAATTGAGTTCGGTCTCGTGGCAGGCACGCGGGTTGACCAGGCAACTGGTCAGCTTGCCGCCAAAGGTGTGATCGAGGCACGCCTGGTTGCAACCGATGCAGGTGTTGATCTCGTCTGCGCGCCCTTCAGCAGCCTTGTTGACGAAGTCCGGATCGGCGAGGAACGGCCGCGCCATCGAGACCATGTCGGCGTCGCCTTCAGCGAGAATCTGCTCGGCGATTTCCGGGGTGTTGATGCGGTTGGTGGTGATCAACGGAATGTTCACCGATCCGCGCAGCTTGGCCGTGACCTTGCTGAACGCCGCACGCGGGACTTTGGTAGCGATGGTCGGAATGCGCGCTTCGTGCCAGCCGATGCCGGTGTTGATGATGGTCGCGCCGGCTTGCTCAATGGCTTTGGCCAGGGTGACGATCTCATCCCACGTGCTGCCGCCCTCGACCAGGTCGAGCATCGACAGACGGAAAATGATGATGAAATTCGGGCCCACCGCTTCGCGCACACGGCGGACGATTTCCACCGGCAGACGCATACGGTTTTCGTAGCTGCCACCCCAGCGGTCGGTGCGATGGTTGGTGTGCGCGGCAAGGAACTGGTTAATGAAATAACCTTCCGAGCCCATGATTTCGACGCCGTCGTACTCGGCGGTTTGCGCCAGCACCGAGCAAGTGACGAAATCACTGATCTGCTTCTCGATGCCTTCCTCGTCCAGCTCTTTCGGTTTGAACGGGTTGATCGGCGCCTGAATCGCACTCGGTGCCACTTGTTTCGGGCTGTAGGCATAACGGCCGGCGTGGAGAATCTGCATGCAGATCTTGCCGCCCGCGTCGTGCACCGCGCGGGTGACGATGCGGTGCTTGAGCGCTTCCTCTTCGGTGGTCAGCTTGGCCGCGCCGGAGTAGACACCGCCCTCGTCGTTCGGACCAATGCCGCCGGTGACCATCAGGCCAACACCGCCGCGCGCACGTTCCGCGAAGTACGCGGCCATGCGTTCAAAGCCGCCCGGTTTTTCTTCCAGGCCGGTGTGCATCGAGCCCATCAGGGTGCGGTTGCGCAGCGTGGTGAATCCCAGATCCAGCGGGGCCAACAGGTGCGGGTAATGAGCGGCGGTCATCGGTAACTCCACAACGAGCAATCACGGAAAAGTTGCGGGAGCTCTGCGTCCCCCGTCAGTCATGTGGCACAGACTAAGAGTCGCACTGCTGTCACTCAATGACCGTAACTGACAACTTATTGATCCAAATGCGCAGCGCCCCTTGGCAACCGGCGCCATGCGCCCTACCCTAGTCGCCACACCCTGTACCCGGCTGTTGTTGGTTTTCATGCGCAAACTTTTGTATCTGACGTTTTCCATGGCCCTCGTGGCCGTCCTTGCTTCCTACGCCATGTGGGCGGCGGACCGCCCGGCGGGACATTACCTGTCCGACCTGCGCATCAAACTCGCGGTCGATCAGGGCACACCCGCCGACCGTGGCAATCTCTTGGGCATCCAGCCCGAACTCTTCCCCACCGACTATCAAAGCCCGGAGCGCCTGCACCGCAAGCTCGCCGCTTATTTGCAGCAAGCGCAGGATCAGGGTTTGTTGAACGACAAAACCGTGGTCGTGTTGCCCGAGCACGTCGGCACCTGGCTGATGATCAGCGGCGAAAAAGATGAGCTTTATCAGGCGCCGACCCTCGCCGAAGCGATGAACTGGCTGGCAGCAAGCAATCCGCTGCTGTTTGCCCGCGCCTGGCTGAGCGCCAAGGGCAGCAGTCGCCTGGATGATGCGCACCTGCGCATGAAGTCCAAAGACATGGCCAAGGATTACCAGGTGCTGTTCGGTGGCTTGGCCAAAGAGTTTCACGTAACGCTGGTGGCCGGCTCCATCGTGCTGCCCGAGCCGAGTATCCGCGATGGCCAGCTCAAGCCGGGTAGCGGCGCCTTGTTCAACAGCAGCGTGGTGTTTGGCCGCGACGGCGTGCCGCTCGGGCAACCGCAGCGGCAGATGCACCCGATCTTCGATCAGCGCGACGTGATCGAGGCTGAAGACAAGCACGCCATCAACGTGGTCGACACCCCCGCCGGACGCCTTGGCATCCTGATCGGCAGCGACAGCTGGTACCCGGACAATTACCGCAAACTCGACGAGCAAGGCGCGCAACTGATCGCCGTGCCGGCGTTTGTCGTCGGTCATAACGTGTGGGATCAACCGTGGGGCGGCTACAAGGGTTCCAGCACGCCGGGCTCGATCAGCCTCAAGCCCGGCGAAGTCAGCGAAGGCCAGGCCTGGCATCGTCTGACCTTGACCGCGCAACCGCCGAGCAGCCGGGCGATCGCCGGCATCAGCGTATTCCTGCGCGGGCAGTTCTGGGACAAGTTGAGTTCAGGGCAAAGTTTCCTCAGCAGCAACGGCCAACAGTTCGCCGACGGCGAAGCGCGTGGCGCGCGTTTGCTGAATATCTGGTTGTAAACCATGAAGCCGCTGCCGATGCGCCTTGGGGATTTGTCGGTGGGCTTTGTCCATAGCCTCGCCGATGCAGTGCGCAGCCATGACGCCGACCCTCTGCCGCTGCTGGAGCAATACGGTCTGGATACCGCGCGACTGGCGGAAGCTGGCGCGCGGTTGTCTATTCCGCGCTACATGCGTTTGGGACACGCGGCGATTCAGTTGACCGGCGATCCTGCGTTGGGGCTGCGCATGGGCCAGCTCAGTCGCTTGAGTCAGGCCGGGCTGGCCGGGGTGACCGCCGCGCAAGCCCCGACCGTGCGCGAGGCGGCACGCTGCCTGATCCGTTTCGAACCGTTGTACGGCTCCAACTATCGCGGCCAGTCGAGTTTTCACGAAGACGCGAATGGCGCGTGGCTGCGTTTCTATTCGATCAGCCCATACAACGCCTATAACCGCTTCGTGGTGGATTCGATTATTGCTGGCTGGCTGCATCAGTTGTCGAGCGTCAGCGGCGAATCGCTGCGAGCCGAGCGCATCGACATTGAATTCGACGAACCGGATTACCGCGACGCCTACACCGCACTGGGCGATTGCCCGCTGCAGTTCGGCGCCGAGCGCAATCAATTGCGCCTGAGCCTGAGCAGCCTCGCCCAACGCAACCCGCAACATTGCCCAAGCACCTGGCGGCACCTGCTGCAATTGTGTGAACGCGAACTGGAACAACTGACCCGCACTCGCAGCCTGCGCGAACGCATCACGCAGTTGTTGGGGCCATTGTTGAATGGTGGCCGGGAACCCGACCTGGAAGAAGTGGCGGCACGCCTGAAGCTGCCCACCTGGACGTTGCGGCGCAAACTGGCCGAGGAAGGCACGCAGTTTCGCGCGATCCTCAATGACACTCGCCGTGACCTGGCGATGACCTACATCCGCGACACGGAACTGGCGTTCGGTGAGATCGCCTACCTGCTGGGGTTTGCCTCAGCCGAAGCGTTCCAGCGCGCATTCAAACGCTGGAGCGGTCAGACCCCGGGCGAATTCCGCCGCAGTCACCGCAAAACGGCATAAAGGCAGCTGCAAGCCGACAGCCACAAGCGGCAAGCAAGCGCTTACAGCTCGGTAGCGTCTTCCGCAGGCTCCGGCGGATCCAGTTCAAAAGCCTGGTACTCGAGCAGTTCTTCTTGATAGTCGTCCATCGTGTAATCCCCCTGCTGCTCGCTGAAAATGGCCTGATCAATCGACCCGTGCCCCGAGCATAAAGTGCCCGTGTGAAGGAAAAATGAAACATGGCCTTCATCAATAAAACGTAGCAGACGGTCAGGAATTTATCGCGAGAATTTTGTCAGGGGAATGTCACGAATCCCTCGTAGGAGCTGCGGCACGCTGCGATCTGTTGATCTTGCCTTTAAAAACAACATCAAAAGATCGCAGCGTGCCGCAGCTCCTACAGGGCGATCGGGTTATTGGCCGGAGGGCGGCATCGCCGGGATGGGCTCGGACGGCGGCGGGATGTCCGGATTGGCCGGCGGCGTGATGACCTCGGTCTGGGCTGCCGGCGCGGGTTCTGCGGCGGGTGCCGGGGTGATCGGCGCAGTCTCGGCGGGCGGCACAACGGGCTCAGAACTCACAGGGGCTACTTCAGCCGGGGCCGGAGCCGGTTCGGCCGCCGTAGCGGGTGTCGCTGCGGGGGTTGCTGCTGGCTCGGCCGCAGGTGTCGGCACCAACGCAGCGGGCGCTGGCGCAGGTTTCGGCTCAGGCACACCAAGGTCGGTCTTCGGTTTTTCTTCGATATGCGCCGCTTTCTTCGCATCGGCCGGCAGGAACAGCTCGACCAGGGTGAAGAATCGTTCATAGAACTTCTGCGAGGTCACCGTTTCGCTGGCAACCTTGACCATCGAGTCGTCCGAGGAGCCGATCGGCATCGACACCGAGCCCAGCACACCGACACCGAGGCTGGCGGAGTTGTTGGTTTTCTTCAGCGCATAGCGATCCTGCAGGGCGTTGGCGAACATGGTCGCGTGATGCTTGCCGCTGCTGTCTTCGGCACAGACCACATTGAAGCTGATCTCCATGTGCGTATCGCCGGTTTGCTGAAAACTCTTGTGGCCACTGATCAGCTTCGGATCACTGCTGGTGATGATGTAGCCCTGACTGAGCAAGGCGCGGCGCGCCGCTTCACAACTGGTAGCGTCGGTCACCGGATAGTTGCGCGAGAACGTACCGGAGTCATCGAAGTTCTCATGCTCGTACATCGGCTTGTCTTTCGAACAGCCGGCCACTGCAGCCACCAACAACGCTAACCCGACAACACGCAAGGGAGTGGAAATCAACATTAAACATCCTGAGGGAAAACAGTCCGGGGCGTATTGTGCAACAGATCGCAGCCCCGCGGCGTATGGATTAGTGTCTTGAAACGCTTACAACTCTATCGACCTTCAATGGCGGGAAAAAGTCGCGCGGATAAATGATCGATAAAAACCCGCAATTTTGCCGTGGCATGGCGACTCGATGGCCACAGCAGCCAGAATTGCCCGACGTGCTCGACATCAGCCTCCAACACCCGCTGCAAGCGTCCTTGGGTCACGTCATCGTGTGTCATGAAATCAGGCAGACAGGCAATGCCCATGCCGGCCAGTGCCGCGTGGTTGACCGCCTCGATGGAGGTACTGACCAGCCGCGTCGGCAACATCGGCTCGGCACTGCCCTCCTCGCGCCGCAGTGGCCAGAGCTCCAACTTGCCGGTGGCGTGAAAGGTGTGCCGCAAACAGGCGTGATCGGCCAGATCGGCGGGACTTTGCGGTGTGCCGCGCTGCTGCAGATAAACCGGGCTGGCCACAAGCACCATATGAAATTCACCCAGTGGCCGCGCCATCAAGCGCGAATCACGCGGCTTGCCGGTGCGAATCACCGCGTCAAAGCCCTCTTCGACCACATCGACCATGCGATCGGTCAAATCCAGATCCAGTTCGATCTGTGGGTAGAGCGTCATGAACTCGTTCATGACCGGCATCACCAGTCCATGCACCTGCGGCAGGCTGATGCGTAACTTGCCGTGAGGCTGCGCGGCGGCGTCGCACAGCTCGAACTCCGCCGCCTCGACTTCCGCCAGAATCTTGCGACAGCGCTCAAGAAACAGCGCGCCCTCGCTGGTCAGCGTGATGCTGCGGGTGGTGCGATGAAACAAACGCACACCCAGCCGCGCCTCCAGCCGCGCGATGCTTTTGCCCACGGCCGAAGACGACACGCCTTGCAGCCTACCGGCCTCGGTAAAGCTGCGCGTCTCGGCGACCTGCACAAACACCGAAATACTGCCCAGGCTATCCATCCCTCACCTCCATTGAAGACATCCGTGTCCGATATGTTCGGAACCTTAACCTGTTTTTCGCCGCTGCGCAGCGCCCTACCCTGTAGCCTTCGTCCCCTTCTGCACATGGATGCCGGCTCATGAACGACGCCCCACTGACCTGTACCGCACTGGATGACTCGCTCCAGACCCGCGAACGTTTACCCCTCGGCGCATTGCTCGCGCTGGCAACCGCCGGATTCATCACAGTGATGACCGAAGCCATGCCGGCCGGCCTGCTGCCGCAAATGAGCGAGGGCTTGAACGTCTCACAAGCATTGATCGGGCAATTGGTCACCCTGTACGCCATCGGCTCGATCCTGGCGGCAATTCCGCTGACGATCGCCACCCGCGGCTGGCGACGCAGGCCTCTGCTACTGACAGCGATCGGCGGCTTCGCGATCGCCAACATCATCACCGCCGTATCAGACCTGTATTGGCTGACCCTGATCGCCCGCCTGATCGCCGGCGTCTTCGCCGGACTGCTCTGGGCGCTGCTGGCAGGCTACGCCAGCCGCATGGTTGCACCGCACCTGCAGGGTCGCGCCATCACAGTGGCGATGCTCGGCGCGCCCCTTGCGCTGTCGCTGGGCATCCCGGCCGGCACGTTGCTCGGCACCGTGGTGGGCTGGCGCCTCAGCTTTGCGATCATGACCGGGCTGACCGTGCTGCTGGTCATCTGGGTACGCTGGCAAGTGCCGGATTTCGCCGGTGAACGCGCCAGCCAACGCCTGCCCTTGCGTCAGGTCTTTACCCTGCCGGGCGTGCGATCCGTGCTGTTCGTTACCCTGTCCTACGTCGTCGCACACAACTTGCTGTACACCTACATCGCGCCGTTTCTGCAACCGTCCAGGCTTGCCGAGAGTGTCGACCGGGTGTTGCTGGTATTCGGCCTCGCGTCGGTACTGAGCCTGTGGATCGTCGGCAGCCTGATCGACCGCTGGCTACGCGAACTGGTGCTGATCAGTGCAGGGCTGTTCATGCTGGCCTCGATTGCGCTCGGCGTATGGCGTGAATCGCCCGGCGTGATTTACTTCGCCACCGCTGTCTGGGGACTGGCTTTCGGCGCAATGCCATCACTGCTGCAAACCGCTTCTGCGAAAACCGCAAAAGAGGCCGCTGATACCGCGCAATCGATGCTGGTGACATTGTGGAATGTCGGGATAGCCGGCGGTGGGCTGTTGGGTGGCTTACTGCTGGAGAATCCAGGCGTCGGGGCGTTTCCGTGGATCGTCGCTGCGCTGTTAGTGCTTAGTCTGTGGGCGACGCTCAGGGCCAAAGTCCATGGATTTCCGAGCGCTGGTTAGGGCGAGGCATGTTGGGGAATGGTGGGCAGTGAGGACGCTATCGCGAGCAGGCTCACTCCTACAGTTGGAGCGGGTACACCAGTAGGAAACGGGTCGGATCTCAGGCCGCCATCGCTGGCAAGCCAGCTCCCACAGAAGAGCGAAAGCATAATGCGCACCACCCCTGCCCCTCACCACTCAACACGATGAGCGCAAGCTCGGGTGCAGCTTTTGATCTGAAGGCCCGTCGGCAGGCTGAGTGGAGGGATTGATCCGGGGTGGGAGCGCAGCGACCGTTCGACGAAGTCGAACACATCGAGAGGAGGTGCAGCGCAGCAAACCGGAGGCGATGCCCCCCGGATCGATCCCGGAGCGAAGGAACCCCGAGCCCCAGCGAGCGGGCCGAACGTCAGGGCATAGACCTTTGGTTACTTTGGGGCGTTTGCCAAAGTGACCCGCCGTAAGGGCGGAACCCTAAGCAGCCATAACCGCAGCAACGGATATACCCCCCAATCCAAACCCAAAAAAAAACCCCGACTCACGAGCCGGGGCTTTTTATCTGAACACTCACTCAGCGATCAATACCGCTTGATCTCTGCCTGAGCTTCCAACTGCTTGCGGAACGCCGCGAAGTCCTGCTGACCTTCACGCGAAGCCAGGAAGCGACGGTACTGAACCTTCTCTTCCTCAGTCGGTGCAGCCGCTTCGTTAACGCCGTTCAAACGCACAATCATCAAACTACCGTCTGGCAGCGTGACGTTGCTGAACGTCGGTTTGTCCTTGGCAGCCGGTTTCGGCATGCGGAACAGCGCTTGCAGCACCGCCGGATCAACACCTTCCTGAGCACGGGTGGCCGCTGCGGTGGTTTTCCAGGTCTGGCCTTCAATTGCCTTGTCCAGCGGCGCCTTGCCATCGCGCAGATCAGCAATCAGCTTCTCGGCTTTGGTCTTGGCTGCAGCGCTGGCGTGCTCTTTGGTCAACTGCGTGCGAATGGCCGCACTCACGCTTTCCAGAGGCAGTTGCGCAGGCTTCAGGTGTTCCTTGGCGCGCAGCACGATCACGGTATCCGGGTCCAGCTCGATGGCGGTGCTGTTGGCACCCTCATCAATCACTTCAGTGCTGAATGCAGCAGTGACTACAGCGCGGTTGGCCGCAACACCTTCGCCACCTTCACGGCCGAACGGCTTGGAGGTGTGTACGGTCAGCTTCAGATCAGCCGCTGGCTGGGCCAGGTCGGACGATTCGAACGCGGAGTCTTCCAGTTGCTTGGTCGCCTCGACGAAGCGCTGCTCGACCTGTGCCGCTTTCAGATCGCGGGTCAGTTTGTCTTTCAGGCTGGCCAGGGTCGGCACTTCAGGGGCTTCAACGCCCAGCAGCTTGATCAGGTGGAAACCGAAGTCGGTACGCACCGGCTCGGACACCTGGTCTTTGTTCAGCGAGTACAGGGCTTTTTCGAAGGCCGGGTCGTAAACGCCAGGACCGGCATAACCGAGGTCACCGCCATTGTTGGCCGAACCCGGGTCCTGCGAGAACTCTTTGGCCAGCGCTTCGAATTTCTCGCCCTTGGCCAGACGCGCCTGGACGTCTTCGATCTTCGCCTTGGCCTGAGCTTCGGTGGTCTTGTCGTTCACTTCGATCAGAATGTGCGCCGCACGACGCTGTTCCGACAGGTTGGCGATCTCTTTCTGATACGCCGCCTGCAGGTCTTCGTCCTTGACGGTGACCTGATCGAAGAACGAAGCCTTCTTCAGCTCCAGATAATCGATGACCACTTGATCAGGGGTCATGAATTCCTTGGCGTGCTCGTCGTAGTAAGCCTTGACCTCATCATCGGTCAGCTTGACCGCAGCCGGATCGGCCTTGATGTTGAGGGTGGCGAAATCGCGGGTCTGCTTCTCCAGACGGGCGAATGCCAGGACTTCGGCGTCAGTGACGAAACCGCTGCCACCGATACCGGCACGCAGTTGGCCGATCAGCATTTCCTGAGCCAGCATCTGGCGGAATTGCATACGGCTGTAGCCCAGCGAACGGATGACCTGATCGAAACGCTCGGAACTGAACTTGCCGTCCACCTGGAATTCAGGCGTCTGCAGGATCACTTGATCCAGTGCGCCTTCAGAGAAAGCGAATTTCGATTGTTCCGCGCCTTGCAGCAACAGCTTGCGATCGATCAAACCCTTGAGGGCCGATTCGCGGAGCATTTTTTCATCGAGCAATGAGGCGTCGAAGTCTTTGCCCAGCTGTTGCATCAGCTGGCGGCGTTGCATATCAACGGCCTGGCTCAGCTCGTTCTGGCTGATTTCTTCACCATTGACCTTGGCCACCTCATTCTTGTGAGTGGCGGCCTGGAAAATGGCGTCGAAACCGGTCAAAGCCATCAACAAAATGATGGCCCCGATAATGGTCTTGGCAATCCAGCCTTGTGAATTGTCCCTGATATTCTGCAGCATGCGTCCCCCAGAAACGGTTGAACTTCAAAATTTGGCAACCGTGGAGCGTGGGTAGAATCCGGATAGAAGAAAGGCGCATCCGAGGATGCGCCTTCTCGTAACTGGCGGAGCGGACAGGGCTCGAACCCTCGATCCCGGCGTTACAGGCGCCTGTTTCAGCGACCTGCTCTACCGCTCCGCTGCCAAGTCAGGGATAACCCCGACCCGGATGGGTAAAAACTTGTAACGAACTTAGTTAACCGCTTCTTTCAGTGCTTTACCGGCTTTGAAACCTGGTTTTTTAGCAGCAGCGATTTGCAGCGTCTTGCCGGTCTGTGGGTTACGACCAACGCGAGCTGGACGATCAGTCACGGAGAAAGTACCGAAACCAACCAGAACAACGGAGTCGCCAGCCTTGAGAGCGCCAGTGACGGATTCGATTACAGCGTCCAGCGCACGGCCAGCAGCAGCTTTCGGGATATCAGCGGATGCAGCGATAGCATCAATCAGTTCCGACTTGTTCACTCTAAGTCCCCTTATATCTATTTTGAGATGATTCTAAGTTTTTTGGTGAAAGCAAAAACGAGTGCTGAATGGCCTACAGACACTTAAGAGCCGCTTTATAACAAGGGCTCTAAAAAGCTGTCAAGGAAGCCACCCAGGCAAAAGCATACTAATGCGTGCTAATTCTTTCCTTAGCATCAGACTCACGTTTTTCATCCTTGGCAACTATCTCCGGAGCCACATCCGGCAAGGGCTCCGGCGCGTATTGCAGCGCAATTTGCAGGACCTCGTCAATCCATTTAACCGGTTTAATCTGCAGATCCTGCTTGATGTTGTCCGGAATCTCCTTGAGATCACGCACGTTCTCTTCAGGAATAATCACAATCTTGATTCCGCCACGGTGTGCCGCGAGCAGTTTTTCCTTCAGACCACCAATCGCCAGCACTTGACCACGCAAAGTGATTTCACCGGTCATGGCAACATCGGCGCGCACTGGAATGCCGGTCAATGCCGACACCAGGGCCGTGCACATGCCGACACCAGCGCTAGGGCCGTCTTTCGGCGTCGCCCCTTCCGGCATGTGAATGTGCGTGTCGCGCTTCTCGTGGAAGTCCACCGGAATGCCCAGGCTTTTCGCGCGGCTGCGCACCACGGTCAAGGCTGCAGTGATCGATTCGACCATTACATCACCCAGCGAGCCGGTTTTGATCAGTTGACCTTTACCCGGCACGACAGCGGCTTCGATGGTCAGCAATTCACCGCCGACCTGAGTCCAGGCGAGGCCTGTGACCTGACCGATCTGATCTTGCTGTTCAGCCAGACCGTAGCGGAATTTACGCACGCCGAGGAAATGTTCCAGCGCATCAGCTGTCACTTTCACCGAGAAGCGTTTTTCCAGCGCGTGTTCTTTCACAGCCTTGCGGCAGACCTTGGCGATCTGACGTTCAAGACCACGCACACCGGCTTCACGGGTGTAATAACGGATGATGTCGCGGATCGCTTCTGCGTCGAATTCCAGCTCGCCTTTCTTCAGGCCGTTGGCGGCGATCTGTTTTGGCGAGAGGTATTTGACGGCGATGTTGATCTTTTCGTCTTCGGTATAGCCCGGCAGACGGATCACTTCCATCCGGTCGAGCAGCGCCGGCGGAATGTTCATCGAGTTCGAGGTGCACAGGAACATCACATCCGACAGGTCGTAATCGACTTCCAGATAGTGATCGTTGAAGTTGTGGTTTTGCTCTGGATCGAGCACTTCCAGCAACGCCGAGGCCGGATCGCCACGCATGTCGCTGCCCATTTTGTCGATTTCATCGAGCAGGAACAGCGGGTTGCGCACGCCGACCTTTGTCATCTTTTGAATCAATCTTCCCGGCATCGAACCGATGTAAGTCCGGCGGTGACCACGAATTTCCGCTTCATCACGCACGCCACCGAGGGCCATGCGCACGAATTTACGGTTGGTGGCGTGAGCGATCGACTCGGCCAGCGAGGTTTTACCCACGCCCGGAGGACCGACCAGGCACAACACCGGGCCACGGATTTTCTTCACGCGCTTTTGCACGGCGAGGTATTCAAGGATGCGCTCCTTGACCTCTTCGAGGCCGTAGTGATCGGCGTCGAGAATGTCTTCAGCCCGCGCCAGGTCCAGGCGCACCTTGCTCTGGGCCTTCCACGGCACTTGCACCAGCCAGTCGATGTAGGAGCGCACCACGGTGGCTTCTGCGGACATCGGCGACATTTGCTTGAGCTTGTTCAGCTCGGCCGTGGCTTTGGCCAGTGCGTCTTTTGGCAGACCGGCAGCGTCGATGCGCTTTTTCAGGTCTTCGATCTCGTTGTGGCCTTCGTCGCTGTCGCCGAGTTCTTTCTGAATGGCCTTCATCTGCTCATTCAGGTAGTACTCGCGCTGGCTGCGCTCCATTTGCTTTTTGACGCGGCCACGAATGCGTTTTTCGACTTGCAGCAGATCAATCTCGGCATCCAGCAGCGCCAGGACGTGCTCGACCCGGGCCGACAGATCGATGATTTCGAGAATTTCCTGCTTCTGTTCGATTTTCAGCGCCATGTGCGCCGCCATGGTGTCGACCAGGCGACCCGGCTCATCGATGCTGTTGAGCGACGACAGGACTTCAGCCGGGACTTTCTTGCCCAACTGTACATATTGTTCGAACTGCGACAGCAGCGTGCGCACGAACACTTCGGATTCGCGCTCGGCAGCGTCGACTTCTTCAATCAGCGAGACTTCGGCGCGGCAGTGGCCGTCGACTTCGCTGAAACGCTCGACGGTACCGCGCTGCTCACCTTCGACCAGCACCTTGACGGTGCCGTCAGGCAGCTTGAGCAGTTGCAGAACGGTAGCGATAGTACCTACGCGATAGAGAGCGTCTTCACCGGGATCGTCGTCAGCCGGGTTTCTCTGGGCCAGCAGAAGAATCTGCTTGTCGCCCGTCATCGCGGCCTCGAGGGCTTCGATGGATTTCTCGCGCCCCACGAACAGCGGGATAACCATGTGCGGATAAACCACGACATCACGCAATGGCAGGAGAGGCAATTCGATGGTGGTCTTCATGATTTCGCCTCTACGGCGGCCATATGGCCGTAATCAGATGGAATTGAGCTTGGAACCAAGATGGGGGCAGCTCTGGAAAAAAACAAGCGCAAAGCGGATGTAAAAAACGACATAAAAAAAAAGAGGCCCGAAGGCCCCTTCTTTATTCCAGCAGACTGGACACTTACGCGTCCGGCGCTGCCTTGGCCGTCGGCTCACTGTTTTCGTAGATATACAGTGGCTTGGACTTGCCTTCGATCACGCTTTCATCGATCACGACTTTGCTCACCTCGGACTGCGAGGGGATTTCATACATCGTGTCGAGCAATACACCTTCAAGAATCGAACGCAGGCCACGGGCACCGGTTTTACGTTCCAGGGCACGCTTGGCGACCGATTTGAGAGCGTCGGTGCGGAATTCCAGATCCACGCCTTCCATCTCGAACAGCTTGGCATACTGCTTGGTCAGAGCATTTTTCGGCTCGGTGAGGATCTGCATCAACGCAGCCTCGTCGAGCTCGTCCAGCGTCGCGAGGACCGGCAGACGACCGACGAATTCCGGGATCAGACCGAACTTGACCAGATCGTCAGGCTCGACTTCACGCAGGGATTCACCGACTTTCTTGCCCTCTTCCTTGCTGCGCACTTCGGCGTTGAAACCGATGCCGCCCTTGGTGGAACGGTTTTGAATAACCTTTTCCAGACCAGAGAACGCACCACCGCAGATGAACAGAATGTTACGGGTGTCGACCTGCAGGAATTCCTGCTGCGGATGCTTGCGGCCACCTTGCGGCGGAACCGAAGCGACCGTGCCTTCGATCAACTTGAGCAAGGCCTGCTGCACGCCTTCACCGGAAACGTCCCGGGTGATCGACGGGTTGTCGGACTTGCGCGAAATCTTGTCGATTTCATCGATGTAGACAATACCCATCTGGGCTTTCTCTACGTCGTAATCGCACTTCTGCAGCAGCTTCTGAATGATGTTCTCGACGTCTTCACCCACGTAACCCGCCTCGGTGAGGGTGGTTGCGTCAGCGATGGTGAACGGAACGTTCAGCAAGCGGGCCAGTGTTTCGGCCAGCAGGGTTTTACCGGAGCCTGTCGGGCCGATCAGCAGGATGTTGCTCTTGCCGAGTTCGACGTCGTCAGCCTTTTTGTCACGCTGGTTCAGACGCTTGTAGTGGTTGTACACCGCTACGGCCAGAACCTTCTTCGCACGCTCCTGACCAATGACGTACTGGTCAAGGATGCCGCTGATTTCTTTAGGCGAAGGCAATTTATGCGCGCTGCTTTCGGCCTGGGCTTCCTGCACCTCCTCGCGGATGATGTCGTTGCACAGGTCGACGCACTCGTCGCAGATAAAGACCGAGGGGCCGGCAATCAATTTGCGCACTTCATGCTGGCTTTTGCCACAGAAGGAGCAATAGAGCAGCTTGCCGTTGTCCTCGCCGTTGCGGGTGTCAGTCATTCGTTCGATCCAAATCCGATAGGCTTGCAACACAAGATGAAGGCTATTGCGGGCTTTTTCAAGCCCGCTGGCGAACAGACTCGCCGACCAAGCCTATTTTGAGCTGCTTATTTTAAGCGGGGCGCTGGTTGATCACTTCATCGATCAAGCCGTATTCCTTCGCAGCTTCTGCACTCATAAAGTTGTCGCGATTGGTATCGCGCTCGATTTCTTCAAGGGTGCGGCCGCTGTGCTTGGCCATCAGCGTGTTCAGACGCTCGCGAATGAAGAGGATTTCCTTGGCGTGGATTTCGATATCCGACGCCTGGCCCTGGAAACCGCCCAGTGGCTGGTGAATCATCACACGCGAGTTCGGCAGGCAGAAACGTTTGCCTGGAGCGCCTGCGGTCAGCAGGAACGCGCCCATGCTGCAGGCCTGACCGATGCAAGTGGTGGATACGTTGGGTTTGATGAACTGCATGGTGTCGTAGATCGACATGCCTGCTGTCACCGAACCGCCCGGGGAGTTGATATAAAGATGGATGTCCTTGTCCGGGTTTTCCGCTTCAAGGAACAGCAGTTGCGCACAGATCAGGTTGGCCATGTAGTCCTCTACCGGACCAACCAGAAAGATCACTCGCTCCTTGAGCAGGCGCGAATAGATGTCATAGGCGCGTTCGCCACGAGCAGATTGCTCGACAACCATCGGGACCAGGCCGCCTGCGGCCTGGATATCAGAGTTCTGCTGAATATACGAATTACGGAACATGCTCTGCAGTCACTCCCAAATAGTTATGTCTTGAATACGCATAAGCCAGCTCGAAGGCTGGCTTATGTGTGTACTTCTTAACGCAAAAACAATCAGTCGGCTTTTGGAGCTTCTACCGGCTTGACCGCTTCTTCGTAAGAGACCGATTTGTCGGTCACGCTAGCTTTCTGCAGAACAGTATCCACAACTTGTTCTTCCAGCACAACCGAACGCACTTCGTTCAGTTGCTGCTCGTTCTTGTAGTACCACGACACAACCTGCTCAGGCTCCTGGTAAGCCGAAGCCATTTCCTGAATCATTTCGCGAACGCGAGCTTCGTCAGGCTTCAGGTCGAATTGCTTGACCACTTCAGCCACGATCAGACCCAGCACTACGCGGCGCTTGGCTTGCTCTTCGAACAGCTCGGCCGGCAGTTGATCAGGCTTGATGTTGCCACCGAACTGCTGAACAGCCTGCACGCGCAGACGGTCAACTTCGTTGGACAGCAGAGCCTTAGGCACTTCGATCGGGTTGGTGGCCAGCAGACCGTCCATTACCTGATTCTTGACCTTGGATTTGATCGCCTGACGCAGTTCACGCTCCATGTTCTTGCGAACTTCGGTGCGGAAACCGTCGATGCCGCTTTCCTTGATGCCGAATTGAGCGAAGAACTCTTCGTTCAGCTCAGGCAGCTTAGGCTCGGAGACAGTGTTGACAGTCACGGTGAACTCGGCGGCTTTGCCAGCCAGGTCGAGGTTCTGATAGTCCTCTGGGAAGGTCAGGTTCAGAACGCGCTCTTCGCCAGCTTTTGCACCTACCAGACCTTCTTCGAAGCCCGGGATCATGCGGCCGGAACCCAGTACCAACTGGGTGCCTTTGGCGGAGCCGCCAGCGAAGACTTCGCCGTCAACCTTGCCAACGAAATCGATGTTCAGTTGGTCTTCGTTCTGGGCAGCGCGATCGGCCACTTCAAAACGGGTGTTCTGCTTGCGCAGGATGTCGAGCATTTTGTCCAGGTCAGCGTCAGCCACGTCAGCGCTCAGGCGCTCAACAGTGATGCCGTCGAAACCGGCAACGGTGAACTCAGGGAACACTTCGAACACTGCAACGTATTCCAGGTCCTTGCCAGCTTCGAGCGACTTAGGCTCGATCGAAGGCGAACCCGCCGGGTTCAGCTTCTGCTCAACCACAGCTTCGTAGAAGGAGGACTGGATCACGTCGCCTACAGCTTCCTGACGCGCATCAGCACCGAAACGGCGCTTGATTTCGCTCATTGGCACTTTGCCTGGACGGAAGCCAGCAATCTTGGCCTTTTGGGCAGTCTGCTGCAGACGCTTGTTGACCTGGCTCTCAATGCGCTCAGCCGGCACGGTGACGCTCATGCGGCGCTCAAGAGCAGTAGTATTTTCAACAGAAACTTGCATGGATATTCCTCGTTGCACAGACGTTAGCCGGCCGTTTCCGACCCCAGAATCAAGGGCATGCATTCTAGTGGGTCAAACTCAAGAAGTCACCCTACTGAAAACGGGTAAAAAAACAGCAGGCAATTTAAAGGGACCGATGCACGATTGCAGCGCGCCCCACAGGCGAATACAACTAATCACGCCAGGGCTCTGCGGCGACCTCTTCTATATATAGAAGGGACTGCCAATCGCCCCCTGACGGCCGACCTTGCAAGCAAGCCCGGCGAACAGCGCAGCATCATCGAGCAACATAAATACGACGAAGCGCCCCGCTCCCTGCGACTCAAAGCCAGCAAACGCCAACTTTTGAAACCGCAAAAACAAAAAAGGCGCCAGACTGTTAAATCTGGCGCCTTTCGAAATATGGGGTGGACGATGGGGATCGAACCCACGACAACGGGAGTCACAATCCCGTGCTCTACCAACTGAGCTACGCCCACCATATTGCGTAACAAAAAAGCCAAATAACTTCTTTGTTGAAACCTCACCAGCCCAAAGGCACGAATGAAGCTTTAATTGGTGCGGATGAAGAGACTCGAACTCTTACGCCTCGCGGCGCTGGAACCTAAATCCAGTGTGTCTACCAATTCCACCACATCCGCAGATGAAGCTCTTTAAAGCAAAAACGCCAGACCGTTAAATCTGGCGCTTTTCGAAATATGGGGTGGACGATGGGGATCGAACCCACGACAACGGGAGTCACAATCCCGTGCTCTACCAACTGAGCTACGCCCACCATATCGCGCTACTTGTGCCAAAGCTGCCTAATGGCGCACCCGGCAGGACTCGAACCTGCGACCATCCGCTTAGAAGGCGGATGCTCTATCCAGCTGAGCTACGGGCGCCTTATTAATCTGTACTCTTAAAGGACTACAAACTAAGTGCTTTCCAGTCTTCGCAGAATCGTAATCCCGCTCGACCTTCTTAACCAGTGCTAGGCTGTGCCCGACAAGTGCGACGAATAGTATAGAGCGCTCCAAAGGTCGTCAAATCTTTTTTGAAAAAAATTCATTTAATTAAAGGAGTTAGGGGAATTTGCTGACCAAGCGCCTTTGCCCTCACCGCCCGACATGCGAGAATGCGTTCTCTTTTTTTCCCCTCTCGATGGTTAATCACGCGCAATGACTGCACAACTAATCGACGGCAAATCGATCGCCGCCAGCCTGCGCCAGCAGATCGCCCAACGAGTTGCCGAGCGTCGCCAGCAAGGCCTGCGTACTCCCGGCCTCGCGGTGATCCTGGTCGGCAGCGATCCTGCCTCTCAGGTTTATGTCTCGCACAAGCGTAAAGACTGTGAAGAGGTCGGCTTCCTCTCTCAAGCCTACGACCTGCCCTCTGAAACCACGCAAGACGCGCTGACCGATCTGATCGATCGCCTCAACGACGACCCTGCTATCGACGGCATCCTGCTGCAACTGCCGCTGCCCGAGCACCTGGACGCCTCAAAACTGCTGGAACGCATCCGCCCGGACAAAGATGTCGACGGTTTCCATCCTTATAACGTCGGCCGCCTGGCCCAGCGCATTCCGCTGCTGCGCCCGTGCACCCCGAAAGGCATCATGACCCTGCTGGAAAGCACGGGTGTTGATCTTTACGGGCTGGACGCCGTGGTTGTCGGTGCTTCCAACATCGTCGGTCGCCCGATGGCGATGGAACTGCTGCTGGCCGGCTGCACTGTCACCGTGACCCACCGCTTCACCAAGGATTTGGCTGGCCACGTCGGCCGCGCCGATCTGGTGGTGGTGGCCGCCGGCAAGCCTGGCCTGGTCAAGGGTGAATGGATCAAGGAAGGCGCGATCGTCGTCGACGTCGGTATCAACCGTCAGGACGACGGCAAATTGGTCGGTGACGTTGTCTACGAAACCGCCCTGCCCCGTGCTGGCTGGATCACTCCAGTACCCGGCGGCGTCGGCCCGATGACCCGTGCCTGCCTGCTGGAAAATACGCTTTATGCAGCGGAAACCCTGCACGCTTAAGACGTAATTTTTGCAGCACCAAAACCCCGCCCCGTGCGGGGTTTTTCATGCCTGAGAAAAAACTGTAACCGTTCGCCGGAAACCCCTATTTTTACAGGTCTTTTCACGAGATTTTCAGGTCATTCAAACAACCATCGACAGTTCTTCAGCCATACTCCTAAAATGCGCCGCTTTTAAGAAATAACCCGTTACAAACTAACGGAATATCCAACCTTTATGAGTTCGCCCGCGTGAAAATTCGTCTTTCGATTCTGAGCCTGTTTTTTGCATTTGCAGGCACATGCATCACGCCAACGATCAACGCTGCGGAAACCACCGCTGCCCCACGTGACGCTTCATCTTTGAAGATCGCCTCCGGCAGCGCCCTGCTCATGGATATGCAGACCAACAAAGTCATCTACTCCAGCAACCCTGACGTGATCGTGCCGATCGCTTCCGTCAGCAAGCTGATGACTGGTTTGGTTGTGGTTGAAGCCCGACAGAACATGGACGAATGGATCGATGTCGATATCAGCCACACGCCGGAAATGAAAGGCGTGTTCTCCCGAGTCAAACTGAGAAGTGAACTGCCGCGCCGCGAGATGCTGCTGATTGCTCTGATGTCCTCGGAAAACCGTGCCGCCGCCAGCCTCGCGCACCACTACCCTGGTGGCTACGCAGCCTTTATCGCGGCGATGAACGCCAAGGCCAAGGCGCTGGGCATGACCAACACTCACTACGTCGAGCCGACGGGTTTGTCTGAGCGCAACGTGTCGACTGCACGCGACTTGAGCAAGTTGCTGGTGGCGGCGAGCAAGCACCCGATCTTGAGCGAACTGACCACTACCAAGGAAAAGACCGTGTCTTTCCGCAAACCCAACTACACCCTGGGTTTTCGCAACACCGATCACTTGGTCAATAAAGCCGATTGGGACATAAAGATCACCAAAACCGGATTCACCAACCCTGCCGGTCATTGCCTGGTATTGGTGACGAAAATGGGTAACCGCCCGGTCGCCTTGGTGATTCTCGATGCGTTTGGCAAATACACTCATTTTGCCGATGCCAGCCGCATCCGCAGCTGGGTAGAAACCGGGCGTAGTGCCGCCGTTCCAGCCGTGGCGCAGCAGTACAAAGCCGAGAAAAACCTGAAATCGCGCCAGAGCGGCGTGGTTGAAGCCTCGAAGTAAACCTGCGATCTAAAGGATTCACCTTCACCAGTGAATTCACCTGCACCTGTGGCGAGGGGATTTATCCCCGATGGGCTGCGCAGCGGCCCCAAAAAACGGGTCTGCTGCGCAGCCCATTGGGGATAAATCCCCTCGCTACAAGTAAGGCTGAGATATCTCAATCATTGGGCAACGGCATCTGCTCATCATCAGGAATACCATCCCCTTTACTCGGATCCCGCCCAGGCTCCGGCGTCAGCACATTCGGCCGCGCCATCGGATCCCGCATTGGACTGTCCGGGTCCAGCACAGGATCAACCTCAGGCTCCGGCGTTGTCGGCACACTGTCGGGCTTTTGATCGTCAAAACTTGAATCGGTACTCATACGCACCTCACATCAAGGTTTCAGATTGGCTAACGGGTCATAAGGCTTGGACGGCTTCTTGTCGTCCTCCCCCGGCTCTACGTCTTTGGGGGCTTTGGCCGGGCCGACGGGATCGACCTGCGGATCATCAAGATCCGGCGAGTCCGGATCGAAACCCAGATCGTGATCCGTCGCGTGTTCCGACGAATGTGGGCCTTTCGGGGATGGGGAATCTGCCATGCTCACCTCCTGATTTACCCGTTAATCGGGTTATAGAGGTAAGAGGCCTGCCGGGCGCGGACGTGCCCGGCAGATGACGAACGGGAAACTCAGTGCGCAGCCAATGCCTTCCTTGCCTGCGCCGCTTCATTTTCCTGACCGGCCTGACCCAGTTCATCGGCCGCCTTCAACCAGCGCTGACGATCAACCGCAGCAGGAATCTGCGTTGGCTTCTGAATCAGAATGGCCCAGCCGCCGGACTTTTCGAATGCCGATTCAAACGCACTGAAGCTCATCAATTCGCGACGATTCATGCCGGCACGCAGCAGCACGTTCTGCTTGTTACGGTCATAGCCGGACAGAATCGCGTAACGCGGCTCGGCCCAGAATGCCGAGCCCTCACTGAAACGCACCATCACCGGATACCCTGCCGCAACCTGCGTCAACAGTGCAGACAGATTGCTGTCCAGCGGGTAAACCAGCATGCCGTACTCGCGGGCCAGGTTCTGAATATTCTGCTGCAATTTGTCTTCAGCGCCCGGCAGGTGCAGCGGTTTTTCCAGCAATCCCGGCGTGATCACGATGCCCTGCTGCGATAGCAGACTGGCCAATACCTGAGGGCCGCTCTGGTTGGCCTGACCTCGGTAAAACGTGCCACTGAGCTCGACTCGCTCGGGTAGTCGCTTGACCTCGGGCGCCACACTGCCCGCACAACCGGCCAATGCCGCCGCGCAACCGGCGACCAGCAACGCCGCACGAATTCGAGAAAATACCTGCACCATCGTCACTCTCTGTTCAGACGCCGGTCATCGTGTTCCGGCAACGCCTGCGATCATAGGGCGCAGCAAAGCTGCGGTATAGCCTTAAACCGCAGACACGTCGATTGCATAGAGCGAACTGATTGGTCATCAGCGACCTTTGGTCAATAGTCTGAAACACCCCATTGTCTAGACTGTCATTGAAACAGAGCGAATTGAAATGTGTGCGCCCGATGCAGGGCGAAGAGGAGGCACTGATGAGCCTGACCATGACCATCGTAATGTTGATTGCCGGCTGGCTGGCCGTTGCCGCCGCCATGCTGTGGGGCGTACTGCGCGTGTCGCGGCGCCACCATCACCACCCGATCCAGCCAGCACCTGTAGCAAAACCCGAAAAGCACCGTGTCCGTCCCGCTACCGCGCACTGAGCCACGGCATCTTTCAAAAAACACCGAAAGACGCCTGAAATAAAATCCCGGTAGGAGCTGCCGAAGGCTGCGATCTTTTGATCTTAAACATTAAAAGATCGCAGCCTTCGGCAGCTCCTACAGAGGTGGAAAAGCAGCAAGAAGATGGCAAAAAGGCCGCCTGAACTTCGTGAGTTCAGGCGGCCTTTTGTCCTTCAGCGTTTGCGCCTGCGCAGCCAGCTTCTTCTGCTTCGCTCGACGCGACATCATGTTCAACACCTCAATACCCGCCGAGAACGCCATGGCCGCGTACACATACCCTTTCGGTACGTGGGCGCCAAAACCTTCGGCGATCAGGGTCATGCCGATCATGATCAGGAAGCCCAGTGCCAGCATCACCACCGTCGGGTTGTCGTTGATGAACTTGGCCAGCGGCTCAGCTGCAAACAGCATCACCAGAACCGACACCACCACCGCGATAACCATGATCGGCAAGTGCTCGGTCATGCCGACAGCAGTAATGATGCTGTCGATCGAGAACACCATGTCGAGCATCAGGATCTGCCCGATCGCAGCGGCAAAGCCCAGGGTCACGGTCGACGTCGCGGACTTGGGATCTTCCGGCGCCGGGTCCATGCTGTGATGGATCTCGGTGGTGGCTTTCCACACCAGGAACAGACCACCGGCGATCAGGATCATATCCTTCCACGAGAACGCCTGGCCGAGAACTTCGAACACTGGCTCGGTCAACTGCACGATGAAGGCAATGGTGCTCAACAGCGCCAGTCGCAGGATCAGCGCCATGCCGATACCGATGCGCCGCGCTTTCTGCCGGTGCTGCTCGGGCAGCTTGTTGGTCAGGATCGAGATAAAGATCAGGTTATCGATGCCAAGCACGATTTCCATCACCACCAATGTGGCCAAAGCTACCCAGGCAGCGGGGCTGGCGGCGAGTTCTAACAGATATTCCATGGGTCAGTCCTGACTCTGTGTACGAAAATTAAATGGTCTTGGACGAAGATTCGGATTGTTCCGCGTCTTTTTCCGCTGTTTCTTTTTTCTCGATCAACCCGCCAGTGGCATCGCTCAGGGCTTGCTCGGCGGCCTTGTGGGTATCGTCAATCGCCTGTTTTGCGCTTTCGGCGGCTTTGCCCATCAGCTGTTGGGCGCTTTTTTCGGCCTGATCGCAACCCGTCAGAACCAGTAAAGACGTAAACAACAACAGTGCCGCAGTTTTAAGTTTCATGATGCTTCCTTGATAAAACAGACAGGGTCACCGGACCGGCCGTCGATGGCTGGGCATTCTAGAGAGGCAAACACTTCAGGAAAATTCGTATTTTTACCGGCTATACTTCGGTTTTTACGAACCCAGAAATAAACAATGTAGGAGCTGCCGAAGGCTGCGATCTTTTGATCTTTTCTTTTAGAAGCAACATCAAAAGATCGCAGCCTTCGGCAGCTCCTACAGGGGAGGCGGATGCTCAATTATCGACAGTTGCATTATTTCTGGGTGGTGGCGAAGACCGGCAGCATCGTGCGTGCCTGCGAGCAACTGAACCTGACGCCACAGACCATCAGCGGGCAGATTTCCTTGCTCGAACAGACGTATGGCATCGAACTGTTTCGCCGAGTCGGTCGGCAACTGGAACTCACTGAAGCCGGGCGCCAGGCCTTGCCGTATGCCGAACAGATGTTCCAGCTCGGCGGCGAGCTGGAGTTGATGCTGCGCGCGGAGCCCAATGAGCAGCAGATCCTGTTTCGCGTTGGCGTGGCTGACGTGGTACCGAAATCGATTGTTTATCGCCTGATTGCGCCGACCATGGAGTTGAACGAACCGCTGCGCATCACGTGCCGCGAGGACAAACTCGAACGGTTGCTGGCGGATCTGGCGATTCAGCGCCTGGACCTGGTGATTTCCGACAGCCCGATGCCCTCGCACCTCGACATCAAGGGCTACAGCCAAAAGCTCGGGGAATGCGGCATCAGCTTTTTCGCCACCGCTGCATTGGCCGCCAGGTATGGAGCGGATTTCCCGCGCAGCCTGCACGGTGCGCCGCTGTTGATTCCCGGCCCGGAAACCGTGGTGCGCAGCCGCTTGCAACGCTGGTTTGCCGAGCAGCAGATCCAGCCGAAAATTGTCGGCGAATTCGACGACAGCGCCTTGATGCAGGCCTTCGGACAGTCTGGAAGCGGGATTTTTATCAGCCCCAGCGTGATTGCCGAGGAAGTGAAGCGCCAATGCGGCGTCGAACTGATTGGCCAGACTGATGCGGTGACCGAGTCGTTCTACGCCATTTCGGTGGAGCGCAAGGTCAAGCACCCCGGCATCGTTGCGATTACCGAAGGTGCCCGACGCGAGTTGTTTACGGCGTTATGAAGGCTCGGCGCACAGGTCGCGCGGCTTGAGTGTCATCAGCACCATGGCGAGGAACACCGACAGCAGAATGAAACCGGCGGCGGCAAAGCCGAGAAAACCCAGCCCCGCACTGTCGATGACCCGGCCACCGACCATCGCGCCCAGGCCGATCCCCAGGTTAGCCCCGGCGATGTTCAACGAGGCCGCGAAGGCCGGCGCTTCCGGCGCGGCTTTCATCAGGCGTACGTGACTGACCAGAAACAACGCGGCCTGAGTAATGCCCCAGATCCCCATCGCCACCGCCAGCCCCAGCGGCGAATGAATGTTCGGCACCAGCGACACCATGCCGGCGATCATGAATGCACAAAACAACACCGACGCCCCCAGCGGATGGCGGTCCACTGCACGACCGCCCAGCGAGTTGCCGATCAGCCCGACGGCGCCGAAGCCCATCAGGCACCAGCCGACCACGGTGCCGTTGAAACCGGCCAGACGCTCAAGAATGTCGGCCAGATAGGTGTAAGCGGTAAACATGCCGCTGAACACCAGAATCGACAGCACGATATGGCCGATCATCAACGGGCTGCGCAGAATCTTGAACTGCGAGCGGAAGCTCACCTGGTGCTGGTGCAAACTGGTTTTCGGCAAGTAGACAAACAGCAGCAAAGCCTTGGCAAAGGCGATCACCGCCAGAATGCCGAAGGCACTGCGCCAGCCGAATGCATCGGAAATCAGCGTGCCGACCGGAATGCCGAACACCGTGGCGCAGACAATACCGAAACCGATCTTGGCGATCGCACGACCGGCGAAATCCGGGCCAACGATGTCCACCGCCGTCTCACTGGCCAGCGCCCAGAACACCGGCAGACCGAGCGCGGGAATCAAGCGGGCAAACGCCATCACCCAGATATTCGGCGCCAGCGCCGCGACGGTATTGGCCAGGCCAAACATGATCAGGATGCTGATAAACAGCTTGCGCCGCTCGAAGCGAGCGAAATACGCGGTCAGGAAAGGCCCGAACAGCGCCACGGTAAAGGCGAACAGCGTCACCAGCAAACCGGCCTGGGGGATGGTCACTTCGAGGTCTCTGGCTATCGCCGGCAGCAGGCCGACGATAACGAATTCCGTGGTCAGCACGGTAAAACCGGCGGCGGACAACAGAAGAATGGGCAACAGCATGGCAACTCCAGCAAAACGACGACACCAGCGTTGACCCGAGGGCCCGCTGGCAGAACTTGAAAATAAGGATGCGCAATCTTAACAGAGTGTGTCCGGGCTGACTTGCACAAACCTGCCGACTTTGTTGCCTGATCCGGTGGCAGATCGTCACACGCCTGAAGGATGGGTCTTACGCTGTGATAAAGTCCGCGCCCTGAAAAACGTACAGCTTGTTCAACGATCGGTTTATTGACGTTGAAAGCGCTTCAATCCTTTCGGTTCGTGACGCTGGCCTGCCCCCGATTCGCCGGCGCTTTCATGCAACCTGCAGCCTATAAAAAATCAGAGATGCCGCTATGACTGCTTCATCCCCTTCTGTCTTGCAACGTCTGAAGAACCTGAGCCTGGTCGCACAGATCCTCATCGGCCTGATTGCCGGTATCGCTTTGGCGATGTTTGCCCCGCAAGTGGCGAAAGATACCGCATTCATCGGCAAGGTATTTGTTTCGGCGTTGAAAGCCGTGGCACCGATTCTGGTGTTCGTGCTGGTGATGGCTTCGATTGCCAACCATAAACACGGCCAGGAAACGCACATTCGGCCGATTCTGTTCCTGTACTTGCTGGGCACGTTCGCCGCCGCAGTGGTGGCTGTGGTTGCCAGCATGGCATTCCCGTCGCATCTGGTGCTGGCCACCGAAAACGTTGCGGTGACTGCGCCGGGCGGCATCGCTGAAGTGCTGCAGAGCCTGCTGCTGAGCGTGGTGGACAATCCGGTGAAGGCGCTGATCGAAGCCAATTTCATCGGCATTCTGGCCTGGGCCATCGGCATGGGCGTGGCGATTCGGCATGCCGGCGATACCACCCGTGAAGTGCTCGGTGATCTGTCCAACGGCGTGACCCTGATTGTGCGCGTGGTGATTCGCTTTGCCCCGCTGGGCATTTTCGGCCTGGTCGCCTCGACGCTGGCCACCTCCGGTTTCGGCGCGCTGATCGGCTACGCGCACCTGCTCGCCGTGCTGCTCGGCTGCATGCTGTTCGTGGCGCTGGTGATGAACCCGCTGATCGTGTTCTGGAAACTGCGCCGCAACCCGTACCCGCTGACCCTCAAATGTCTGCGCGAAAGCGGTATCACCGCCTTCTTCACCCGTAGCTCGGCGGCGAACATTCCGGTCAATCTGGAATTGAGCAAGCGCTTGGGCCTGCACGAAGACACTTACTCGGTATCGATTCCACTGGGCGCGACCATCAACATGGCCGGCGCGGCAATTACCATCACTGTGCTGACCCTGGCTGCCGTGCATACTTTGGGCATTGCGGTGGACATCCCGACCGCGATTCTGCTCAGCGTGGTCGCGGCCATCTGCGCCTGTGGCGCTTCGGGCGTGGCCGGTGGTTCGTTGCTGTTGATCCCGCTGGCGTGCAGCCTGTTTGGCATTCCAAGTGAAATCGCCATGCAGGTGGTGGCGGTCGGTTTCATCATTGGTGTGTTGCAGGATTCTGCCGAAACGGCGCTGAACTCCTCCACCGACGTGCTGTTCACCGCAGCGGCGTGCCTGGGCGAAGAAGCGAAAGCCCAACGCGCTGCGTAACCCTGTAGGAGCGAGCCTGCTCGCGATAGCGATGTGTCATTCAAAGACATTTTGACCGATAGATCGCTATCGCGAGCAGGCTCACTCCTACAAAAAGCGATAAAAAGCCCGCCAAGGCGCAAACCTTGGCGGGCTTTTTTGTAGCTGAGTGTTTTAGAACGCGCCCATGTAATCGCGTTTACCCACTTCAACACCGTTATGACGCAGCAGCGCATACGTGGTGGTGACGTGGAAGAAGAACTGCGGCAGGCCGTAGGTCAGCAGGTAAGCCTGGCCGCTGAAGCGCTTCTCTTTCGGCGTGCCCGGACGGGTAACGATTTCGATGCCTTCCTTGCCATCGATCTGCTCTGGCTTGATCTCGCCGATGTAAGCCAACACCTTGGTGATCAAGGCTTGCAGTTCGGCGAAGGTGGTTTCGGTATCGTCGTACTTCGGCACTTCGACTTCAGCCAGACGCGAGGAAACGCCTTTGGCGAAGTCCACCGCGATCTGCACCTGACGGGTCAGCGGGAACATATCCGGAAACAGACGCGCTTGCAGAAACGCGTTCGGGTCGATGTTTTTCTCGGTGGCGTGGGCTTCAGCCTTTTTCAACACATCGCTCAAAGCGTTGAGCATTTGTTGAAAAACCGGGACGGATGCGGCGTACAGGGAAATAGTCATGGCAGTCTCGTGTGGTGGCTGGGTGGAACAAGGAGGCGATTATAGCCATGCTTGATGACCACACGGCTTGCCTTTTGTTAGGCAAGGATTAGGCTAGGCGCCTTCGACTGCTGAGGGAACGCGCGATGACGACCGAACATGAATCCACCTTCGACGAGCCTCGGCTCAACGCCACGGAAATCCGCATTCTCGGTTCGCTGATCGAGAAACAGGCGACCAGCCCGGAAACCTATCCGCTGACGCTCAACGCGCTGGTCACGGCGTGCAACCAGAAAACCAGCCGCGAACCGGTGATGAACTTGACTCAAGGTCAGGTCGGCCAAAGCCTGCGAGCCCTTGAAGGTCGCGGTTTCGCCAAGCTGGTGATGGGCAGTCGCGCCGACCGCTGGGAGCACAAGGTCGACAAGGCGCTTGAACTGGTGCCGGCGCAGGTGATTCTGACGGGATTGATGTTTCTGCGCGGCCCGCAAACCATTAACGAACTGCTGACCCGCAGCGGGCGCATGCATGATTTCGAAGATGCCGAGCAGGTGCTGCATCAGCTTGAGCGTTTGATTGCGCGGGGGTTGGCGGTGCTGATTCCGCGTCAGGCCGGGCAACGTGAAGACCGTTACACCCATGCACTGGGCGATCCGGCGGATATCGAGGCGATTCTGGCAGCGCGGCAGAATCCGCAAGAGCGCGGCGCAAGCAGCGGCGTGTCCGTCGAGCGCATCGAAGAGCTGGAGGCGCGGATTGCTGCGCTGGAAGAACGCCTGGCCCGCCTCGAATAACCAACATAAACCCCTTGTAGGAGTGAGCCTGCTCGCGATAGCGGTGTGTCAGTCACATCATCTTTGAATGACACACCGCTATCGCGAGCAGGCTCACTCCTACAGGGTTGTGCGTCAATTCAGGATCTGTGTGCTATTCGCCGTCCCAGTAATCCACGCCATCCGCCTGCCGCGCCACGGCGACGAAACCTGAGGCATTGCCCTCGGCATCGACCGTGAAGTTATCCATCACCGCGTATTTATTCGAATCCGGGTACTCACAGATTTCCGGCTGCTGCTGGGTGCTCACCGCCAGATAACGCAATTCAGCCTGACTGGTATTGATGATCTGATGCGCCTTCTCCGGCCCACCCGGTGGACAGGCGATCACATCACCCTCGCGAATCGGAAAGCGCTCGGCACCAAGGCGCACCTCTCCCTCCCCGGCCACCACGTAGAACATTTCTTCATTGACCCGATGACTGTGAAACGGACTGCCGCGCATGCCTGGCGCAAGCACGTACAGGCGATAACCGAGTTTTTGCGAGCCCAGTTGCTGGCCGATTCGCGCCGTGCGTTGCTGGTAGCGTCCGGCGGTTTCGCCTTCGGGGGCCAGGGCTTCGGGCAGCGGTTCGAGTTCGACCTGGTGCAGGTTGAGGATAGGCGGATGCATGGGGGCCTCGGGCACGGTTTTTATGGAGGGGCAAGTCTTTGCTTGCTGGTGAGGCAGTATAGGCAGCAGGTGAAACCGAGGTGAATTCATCGCTGGCAAGCCAGCTCCCACAGAGTTTGGGGCGGCCCCAAAGACTCCTGCTCCCACTCGGTACCTGTGGGAGCTGGCTTGCCAGCGATGAGGCCAGTCAATTCAACACATCATCAGCTGCGGGCAAACGCCACCGCCGCCGCAAACTGCTGCTCATTCGGCCGCACGCCGGTGTACAGCACAAACTGCTCCAGCGCCTGGATCGCTATGACCTCAAGCCCGGTAATGACCTTCTTGCCCTCCGCCCGGCCACGCACGATCAACGGCGTCTCCGAAGGAATCGCCACCACATCAAACACGGTATCAGCGGCTTTGATCACGTCAGGCTCGAACGCCAGTTGCCCGGCTTCCGGGCCGCCGTCCATGCCCACCGGCGTGACATTGATCAGCATCTGCGGGCGCTCATCGCCCAGTTCGGCCTGCCAGCGGTACCCCAGCGATTGCGCCAGTGCTCGCCCGGCAGGCTCATTGCGCGCCACAATCAGACCATTCTGGTAGCCAACATCACGCAGGGCGCTGGCCACCGCTTTGGCCATGCCGCCACTGCCGCGCAGGGCGAACGTGGTTTCTGTGGGCACCGCATGGGTTTCAAGCAACTGGGCGATGGCGATGTAATCGGTGTTGTAGGCCTTGAGATGGCCTTGAGTGTTGACGATGGTGTTGATCGACTGGATCGCCGCCGCCGACGCATCGAGTTCATCGACCAAAGCAATACAGGCTTCCTTGAATGGCATCGACACGCCACAACCACGGATGCCCAAGGCGCGAATGCCGCCGACCGCGCCGGTCAAGTCCTGGCTGCTGAACGCCTTGTAATAGAAATTCAGGCCCAGCTGCTCATACAAATGGTTATGAAAACGCAGACCGAAATTCCCTGGGCGACCCGACAGGGACATGCACAGTTGGGTGTCTTTGTTCGGGTTCATCTGCATGAAACTTCTCCTTCAAACGCACTTTCGGATAGACGGGATTAGCCAGCCCATCGGGTTCTGAACGATCATAGAGGCCTGTTTTAAACGTGTTCTGTGGCCCTTGCCCGGCCCGGTAAAGAAGCCGGTACAGACCTTACACAAAATTTACCCAGCGGCTGTGCTGATTTTCAGAATTTCGCTGTCTTAGAGGTATCCCCGCGACAACTGTGGGCCTGGTGCAGGCCCTGCCGCCGGGTCGAAGAACCGAGGAATTATCATGATTCGTAAACTCCCTATCGTGGCCCTGCTGATCGGTGCATTTGCTGTCGCAGGGCAAGCAGAAGCCCACGGCGGCAACAACTGGCAAGGCCCGGCGGTGTTTGGCGCGATCGTTGGCTCGGCCATCATCGGCTCGGCACTGATCAATCAGGATCGCCCGGTGTACGTGCAACAACAGCCGGTTTATGTTCAGCCACAACCGGTCTACGTGCAGCAGCCACAACCGGTCTACGTGCAGCAGCCACCACCACCGGTCTACTACCAGCCTGCACCGGTGTATGTGCAACAACCGGTTTACGTTCAACCGGCCCCTGTCTACTACGGCCCGCCTCGCGGTTATTACGGTCGGCCACATGGCTATTACGGCGGCCCACGCTGGTAATCGAAATACAGAGCCCCGCTTATATAGCGGGGCTTTTTTATGACCGTTGGTCGGCCAGCGTCTGAAAAAATCTCGCCAAGGTCGCTGTGAGGACAGTTTCAGCGGCTAAAGTCGGCATGATGGATTGACCGTTATGGACACTTCCACAAAACGGTCATCGCTTTGTCATGACGGAACCGCACTCTGAATCCGTCCGTAAACAACAGGTTGATAACAACAAGGACGACCGCATGCCAACACAAAACCCGCACCGCATCGTCGGTTTGTGCACCTCAAGCAAGGTGTACAGCGCGCTGACCGAGCTCAAGCATCTGGAAGGCCATCGCTGTGCCAAGTTTCTCTCCTTGCTGGCGGAGAATCTGGTGCACAAAGGCCTGCTCAATGAGCGCGAAGTCATGCACATGCTTGATCAAGTGGTCGATTGAGGCAGCCCTCAACGGCATCAATGACCACTATCAAAAGCGTTGATTGTCCGTAGAACCTGCAAATCCCTAAGGTAGCTCTATAGATTGATGGAGGTACTTTTCATGGCTCAGGTTCAAATCATGTCCGTTATCGGCAGCGCCGTTCCCGCCTCGCTTCGGGCGTCGGGTCTGCTTGCCTGCTGGTATCTGATGCGCGACGGCGAGGCGATCAGCGGCCCGCTCACCTCGTTACCCGCCGCTCAGGCGTTGTCGCAAAAGCTTGTCAGCGAACCGTTTCGCGCCTAAGGCAGTTGCACCTTGGGCTTGGTTTCGACGAACAGCGCCCAACTCGACATGAACAACGCCGCGATCAAAGGCCCGATCACGAAGCCGTTCAAGCCGAACACTGCCAGACCGCCCAGGGTCGAGATCAGAATCATGTAGTCGGGCATGCGCGTGTCCTTGCCCACCAGAATCGGGCGCAGTACGTTGTCCACCAGGCCGATCACAAAAACCCCGAACAACCCCAGCACCACGCCCTGCCAGACCATCCCGCTGAGCAGGAAATACGCGGCCACCGGCGCCCAGACAATCCCCGCGCCCACCGCCGGCAACAGCGACAGAAACGCCATCAACACCGCCCAGAGCAACGCGCTGGGAATGTCGAGAAACCAGAAAATCGCCCCGCCCAATGCGCCCTGCGTCACCGCGACGACCAGATTGCCCTTGACGGTCGCCCGCACCACCCGGTTGAACTTCAGTTGCAGACGACGCTTGTGGTTTTCTTCCAGCGGCACCGCCGTGCGCATCTTGCGCGCCAGTTCGGGACCGTCACGCAAAAAGAAAAACAGCAGGTACAACATGATGAAAAAACTCACCACGAACTCGAATGTGCCCTGGCCGAAACTGAAGGCCTGACTGGCCAGCACCTGGCTGCCCTGCATCGCTGCCTTGACGATTTTCTCGCGCAGCGCATTGAGTTCACCGACGCCAAAACGATCAAGCAAATGCTGAAAGTACGGCGGCAGGCTGTGTTTGAACTGCGCCAGATACGCCGCAATATCGAGTTCACCGCTCTCGATGTTCTTGTAGACCGTCGCCCCTTCCTGCACCAGTAACACGCTGAGGATGATCACCGGCAAAATCGCAATCACCAGACAAACGCTCAACGTACACAGCGACGTCAGGTTGCGTTGCCAGCCGAATTTCGCCTGCAGCCGGCGCTGCATCGGCGCAAAGACAATGCCGAGGATGACGGCCCAGAACACCGCGCCGTAGAACGGCAGCAAGATCCAGATGAAGGCCACCGTCACCAATAACAGCAGCACGGTGAGGGATTTGAATTGAAGACTTTTTTCGTTCATGTCCGATCCATGTCAGTCAGGCGCCACGCACGCCTGCCCCACTTAGTCAGCCGCCATCCGCGCGAGTGCCATCTTTGTTTATGGAGCATAGATCCAGATCAATAAAGCCTCGTCGCCACTGACTTACCCTGCCGCGCTTTTGCGACCGACGCTGCCATGACCCCTACCCTCGCCGCCCCGGAACTGCTGGCCCCCGCCGGCACCCTGAAAAACATGCGTTACGCCTTCGCCTACGGCGCCGATGCCGTCTATGCCGGCCAGCCGCGCTACAGCCTGCGGGTGCGCAACAACGAGTTCGATCACGCCAACCTCGCACTCGGCATTCGTGAGGCTCAGGCGCAGGGCAAACGCTTCTACGTAGTGGTCAACATCGCGCCACACAACGCGAAACTGAAGACCTTTCTCAAGGATCTGGCGCCGGTGATCGAGATGGCGCCGGACGCGCTGATCATGTCCGACACGGGCCTGATCATGCTGGTGCGCCGGCATTTTCCACAGATGCCGATTCACTTGTCGGTGCAGGCCAACACGGTGAACTGGGCCAGCGTCGAGTTCTGGCAGCAACAGGGACTGAGCCGAATCATTCTGTCGCGCGAGCTTTCGCTGGAAGAAATCGGCGAAATCCGTGAGCAGGTGCCAGGCATGGAGCTGGAAGTTTTCGTCCACGGTGCGCTGTGCATGGCTTACTCCGGGCGCTGCCTGCTCTCGGGTTACATGAACAAGCGTGATGCCAATCAGGGCACCTGCACCAACGCCTGCCGCTGGAAATACTCGGCGCAAGAGGCCACGGAAAATCAGCTGGGCGAAATCGTCCAGACCTTCGAGCCGGAACCGACCCTGGGGATCGGGGCGCCGACTGATCAGGTGTTTCTGTTGCAGGAAGCCAATCGCCCCGACGAATTGATGCCCGCATTCGAGGACGAACACGGCACCTACATCATGAACGCCAAGGACCTGCGCGCGGTGCAGCACGTCGAGCGCCTGACCCGGATGGGCGTGCATTCGCTGAAGATCGAAGGGCGGACCAAATCGCACTTCTACTGCGCGCGTACTACGCAGGTGTATCGCCGCGCCATTGATGATGCCGTGGCCGGTCGTGAATTCGATCGCAGCCTGATGACCGATCTCGAATCACTGGCTCAGCGCGGGTATACCGAGGGATTTCTGCGTCGGCATGTGCATGACGAGTACCAGAATTATCAGCACGGCAGCTCGGTGTCGGAGCGCCAGCAATTTGTCGGCGAGTTGACGGGGGAGCGGCGCGGGCGGCTGGCCGAGGTCAAGGTGAAGAATCGTTTTGCCTTGGGTGATCACCTCGAACTGATGACGCCACAGGGCAATTTCCACTTTGATCTGCATGAGCTGCAAAGCCTCAAAGGTGAGGCGATCGAGGTCGCACCGGGGGATGGGCATACGGTGTACCTGCCAATACCGGAGGCGCTGGATCTGCGTTTTGGCCTGCTGATGCGCGATCTGTAGGAGCGGCCGCAGGCAGTGATCTTTTGATCTTTAAAAACAAAAGATCGCAGCCTGCGGCAGCGCCTGCAGGGTCAGGTGAATTCTTCGTGCAGCATCGCGACGAATGCTTCTCGCGCCGGGTGCACGCCGGCGTTTTCATGCCAGTAGAACAGGTTGTCGATGGCCGTCAGTTCGGCGAATTCAAAACCGACACAGCCGGCGCCTTTGGCGTATTGATCAAACACGCCCTTGGGCACCAGGGCCACACCGGCACCGGCGCTGACGCAGCCGACGATCGCCCCGTAACTGGCAAGGCTGACAATCGGCAGCGCCTGGCCCTGGCGCAACAACCAATGCTCCAGCGCCGCCCGATACGGGCAACCTTGCGGCCACATGAACACGGTTTTGTCCTGCAGATCCTCGATGCTGCGCACCGGCCCGAACGATGTCGAAGCAATCAACAGCAACTCCTCGCGGTACATTGGTGTGCGTCGCAACTGCGAACGTTCGACGTCCACCGCAACAATCGCCCCGTCGAGGCGATGGCTGACGGTGTCGTCGAGCAACTGGCCCCAGGTGCCGGTGGTGAGTTCCAGCGCCACCTGCGGATAGCGTTTGTGAAACTTCGCCAGTAACTTGGGCAAGCGGCCCGTGGCCGACGATTCGATAGCGCCGATACGCAATGGCCCCGACGGCTCGGCCGAGGGATCCACCGCGCGTTTTGCCTCAGCGGTCAGCGCCAGAATTTTCTCGGCATAGCTCAGAAACGTCTGCCCCGCCGGGCTGATCCGCAGCCCGCGCCCTTCGCGCAAAAACAGCGCCACCCCCAACTCGGCCTCCAGCGCCTTGATGCGCGCGGTGATGTTCGACGGCACGCAAAACAGCTTTTCCGCTGCCCGGGCGATGCTGCCGACGTCGGCCACGGTCTTGAACATGCGAATTTGTGCCAGCTCCATATTCATCACTCTGAGTGAACATTCAGCGCAGTATAAGTCAGTTGTGGCGAACAATAGGCCACCCGGATACTCGGCGTATTCCTCCTCCTGGTACGCCGATCATGCCGCCCCCTTCTCCCTGGAAAATCCTCTTGGCCATGGCCTTTGTCGTCGGCTGCTGGGCGTACTCACCGACCGGCATTCACATCGGTCTGCAGGCGTACGACCCCGGGCATCTGGCACTCATGCGGTTTCTGCTGGCGTCGTTGTTGATGGCGGTGATTGCCGCGTTCAAGGGCATTCGCTTGCCGCAAGGGCGTGATGTGCCGCTGCTGTTCGCGCTGGGGTTCTTCGCGGTCAGCCTGCATCACGTGGCCCTGAACATTGGCCAGCAGAGTGTCAGTGCCGGGGCCTCCAGTGTGCTGGCGCAGTCGAGCCCGTTGTTCAGCACGCTGCTGGCGCGGTTTGTTTTCAGGGATCAGGTCAGTGCCTGGCGCTGGGGTTGCGTGTTACTGGGATTGGTCGGTGTGGTGATTGTGGTCAGCGGCGACAAAGGCTTGGGCGCAATCGATGCGCACGGCTTGCTGATCTTGCTCGCGGCGCTGTCGTGGAGCCTCTACTTCGCCCTGCAAAAACACCATGCCCGGCGCTACGACGGCTTCAGCCTGGCGTGCTACGCGGTGTGGTCAGGCACCTTGCTACTGCTGATTTACCTGCCGGGGCTGGGCGACACCGTGATCAATGCGCCGCTGCGCGTGCAATGGGCGGTACTGGCCCTGGGGGTTTTTCCCAGTGCGCTGGCGTATCTGGCGTGGGGGTATGTGCTCAAACATGTGGATTTGAGTCGGGCGACAATGACGCTCTACCTGATCCCGCCGACGGCGATGGGGATTGCTTCGGTGGGGCTCGGCGAGCGGCCGACGTTGATGGTGCTGGTGGGTTCGGCGGTGGTGTTGGTCAGTGTGCTGGCGTTGAATCTGGAGCGGCGAATCGGGATTACCCGAGCAGCAATCTGATCAGCGTTCGTGGTTGAGGCCGATGCCGTCATCGCTGGCAAGCCAGCTCCCACAAGGTTGCAGCTAGACATGATTTTTATGTCCACCCTAAAACCTGTGGGAGCTGGCTTGCCAGCGATGAGGCCAGCAATAACGGCGCATACCTGGACACTTGGCGCCCATCAGCGCCGATCATCCGACAGTGGCGTTGGCTCATCCGCCGGCGGCACGTCTTCATCGGCGCCCGGGTCCTTCCAGTCTTCCGGCCGATCGGCATCACTCAACGGATCGCGTCCCGGACTCATCCCCGGCGGTGCATCGTGATCGGCCAATGTCGGCTCATCCGTGCCCGGCATCGGCCGGGTTGGGTCGGTCGGCAACACACCACCCTGAAACAGCAAATCGTTAGCCATGACGCACCTCACCAAGGAGGTCCGGAATACCCGGGCCGTACAGCTTGGAATCGACCGGTTGTACACCGTGCTATCGAACAGACCAACGGCGCTCAACCCTGCGCGGAAAACCGATCGCGGCTATTGGTCAAGTGCAACCACATCGCCGCGCGCGCCGCATCCGGGTCCTGACGCTTGATCGCATTCAGAATCGCCTCGTGTTCCAGATTGGCCAATTGCCCAAGCTTGCTCAGGTCCGCCGCCCCGCGCTCGACCGCGTTGAGCCGCTGACGTGGAATCATCGCACTGCCCAGGTGCTGCATGATCTCGCTGAAGCAGACGTTGCCGGTCGCTTCGGCAATCAACAGATGAAAACGCCGATCAGCTTCGACGCAGCTGTCGTTGTTCGCCAGCAGGCGCTGATAGTCATCCAGCGCCTGCCGCATTTGCAGCACCTGCTGCTCGCTGCGCCGTTGCGCCGCCAGCGCCGCCGCTTGCGTCTCCAGGCCCAGGCGCAATTCAAGAATGCTGCGCACCCCCAGCGCCGTATCGACGTTCAGCCGCAGCCCCTGCTCCGGGGCACGCTCGATCACAAACGTGCCAATGCCATGCCGCGTCTCGACCAGCCCCGACGCCTGCAATTTCGAGATTGCCTCACGCACCACGGTGCGGCTGACCCCGTGCTCCTGAACGATGGTGTTCTCCGATGGCAACTTGTCACCCGGTGACATCTGGCCGAGCAGGATGCTCTGGGTGAGCTTCTCCACCAGGTCATGGGCGAGGTTGTGCGCACGTTTGCGCGCGGGGGCGTCGAGGTCTTCTTGCATGGTCGGTTCCGGTGATCGGGGGCTCGTCGATCGTAGCATTGCAAGGATGGCTGACGAGACTGAAATTAGCGCTGAAACACAGCCAACTTGTATGACAACACTAAAATAGAGCGTGAAACCTTTCTTAACCCGAAGACCATACCTTGACTGTAGGCAGAGAAAATTCGCTCCCTTAACAAGGAAAACAACCAATAAACGCTGGCCCCAAACACAAAAAAGTATAAAAACAGGACCATCCAGAGAAAATTAATCGGGCCAACCCACTTGTAGGACAAAAAATTCAAGTTGTATGATGTCTATCAACAACGCAGCACCCAGCCCTACCCCGCATAAAAATAATCAGTGGGAGAAAACCAAGTGAAAACCTCCGTCTCCGGGATGAACGAGGGCGTCGATTCGACACTCGCGTCGGCCATCTCGAAAGTGAAACGCCACGTCCTGCCGCTCTTCGTGATCATGTTCATCGTCAATTACATTGACCGGGTGAACATCGGTTTCGTCCGCACCCACATGGAACATGATCTGGGCATCGGTGCTGCCGCCTACGGCTTCGGCGCCGGTCTGTTCTTCATCGGTTACGCGCTGTTCGAAGTACCCTCCAACATGCTCCTGCAGAAAGTCGGCGCACGCATCTGGCTGACCCGCATCATGCTCACCTGGGGCCTGGTTGCCGCCGGCATGGCGTTCATCCAGAACGAAACCCACTTCTATGTTTTGCGCTTCCTGCTTGGCGTGGCCGAGGCCGGGTTCTTTCCCGGGGTGATCTACTACTTCACCCGCTGGCTGCCCGGCGCCGAACGCGGCAAGGCAATTGCGATCTTCCTCAGCGGTTCGGCCGTGGCCTCGTTGATCTCCGGCCCGTTGTCCGGCCTGCTCCTGCAAATCAACGGGCTGGGCATGCACGGCTGGCAATGGATGTACTTCATCGAGGGGATGTTCTCGGTGTGCCTGTGCGTGTTCGTCTGGTTCTGGCTCGACGCCAAACCCCACGACGCGAAATGGCTGAGCCGTGCCGAACAGGACGCACTGGTCAACGCCATCGACGACGAACAAAAGGCCCGCGAAGCCGCGACGCCGATCCGCCCGTCGATGGGCAAATTGCTCAAGGACCGGCAGATCATTCTGTTTTGCCTGATCTACTTCTTTATTCAGCTGACCATCTATGCGGCGACCTTCTGGCTGCCAAGCATCATCAAGAAAATGGGTGAGATGAGCGACTTTCAGGTCGGCCTGTTCAACTCGATCCCCTGGTTGCTATCGATCATCGGCATGTACGCCTTCGCCTCGTTCTCGGCCAAGTGGAAACACCAGCAGGCGTGGGTCGCCACCGCGCTGTTGATTGCCGCAGCGGGAATGTTCATGTCGACCACCGGCGGACCGATCTTCGCCTTCGTCGCGATCTGCTTCGCGGCGCTGGGTTTCAAGTCGGCTTCGTCGCTGTTCTGGCCGATACCGCAGGCGTATCTGGATGCCCGCATCGCTGCGGCGGTGATTGCGCTGATCAACTCGGTGGGCAACCTCGGCGGCTTCGTCGCGCCCACCACGTTCGGCCTGCTCGAAGAACACACCGGTTCGATTCAGGGCGGCCTCTATGGTCTGGCCGCGACCTCGATCATCGCCGCGATCATTGTCTTCTTCGCGCGCACCACAGCGAAACCTGCTGCTGACATTCCTCTGGCCGATGCCGCGCCAAAGCACGCCTGACGTCCATTTTTAAAGATTGCGAATTAGAAGGATAAAAACCATGACCGCACACGACACTGCCAAAGCCCCGATCATCACCGACATGCAAGTCATCCCGGTGGCCGGCCACGACGGCATGCTGCTCAACCTGAGCGGCGCCCACGGGCCGTTTTTCACCCGCAACATCGTCGTTCTCAAGGACAACGCCGGCCACACCGGCGTCGGCGAAGTGCCTGGCGGCGAGCGCATTCGCCAGACCCTGGAAGACGCGCGCAGCCTGGTGGTCGGCAGCCCGATCGGCACGTATCAGAAAATCCTCAATCAGGTGCGCCAGACCTTCGCCGACCGCGATGCCGGCGGTCGTGGTTTGCAGACCTTTGACCTGCGCATCACCATCCACGCGGTGACTGGCCTTGAAGCCGCCCTGCTCGATCTGCTCGGCCAACACCTCGACGTACCGGTTGCCGCACTGCTCGGCGAAGGTCAGCAACGCGACGAAGTGAAGATGCTCGGCTATCTGTTCTACGTCGGCGATCAGCGCGAAACCGACCTCGCCTACCGCAGCGAACCAGACGCCGACAACGACTGGTTCCGCGTGCGCCACGAGAAAGCGATGACTGCCGAAGCGGTGGTACGCCTCGCCGAAGCGGCCCATGCCAAGTACGGTTTCAAAGACTTCAAGCTCAAGGGCGGCGTGCTCAGCGGCGATGCGGAAATCGAGGCGGTGACGTCACTCGCCGAACGCTTCCCCGAGGCGCGCATTACCCTCGATCCGAACGGCGCGTGGTCACTGAAAGAAGCCATCCGTTTGTGCCGCGACCAGCATCAGGTGCTGGCCTATGCCGAGGACCCGTGTGGCGCGGAAAACGGCTATTCCGGGCGCGAGGTGATGGCCGAATTTCGCCGTGCCACGGGGCTGAAAACCGCGACCAACATGATCGCCACCGACTGGCGCGAAATGGGCCATGCGATCCAGTTGCAGTCGGTGGACATTCCGTTGGCCGACCCGCATTTCTGGACCATGCAGGGCTCAGTGCGTGTCGCGCAGATGTGCCATGAATGGGGCCTGACCTGGGGCTCGCATTCCAACAATCACTTCGATATCTCACTGGCAATGTTCACCCACGTCGCCGCTGCCGCACCGGGCGACATCACCGCGATCGACACCCACTGGATCTGGCAGGACGGCCAGCGCCTGACCAAGGCGCCGCTGCAAATTGTCGATGGCTGCGTGCAGGTGCCGAAAAAACCGGGGCTGGGTGTCGAACTGGACATGGACCAAGTGGCCAAGGCTCACGAACTGTATAAAGGCATGGGCCTCGGCGCGCGGGATGACAGCGTGGCAATGCAGTTTCTGATCCCGGGATGGAAGTTCGATAACAAACGGCCGTGTTTGGTGCGTTGAACACTAGCCTGGGTTGAATCAGATTTTGTATTTTGACAAATGAACCTGTGGGAGCTGGCTTGCCAGCGATAGCGGTGGGTCAGCCGACATCGATGTTGACCGTGCCGGCCCTATCGCTGGCAAGCCAGCTCCCACAGGGACGATGTGAGTCAGACAGAGATCTGCAGCAGCCAGTTTTTGAATGCGAGCATCGCCACTGTTTCCGGGCGTGACTGCAACCGGGTCAGCCAGTAACTGCCGGTGGTGATTTCAATCGCAAACGGCTGACGAATCGCATCCGCCGCCAGTTGCCGGGCGAACATCAGCGGCGGTGCCAGCGCCACCCCACTGCCCTGTAACGCCGCTTCCATCATCGCCAGCGACGAGTCGAAGACGATGCTCTGTGGCGGTGCGGCCTGAGCCGCCAACCCGGCGGCGTGAAACCATTCCGGCCATTCATCAGTGCGATACGAACGTAACAACGTCTGCTGCAGCAGATCACCCGGCGCATGCAACTGCCGGGCGATTTCCGGCACGCACAACACTGACAGCGGCGCATCGAGCAAACGTGTCGCTTCGATTCCGTGCCAGGCTCCGGCGCCAAAGCGGATCGCATAATCCAGCCCCTCCGCCGCCACATCCACGCGGTTGTTATTGGTCGACAGCCGCAGATCTATAAGCGGATGTTTCGCCCGGAAGTCCGCCAGCCTCGGCAACAGCCACCCCACGGCAAATGTGCCCACCGCACCGACGGTCAACATCTCACGGTACTGGCCACCGGCGAGGCGTTCGAGAATCTGCGCGATGTGATCAAACGAAGTACTCAACACCGGCAGCAGGGTTTCGCCCTCACTGGTCAGCATCAGCCCACGGGGCAGGCGTTTGAACAAAGTGACGTTGAGCTGCACTTCGAGGCTTTTGACCTGATGGCTGACCGCTGCCTGAGTGACACACAGCTCCACCGCCGCGCGGGTAAAGCTCAAATGGCGCGCGGAGGCTTCGAAAGCGCGCAGTGCATTGAGCGGCAATTGAGGTCGAATCATGCCCAGTCCCAAATTTTTCTAATGGCTCGTGCGAAATTTCGTCGTTTGCCGATCACCGTCGAGCTGACTAAATTAGCCGCGCTGATCAGCCGCCCGACGGGGAAATCGTCCGCAGTGTAGCGGGATAAAACCATCAACACTCATGGAGAGTGGTTCACTCATGTCATCCATCCACCCGATCAAAGTCATTTCCTGCAGTGCTTTCGGCCTGCTGTTCAGCGCTGCCTCCTGCATGGCCGCCGCACCTGGCGACGCGCAACTGCAAGCGCTGGTCAACGCCGCCGTCATTCCGATCATGCAGCAACAGGACATTCCCGGCCTGACCGTGGCGCTGACCGTCAAGGGTCAGGCGCATTACTTTAACTACGGCGTCGCCGCCAAAGACACCGGGCAAAAGGTCAGTGAAAACACCTTGTTCGAAATCGGTTCGGTGAGCAAAACCTTCACCGCCACCCTCGCCGGTTACGCCCAGGCCACCGGCAAACTGGATCTGTCGAGCAAGGCCAGTCAGCTTTGGCCGGATTTGAAAGGTAGCGCTTTCGACCACATCAGCGTGCTGCAACTGGGCACCTACAGCGCCGGCGGCTTGCCGCTGCAATTCCCGGAAAGCGCGGATTCGGCCGACAAGATGCTCGGCTATTTCCAGCGGTGGAAACCGATCTATCCGGCAGGCAGCCATCGCCAGTATTCCAACCCGAGCCTTGGGCTGTTCGGTTATCTGGCCGCGAAAAGTCTCGGCCAGCCATTCGATCAAGCGATGACGCAAACCCTGCTGCCGAAACTCGGTTTGCAGCACACCTACCTCAGCGTGCCCGCCGCGCAAATGAGCCTGTATGCGCAGGGCTACAACAAGGACGGCAAACCGCTGCGCGTCACACCCGGTGCGCTGGACTCGCAGGCTTACGGGGTAAAAACCAGCGCCGTGGACATGCTGCGTTACGTACAAGCCAACCTGAGGCCTGAAACACTGGAACCGCTGCTGCAACAAACCATCGCCAACACGCACACCGGTTACTACAGCGTCGGCGACATGACCCAGGGCCTGGGTTGGGAAATGTATCGCTACCCGATCAGCCTCGACCGTTTGCTCGCCGGCAACTCGACGGAAATGGCCATGGAGGCGCACAAGGTGCAGTGGCTGAATCCGCCGCAACCGCAGCCGGAAGACGTATTGATCAACAAGACCGGCTCAACCGGTGGTTTCGGGACTTACGTGGCGTTTGTACCGAGCAAGGATGTTGGCATCGTGATCATGGCCAACAAGAACTTCCCGATTCCTGAGCGGGTGAAGATGGCTCATGAAATCCTCAGCGCTGTGGCTGAATAAAGATCAAAAGATCGCAGCCTGCGGCAGCTCCTACATTGACCGAGTGAAAACCCGATTGTGTAGGAGCTGCCGCAGGCTGCGATCTTTTTGCAGGCAAAAAAATGGGCGATCTTTCTTGGATCGCCCATTTTTCATTGCTCTTTTACGTGATCAATCATCCGGCATTTCCGGCGGCTTGGTTGGTTTAGCCGGTTTAGTGGGTTTGGCGTTCTTGGCGCCTTTGGCCGGCTCTGGCTCGGCAGCAACCGGCGCTTGGGCAGCAGCGGCTGCTTCTTTCTCAGCCATCGGCATGGCGTCGATGGTGTCGAAAATCTTCTTCAAGTCCACCGCCTTCGCTTCATCCCCCGAGGCCGAGAGTTTGGTCTCGCCGTCCTTGCCCACCAGAAACACTTTCGGGTACGCCCCGGCGCCCAGCTTCAGCGAGCGCAGCAACGCCATGGTGTCTTGCTGGCCCATGTCCTTGCCGTCGAGCTGGCCGGACATGTTGAGGATGGTGTAGACCTTGATGTTGCGGTCGGTGACGCCCTTTTTATTCGCGGGGTCTTCCAGCGACTTTTTCAGGCTGACCCACACGGGGTCGACGGTGCTTTGCGCGATCACGATCAGCGGTCGGGCGCGGCCCATATCCCCGGCGATGGGCGAATCGTTGTCAGCGGCGAACAAGGGGCCGGCAATCGCCAGCAAGAGTGTCAGGGTCAGTGACCTGATGAGCATGCGCATCTCCTTTTGATATCCACGCTCTAATGATTGCGCATCGTGGCGATTGTTCCGGGGCGACCCGGCAAATATCTTCCGCCTAGTCAGAAGCTTAGGACAGGCGCGACATTGCGCAACATATCCGATGTGATCGCAACGCGGATTTGATTACCTTTTATGACCGCATTAGGGTGGACGCTTCGCCAATGAAATGGAGTTCACCCGCATGCACATCGATTACCTGTGCGACCGCCCCGAATTGATCGCAGAACTGGCCACGCTCAACTTCAAGGAGTGGGGCGAGTTTCGTCCCGGGCAAACCGTTGAGCACCGCATCGAGCATATGCGTGAATCTTGTGGCAAAGGTGCAGTGCCCAGCGTGGTGGTTGCGCTTGAGGGGTCACGACTGCTGGGCGGCGCGCTGCTCATCGAAAACGATCTGAAACTGCGTCCGAACCTGACGCCATGGTTGGCTGGGGTTTATGTGAAAGCAGAAGAGCGCGGTCGCGGGATTGCTTCGCAACTGGTCAAGCGTGTGGTTGAAGAAGCCGCGGCGCTGGGTGTGCCTGAGTTGTATCTGTACACCGACACGTCGCAGTCGCTGTATGCACGACTGGGTTGGGAAGTGATTGAAGAACTCGTCTACGACGATTTGCCGGTGACCGTCATGAAATACACCCTCCACCGCTAACCCCTGTGGCGAGGGGATTCATCCCCGTTGGGTTGCGAAGCAGCCCCAAAACCACCCGACACGGAGTCTCAGGCAGACCCGGTCGTTGTGACCCAGGACCCGCTGCGCAGCCCAACGGCACGCGACGACGTTTCGCTAAATCCCCTCACCACAAAGGTAGCGCTTCAGTTCAGGGTTGAGTCGAGCGCTGCGAGCAACTGCCCAGCATCGACTCGCCGCTCGCCGATCCTGAGCTCACCGCTGTCGAGACCAACACTCAGCATCACCGACCCGCGATCCCCCGGATACTTACGCAACATCAACTCGATGCTATCGGGAGTCTCGTCAGCAGTAGCGATCAGATCCCACAGGCTGTCGCTCAGATCCAGCAGCACCTGCTGGCGCTGCTGATCAACCACTTTCGGCGCATACAGCCAATGGCTCATGCGCATTTCACGCGGCTCGACGGTGATCGCGACACGGCCATCGCAGTGATAAGTGGTTTCACTCATGGCCGGATCAGAACGCCAGTTTGTAGCCGATCAGCACCAGCATCGTTGCCAGGCACGGACGCAGGACTTCGTCGGAGATACGCCCGGTCAAGTGGCTGCCGAGCCAGATGCCCGGCAGCGAGCCGACCAGCAGAAAGCCCAGTACACCCCAATCCATGTTGCCCATGCTCGCATGGCCCAGGCCGGCGACCAGCGTCAACGGCACCGCGTGGGCGATTTCCGTGCCGACCAAGCGGCGGGTCGGCAGCAGCGGATAGAGGATGAACAGCGCCACGGTGCCCAGTGCGCCAGCGCCGATCGAGGTCAGCGCGACCATGGTGCCGAGGATCAGACCGGTGATCACCGTCAGCAGATTCAAGCGTGAACCGCTTGGGTTGTAGTTGCCACCCGCGCGTTTGTGGGCGAACTCGAGCAAGCGTTTCTTGAAGAAGATAGCCAGCGCGGTGGCGAACAGGACGAAGCCCAGCGCCTGTTTGATGATGGCGTTCATCGCCTCCGGCGCGGTGTGCAGGGTGCTGAGAAACCACAGCGTCATCGCCACCGCTGGCACGCTGCCAAGGGTCAGCCAACCGGTGATGGCCCAGTCGATGTTCTTGTTCTTTCTGTGCACCAGCACGCCGCTGGATTTGGTGATGGCCGCGTACAACAGGTCAGTACCCACCGCCGTGGCCGGGTTGATGCCGAACCACAGCAGGATTGGCGTCATCAAGGAACCGCCGCCGACACCGGTCATGCCGACAATAAAACCCACCACCAGCCCGGCAATCACCAGGCCGAAATTTGCCAATTCCATTAAACCGTCCAGAAAAACGACAGGAAAAATCTGGCCCGCAGCATAGCGATTTTTCTTATAACTACATATATCGATACGGTCTATCGTTATACCCCAACACCCCACTCCCCTGTAGGAGCTGCCGCAGGCTGCGATCTTTTGATCTTAAAAAACAACATCAAAAGATCGCAGCCTGCGGCAGCTCCTACAGAGGTGCGTTGTCAGTGCTGGCGGCGGCCGGGTTTGAAGCTGTGCTGGCTGTTGATCCACACGGTGGCCAAGGCGATCAGGGACAGAATCAGCAGTGCCCACGGAAACGACATTGCCCCGGCCCGATCCAGCAACAACCCGCCAAACAGGCCACCCCCGGCAATCGCGACATTCCACGAGGTGGTGAGCATTGCTTGCACCACGTCGACATGTTCGCCGGCCGAGTCCGCTGCCGAGGTCAGCAACAAGGTTGCCGACCCACCGAACGACAAGCCCCACACCGCCATGCAGGCATAAATCACCGGCGGTGACGGCGCAGCCAGCGCCAGCACCAGCGCCGTCAGTGCAAACACCGCGAGGCTGATCAGCGTCAGCCAGCGCAACCAGCGATCCACCAGCAGACCGATGATCCAGATGCCGCCCAGCGAACACAGACCGAACACCAGCAGCACCAGATCGACCCGGTCGGACAGCCCGGCCTGCATCAGAAACGGCGCAATGTAGGTATAGAGAATGTTGTGCCCGAGCATCCACGTCAGCACCACGAACAGTACGGGACGCACGCCCGGCAGGCGCAGCGATTCGAGCAGCGGTAAACGCTCTTCGCTGGATTGCCCCGGACGATCCGGCACGGCGATGACAATCCACGCCGCCAGCACCAAAGCCAGCGCCGACATGATCCCGAACGACGCGCGCCAGCCGATCAAATTGCCCAGCCACGTCCCCGCCGGCGTGCCCAGCGACAGCGCCACCGGTGTGCCGAGCATGGCAATCGCCAGCGCCCGCCCCTGTTGATGCACGGGAACGATGCCGCGCGCATAACCGGCCATGATTCCCCACGACAACCCCGCCGCCATCCCGGCCAGGAAGCGCGAAGCCAGGGTCAGGCCGTAATGGCTGGAGAACGTGGTGACCGTGTTGAACAGCAGAAACCCGCCCACCGTCATCAACAGCACCCGCCGCCGCGGCCAGCCGCGCGTGGCGACGGTCAGCGGAATCGCCGCGACAATCGAGCCCAGCGCATACAGGGTCACCAGTTGCCCGGCGAGCACTTCGCTGACGTTGAGCCCGGCGCCAATTTGCGGCAGCAGCCCGGCCGGCAGGGTTTCGGTGAGGATGGCGATAAAACCGGTCATGGCGAAGGCCAGCAACGCGGCGTAGGGTAATTTGTCCGTCCGAACGGTCGGGTCGACGCGGCTGAAATCGGCGCTTGCGGGGTCGGTCATGACAGGGGTGGCTCCATTTTGACTCAATTATGACGGATGATTGTATACAACTTATCCCCGTGCCACGCCACCCACACCGTAAGGACTGACAAAACGCCGAATCCCTGTAGGAGCTGCCGAAGGCTGCGATCTTTTGACCTTATAAACAGCAAGATCAAAAGATCGCAGCCTTCGGCAGCTCCTACAGGGGAAAAATGTTTGCAGACCATCGCGGACGGTTACTGCACCGGCAAGAAATTCAGGAACAGCAGACTCTGCGCGTAGTTGAGGCCGATGCGCCGGTAACGCTCGTCGAGCATCTGCGTGATCAGGTCCAGGCGCGCGACGATTTTGCCGAACTCGGTGGCGAAGCTCAGGTTGCTGCCCTCCTCCGAGATCTCGTTGGAAAACAGCAGCGGCTGGCCGGCGGTGTTCTGCCGCTGGGACAAAATCCATGTGGCTTTTTCGATATTGCGTGCGGCGTTGTGCACGAACGTCGGATTGATCGCATCGGTCATGTAGAACTCGGTGCGATTGCCGTGGGCGGTGACCAGCATGCTGCCGATGGCATAGATGAACGCGCCGACACGATCACCGAGAAACTCCGGGCTCATTGCATAGCTGAGCGCTGCGAGGTCCTTGCGCCCGCCCAGCACCGGCAGCGGCTGTTGCTGCTCGACGGCCAGCCGCACCTGTTTCACGGCGGCATGGATGTTGAGAAAACCTGACTTGCGCAACTCGTCCGGGTTGCGCAAATACAGCTTGGCCTGCAAGCGGTAAAGACTGTTGAGGTTGTCGCGCATCGCCAGGGTGGCCATGCGGTCGACGCTGGTCTGCAAGAATTCCTGCGGTTTGCCCTCACGCATCTGGTTGAAAAAACCGTTGCCGTCCTGATGGCTGCAACCGCTGAACAACAGCGACGACAAACAGGCGAGCAACAGGCACGGGCGACGGACACACGCAGTGATCAGGTCAAAAGCTCTGGGCATGAATTCTCGAACAGGGACATTCCTGTGCGGCGGGAGTCACCGCATCCTTGGCCATGGATAGAGCCACCGATTGCGAAAAAGTGCAGTGCGGCAGGCAATCAGCCGACCTCCGGCGACTTCCCTTGGATCATTTAGTCAGTCTTTATTATTGAAATAAACGATTCATCAGCTATAAATCTCCACTACACCCACAAATAGCATGACTAGTTACCATGTAGGAGCTGCCGAAGGCTGCGATCTTTTGACTTTGATTTTTAAAGCCAGATCAAAAGATCGCAGCCTTCGGCAGCTCCTACACGGGATCGCGCCGTTTTGAAAACAACAACAAGAAGGAAGGTCAACCATGCTTCAATCACGTCACCTGCTCTCCGGCCTCGGACTGTCCCTGATGATCGCCACCCTTTCCGCCCAAGCGGCCGGCCTGACCGCCGAACACAAAGCCTTCGGCAAAACCAATGACGGCACGCCCGTCGAGCAATACATCCTGCGCAACAGCCATGGCATGCAAGCCACCGTCATCACCTACGGCGCGACCCTGCAATCGCTGAAAGTCGCCGACAAGCACGGCAAGTTCGACGACGTGGTGCTCGGTTTCGACGATGTGCAGGGCTATCAGAAAGGCACTGCGTACTTCGGCGCAACCATCGGCCGCTTCGGCAATCGCCTGGCCGAGGGTGCGTTCGAACTCGACGGCAAGCGCTATCAAGTGCCGCAGAACGACAAGACCAACGCGCTGCACGGCGGCACGCTGGGCTTCGACAAAAAGGTCTGGAAAGCGCAGGAAACCAAGGACAAGGATTCCGTCGGCGTGACCCTGACCTATCTGTCGGCAGACGGTGAAATGGGCTTCCCCGGCAACCTCACCACCGAAGTGACCTATCGCCTCACCGACAACAACGAACTGCGCATCGACTACAAGGCCAACACCGACAAACCCACCGTGCTCAACCTGACCAACCACAGCTACTTCAACCTCGCCGGCGCCGGTAATGGCGACATTCTCAAACAGGTCGCGACCCTGTACGCCAGCCATTACACGCCAGTGACGGCAAAACTGATCCCGACCGGTGAATTGGCGCCAGTGGCCGGGACTCCGATGGACTTCAGCAAACCGACGGCAATTGGCACGCATATCAAGGCTGATCATGAGCAACTGAAATTCGCTGAGCCGAAACAGGGTGGATTTGATTTCAACTGGGCGCTGGATACCGAGGGCGATATCGGCAAAGTTGCTACTGAGGTGAGTGATCCGCAGTCCGGTCGCGTGCTGCAGTTGTTCACCACGGAACCGGGCGTGCAGTTCTACACCAGCAACTTCCTCGACGGCACGGTCAAGGGCAAGGGTGGCAAGGTGTATCCGCACTGGGGGGCGTTTACCCTGGAGACTCAGCACTATCCGGATTCACCGAATCAGCCGAACTTCCCGAGTACGCGACTGGATCCGGGGCAGACTTACAACCACAGCGTGATACTGAAATTCACCGCAAAATAACCCGCCTCCCCCCTGTGATGAGTTGAGTTACCTGTGGCGAGGGGATTTATCCCCGTTGGCCTGCGCAGCGGGCCCAAAATCAGACAACCCGGTTTAACTGATACTCCGCGCTGAATGGTTTTGGGGCTGCTTCGCAACCCAGCGGGGATAAATCCCCTCGCCACAATGTATTTCAGCCACTTCATAAAGACTCCTGATCTGGAAGCTTTCGGAACCCCTGAGCTATCCTGCTGCCCACTAAAAGGTATCGACACATTCAGCAAGGAGGTTTGCATGCGTACCCTCGAATTGGCCGGCGTGCAGGTGCCGGTGATTGGCCAGGGCACCTGGCGCATGGGTGAGGATCGTTCGGCGCACAAGCGTGAAGTGGCGGCGCTGCGCACCGGCATCGAGCTGGGCATGACCCTGATCGACAGCGCCGAAATGTACGCCGAGGGCGGTGCCGAATCGGTGGTCGGCGAAGCGATTGCCGGTCTGCGCGATCAAGTGTTTCTGGTGAGCAAGGTCTACCCGCACAACGCCGGCCGCAAAGGCATCCCGCAGGCCTGCGAACGCAGCTTGCGCCGGCTCGACACCGATTACATCGACCTCTATCTGCTGCATTGGCGCGGCCAGTATCCACTGGAAGAAACCGTCGAAGCCTTCGAACGTCTGCGTGAGGACGGCAAAATAGGTCGCTGGGGCGTGTCGAATTTCGACGTCGACGACCTGGAAGAACTCTCCAGTTCGGCCTGCGCCACCAATCAGGTGCTCTACAACCTCGAAGAGCGCGGTATCGAATTCGATTTGCTGCCGTGGTGCCAACACCAGCGCATGCCATTGATGGCCTACTGTCCGATCGGTCAGGGCGGCGCCATGCTGGCTGAACCGGTGCTGAACCAGATTGCCATTCGTCACGGCGTGACCCCGGCACAGGTTTCGCTGGCGTGGATTCTGCGTCAGGATGGGGTGATTGCGATTCCCAAGGCTGTGCGACCCGAACACGTGCGACTCAATGCACAAGCGGCGCAGCTGCAACTGGAGGCCGGGGATCTGGCGGCGCTGGACCAGGCGTTTCAAGCGCCACAACGCAAGCAGCGGCTGGCCATGGTCTGAGCCGCCGACTGGCGAGGGCTTCGCGATGAGAAGCACAGATCAATTGGATCCCTTCAACCTTCAGCGTTTCGTGCTGGCCCAGGGCTCGGTGTTCGAACGGGTGCAACGCGAACTCGAAGACGGCCGCAAACGCAGCCACTGGATGTGGTTCATCTTCCCGCAGTTCGCGGGTCTGGGCGGCAGTGAAATGTCCCGGCGCTTCGCCATCGGCTCGGCCGAGGAAGCGCAGGCCTATCTCGAGCATGAATTGCTCGGCGCCCGCTTACGCACGTGCACGCAACTGGTGCTGAATGTACGCCAGCGTTCCATCGCGGAGATTTTCGGCCATCCCGATGACCTGAAATTTCACTCTTCGATGACGCTGTTTGCCCAGTTCACTGCTGACGACAGCCTGTTCTCGCAAGCACTGGAACGCTACTTCCATGGCATTCTCGATGAATGGACGTTGCAACTGCTCGACTCAAAACAGGCCCAGTTGCCCTCCGATCAGGGTTGAGAAATCGTCGTCGACAAACGGCAAAATCGCGTCCGCCACCGGTTGCAGTTGCCGGGTGATGTAGTGGTCGTAATCGATGGCCGCGCGGCGCACTTCCAGCGGTTCAGGGCCGGCCAACGTGATCACGTAACTGATCCAGCCGCCGTTCTGATATTGCCGTGGCCGTCCGTGTTGCGCGTTGTAATCGTCAGCCAAGCGCGCCGCGCGCACATGCGGCGGCACGTTGCGTTCGTAATCGTCGAGGGTGCGGCGCAGGCGTTTGCGGTAAATCAGTCGATCATCGAATTCACCGGCCAGCGTCTTGCGCACATAGTCGCGCACGTAATCCTGATACGGCTTGCGCTGGAAGATCCGCTCGTAGAGTTCCTGCTGAAATTGCCGGGCCAACAGCGACCAGTCGGTGCGCACGGTTTCCAGGCCTTTATAGACCATTTCATCGCTGCCATCGGCGCGGGTGACCAGACCGGCGTAGCGCTTCTTGCTGCCCTCCTCTGCGCCGCGAATGGTCGGCATCAGGAAGCGTTTGTAGTGGATTTCGAATTGCAGTTCGAGAGCGCTTTCCAGGCCATATTCATCGCGTACATGCTCGCGCCACCAGTCGTTGACGTGCTTGACCAGCGCCTGACCGATCTTTGCCGCTTCGTCCTGACCATGCTGGCGACGCAGCCAGACAAACGTCGAATCAGTGTCGCCATAGATCACCGCGTGGCCCTGCTCCTCGATCAGCTTGCGCGTGCGCAGCATGATTTCGTGGCCGCGCAGGGTGATCGACGAGGCCAGCCGCGTATCGAAGAAGCGGCAACCGCTGGAACCAAGCACACCGTAAAAAGCGTTCATGATGATTTTCAGTGCCTGCGACAGCGGCGCGTTGTGCTCGCGCTTGGCGGTCTCACGGCCTTCGGCAACGCGCGAGACGATCGACGGCAGGCAATGCCGGGTGCGCGAGAAGCGTGCGCCACGGAAACCCGGCACTGAATCGGCATCGTCCGGGTGCTGCAAGCCTTCGATCAGGCCGACCGGGTCGATCAGAAACGTTCGAATAATCGACGGGTACAGACTCTTGTAATCGAGCACCAGCACCGATTCGTACAGCCCCGGCTGCGAGTCCATGACGAAGCCGCCGGGGCTGGCCTGTGGTGGATTGGTGCCGAGGTTCGGCGCGACAAAACCCTGTCGGTGCATCAACGGCATATACAGATGCGTGAACGCCGCCACCGAGCCGCCGCTGCGATCCGCCGGCAACCCGGTGACGCTGGCGCGTTCGAGCAGGAAGGTCAGCAGTTCGGTCTTGGCGAAGATCCGCGTGACCAGTTCGCAGTCCTTGAGGTTGTACTTGGCCAACGCCGGTTTGTCCTCGGCGAACATGCGGTTGATTTCGTCCATGCGCTGGTACGGGTTGTCGATGGCCTTGCCTTCGCCGAGCAAGGTTTGTGCGACGTTCTCCAGGCTGAACGAGGGGAAACTCCAGGTCGCCGAACGCAGCGACTCGATGCCATCGATGATCAGCCGCCCCGCCGCCGAGGCGAAGTAGTGATTGCGGCTGCCGTGTTCACGCCACTGCATCTCTTCACCGCCACGGCCGATTTTCAGCGGCACGCCTAGGCGCCGGGCGTGTTCGTGGAGGATGCGCAAATCGAACTGCACAACGTTCCAGCCGATGATCGCGTCGGGATCGTGGCGGGCGAACCACTCGTTGAGTTTCTTCAGGATGACCGTGCGCGAGTCGCAGTATTCGAGGTCGAAATCGACAATGCTGGCATCGCCGTTCGGCGCGCCGAGCATGTACACCTGACGCTCGCCGCAACCTTCGAGGGCTATTGAATAGAGCTCGCCGGTTTCGGTGGTTTCGATGTCCAGCGAGACCAGCCGCAGCTTCGGCCGGTAATCGGGCGCGGGCTTGAGGTGGGCGTTGTGCAGGATGCCGTCAGCATCGGCGGTGCCGCTGAAAAACACCGGCGCGGTGATGAAGCGCTCCATCAGGTAGCGTTCGGGTGGGCGCACGTCCGCTTCGTAGACGTCGACGCCGGCGCGATTGAGCGCGGTCTCCAGGCGCATCAACTGGCCGTGTTGCTGGCAATACAGGCCGAGTACCGGACGATGTTCGAAATCCTGCAGGGCCAATGGGCGCAGTTCGACGTTTTTTTCGTCATGCAGCAGGCGTTCGGCCGCTGCGCGCTGTTCGGCGGGAATAAACGCCACTGACGGCTGATGCGGCAGGCGCACACGGCGCGGCCCGGCGTCGGTCGCCAGCCAGAACTCGACTTCGGTGCCGGCCGGCGTATCACGCCAATGCCGGGTCAGGACGAAGCCCTGCGGTAAATCCACCACTGCAACCTCGGGTATTGAAACAGAGGGGCATTCTACGCTGCCCTTCCAGCGCCCGCGTTTTCAGTTTGGAATACTTTGTAGTAGCGATTTATCTGTGGTGAGTGGATTTATCTGTAGTTGGCGGGGTTATCTGTAGTGAGTGGGGTTATCTGTGGCGAGGGGATTTATCCCCGATGGGGCGCGAAGCGGCCCCGTTTTTGACTTACAAGCGGGACTGCTGCGCAGTCCATCGGGGATAAATCCCCTCGCCACAGATACCCCCCTCAGCACAGATCCCCCTCAGCACAGATAAATCCCCTCACTACAGATAAATCCCCTCAGCACAGGTCTTCTTTCACAGGATGACCGGGGGTTTGTTAGGCAAATGACGTTTTTTGCGTGTTATCTGCCGCTTTGCCACCTTGCCCTGCGCGCTTGCGTCTACGATGCTTGGATAACAACGACAACACCTGAGTAACCGCCATGAAGACCGTCGCCCAACTGCTCAAGCTCAAAGATCAGAAAAATCAGGAAGTGCACCAGATCAAACCTGATCACATGGTGCTCGAAGCGCTGATGAAGATGGCCGAGAAAAACGTCGGCGCCTTGCTGGTGGTCGAAGACGATGAAGTGGTCGGCATCATCAGCGAACGGGACTACGCGCGCAAACTCGTGCTGCATGGCCGCTCATCGGTGGGCACACCGGTACGCGACATCATGGTCGCGAACGTGATCACCGTGGACACCCATCAAACCGTCGATACGTGCCTGGGCATCATGTCCGACAAACGCCTACGGCACTTGCCGGTGGTGGAGGACGGCAAGCTGATCGGCCTGTTGTCGATCGGCGACCTGGTCAAGGAAGCGATTGCCGAACAGGCCGAGCTGATCAAACAGCTTGAGCAGTACATCCGCGGGGAATAAATCGACAAAAACACTGTGGCGAGGGGATTTATCCCCGATGGACTGCGCAGCAGGCCCTGTTTCTTTGGGGGTGCTTCGCGCCCCATCGGGGATAAATCCCCTCGCCACAGGGCTCACTCCTACACTTTCTTGTGTGGTGGGTTCAGGCTGGCCAATGCCGGGCGAACACCGGTGCCAACACCGGATGCCGGTCGATCCTCTGCAACCACGCATAAAACCCCGGCCGCGTCTGGCGCAAATGCTCGCGGCTCCCCGCCCAGCGCGTCACCACCGCCGCCAGCACATCAAGCGCGCCCGGTGTTTCGTCATCCAGGTACAACTCGGCGGAGAACTGGTCGGCAAACACCTCCCAACTCCAGTGCAAACGCTCACGCGCGCCGGCCATCAGGTTTTGCCGCGACGCTTCGTCGGGCATCAGCAGCCAGCGCTCGGGGTAATCGATGACGCCGATCGCCGCATAACAGTTGCTGACGATGTAGACCATGCCGCGAATCGACTGGTCTCGATCAGCCGCCTCAACCGGCAGCAGGCCCGATTGTGGAAACGTCAAGCCGAGGTGAATCAGAATCGCCGCACTCTCGGTCAGTGCACTGCCATCGGGCAACTGCAAGGTCGGGATCTGTTTCAGCGGATTGAGTTTGGCCAACGCCTCAGCGGCTTCGGTGCTGGCTTCGATATCGATGAAGCGATAGGCAATCTGGCACAACTCCAGCGCCGCTTCAATCGCGGCTGCGCCCGAATTCCTGTGCCCGTAGAGCTGGTACATAGCCAATCCCCCGAATTAAGCCTTTGCCAAGGGTAGATGGTGGCAGGCCCGGTGTAGAAAAATTCTGCGTGTGTATCGGTTTTGGCACGAATTTCCCATGCACTCGCGACTTGCGAATTCAATCCTCGCAAAACAGCGCTGGCGGTGCCCATCCCGCACCAAGAGCAATCATCGAACGCTATCCGCGTTCTTGTAAGGTGCGATACCGAACCAAAAGTTCGCGTATCCGAGCTGGCAACAAGGAGTTCACCGCGTGAATCTTCAATCGTTCTGCCGCATCACTGCCTTCGCTTCTCTTTACGCCAACAGCCGAGTTCACCTGAACAGCACCGGCCACCTGCGCGTTTACTGTATTACCTGAGCCCAACTGACCACCACTGTGTTGGCCGATGAGTTATTCGCCGAGCACAGCGTATTATTTATTTTTTAAATACAACGCTGATTATCATTGCGCAAGCCATGTATTAATCGGCCCTCAGCTGAATTGTCAGACAATAACTTCAGCTGCTTTTTATTTGCACCAAAAACGCACCAACGACTGTAACTAAGCAACGATCGAAGTATTGATTTCATTTAAACAAGAACAAGGAACACACCCCGTGACCCGCTAAAACATTGACCCGCACCAAATCAGTCCGCCGCGCACCAGCAAGTGCCCCGACCGACACGAGAACAGCCGCTTTGCCTCGCCAATCCGCGAGATAGAGCGCACGGCCAGACTCGCCCATCAAAAACCCCCGGCGTACGGGGCGACGGGTTTGTATGCGCCGAAGATCAACAAGGCAGCCAACAAAACTTATATAAATGCGACATGGGTAACATCAATGAAATAACCCAACTACATTCCAGCAACATTTGGCACAGCGGTTGCAAAACACAAACTGAACACCCCTGTAGGAGCCGCCGTAGGCTGCGATCTTTTGATCTTGATATTGATCTTTAAAGAACAGGATCAAGAGATCGCAGCCTTCGGCAGCTCCTACATATAGAACAACACCAGGGAATGGGTAATGAACAGACGAAGTCGATGGCGCCAAGCCAGTAAGTTTGCACGAGCCTTGTTAACCGGATAGTTCAACTATCGGCTTCTGCACACCTTTTAGAAAGTTGCACCCACTCACTCGAATATCCCCTGGATGTTCGGACGGCACCTTATTGCCCTTCATCAACCCGAGGGAGCTTTAATGAACGATGCGGTAAAGCACAGAACCCTGCCGGGGCCGTTGCGGCAAGCGCCGGTCCCGCCGCCACCGGGCAGGCCGGCGTTTAAAGCCAATACCTCGCAACCCGGTGGTTTGAACAAACAGCAAATGGTCTTGTTGGTCGCTGTGTCGGCGCTGATACATGGCGGCGCCTGGTGGTTTCTCCAGCAATCGCGGACCGAGCCATTGCCGACACCGCCACAGATTCCGGAAATGACCGTCGAACTGACCAGCCCGACGCCACCGGCACCGCCCACGCCCGAGCCGCCGCCACCGCCGCCTCCCCCGCCGGAACCTGAACAACCGGTGGAGGACGAAGACGCGGTCAAGCCGCCACCCAAACCGGTGGAGAAACCCAAGCCGATCGAAAAACCGAAACCGGTCGAGAAGCCAAAACCGGTAAAAAAGGTCGAGCGGCCGAAAGCCGCGCCCGCTCCGGCACAACCCGCCGCGCCCGCTGCACCGGCCACCCCGAGCGCGCCACCAGCACCTGCCGCCGCGCCAGGTCCGGTCAAGGAGTCGGCAGCCGTTTCCGGACTCGCCAGCCTCGGCAACCCGCCGCCGGAATACCCGTCGCTGGCGCTGCGGCGCAACTGGGAAGGCAGTGTGGTGCTGCGCATTCAGGTGTTGGCCAACGGTCGCGCTGGCTCGGTGACGGTGACCAAGTCCAGCGGCAAGCCGCAACTGGATGACGCGGCGGTCGCTGCGGTGAAGAACTGGAAATTTATTCCGGCCAAACGCGGTGACACGCCGATCGACGGCTTCGCCACCCAGACCATCGATTTCAAATTGCCGCAATAACCGAACGCTCAATCAACGCACAACCGAATAACGCAAGCGAGGTATCACCATGAACGATTTGTCTTCGATGATTGTCCCCGGCGTGCTCTGGGGTCTGGTGCTGTTTTCCGTGCTCAGCTGGGCGATCCTGCTGGTCAAGTCGGCGCAGTACCTGCGCCAGAAAGCGCAGAACAAACAGTTCAGCAAAGCCTTCTGGGGCGCGCCGGATCTGCTCACCGCCGCCGAACACGCCAGCCAGTATCCGGGCGCACTGGCGCGCATCGCCAGCAGTGGTTTCGAAGCGTTGCTGGTGGAGGATTCGCCGCGCACCACGCAACAACTGGCGCACACCATCAACCGCTCGGATCGCCTGGAACGCAACCTGCGCCAGCAGATCCAGAAGGAACGCCGCTCGCTGGAAAACGGCCAGGCGATCCTCGCCAGTATCGGCAGCACCGCGCCGTTCATTGGTTTGTTCGGCACCGTGTGGGGCATCATGGAAGCGCTGAAAAGCATCGGCGAAACCGGTTCGGCCAGCCTTGAAGCGGTCGCCGGGCCCATCGGTCACGCGCTGATCGCCACCGGCGTGGGTATCGCCGTCGCGGTGCCGGCGGTGCTGATCTACAACTTCTTCCTGCGTCGTCTGAAGCTCGCCTCGGCGGACATGGATGACTTCGCCCACGACTTCGACGCCCTCGCCTCGCGCAGTGCGTTTTCCATCAGCCGTCAGGCCATCGCCAGCAAAACCACAGCCGCCGTGCGGGAGGCCAGCTGATGTCTTTCTCGACTCAGGACAGCGATGAAGTGCTCAGCGAAATGAACGTCACGCCACTGGTCGACGTGATGCTCGTGCTGCTGGTGGTGTTCATCGTCACCGCGCCGCTGATGACCAACGCAATCAAAGTCAACCTGCCGAAAACCGACGCCGTCGCCCCCGCCGAAAAGAAGGACCCGGTGGTGGTCAGCGTCGATCAGGACGGCAAGTTCTATCTGGCCAAGACCGAGCTGGCGCCGGAATCTTTGGAAGCCAGCCTCAAGGAGGTCAAGGCCAAGGATGCCGAAGTGCGCGTGCAGTTGCAGGCCGATTCCGCCGTCAATTACGGCCAGGTAGCCAAGGCCATGGCGTCGATCGAACGCTCGGGCATTACCAAGATTTCGGTGATGACCACCCACTGAGTACGGTGCCGGGCGCGCAGTGAAAGACGCGCCCGCCACCGCCCGCTGAATCCTGTCGCAACCAGCCGACCGAAAAACGCCACGCGTCTTCGGAGGGGATCGGCTTGCTTGAAGAAAGTGGTTTTCCGCACGCGGTATCACCGAAAGCGGAGCAATGAGGGGCTCACAAGGCCAATTCGATAACGTCTGAAAAGTCGGAAATAACCATGCTGATGAACACTCCACGCTTCACGCTCAAACCTTTGGTGGCCACGATTTCTCGCCACCGTTTTGTTCCGTTGTATCTGGTGGCCATGGGGATGGGCGCCGGGACCGTGCAAGCGGCCGAGGACGACAACGCCGCCGTGCCCGCTGCAGCCGCCGTGGTCGCACCGACCACGCAACTGCAACGGGTCGAAGTGACGGGTTCGGCGATTCGCCGGGTCGATGCGGAAACCGCCGTGCCGATCACCATTCTCAAGGCTGACGAGCTGCGCAAACAGGGCGTGACCACCACCGCCGAACTGGTCCAGCGCATTACCGGCAGCCAGTCGCTGAACAACAGCGCCGGCTCGGTCGGTGCAGCCACCGGCGGCGCTTCGTTCGCCGACATGCGCGGCATTGGCGCGAACAAGACGCTGGTCTTGCTCAACGGTCGACGCCTGGCCAACAACGCCTTGTCGGGCACCAACTCGGCCGGCGGCGCGGTGGATCTGAACATGATCCCGTTTGCCGCCATCGAGCGCGTGGAAGTGCTGCGTGACGGCGCCTCGGCGCTGTACGGCACCGACGCTATCGGCGGCGTGATCAACTTCATCACCAAGAAATCCATGACCGACGGCCAACTGACCCTCGGCGGCGAAACCCCGACCCACAGTGGCGGCGGTGCGACCAAGGACATGAGCGCCAGTTGGGGCTACGGTGATCTGGAGGAGGACCGCTTCAACGTCCTCGGCGTGTTCAACTACAACAAGCAGCAGAACCTCGACGCCAACGATCGCTCCTTCGCCCGTGACTACGATCCCGGCCGAGGTCTGGATCAGACCTCCGGCACCGCGTTCCCCGGCAACTATAGCCAGAACGGCAACGCCACCAACCCGCTGGCGAACAGCAATTGCAACGGGCCGAACCTGGTGGCGCGCGACGGCCTGTGCCGCTTCAGTACCCGCGAATACATCGACCTGGTGCCGCAGACCGAGAAGACTTCGTTCTTCGGCAAGACCACCGGCAAACTGGCCGACGATCACAACGTCAATCTCGAGTACTTCTGGTCGCGCAACAACAACGCCACCTCGATCGGCCCTGCACCGCTGACCGGTCTGAGCCTCGACGGCTCGTCACCCTACTACCCTGGCAACGGCATCACACCGGGGCCGACCGACTTCACCCTCGACCCGACCCAACCAGTGGATGTGAACTGGCGAGAAACCGCTGCCGGTCCGCGTGAGTCGAAAGATCAGAACACCAGCCAGCGCTTCTTGCTCAGCTTCGATGGTCTGGTCGGCGGTTGGGATTACAACGTCGGCGCCTCATACAACCAGAACAAAATCGTCTCCAGCGTCACCAATGGCTTTGTCAGCGATCAGGCGATGATCGACGGTCTGGCCAGCGGTTTGCTCAACCCGTTCGGGCCGCAGTCCGCCGCCGGTCAGCAATACATCGATCAAGCGGCTTACCACGGCGCCTATTCCACCGCTGTTGGCCGTGTGGCCGGTTTTGATGGACGCATCAGCCGCGAAATCGGCGACTGGTTCGGTGCCGGCCCGTCGGGTCTGGCCCTCGGTGGCGAGTACCGCAAAGAGAAATTCCACCAGGACTTCGAGTCGTTCGCCGGTGACATCCAGAGTCTCGGCATCGACCCCAACGGCAGTGTCGAAGGTGACCGTAGCGTGAAAGCCGCCTATGCGGAAATCAACGTGCCGGTGCTCGACAGCCTCGAACTCTCCGCCGCCGTGCGTCACGACAAATACAGCGACTTCGGCAGCACCACCAACCCGAAATATTCGTTCCGTTATCAGCCGCTGAAAGAGCTGGTGGTGCGCGGCGCGTACAGCGAAGGCTTCCGCGCGCCGTCGCTGTACGAGCTGTACTCGCCCAACAGCATCACCTTCACCCAGGGCTACTACAACGACCCGGTGCTGTGTACCGGCGGCGTGGTGCAACCCGGCGGTAACGGCGGCCGCGATTGCGGTCAGCAGTTCCTCAACCAGATTGGCGGCAACCAGGATCTGGCCCCGGAGAAGGCCCGCAACGTGACCCTGGGCTTCGTTTATCAGCCGATCAACAACCTCTCGGTGGGTCTCGATTTCTGGTGGATTCACATTTCCAACCAGATCCAGCCATTCCCGGAATCCACCGTGTTTGATCAGGCCGGCTCCTACCCGGATCGCTTCGTGCGCAACGCCGACGGCACGCTCAATTACATCGTTACCGGCAACGCCAACCTTGGCATCGTCGAAACCAACGGTATCGATGTGTCGCTCGACTATCGCTTCCCGAACACGCCGTACGGCCAGTTCGGTCTGGGGCTGCAAGGCACTTACGTTGACGAGTACGACTTCCAGAGCACCATCAAAGGCCCGTTCACCGACAAGGTCGGCGACTTCCAGGGTGACGGCGTGATCGCGCGCTGGAAACACAACCTCACCGGCAGCTGGACCTTCGGTGCGGCGCGGGCGTCGCTGACCAACCGCTTCACCACCGGCTACAACGATTACGACCGCGACACTCATGCAACCGTTGCGTCGTATTCGGTGTGGGATCTGTCGGCCGGTTACACCTTCAACAAGGTGCTGGATGTCGATGCCGGGATGAAGAACATGTTCGACCGCAACCCGCCGTTCTCCAACCAGGCCTACAACTTCCAGAGCGGCTATGACCCGCGCTACACCGACCCACTGGGCCGCACCTTGTTTGCGCGCATGACGTACCACTTCTAACCGGAACAACCACGCATCACCTTTTTTGGGGGCGAGCTTTTGTGGTGAGGGGATTTATCCCCGATGGGGTGCGAAGCGCCCCCAAGACCTGCCGACGCGGACAATCAGAAATACCGCATGCATCGATCTTGCGACTGCTCCGCAGCCGATCGGGGATAAATCCCCTCGCCACAAAAGACCGCTCCCTCAGTTTGATCGGTGATCTTTTCAGGGACTTAGGAGTGATTTCATGAGTTTTTTGCGCAACATGGCTGCTTTGCTGCTCGGCAGTGCTTTGCTGTGCACCGGCCCCTCGGCGCTGGCCGCTGGCAGTTATGCGCTGACGGTGTACGGCGAGGCGCCGAAGTATCCGGCGAACTTCCAGCATTTCGATTTCGTCGATCCACACGCGCCCAAGGGCGGTTCGCTCAGCCGTGCGTCGATGGAAATCGGCGGGTTCAACTACATCAGCCCATACGCCGATCAGGGCATTTCCGTGGTGCAAGTCAACGACTGGGTGTATTCGCCATTGGCGTTCCGTTCGCTTGACGAGCCCTACACCGTTTACGCATTGGTCGCGCAACAGATCGAGCGCGACCCCGATGGACTGTGGGTGCGTTTCACCCTCAATCCAAAAGCACGTTTCGCCGACGGTACACCGATCACCGCCGAAGACGTGCGCTACACCTTCGACCTGCTGATGACCAAGGGCAGCCTGAGTTATCGCCAGCAGTACGCCGACGTCCAGGACGTGCTGATCGAAGGCCCACGACAGGTGCGCTTCACCTTCAAGAACAACCTCAACCGCACCCTGGCGCTGGACCTGGCGACCATGCGTGTGGTCCCCGAACACTGGTGGCAAACCCGCGACTTCGCCAACGGCGGCGGTTTCGAGCCACCACTGGGCAGCGGCCCGTACCGAGTGAGCAAGGTCGACGCCGGCCGCAGCATCAGTTTTCAACGCGATCCGGACTGGTGGGGCAAAGACCTGCCAGTGAGTCGCGGGATGTACAACTTCGACACCCTCACGGTGAATTTCTACGGCGACACCGACGTCGCCCGGCAGCTGTTGCAGGCCGGCGCGTTCGACTACAACCGCGAGTTCTCCTCGTCTGGTTACGTGGTTGGCTACGACAGCCCGGCGTTGCGCGACGGCCGTTTGCAGCAGTCGATTCTGGCCCCGGAAAAACCCACCGCCGCCCAAGGCTTCGTGTTCAACCTGCAAAACCCGATCTTCCAGGATCGCCGCGTGCGTCAGGCGATCAGCCTGCTGTGGGATTTCGAGTGGACCAACAAGCAGATGATGCGCGGCTTCTACGTGCGCCAGAACAGCTTCTGGCCGAAGAGTGAAATGGCCGCCACTGCGCTGCCTGATGCCGAGGAATTGAAAATCCTCGAACCGCTGCGCGGGCAGATCCCCGACGAGGTCTTCACGACCGTGTATGAAGCGCCGAAAACCGATGGCAGCGGCTACATCCGCGACAAGCAACTGCAAGCGCTGAAGCTGCTCGCCGAGGCCGGCTGGACGCCGCAACACAATCGTTTGGTCAACGCGGCCGGCGAGCCGCTGGAGTTCACCTTCCTCGACGGTCAGGGCGGTTTCGACCGCATGCTGCTGCCGTTCAAACGCACCCTCGCGCAGATCGGCATCACCCTCAATCTGCGGCGCATCGATTCGGCGCAATACGTCAACCGCCTCAACGCCCGTGACTACGACATGATCGTCACCAGTTTCCCCCGTAGCGGCGATCCGATTGTCTCTCCCGGCCGCGAGTTGTACAGCCTCTACGCCTCGCAAAGTGCCACGCAAATCGGCAGTTCCAACTCGATGGTGCTGGCCAATCCGGCGGTCGATCAACTGATCGACGGGCTGGTGCAGGCCAACACCCGCGAAGCCATGGTGCATTACGCCCGCGCCCTCGACCGGGTGCTGCAATGGGGTTACTACATGATTCCCAACTACTACTCCAAAGGCACGCCGACGGTGTATCAAAACCGCTTCGGCATGCCGCCCGTGCAACCGGCCTACGACGAAGGCCTCAACACCTGGTGGGAGGTGTCGAACAAGGCGTTGACCAGCCAGCAGATGCACAGCCAACTCGCGGGAGGCCAGTGACATGTTGCGTTATCTGAGTCGACGTTTGCTGCTGATCATCCCCACGCTACTGTGCATTCTGGTGGTGAATTTTCTGATCGTGCAGGCCGCGCCAGGTGGCCCGGTCGAGCAGGCGATTGCCCGCTTGCAAGGCTTCGGCGGGCACAGCATGGGCGGCGGTGGCGAGGTCGCCGCGATTGGCGGCGCCGGGCGCAGCAGCCGTGGTCTCGACCCGGCGCTGATCGAGGAAATCAAACACCATTACGGCTTCGACAAACCCATGCACGAACGCCTGTGGCTGATGCTGAAAAACTACGCGCAGCTGGATCTGGGCAGCAGTTTCTTTCGTGGCGCCAAGGTCACCGACCTGATCGTGCAGAAGCTGCCGGTGTCGCTGTCGCTGGGCTTGTGGGCGACGTTGATCACTTACCTGATTTCGATCCCGCTGGGCATTCGCAAAGCGATCAAGAACGGCAGCGCGTTTGATGTCTGGAGCAGCACGGCGATCATCATCGGCTATGCGATGCCGGCGTTCCTGTTCGCGATTCTGCTGATCGTGGTGTTCGCCGGCGGCAGCTACGTCAATTGGTTCCCGGTGCAAGGGCTGGTCTCGGATAACTTCGACAGCCTCAGCACGCTGGGCAAGCTCGGCGATTACCTCTGGCACTTGGTGTTGCCGGTGACGGCGCTGGTGATTGGTGGTTTCGCCACGCTGACGATCCTGACCAAGAACAGCTTCCTCAACGAGATCAGCCGCCAGTACGTGATCACCGCGCGGGCCAAGGGTTTGACCGAGCGTCGCGTGCTTTACGGCCACGTGTTTCGCAATGCGATGTTGCTGGTGGTGGCCGGTGTGCCGTCGGCGCTGATCGAGGTGTTTTTCGCAGGCTCCCTGCTGATCGAAACCATCTTCAACCTCGACGGCCTCGGCCGCATGAGTTACGAAGCGGCGGTGTCGCGCGACTACCCGGTGGTGTTCGGCGCGCTGTTTCTGTTCACCCTGTTCGGCCTGTTGATCAAGCTGATCGGCGACCTCTGCTACACCCTGCTCGACCCGCGCATCGACTTCTCGGCGAGGACTGCCTGATGTTCACTCTTTCCCCTCTCGGCCAGCGCCGCGTGGCGCAGTTCAAGGCCAATCGGCGTGGACGCTGGTCGTTGTGGTTGTTTATCGGTCTGTGCCTGATTTGTCTGGGCGGTGAATTGATCGCCAACGACAAGCCGCTGGTGATTCGTTATCACGACGCTTTTTACTTTCCGATCCTCAGCGATTACCTGGAAACCGATTTCGGCGGCGAGCTGCCGTTTCGACCGGATTACGCCAGCAGTTACGTGCACAAGCTGATCGAGGATCAGGGCGGCTGGATGTTGTTTCCGCCAATTCCGTTCAGCTACGACACGGTCAATTACGACCTCAGCGAACCGGCGCCAAGCCCGCCGTCCTCAAGCAACTGGCTGGGCACCGACGATCAGGCGCGCGACGTGTTGGCGCGGGTGATTTTCGGCACGCGGATTTCGATTCTGTTTGCACTGATTCTCACCGGCATCAGTGCACTGATCGGCATCGTTGCCGGGGCGTTGCAGGGTTATTACGGCGGTTGGGTCGATTTGCTCGGGCAGCGCGTGCTGGAGATCTGGTCGGGGCTGCCGGTGCTGTACCTGCTGATCATTTTGTCCGGGTTTGTCTCGCCGAGTTTCTGGTGGTTGCTGGGGATCATGGCGCTGTTTTCCTGGCTGGCATTGGTCGATGTGGTGCGCGCCGAGTTCTTGCGTGGGCGCAATCTGGAGTACGTCAAAGCCGCGCGGGCACTGGGCCTGACCGACAACGAACTGATGTGTCGGCACATCCTGCCCAACGCGATGACCTCCACCCTCACCTACCTGCCGTTCATTCTGACCGGCGCCATCGCCACGCTGACTGCGCTGGATTTTCTTGGCTTTGGCATGCCCGCAGGCACCGCATCGCTGGGCGAACTGATCGGTCAGGCCAAGCGCAATCTGCAAGCGCCGTGGCTGGGGCTGACGGCGTTTTTCGCGTTGGCGTTGATTTTGTCGTTGTTGGTTTTTATTGGTGAGGCTTGCCGTGATGCATTTGATCCACGATCTTGATCCCCGGAGCTGACATGAACGACAACCTGATTGAAATTCGCGACCTGCGCGTCGCCTTCGCCGGGCAGGAAGTGGTGCACGGTTTGAACCTGGATATCTGCCGTGGCGAGTGCCTGGCGCTGGTCGGTGAATCCGGCTCGGGCAAGTCGGTGACGGCGCATTCGATTCTGCGTTTGTTGCCGGGCAAGAACGTCAGCAGCAGCGGCACGATCCGCTACAACGGTGTGGATTTATTGCACGCCAGCGAGCAGCAGATGCGTGGTTTGCGCGGCAATCGCATTGCGATGATTTTTCAGGAGCCGATGACTTCGCTGAATCCGTTGCACACGGTGGAAAAGCAGGTCAGCGAAGTGCTGGAGATTCACAAGGGCCTCAAGGGCCGCGCTGCCCGTGAACGGACGTTGGAGCTGCTGGAACTGGTCGGCATTCGTCAGCCGTTGCAGCGCTTGAAAGCCTATCCGCATCAGCTTTCGGGTGGGCAGCGGCAGCGGGTGATGATTGCGATGGCGCTGGCTAATGAGCCGGAATTGTTGATCGCTGACGAGCCGACCACGGCGCTCGACGTCACGGTGCAGCAGAAGATTCTTGAGCTGCTGATCGAATTGCAGCAACGCCTCGGCATGTCGCTGTTGCTGATCAGTCATGACCTCAATCTGGTACGGCGCATCGCTCAGCGCGTGTGCGTGATGCGCCAAGGCGAAATCGTCGAGCAGGCGGATTGCGAAGCGCTGTTCCGCGCACCGAAGCATCCTTACAGCCGCCTGCTGATCGAGGCGGAACCGAGCGGTGCGCCGGTGCCGAGTGAGTTTGAGCACAACCTGCTCGAAGTCGATGATTTGAAGGTGTGGTTTCCACTGCCCAAGGCGTTGTTCAGTCGCCAGCAGGATTACATCAAAGCGGTGGACGGCGTCAGTTTCACCCTGCAACGGGGCAAGACCTTGGGGATTGTTGGCGAGTCCGGTTCAGGCAAATCGACGCTGGGTCAGGCGATCCTGCGACTGGTCGAGTCCGAGGGCAATATCCGTTTCGGCAACAAGCAACTGAGCCTGCTCAACCAGCGTCTGATGCGGCCGTTGCGGCGGCAGATTCAGGTGGTGTTTCAGGACCCGTTCGGCAGCCTCAGCCCACGGATGTCGGTGCAGCAGATCATTGCCGAAGGCTTGCTGACCCATGGCATCGGCACTGAAGCCGAGCGCGAGGCCGCAGTGATTCGCGTGCTGGAGGAAGTCGGCCTCGATCCGCAGAGCCGCCATCGTTACCCCCATGAGTTTTCCGGTGGCCAGCGCCAGCGCATTTCCATCGCCCGCGCATTGGTGCTGGAACCGGCGTTGATTCTGCTCGATGAACCGACTTCGGCGCTGGATCGCACGGTACAGAAGCAGGTGGTGGAATTGTTGCGCCAATTGCAGATCAGGCACGGGCTGACGTATTTGTTCATCAGCCATGATCTGGCGGTGGTGCATGCGCTGGCGCATGACTTGATGGTGATCAAGGATGGCAAGGTTGTGGAGCAAGGCTCTTCACGGGAAATTTTCGCCGCACCACAACACCCCTACACCCAGGAACTCCTGAAAGCCTCCGGCCTCGCGATCCCCCGCAAAATCGCGGAAATTGCCGAATCCCTGTAGGAGCTGCCGCAGGCTGCGATCTTTTGATGTTGGTTTTAAAAACAGGATCAAAAGATCGCAGCCTGCGGCAGCTCCTACAGGGGATGGGTTTATTTTTTGGCACGGGTGCATCCAAATGCCTCCGTCATGGGTAGTCCTTGTAACAGCCCGCTTCGGCTGTCAGCGGTTTAGCCATTTTGGAGAAACATACTGATGAACATCACCCAACTGATCTGCCTCAGCGGTTTGCTCGCCGCCAGCGCCACGACCTTTGCGCAAAGCAGTTATCCCGACGCGATCAAGGTCCCGGATGGCCACAAGATCGCGATGGAAACCACTGGCGTCGGCGAGATCACCTACGAATGCCGCGACAAGGCCAATGCCCCGGGCCAGACCGAGTGGACCTTCGTCGGCCCGAAAGCGGTGCTCAATGATCGCAGCGGCCAGCAGGTCGGCACCTACTTCGGCCCGCCGGCCACCTGGCAGGCCAAGGACGGGTCGAAGGTCACTGGCACGCAATTGGCCGTGGCGCCGTCGAGTCCGGGCAACCTGCCCTATCAATTGGTCAAGGCTAATCCTGCCGAGGGTAAAGGCGCGATGGCTGGCGTCAGCTACATCCAGCGTGTCGCGCTCAAGGGCGGCGTGGCGCCAGGCAGTGAATGCACGGCGGCGAACAAGGGCAAGCAGGAAGTGGTGAAGTACCAGGCCGACTACATCTTCTGGGCCGCGAACTGACCCCTCAGGCTCAACATCAATCCCTGTGGGAGCTGGCTTGCCAGCGATGGCGTCGCATCAGTCAATATCTTCGTCACTGATACGCCGCCATCGCGGGCAAGCCCGCTCCCACAGGGTTCTGTGTTGTTTTGGGGAATGTGAGCTAGATTGCACGACATGCCTTTAGCCGAACCCGTGTTTGATTATGAAGCCCGTCTCGCTGCCTGTGCCCGCGGCGAGCGCTCGGCCCTGCGCGATTTGTATGTGCAGGAAGGTCCGCGTCTGCTCGGCGTGGCCAAGCGGCTGGTGCGCGATACGGCGCTGGCGGAGGACATCGTCCATGAGGCCTTCATCAAGATCTGGAACGGCGCGGCGGGGTTTGACCCGGCTCGCGGGTCGGCACGCGGCTGGATGTTCAGCGTGACCCGGCATCTGGCGCTGAACCTGCTGCGTGATCAGGGTCGCGAGACGTCGCTTGGCGCTGAGCATGAAACGGCCGCTGATGCTGATGACTTTGAGGCCCAGGCGCATTCGGCGCGCATCAACCGCTGCCTGGAACAACTTGATCCGCAACGGCGACGCTGCATCCTTCACGCCTACGTCGATGGTTATTCTCACGCGCAGATTGCGACGCGTCTCGACACGCCGCTGGGCACGGTCAAGGCGTGGATCAAGCGCAGCCTTAACGCTTTGCGGGAGTGCATGGGATGACCACGGAATCGGCGCAGGAACGTGATGAGCTGGCCGGTGAGTATGTGCTCGGCACGCTGTCGGCCGAGCAGCGGATCGAGGTGCAGCGACGCTTGCCGAATGAGCCCGAGTTGCGCGCGGCGGTGGATGCATGGGAGCGACGCCTGCTGGAGCTGACGGATTTCGCCGCGCCACAACAGCCGTCGGCGCAGCTGTGGCCGCGCATCGAACGCAGCATCAACCGACTGACGCAGCCAGCGCCGTCGACTTCATGGTGGAATCTGTTACCGCTGTGGCGCGGATTGAGCGCGGTGGGCCTGGCGGCGACGTTGATCCTGGGGTCGATCCTGTTGACCCAGACCACGCCGAAACCGAGTTATCTGGTGGTGCTGGTCGCGCCGCAGGACAAGGCGCCGGGGTGGGTGATTCAGGCGAGCAATTCGCATGAAATTCAGTTGATTCCGCTGGGGGTGGTCGAGGTGCCGGCGGACAAGGCGCTGGAGTTCTGGACCAAGGCCGATGGCTGGCAAGGGCCGGTGTCGTTGGGGTTGGTCAAACCCGGGCAGGCCTTGTCGGTGCCGCTCGACAAGTTGCCGCCGTTGCAAGCGAACCAGTTGTTCGAGTTGACGCTGGAAGGCGCCGGCGGTTCGCCGATCGGCAAACCGACCGGGCCGATCCAGGCGATCGGCCGCGCCGTCAAAGTATTGTGATACCCCCTGTAGGAGCTGCCGCAGGCTGCGATCTTTTGATCTGGTTTTTCAGAAGCAAGATCAAAAGATCGTCCGAACGCGGCCCGAACCTGCGGCAGCTCCTACATGAACCATCATTGGCGTCGATGTTTACCATCACGGCAATGAAGTTCTCATAAAAAATCCCCGGCGTAAGATCGGCTCCATACCAACCAATAACACCCCGGAGCAAACATCATGAAACGCCAAACTCTTCTCAGCATCGCTTTCTCGGTTTTCGCAGTAAACGCTTTCGCCGCTACCCCGGTTCACACGATGATCGCCGCTGACGGCTCGGATCGTCTGTACCAGAACGCTGTCGCTGCTGATGGCTCCGATCGTCTGCAAGGCAACACCGTCGCAGCTGATGGCTCCGATCGTCTGCAGGGCAATACCGTCGCCGCTGATGGTTCGGATCGTCTGCAAGGCAACACCGTCGCCGCTGATGGTTCGGATCGTCTGCAGGGCAATACCGTTGCAGAAGGTGGTTCGGATCGCCTGCTTGAACGCCGCGCTGTCTGAATGATTGCGCTGATCGCAACAACCCAGAAAAACCCGGCATCCCCTGCCGGGTTTTTTATGTCCGTGTGATTTATCCGCCCTTGGCCATGCAGCGTTTGTAACGCTCATCCACACGCTTGGCGAACCAGGCCGTGGTCAGTTTGCGGGTGATTTTCGGGCTTTGCAGGACGATGCCTGGTAGCACCGCGCGCGGCAGCGTCTTGCCCTCGGCTTTTTCCGCCAACTCAAACACCCGTTGATAGAGCTTCGTCTCTTCGAATTCGAGGGTTTTGCCCTTTTCCAACTGATCACGAATGGTCGGATTACGCATGCCGAGCGACTTGCCAAGGGTGCGCACCGCCAGCTCCGTGCCGCCGGGCATGATCGAGTCATAACGAATCAGATCGCCGTCGAGTGCCAGCGGGATGCCCGAGGCGCGGCTGACTGCGTTCTGGAATGCGGCATTGCGGCTGGCGTACCAACCGGCGTTGAAATCGGCGAAGCGATACAGCGGCTCGCGATAACTCACCGGGTAACCGATCAAGTGCGCGATGCCGAAATACATGCCACCGCGGCGGCTGAACACTTCGTGGCGAATGCTGCCGTCGACCGGGTACGGATAGTCCTTGGCGTGCTGTTCGGCAAACTCGATGCTGACCTGCATCGGCCCGCCGGTGTGGACCGGGTTGAAGCCACCGAATAGCGTACGGCCCATCGGTACCCTGCCGATGAAGTCATCGAAAATCGCGCTCAATTCCTTCTCGCTGCGCGCGGCGTTGAGGCGTTCGCTGTAGGTCTTGCCATTGGTCGAGCGCACTTGCAAAGCGCCGCTGACCAACAGGCTGGGGATGTGTACTTTGCCGGCGCGACGGTCGATTTCGTCGCGGGCGATTTTGCCGAGGCCGGGTACGGTGGGGTCGGCCTGAAAGGTCGATTCCTGTTCAGCCACCGCCAGCACCGAGCACAGATTCTGTGTGGTCGGGCTGATGTCTTGCGCGGCAAATGCGGCGTAAATGTCGGTGGCCCAGCCCTGACGATCCGCGACCTTGGCCGGCATCAGCCGGACGATTTCAGCCTTCACTTCAGCAGGCGCACGGGGCACCGGTTCGCTGCTGCGCTGCCCCGCGCAACCGGCGAGGCTCAACACTGCGGCGAGGATCATGAGTAATCGCATCTTGCTCCATCCAGTCCACTAAGCCAGAACCACCATACACAATCCCTGTAGGAGCTGCCGCAGGTTCGGGCCGCGTTCGGACGATCTTTTGCCTTTGATTTTAAAAAACCGGATCAAAAGATCGCAGCCTTCGGCAGCTCCTACAAGGTGTCATGGGGCGTAGTGACAAACTGATTGCAAAACGTTACTGAGAAAACCTATCATTTGCGCCTGGAGTCGCATTTGCGCAAGGAGTTCCCGCGCCGCCCTAACTTTTTCCCAATGGCCGTGCGCCTCCAGGTAAAAAAATGCCCGCTCCAGTTCGACTCGCCGTCCCGTTTCGCCCGACGCTTCTCGCCCTGCTGTGCTCTCTGACGGTCACCGCTCACGCCGCTGAAGGCGATAACAAAGAGCTGGTGCTCGACAACGTCAACATCAACGCACAAGCCCCGACGCCCGATGCCCTGCCCCCGGTTTACGCCGGTGGTCAGGTTGCTCGCGGCGGCCAGTTGGGCGTGCTGGGCAATCAGGACATGATGGACGTGCCATTCAGCGCCGCGTCCTACACCGAGCAACTGATCCAGGATCAGCAAGCCGAAGACGTCGCCGACGTGCTGCTCAACGATTCATCGGTGCGCCAGGCCTCCGGTTTCTCCAACCAGGCGCAGATCTTCATGATCCGTGGCCTGCCGCTGACTGGCGATGACATTTCCTATAACGGCCTCTACGGCGTGCTGCCACGGCAGATCATTTCCACCGATGCGCTGGAGCGCGTGGAAGTGTTCAAAGGCCCGAATGCCTTTATCAACGGTGTGACCCCGACCGGTTCCGGCATCGGCGGCGGCGTCAACCTGCAGCCCAAGCGTGCCGGTGACGTGCCACTGCGCCGCTACACCACCGACATCAACAGCGAAGGCCGCATCGGTCATCACTTCGACATCGGTCAGCGTTTCGGTGAAGACAACCGTTTTGGTGCACGGGTCAACCTGTCGCAACGCGAAGGCGACACCGCCATCGATCACGAAAACCAGCGCTCGAAACTGTTTGCCATCGGCCTCGATTATCGCGGCGATGCACTGCGCGTTTCCGGCGACTTCGCCTACCAGAAAGAGCGCGTCAACGGTGGCCGCAACTCGGTCAACCTCGGCACTGCCACGCACATTCCGGACGCACCGTCGGCCGACACCAACTACGCGCCGAAGTGGGGCTACACCGACATCGAAGACACCTTCGGCATGCTCCGCGCCGAGTACGACCTCAACGACAACTGGACCGCCTACGCCGCCGGTGGCGCCAAGCACACCCGTGAAGTCGGGCGCTACAACTCGACCACACTGGTCGGCAACAACGGTGCCTCGAACACCACCGGCTCGTTCATCCCGCACGACGAAGACAACACCAGCGTCATGGCCGGCCTCAACGGCAAATTCACCACCGGCCCGGTCAGCCACAAGCTCAACTTCGGCCTGACCGGCATCTGGACCGAACAGCGCAGCGCTTACGACTTCGACCTGACCAAGTACGCCAACAACATCTACCACCCGGTAGAAACGCCATCGCCGGTCGGTAACTTCGCCGGCGGCGACAACAGCGATCCGGGCATCACCGGCAAGACGTTCAACCGCAGCGCGGCGATTTCCGACACCCTCGGCTTCTTTGATGATCGCCTGCTGATCACCGCTGGCCTGCGTCGTCAGCAACTGGTGGTGCAGGGTTACAGCTACGCCAGCTACGGCAGCGGTCCGCGCTCTTCCAGCTACGACGAATCGATTACCACGCCGGTCTACGGCATCGTCTTCAAGCCGTGGGAACACGTGTCGTTCTACGCCAACCACATCGAAGGCCTGGCGCAGGGCCCGACCTCGCCGACCACCTCCGGCTCACGCGTCGTGATCAACGGCAACGAAGCCTATGCACCGGCACGCTCCAAGCAGACCGAAGCCGGGGTGAAAGTCGACATGGGCACTTACGGTGCGAGCCTGGGTGTTTATCGTATCGAACAGCCGAGCGACGGTTACTCGGAAATCATCGACGCCAACACCTCGCGTTATGTGCGTGAAGGCGAGCAGGTCAACAAAGGCGTGGAAATGAACGTGTTCGGCGAGCCGATCAGCGGTCTGCGCCTGATCAGTGGCCTGACCCTGATGGACACCGAGCTGAAGAACACCCAGAACGGCGCCAATGACGGCAACCGTGCGATCGGCGTACCGACCTTCCAGTTCAACGCTGGTGCCGATTGGGACGTGCCCGGCCTGCAAGGCGTAGCGCTGAACGCGCGGATGCTGCGCACCGGTGGGCAATACGCCGATGCGGCGAACAACCTGAGCCTGCCGACCTGGAACCGTTTCGATGCGGGTGCGCGTTATGCGTTCAAGGTTTCGGAGAAAGACGTGACCGTGCGTCTGGGCGTGGAAAACCTGGCGAACAAGAAGTATTGGGAATCGGCTCAGGGCGGTTACCTGACGCAGGGTGAACCGCGTGTGGCGAAGTTGTCGGGCACTATCGACTTCTAAGCGTCACCGTCATGTAAAAAGGCTCCGTGGCTTTGATGGCTGCGGGGCCTTTTTTGGTTTTGTGGGGGATTTTCCGGCCTCATCGCGAGCAGGCTCACTCCTACATTTGATCCAGGTACATCAAGCCTGTAGGCGTGAGCCTGCTCGCGATGGCGGTTGAACTGGCCAGCCCGTCCTTCTGATCCATACTTGTTGCACAGCAACAGGAGGACAGGCCCATGAACCGCAGCGACGTTCTGATCATCGGCGCCGGCCCCACCGGGCTGGTGTTGGCCCTGTGGCTGAGCAAACTCGGCGTGCAGGTGCGCATCATCGACAAGACCTCTGCACCAGGCACCACTTCGCGGGCGCTGGCGGTGCAGGCGCGGACGCTGGAGTTGTATCGGCAACTGGACCTGGCCGACACCGTGGTGCGCAACGGTCACCGGGTGGCAGCGGCGAATTTCTGGGTCAACGGCAAACCGGTCGCACAGTTGCCGCTGAACCGCATCGGCGAGGGCCTGACGCCTTACGCGTTCGTCGAAATCTTTGCGCAGGATGAGCATGAGCGGCTGCTGATCGATCGACTCGCCGACTATGGCATCAGTGTCGAACGCGAGACGACCCTGGAAAGCTTCGAAGAAAGCGGCGACGGCATCACCGCGCATCTGCGTCTGCACGATGGCGAACAGGAAATCTGCCAGGCGTGTTATCTGGCAGGCTGCGACGGTGCCCGCTCGGTGGTGCGCAAAAGCCTCGATGCAGGATTTCCCGGTGGCACCTATCAGCAGATTTTCTATGTCGCAGACGTGCAGGCCAGCGGCCCGGCACTGAATGGCGAACTGCATCTGGATCTCGACGAGGCCGATTTTCTCGCGGTGTTTCCACTGGCCGGCGAAGGCCGCGCGCGGCTGATCGGCACCGTACGTGATGAACGCGCGGAGCGTGCCGAAACCCTGGCGTTTTCCGATGTCAGCAGCCGCGCCATCGAGCACCTGAAAGTCCATATAGAAGACGTGCACTGGTTCTCGACCTACCGCGTGCATCACCGCGTGGCCGAGCACTTTCGCAGCGGGCGCGCGTTCCTGCTCGGCGATGCTGCGCATGTGCACAGCCCGGCGGGCGGTCAGGGCATGAACACCGGCATTGGCGATGCGATCAATCTGGCGTGGAAACTCGCGGCGGTACTCAGCGGCGGTGCCGAGCCGGGTCTGCTCGACAGCTACGAAACCGAGCGCATTGCCTTCGCGCGCCGGCTGGTGTCGACCACCGACAAGGTGTTCAGTTTTGTCACTGCCGAGGGCCGTCTGGCCGATCTGCTGCGCATGCGCGTGGCACCGTTTCTGATCCCGAAAATGGCCGCGTTCGAAGCCAGTCGCGAGTTCCTGTTTCGCACGGTGTCACAAGTCACCCTCAACTATCGCGGCATGCCGCTGAGCCAGGGTGCCGCCGGCCACGTCCACGGCGGTGACCGCTTGCCGTGGGCGCATGATGGCGAAGGGGATAATTACGAACCGCTACGCCAGCCCTGCTGGCAAGTGCATGTGTATGGCGACACCAGCGACGAAATGATTGCCTGGTGCCACGAGCATCATTTGCCGCTGCATGTGTTCGACTGGCGTCCGGCGTTTGAAACAGCAGGCTTGGGGCGTAACGGTTTCTACCTCTTACGCCCGGACACCTACGTGGCGCTTGCCGACAACAGCGCCGACCCGAAAGTGATCGAACGCTACTTCCGCGATCACGGCATCCGCCCCTTCTTCAACTGCCCCTGACCTAAGAACACCACAACCCCCTGTGGGAGCTGGCTTGCCAGCGATGACGTCAGCACAGTCAAAATCAATGTTGACTGATCCACCGCTATCGCTGGCAAGCCAGCTCCCACAGGGTTGTGCGTTGTTGCTTAGATTCCGGCCAGGGCCAGGTCCATCGCAAAGTAGGTGAAGATCAGATCCGCACCCGCGCGTTTGATCGCGCCCAGGCTTTCACGCACCACGCGATCTTCATCAATCGCACCGGCCTGCGCGCCGAATTTGATCATCGCGTACTCGCCGCTGACCTGATACGCCGACAGCGGCAGGTTCGAGGCTTCACGAATGTCGCGGATGATGTCCAGGTACGCACCGGCCGGTTTGACCATCAGCGCATCCGCGCCTTCCTGCTCATCAAGCAACGATTCACGCAACGCTTCGCGGCGGTTCATCGGGTTCATCTGGTAGCTTTTGCGGTCGCCCTTCAGCGCGCTGCCACCGGCCTCACGAAACGGGCCATACAGCGCCGAAGCGAATTTGGTCGAATACGCCATGATCGGAATCTGCGTGAAGCCGGCTGCGTCGAGTGCCTGGCGAATCGCCCGCACCTGGCCGTCCATCGCCGCCGACGGCGCGATCACGTCAGCACCGGCATGCGCGGCTGCCACGGCTTGTTTGCCGAGGTTGATCAGGGTCTGGTCGTTGTCGACTTCATGGTTGTGCATCACGCCGCAGTGGCCGTGATCGGTGTATTCGCAGAAGCAGGTGTCGGACATCACGATCATTTCCGGCACGGCGTCCTTGGCGATGCGCGACATGCGCGAGACCAGACCGTCTTCACGCCAGGTGTCGCTGCCATTGCCATCCAGATGGTGCGACACGCCAAAGGTCATCACCGACTTGATACCCGCGCGGGCATAACGCTCGATCTCGCTGGCCAGTTTGCGCTCGGGAATACGCATCACGCCGGGCATGCTTTTGATCGGCACGAAGTCGTCGATTTCTTCCTCGACGAAAATCGGCAGGACCAGATCGTTCAGGCTGAATTCGGTTTCCTGGAAGAGACTGCGCAGGCTCGCATTGCGGCGCAGACGGCGGGGACGTGCTTCGGGGAACTGGCTGGACATGAGGCTTTCCTGAAATCGGAAGATGAGACGAAAGTCGTAGGGGGCGAAGCTTATGCCTTGCGGGGGGCGGGGTACAAACCTGGATCAATCAAGAGTGAATTACCGGGCGCGCAACAATCTTTCAGAACACTGTAAATCCCTGTGGGAGCTGGCTTGCCAGCGATCGCGGTGGTTCAGGCAACACAGATGTCGACTGTGCCGGCGTCATCGCTGGCAAGCCAGCTCCTACAGGGTTATGTCTGTAGCCCGAAAATCAGGAGGGGATGGTCAGGCCGCGGACGACCGCCGGGCGGGCGAGGAAGCGCTCGAGCACGCGGGTGACGTTGGGGAAGTTCTGAATGCCGACCAGATCACCGGCCTCATAAAAGCCGATCAAGTTGCGCACCCACGGGAACGTCGCGATGTCGGCAATCGTGTAGCGCTCACCCATCAGCCAGTCGCGGCCTTCCAGGCGGGTATCGAGAACTTTCAGCAGGCGCTTGCTCTCATCGACATATCGGTCACGCGGGCGCTTGTCCTCGTAATCCTTGCCGGCGAATTTGTTGAAAAAACCGAGCTGGCCGAACATCGGGCCGATACCGCCCATCTGGAACATCAGCCATTGGATAGTTTCGTAACGCAGCGCGCCTTCCTGCGCCAGCAACTGCCCGCTCTTGTCGGCCAGGTAAATCAGGATCGCGCCGGATTCGAACAACGGCAGCGGCTGATCTTCCGGGCCATGCGGATCGAGAATCGCCGGGATCTTGTTGTTCGGGTTCAGCGACAGAAACTCCGCGGACAACTGATCGTTGCTGTCGAAAGCGACCTTGTGCGGCTCGTACGGCAGGCCGATTTCTTCGAGCATGATCGAGACTTTGACGCCGTTGGGGGTCGGCAGGGAGTAGAGCTGAATCCAGTCAGGGTACTGCGCCGGCCATTTCTGGGTGATCGGGAACGCGGACAGATCGGTCATGGGAAGCATCCAGTCACAAATTGAACCCCGATATTAATGTAGGAGCTGCCGAAGGCTGCGATCTTTTGATCTTGAGCCTTCAAGCAAGGTCAAAAGATCGCAGCCTGCGGCAGCTCCTACATGAACCGTAACATCCTGTGGTTAAGCTGCGACCAGACCGTTGAAGGTTGCCGCTAAAGTGCGGGATCGAACCAAATCGGCCTCAGAGGACTCTGAGCTATGCCTTTGTTGCAAAGGAAGCCGTTCACGACAGGGAAAACACCCGGTGCTGGGAGCCCGCGGTGTAAAGGTTTGTCCGCCTTAACCGAAATTGCTGAAGAACCCCTTATTCCATGACGAACTTGATAAGTTTCGCCAAACGCTTCAAACAACGCGCTTACGTGGTCCTGCCCTCCCTGCTGGCGGCCAGTGCGCTGTTTCTGTCGCTTGAATCCAGCGAAAGCCGCGCACAACCGGCGGATGGCACGCAGACGCTGGTGTTCCTGCGCCACGCCGAAAAGCCCGAGGGCGGTCTCGGCCAGCTCAACTGCCAGGGTTTGAACCGCGCCATCGACCTGTCGACGCTACTGCCGGAAAAATTCGGCAAGGCCGACTATGTGTTCGCCGCGAACCCGACGCGCAATGTCGAGGAAGGCGAGCTGGACAATTCCTACAGCTACATTCGCCCGCTGATGACCATCAGCCCGGCAGCGATCAAGCTCGGCTTGCCGGTGAACATCGAGTTTTCCGCCAATGACACCAGCGACCTGGCCCGCGAACTGCTCACCGACAAGTACCACAACTCGACGATTTACACTGCGTGGTCCCATGGTTATCTGCCGGAATTGATCAACAAGGTCGCGGGCACAGCGGTCGGCGGCAAACAGAACATTACCGATGACTGGTCGGGCGACGATTTTGATTCGTTGTACGTGCTGACCCTGACCTGGCACAACGGCAAGGCCAGTTTGCAGAGCCACAGCTACAAGCAGGGGCTGGACCACGGCAAGGAAACCTGTCCGACCTGAGTCATTTGTTGCCTTTACGGGCCCCATCGCTGGCAAGCCAGCTCCCACAGGTATCGTGGATATACATAATATCTGTGTACATCCACAATACCTGTGGGAGCTGGCTTGCCAGCGATGAGGCCGGAAAAAACACTAGGAATCTTTCTGATTCACCCGCCCACGCAAATACTCGATCACCGCCCCGCTCTCCCCCGCAAACTCGATCCGCCCGCCCTTTTTCTCGCGCTGGAACACATACATCGGGTCGTAATACTCGCGCAGGAGCCCCTCGATCCAGCCGCGATGCAGATCCACTGCGCCGCTATGCCCTTGCTCGATCAACGCCGCTTCCATCAATAGCAACATGCGCTGATGACGCTCACCGCCGAGGCGTTTCTGCACGTTATTGAGGCTTTCCAGCAGCCGCTCCGAGAACAACGTGAAACCCTCCTCCCCGTGCACCGTCGAAAATTCCGCCGACAGATCCACCACGTAATCGCGCAGAATCCGCTCCACGCGATCCTCAAAACTGTCTTCCAGCCAGACCATCGGGTACTGCTGCATGCCCTGATACAGCGGCAGCGGCAAGGCGCAACTGCCGACCACCCGGCTCTCGTCTTCCAGCACGAACTGCTCGATGCCGGCAGCACGTTTCTTGAGGATGTCGATGGCCAGACGGTTTTCAAAATCGATGTTGGAGGGCTGCCCGGTAGCCCGTTTGCCGAAACTGGAACCGCGATGATTGGCGTGACCTTCCAGGTCCAGGCCGTTGCGCAGTTGCCCCAGCACTTCAGTCTTGCCGGTGCCGGTCATGCCGCCCAGCAGGACAAAATCACACTGGGCGATGGCCTGCTCAGTGGTGTCGATCAGAAAGTTGCGCATCGCCTTGTAACCACCGCCGACGCGCGGATAGTCGATACCCGCTTCGTCACGCAGCCACTGTTGAGTGATCTGCGAACGCAGGCCTCCGCGAAAACAATAGAGATAACCATCAGGATGGGCGCGGGCGAAATCGGCCCAGGCCTGGATGCGCTCGGCTTTCACCGCGCCGCTCACCAGTTGATGGCCCAATTCGATGGCCGCCTGCTGACCGTGTTGCTTGTAGCAGGTGCCGATTTTCTGCCGCTCGATGTCGGTCATCAGCGGCAGATTGATCACGCCGGGAAACGCGCCCTTGTGAAACTCGACCGGCGCACGGGCATCCATCAGCGGCCGGTCGTTGAGGAAAATGTCTCGGTAGTCAGTGCAGTCGCGGAGCATCAAATCACCTCGACTGCGTTCGTCTGTCGCTCAACCAGTTCGCCGATTGGCGCCAGGTTCAGGCCCAGTTCGGCGGCGACGGAAAGGAACTCGGCATCGCCTTCAGGGGTAACGGCAATCAGCAGCCCGCCGCTGGTTTGCGGGTCGCAGAGCACACGTTTGTGCAGTTCCTGCACGCGGCCGACCTTGCTCGCATAGCTGTCGAAATTGCGCAGGGTACCGCCGGGCACGCAACCCTGATCGAGGTAATACTCGACGCTGTCCAGACGCGGCACCCGGTCATAAACGATGCGCGCCGTCAGCTTGCTGCCGTCTGCCATTTCCACCAGATGACCGAGCAGGCCGAAACCGGTGACGTCGGTCATCGCCGTGACGCCGGCGAGTTTGCCGAAGCGGCTGCCAGGCTTGTTCAGGGTGCACATCCAGTCACGGGCCACGCCGACGTCGGCGGCGCGCAACTTGCCCTTCTTCTCGGCGGTGGTGAGGATGCCGATGCCCAGCGGTTTGGTCAGGTACAACCGGCAACCGGCGGTGGCGGTGTCGTTGCGTTTCATGTGGCGTTTTTCCACCAGGCCGGTGACGGCGAGGCCGAAGATCGGCTCCGGCGCATCGATCGAATGCCCGCCTGCCAACGGAATGCCCGCTGCGTCGCACACCGCGCGGCCACCGCGAATCACTTCGCGCGCGACTTCCGGCGCCAGCACATTGACCGGCCAGCCGAGGATCGCAATCGCCATCAGCGGATCGCCGCCCATCGCGTAGATGTCGCTGATCGCGTTGGTGGCGGCAATGCGGCCGAAGTCGAACGGGTCGTCGACAATCGGCATGAAAAAGTCGGTGGTCGAGACCACGCCGCGCTCGGCATCGATCTCGTACACCGCCGCGTCATCACGCGAAGCGTTGCCAACCCAGAGTTTCGGATCAAGGTTCTGCGCACCGCTGCCGGCCAGAATCACCTCCAGCACCTGCGGGGAAATCTTGCAGCCGCAACCGGCGCCGTGGCTGTATTGGGTCAGACGAATCGGCTCGCTCATGGGGAAGTCTCAGGCTGTGAATGGAGCCGATTCTAGCAGAGCACGGACAGCCGGACTGAAAGCCAACAGATCAAAGGATCGCAGCCTGCGGCAGCGCCTACACAAATCCCATGTAGGAGCTGCCGCAGGCTGCGATCTTTTGATCTTAAAAAAAACCGCCCTTGCGGGCGGCTAAAAGTGCTTCGACCCTAAATCAGAAGCCAAGGCTGAAGCTGATGGTCATCGCGTGGTCGTTGTTGTCATTCGACAATTGCCCCGAATAACCCACTCCGAGTTTGCCGCTCGGGCTGATCTGGAAGTCCACCCCTGCTTCGACCAGCGCGCTGTCCTTGGCGATCGGTACGCCTTGGGTGCTGAACGAGGCGCCGCCGTCGATGAAGCTCAGGTCGGCGTCAGGTTTGGTGTCGCCGAAGGCATGGCGCCAGCCGATGGCCGCGCGCGGGGTGAATTGCCCGCCATTGGCCAGGGTGATGACTTTGCCGGCGCGCAGGCCGAGGGTCGAGAAGGTGATGTCCTGATCGGCTTCCGCCTTCAGTCGCCCTACCCCGCCTTTTTCCTTGGCCTTGTCGGAGTCGTAGTTGACATACGACAGACCGGCGAAGGGTTCCAGGGCAATGCCGCCGGCTTCAATCGTGTAACCGACTTCACCAAACACCTGAGCGCTGCGGGCGTCGTAATTGGCCTTCAGGCGATCGTTGTAGCTGCCGACGCTGACGTCGCGTTTGGTCTCGATGTCGTGCCAGCTGTAAGCCGCGCCGAGGCGCACGGCCAGTGCATCGAACTGCGAGTTGAGGTACGCCGCCAGGTGGTAGCTTTCGACGGTCGCGTCCGAACGACGATCATGCGCATCGAGGTCGCTGCGGGTGTAACCGGCGGCCATGCCCACGCGCCACTGATCATCGAGTTGCTTGTCAGTGCCGAGCATGAAACCGCTGAGGTTGCGATCGAGACTGGCGGCGTTGCTGTCGCCATCCGACTCGCCCCAGGCGCCGAGTGCGCGGGCCCAGCCGACCATTTCGCCGTGGCAACCGTTGCTGCTCAATTGGTTGTCACTCGGCGCCAGGGCGCGGCGTGGATCATCCGCGGCGCTGCACGATGGCTGGCGCATGCGGTCGTTGACCGCTTCGCGCACGTAACGCGAATCCTCGAGGATGGCGCTGGCGGTGCTGGCATGGATCTCCCCCGACAGGCTGTCGAAGGCATTGCGCGCACCAGCCACGCTGAGGTTGACGATTTCGCCCTGCAACGCCGCACCCGCCGCACCATTGCGCATCAACGCCGAGGCAGTGTTGCGCTGGTTCTGGGTGGCGGCGACATCGACAAAGGAGTTGCCGTTGCGACTGACCACCAGATTGACGGCGTTGGTGTCGTACACCAGTGCCGAATCGAGGAACGCGTACTGCGGCAAGTCCGCAGCACTGAAGGTCCCGACCACACCGCCACCTGCGGTGATCAGCGAGTACACGGTATTGCCGGTGAACGGCGCCAGCGAGTTCACCTGCAAGCCGCCACCCAGCGTCGCCGTGCCACCGACCGCCAATGGCGTGGCGGTTGGCGAGCTGATGGTCAGCGCCAGCACGCCATCGGAGGCGTTGGTCAGGTTGCCGGCAACGCTCAGCGTGCCCGCCTCGGAACCGGATTGCACGACGCCGTGGTTGATGATCGAACCGACGCTGCCGTTACCGCTCAGGCCTGCACCGTTGGCCACGGTGACTTGTCCACCGAGCGAGGCCCGCGCCGAGCGGCTGCCGACTTGCAGCACGCCTTGATCGACCGAGACCGTACCGTTGAACGGTTGATTGCCGGTCAGCAACAACGTGCCGTCGCCGCGTTTGACCAAGGCGCCCGTGCCACTGAGCACACCGTTGAACTGGCCGTTGGCATTTTGCTGGAACACCAGCGACGCGTTGTCGAGGATGTTGCCCTGCAGACTGGTGGTGTTACCGATCAGCGTACCGCCGCTGACCGTGGTGCCACCGCTGTAGGTGTTGGCACCCGTCAACACCAACGTGCCGGAGTCGAGTTTCTCGATACCGCCGGTGCCCACCAGCGGCACGGAGATTTGCGCGCTGGCCCCGGCATTGACGCGCACCGGTGCAAGGCTGCCATCCGGACCGTTGACTGGTGTCAGCGTACCGCCGGCACCTGGCGTCAGGCTGTAACCATTGGTGAGAAATTGCAGGCCGGTAAAGTTCTGATTGCCCTGCACGGTGACTGTGCCGCTCTGGCCACCGAACACTGCAAATTGACCATTCGAACCGAGGGCCTGAGTGCCTGTCGGGTCCGTCCAGTTGGTGCCTGGCCCCCACACGCCACTGCCACCGCCGATGCTGCCGTCGGGATTGGTGGTGCCGCCGTTCCAGAACTGCACCTCACCCGGAGTGCCTTGCACCAGCAGGTTGATCTGATTGGCGATGGCCGTTTGCAGGGTCAGGTTGGCCGCCGCTACCGGCAGGCTGCCATAGACCAGACCGTTGTCGGTCAGGCTGCCACCGTAGCGAAACAGTTGATACACCCCGGTACCGAAGCCGCCAGCATTGCTGACGTTCAGCGTGCCGTCGAGGGTCAGGTTGCCGGCGACATCAACCACCGTGGTCGAGCTGGTTGCCGAGCCGAGGCTGAAGTCCAGATTGGTCCCCGACGACAGTGCCAGCGCACCGACCGACAACGGCGTTGCCGCGCCGCCACCAACCAATGTCGCGCCGCTGGCCAGTTGCACCGCGCCGCTAAGCTGGCCGCTGCCGCCGAGTTTTGCCCCGCTGGCAACGCTGACGTTGCTGCTGTTGAGCGTGCCGTTGACCAACAGGCTGCCGGCCTGCACCGAAGTGTTGCCGGTAAGGCCGTTGTTGCCGCTCAGGAGCAATTGCCCGCTACCGGTTTTGTTCAGCGTGCCGGTGCCGGTGAGGTTGCCGGTGTAACTGCCATTGGCGTTCTGTTCAAAGGTCAGCGTGGCGTTGTTGACGATCGCACCTTGCAGGCTGCTGGTGTCGCCGCGCGTGCTGCCGGCGTTCAGCGTGGTGCCACCGCTGTAGGTGTTGGCCCCGCTGAGCACCAGATCACCGGTGCCGTTTTTCACCAGGCTGCCACTTCCGGTCACCGCGCCGATCAGCGTGGTGTTCTGGTTGCCGGCGAGCGTCAGTTGCGCGCCGAGGTTGATTGCGTTGGCCAGTTGCAGCGCCGAGGTGCTGTCGAGGGTGCCATTGCCGGTCACGCTCAGTGCGCCACTGCTGATCGCGCTGTTGTTGCCCAGAATCAGCGTGCCGCCGGCGAGTTGGGTGCCGCCGCTGTAGCTGTTGTTGCCGTTGAGGGTCAGGCTCGACGCGCCGGCCTTGATCAGGCTGCCCGTGCCGCTGATCACGCCGTCCAGCGTCAGGGCGTTGGAGCCGGCGACGGTCAGGCCACCGTTGAGCACCACGGCATTGCCGAGGGTGACGGCGGTGTTGCTGTCCAGCGCGGTGCCCGCAGCGGCAGTCAACATACCAGTGCCGAGGGCCGCGTTGTTGCCGACGACAATCTTGCCGCCATTGAGCGCCGTGCCGCCGGTGTAGCCGTTGGCCGCGTTGAGCACCAGCGTGCCGGTGTCGTATTTGCCGAGGGTGCCGGCACCGTTGAGCGCCACACCAATCGTTGCAGTGGCGTTCGGGTCTACCCGCACCGTGGCATTGCCCAGCGAACCGTTGACCAGATTCAGCGAACCCGCCGTGCCGTTGACCAGGCTGTAGCCATCGGTGACGAACTGCATGCCGGTGACGGTTTGCGCACCGTTGACGGTGACCGTGCCAGCCGCGCCCTGGAACACCGCGAAGTTGTTGGTCCAGGCTTGGTTGGTGGTGCCGTTGACGTCGGTCCAGTTGGTGGTGCCGGTGCCCCAGGTACCGCTGCCACCCTCGACCGAACCGTTGGCGACCAGCTGATTGCCGTCCCAGAACTGCACGGTGACGCCCGGTGCAGTCACCAACAGGTTGATCTGATTGGCCAGCGCGGTTTGCAGGGTCAGGTCGCCCGGGGTCACGCTGCCCGGCACGCTGCCGATCAGCATGCCGTTGTCGGTCAGGCCGCCGGTGTAGTTGATCAGGCGATACACGCCGCTGCCGAAACCACCGATGTCACTGACGTTGAGCGTGCCGTCGAGGGTCAGGTTGCCGCCGACATTGACCAGCGCATTGCCGCCACCGGACACCGGAGTGCCAAGGCCGACGTCGAAGTTGGAGTTGCCGTTGAACACCAGCGAGTCGACCGACAAGGTGCTGCCGGTAACGCCTGCCAGATGACCGCCATCCGCCACGGTCACAGCACCGGTCAAGGTGCCGCTGCCCCCGAGGGTGCCGCCGTTGTTGACCAGCACGTTGCTGCTGGCCAGCGAACCGTTGACCTGCAGGCTACCGGCGTTGACGCTGGTGTCGCCGGTCAGGTCGCTGATGCCGCTGAGGGTCAGGGTGCCGGTGCCGAGCTTGGTCAGGCCGCCGTCGCCGCTGAGGATGCCGGCGAAGGTGCTGCTGATATTGTTGCCGCCAAGGCTCAATGTGTTGCCCGTGCCGATCAACGCCGTGCCGCTGCCAGTGAGGCTGGCCAGGCTGCCCGAGGCGCCAAGGTTGAGCGCCGCGCCGTTTGCGAGATTGAGCGTGGCATTGTTGCCGAGCGCCCCGCTGCTCAGCGTGGTCAGGCTGCCGGCGAGCACATCGAACGTGCCGCTGAACGTGTTGCTGCCGCTCAGGGTCACGTCGGACAGACCGTTTTTGGTCAACGTGCCGGCGCCGGCGATCACACCACCGAGGGTCAGATTATTGTTACCGGCCAGGCCCAGATTGGCGTTGACGTTGAGGTTGTTGGCCAGTACCAGCGGCGCGGAATTGTCGAGGGTCGAGGCGCCTGCCACGGTCAGCGCGCCGCTGCCCAGCGAGCCGCCGGTGCCGAGCGTCAGCGTGCCGGCGTTCAGCGTGGTGCCGCCCGAGTAAGTATTGATGCCATTGAGCGTCAGGTTCGACGCGCCGTTCTTGATCAACCCGCCCGCGCCGCTGACCACACCGGCGAGGGTCAGGTTGTTGCTGCCGGTGTTGCTCAGATTGGCGTTGAGCACGACGTTGTTGCCCAGGCTCAGCGCACTGTTGCTGTCCAGCGCCGAGGCACCGGCCACGGTCAGGTTGCCCAGACCCAGCGCCGAGTTGCTGCCGGCGGTCAACGTACCGGCGTTGAGGGTGGTGCCGCCGAGGAAGTTGTTGTTGCCGCTGAGGGTCAGGTTCGACGCGCCGTTTTTGCTCAGGCTGCCGGCGCCATTGACCGTACCGGCAAGCGTCAGATCTGCCGTGCCGACGATGCCGAGGTTGCCGGCCAGATTGACCGCGTTGTTCAACGACACCGCCGTGCTCGCATCCAGCGTGGTGCCGCCCGCCGCATTCAAGGTGCCGGAACCCAGCGCCGAGTTCGACGCCAGAATCAGTCCACCGGCATTCAAGGCTACCGGGCCGAGGAAGGCGTTATTGCCGCCGAGGGTCAGGTTGGCCGTGCCGGTTTTGATCAGGCCACCGGTGCCGCCAATCACGCCGTTGAGGGTCAATGCATTGCTGCCGACCACGGTGAGGTTGCCGTTGAGCGTGGCCGCGTTGGCCAGCGTCACCGCCGCATTGCTGTCCAGTTGCGTGCCGGCATTCGCCGTCAACGTACCGGTACCCAGTGCAGTGTTGCTGCCGACGATGATTTTGCCGCCGTCCAGTTGCGTGCCGCCGGTGTAGGCGTTGGCACCGCCCAGCACCAAGGTGCCGCTGTCGAGTTTATTGAGGATGCCGCTGCCATTGATGTTGGCGTTGATGGTCGCCGTCACGCCCGGATCGACGCGCAACGACGTGGTGCCGCCAGTGCCGTTGACTGCCGTGAGTTGCCCCGCCGCGCCATTCACTACGTTGTAGCCGTCAGTGAGGAATTGCATGCCGGTAAACGCTTGTGTGCCGTTCACCGTCACCGTGCCGGCGGTGCCTTGGAATACTGCGAAATCGCCGGCCCATGGTTGGTTGACCAGACCGTTGGCATCGGTCCAGTTGGTGCCGACCGCGTTCCAGGTGCCGCTGCCGCCATCGACCACACCGTTGGCGATGGTCTGACTGCCGTCCCAGTAACGGATGTTGACGTTCGGCGCCGACACTTGAATGTTGATCTGATTGGGCACGCCGGTCTGCACCAGCAGATCGCCGAGGCCGTAACCGACCGGCACGCTGGCGACGTCCAGACCGAGATTGGTCAGGGCGCCGGTGTAGTTGAACAGGCGATACACGCCAACGCCAAAACCGCCGGCATCGGTGACGTTGAGATTGCCGTCGAGGGTGAGGTTGCCGCCGACATTCATCAGCGACGTGGTCGACGGTGTTGCCAACGCGACATCGACGTTGCTGCCGGCCGCGAGAGTCAACGCACTGGCAGACAGTTGGTTGCCCGACGACAAGGCCAGATGGCCGCCGCTGTTGATGTTGACGCTACCAATCGCCGAACCGGTGCCGGTGAGGGTACCGCCGGTGTTGACGTTGACCTGCGCACTGGCCAGCGAACCGCTGAGGTCGACGGTACCGCCATTGATCGCGGTGTTGCCGGTGATGCCGTTGATCCCGGTGAGGTTCAAGGTGCCGGTGCCGACTTTGACCAGGCCGCCGCTGCCACTGAGATCGCCGTCGAAGGTGCTGGTGACGTCGCCGCTGCCGACGGTCAGCAGGTTGCTGCCGGTCAGTTGCACACTGCCGCTGCCGGTCAGCGCACCGAGGCTGGCGTTGCTGCCCAGATTGAGCCCGGCGCCGGCGCTGATGTTGACCCCGGAGGTATTGCCCAAGGCGTTGTTGTTGAGCGTGGTGACGCTGCCGGAGATGATGTTCAGCGCACCGGTGAAGGTGTTGTTGCCGGCCAGGGCCAGGTCCGACAGACCGTTTTTGGTCAGGCTGCCGGCACCGTCGATGATGCCGTTCAAACTCAAATCATTGTTGCCGGCGACGGTCAATCCAGCGTTCAGCGTGATCGCGTTGCCGATGCCGAACGACGCGCTGTTATCCAGCGTCGCCGCGCCGCCGACGATCAATGCGCCGCTGCCCAGACCGTTGGCATTGCCCAAGGTCAGCGTACCGGCATTTAAAGTGGTGCCGCCGCTGAAAGTATTGTTGCCGTTGAGGGTCAGATTGGCAGTGCCGTTCTTGATCAGTGGGCCAGTACCGCTGGTGACGCCGCCGAGGGTGAGATTCTGCGTGCCGCCCACGGTCAGTCCGGCATTCAGGGCGACCGCGTTGTTGAGGCTGACCAGCGGCGAGTTGCTGTCCAGCGTCGACGCGCCAGCGACGGTCAATGCGCCAGAACCCAATGCCGAACTGTTGCCGACGGTCAGTGTGCCGGCATTCAGCGTGGTGCCGCCGAGGTAGTTGTTTGCTGCATTGAGAATCAGATTGGCCGTGCCGTTTTTCACCAGGCTGCCGGCACCGCTGACCAGACCGGTCAGCGTCATATTCGCCGTGCCGCCGATGTTCACAGCGCCGGCCAGCGCGACGGCGTTGTTCAGGCTGACGGCCGTGTTGGCGTCCAGCGTGGTGTTGGCCGCCGCGTTCAACGTACCGGAACCCAGCGCGGTATTACTGCCGACGATCAGTTTGCCGGTGTTCAACACGGTGTTGCCAAAATAAGTATTGGCGCCGTTGAGAGTCAGATCGGCAGCGCCGTTCTTGGTCAATCCACCGATACCGGCGACCACACCGCCAAGGGTCAGCGCATTAGTGCCGCCTACAGTCAGAGTGCCGGAGAGGTTGACGTTGTTGGCCAGCGTCGCGGCAGCGCTGGCATCGAGGGAGGTGCCGTTCGAGGCGTTCAGTGTGCCGGTACCAAGAGCTGTGCTGGAGCCGACAATCAGCGAACCGGCATTCAGCGCCGTGGTGCCGGTGTAGGTGTTGTTGCCGTTGAGGGTCAGGCTCGAAGCGCCGGTTTTGATCAGCCCGTTGCCGCCACTGATCACCCCGCCAAGGGTCAGTGCGTTGGCGCCGCCGGCGGTGAGGTTGGCGTTGAGAATCACGTTGTTGTTCAGGGTCACGGCCGAGCTGCTGTTGAGCGTGCCCGCGCCTTCCACCGTCAAGGCCCCCGTGCCCAATGCTGCGCCGTTGCCGACGGTGAGGCTGCCAGCATTCAGCGTGGTGCTGCCGCTGTAGGTGTTGGTGCCGTTAAGCGTGAGATTGGCGGCGCCGTTTTTCACCAGTTGGCTGGCGCCGCTGATCACCCCGCCGAGGGTCAGCGCGTTACTACCGCCGATCCCCAGGCTGTTGTTGAGGATGACGGCGTTGTTCAGGGTCACCGCCGCATTACTGTCGAGGGTAGCTACACCGCCCACGGTGATGTTGCCGCTACCCAGCGCCGCGTTGGCGCCTGCGGTGATGGTGCCGGCGTTCAGCGCAATGGCACCGAGAAAGGTGTTGGCGCCATTGAGTATCAGGTTGGCCGCGCCGTTTTTGGTCAGCCCGCCGCTGCCGCTGACGATGCCGCCGAGGGTCAGGTTGGCGCTGCCGCCGACGTTGAGATTGCCGCCGAGCGAGACCGCGTTGGTCAGTGCGACTGCGGTGCTGGCGTCGAGCGTGGTGCCCGCCGCCGTGGTCAGCGCGCCAGTGCCGAGCGCGGTGTTGGAGCCGACAATCAGCGTGCCGGCATTCAGTGCGGTGCCGCCGGAGAAGGTGTTGTTGCCGCTGAGGCTCAGGTTCGCCGTGCCGCTCTTGATCAGGTTGCCGGCGCCGCTGACGACGCCGCTCAAGCCCAGTGCCTGGGTGCCGCCAATGGTCACGCCGCCGGCCAGTGCGACGGCATTCGCCAGTGTCACCGCAGCAGACGCATCCAGCACAGTGCCGGCCGCCGCACTGAGTGCGCCGGTACCCAGCGCGGTATTGCTGCCAACGAACAACGTGCCGGCATTGAGGGCGGTGTTGCCTGAGTTAGTGTTGCTGCCGGTCAGGGTCAGGCTGGCAGTGCCGGATTTGGTGATGCCGCCAGTGCCGCTCAACACGCCGCCGAGGGTCAGCGCATTGCTGCCGAGCACGTTGAGCGCGCCGGTCATGCCGATGTTATTGGCCAGCGTCACGTTGGTGGTGCTGTCGAGGCTGGTGCCGGCGGCGGTGTTCAGCGCACCGCTGCCCAGCGAGTTGTTATTGGTCACCAGCAGGCTGCCGGCACTGAGTGTGGTGGTGCCGGTGAAACCGGAGTTGGCGCCGCTGAGGGTCAGGCTTCCGCTGCCGGTTTTGGTCAGGCCGCTGCTGCCGCTGATCAAGCCGCCGAGGGTCAGTGCGCCCGTGCCGCCGGCCGTCAAGGTGCCGCCGAGGCTGATGGCGTTGGCCAGGCTGATGGTGCCCGGTGCGCTCAGCGTTGTCGCGCCGGTGACGTTGAGGCTGCCGGTGCTGAACGCCTGATTGTTGCTGACCTGCACCGTGCCACCGTTGAGCGTGGTGTTGCCCAGATAGGTGTTGGCGGCGCCGAGGTTAAGTTGTCCGGTACCGGCCTTGGTGAAACCGCCGCTGCCGGAAATCACCCCGCTCAGGGTGGTGGCATTGCCGCCTTGTACCGTGACGCCGCCGGCACCGACGGAAATCAGATTGCTGATGTTCAACCCGGCATTACTGGCCTGCAGAATCCCGCCGTTGGACGTGAGCACGCCGCTGCCGAAGGTGGCGTTGTTGTTGAAATTCGCGATACCGCCGTTGAGCGTGGTCGCACCGCTGACCAGTGGCCCCTGCAAGGTCCAGGTGCCGCTGTTGAGGGTCAGGTTGTTGAAGTTGACGTAGGTGGCGCTCGATGCCGTGCCATTCTCGGCGATACCGCCGCCGACGCCGCTGGTGTTTTGCAGGATCAGGCTGTTAGTCCCCCCCGCACCGCCATCCACCGTACCCGTCGGGGCGAAAGTCAGGTTGATATTGACCAGACCACCAAGGCCGACACTGATCTGCACGCCGTCACCGACCTGCACCGAAGAACCGGTCACCGCAGTGAAGGTGTTGGTGCTCCCCGCGCCCATCGACACACCGCCGGTAATCGCACCGGCGTTGGTGAAGGTGTTGCCCGCCGCCGAGGTTTCGAAGGCTATACGGCCGTTGATGACACCAGTGTTGCTGTTGGTCATGTGGACCTGCGAGCCACCGTAGACGCCGATCACCGGGGTGTCGGCCAGGGTGATGCCGCCGATCGAGAGTCCGGTGGAGGTAATGGTGCCGTTGTTGGTGAGGGTGGTGGTGCCGGCAGCGGCGTTGTTCACCGCGATGGCCAGGCCATTGACGCTGGTCAGGTTAAGCCCAAGCAACATGCCGGTACCGCGCATGATCGCGCCCGTATTGTTGAGCACATTGACCGTGCTGGTCGCGCCGTTCCCGATAAATGCACCGCCGCTCAACACCGATATCAGACCAAGGACTGCCGGATCCATGATGCCGGAGTTGTTCAGGGTGATGCCGACCCCCGTCAGGTCCATGACATGCCCGCCAAGGGTCGCGTTCATCTGCGCGCCGCTGTTGACGTTGACCGTCAGGTTGTTCGTGGCACTGGCGAAGTCGTTGGGAACCAGTGGCAGTGGCGGCCCCCCCGTACACGTCACGATTGAACCGGCCGTGGAGCATGTGGCCAGCGCAGGGGCACTGATCCCGCCGAACAGCAGCCCGGCGACGCTCAGATGCACAGCAAGGGAAAGAGGGGAAAAACGCGAAACGAGGGCGATACCAAACCTTGCTTCCACGGGCTACTCCTTGTCGTGGCCAATTTCTTCCTTGAAGGCGTGCAAAGCCGCGCTTATTCCACACGCGAATCAAGACTGCGACGGTCATCACAAAACCGTTGATTGGGGACAAAGCTAGTAGACGCCCGGCAATGGGGCACGGATTAAATGGTGTTAATACTTTAATACTAGAGGCGTCTGGAATAAGCGTTTCAGCCCGTATCCACGGGGCTTCAACCTGCCCCAGGACCTCGGGTATGGCCTTTGTGGCGAGGGGATTTATCCCCGATGGACTGCGCAGCAGGCCCACGCTTCCAAGGGCCGCTACGCGCCCCATCGGGGATAAATCCCCTCGCCACAGGATTCGTACCCGACGGCATTTTTTACGCTCTTGAAAAATGTGATCGTTCTGTCAGAAAAACCGTTGAAATCGACGAAATATCAGCGAATTGAAAACATTGGTACGCCTTGTGCAAACGTTTGCGTAACGTCAATCTCAAGGTTTTCGTAACAAAACCGTACAAGCCCACGGAACACGGGCCTCGATCCGCAAAAAAGGACTTTGAATGCACACCGCATCCCCCTTTCGCGCACCGTTTGCGCGCACGTTTGCTGTTTCTTTGCTGCTTACTGGCGTTACCGGACTTCTCAGCGCCAGCGCTTTCGCTCAGCCCGCGCTGCCGGAAGAATCCGCCCAGGGCGAAGCCCTCAGCCCGGAAGCCAGCCCGCCGAAAAAAGGCGCCTACCTGTCGGACTGGTACAACCAGGACCTGATGCTGATCGGCAGCAAAGACATCAGTTTCGGCCCGCAACCGGCCGACGATATCTACTTGGAGTACGAGTATTTCGGCCGCAAGGGCCCGTTCGAGCTGTACGGCTACATCGACGTGCCGAAGATCTTCAACATCGGCAACAGCCACGACAAAGGTGTGTGGGATCACGGCTCGCCAGTGTTCATGGAGCACGAACCGCGCATCTCCATCGACTACCTCGCCGGCCGCAGCCTGGCCATCGGCCCGTTCAAGGAATGGTACGTCGCGTTCGACTGGATCTACGACCACGGCAGCCGTAAAGAGAATCGCGCCAACACGCTGTACAGCGGTTTCGGCACCGACATCGACACCCACTCGCGGGTCAATCTGTCGGCCAACCTCTACGGTCGCTACCAGTGGGAAAACTACGGCGCGAGCAATGAATATTCGTGGGACGGCTACCGCGCGCAGCTCAAGTACATCGTGCCCATCGACAAATTCAGCAACGGCGCCTCGCTGACCTACATCGGTTTTACCAACTTCGATTTCGGTTCCGACATCCACAAAGACAACCCCGCTCGCACCGCCAACGCGACGGTGGCGACCAACGTGTTGCTCTACTCCTTCACCCATCTGCGCTTCACGCTGGTGGGGCGTTATTTCCACAACGGCGGCAACTGGGAGGACGGCAGCGAGCTGAATTTTGGCGACGGTAATTTCCGCGCGCGTTCCAATGGCTGGGGTTACTACGCCGGCGTCGGTTATCAGTTCTGATTTTCAAGGAGGTTTCATGCAAGCAATGATGCGTTTGACACTGGCCGCTGCGGCCCTGCTCTCTTCCACCGCTTGGGCGGTCGAGGCGCCGATCCAACCGAAAGTCGTGCTGATCACCATGTTCGCCCCCGAGGCACAGCACTGGATCGATCGCCTGGAACTGAAACAGGAAATCCGCGTGCCGGGCCTGTCCGCCGAGTACCCGAGCATCCGCTGCAATACGCAGCAGGTGTGCCTGTTGACCACCGGCATGGGCCAGACCAACGCTGCCGCCTCGACCCTGGCGTTGGCGCTGTCGCCGAAATTCGACCTGCGTAAAAGCTATTTCCTCATCGCTGGGATCGCCGGGATCAGCCCAAAACACGGGACCATTGGCACCGCGGCATGGGCGCACTATCTGGTGGAGTTCGGCACGCAATGGGAGATCGATTCGCGCGATGCTCCGTCAAACTGGCCGACCGGTTATCTGGGTATCAACACAAAAGGCCCGAACGAAAAACCGCCGCTGGACTACAAGACCGAAGTCTTCGAGCTGAACGCGAAACTGCAGGACAAAGCCTTCGCCCTGAGCCACAAGGTTGAACTGAGCGAGAGCAAGGAATCGGCAGCGTGGCGCCGGAAATATCCGTCGGCCCCAGCCAATCAGCCACCGGTGGTCACTCGCTGCGACACGTTGGCCGGCAACACCTGGTTTTCCGGCACGCGCTTGAGCGAACGGGCCGAGGTCTGGACCAAACTGCTCACGGATAACAAGGGCGAATACTGCACGACGCAGCAGGAAGACAACTCCACCTATGAAGCTTTATTGCGGGCCAGTCGCGAAGGTCTGGTCGATGTTCAACGCCTGGCCGTGGTGCGCGCCGGCTCTGACTTCGATCGCCCTGAGCCGGGCGGCAGTGAAGTGGACAACCTGCTGAAATACGCCGATCAGGGTGGTTTTGCCCCGGCGCTGGAAAACCTCTATCGCGCCGGCCATCCGCTGGTGCAGGACATCCTCACGCATTGGACAGCCTGGGAAAACGGCGTCCCGCCATCCTGAGCCCAACACAAATCAACTGTAGGAGTGAGCCTGCTCGCGATAGCGGTGTGTCTATTAACGAATACTTCGTCTGACACACCGCTATCGCGAGCAGGCTCACTCCTACAGGGGGTTGGCGGGGGGTCAGGGAATCAGGATGACTTTGTCACCGCTACCCTGATTCACATCCGCATAACGCTGAAGACCGTCGGCCAATGGCGACTCGACCAAGCCCTGCGGCAACGGCAACGCGCCTTCGTCGAAGAGTCGGCCAAACTGGCCCAACATCGCCGCACAGGCTTCAACGCCGTACAGCAACGTATTGACGCCCACCACCGAACCGCCCTTGCGGTACAACGCCAGTGCCGGCAATTGCACATGGCCGTCTACCGGTGCGGCGATGATCGCGATTCGACCAAAGATTGCCAGTGCCGCCACCGACGCCGGCAGCCAGAAACCGGTGGTGTCGAAGATCACTTCAGCGCCCCCCTGATACACCGCGTTGACCTGCGCGCCGAGGTCTTCAGGTTTATCCAGCTGAATCGTCTGGTAACCCTGCGCCTGCAAATCCTTGACCTGCTCTGGACGCCGCGCCGCCGCCAGGATCTGCGCGCCGCGCACTTTGGCCAAGGCCAATGCCGCCGTGGCCACCGCACCGCCGCCGATCACCAGCAGGCGCGTGTCGGCTTTTACCAGACTGCGTTCCAGCGCATCCCACGCCGTGGTGTACGGCACGCCGAGACTGGCGGCCTGGCTGAAACTCAGACGCGATGGTTTGAGGGCGACACCGTTGGCCGGCAGTTTGACGAATTGCGCGTGGGAGCCGTCGGCGAAAAAACCCAGCTCGCGGCCGGTGCCCCAGACTTCCTGACCGATCAATGCTGGCGGGCCTTCAACCACCACACCGGCGAAATCGCGACCGGGTATGCGCGGCAGCGTGGTGTAGGGGAAACGGCCGAGGACGTTTTTCACATCGCTGGGATTGAGACCAGCGGCCTTGATCTGTACCAGCACCTCGTCAGCGCCGGGGGTTGGGGTCGGAACGTCGACGAAACGCAGGGAAGACAGGTCGCCGGTTTTATCGAATTGCAGTGCTTTCATGGATTGATCCACCGAAGAGAAAGGAAACTCAGGACAACCAGCCGGCGACCAGTTGCCGGCCCATCGGCCACAACTGCTCACCGGCCAGCATGCCGAGCAGACCGACCAGCGCGATGGCCGGCGGTGCGGGAGAACGGAAATCCAGCGCGCCGTACAGCAGGCCAACGCCCAGACCAATGGCCAGCGAAATCAGGTAGTTCATGGGGGAGGAACTCCGCCGATTGCAAGGAATGGGCAGAGTCTAGGGAATCGAGTGCGAAGGCATCGGCCAACGACTTCTGAATTTCGGCCAACCCTGCCGAAACCACCACAAAACCCTGTGGGAGCTGGCTTGCCAGCGATGGCACCAGTAAATCCAGCATCATTTTTGCAGACACACCGCCATCGCTGGCAAGCCAGCTCCCACAGGGTTTGTGCCGGTTCAGGAGGTAACGTTGTTACAGAGTGAATTGTGAGGGGGCGACGCCCAGTTCGCGGCGAAACATGTCGCTGAAGCTGCTGGGCGAGTAGCCGAGTTCGCGGGCGATCACGCTCACCGCCACGCCCTGAATCAACTCCGCCACCGCCGTCGCCAGTTGCACCTGTCGGCGCCACTCGGCGAAGCCCATGCCGAGACTGTCCTTGAACAGCCGCGCCAGGGTGCGCACGCTGGCCCCGGCATTTTCCGCGTGTTGCTCGAAAGGAATGTCCAGTGAGGGCGCCGCCATCACCGCTTGGCACACGTTCATCAGACGCCGATCGGAATCGTCCGGCAGCGGGATTTTCAACTGCGAACGGCGGGCGCGTTGCAGCTCCAGCAACGCCAGCCCGACCAGCGCCTCGTAGTACGCCGGGTCTCCGCTGTCGCCCTGCTCCACCAGCCCGACAATCAACTCGCGCAGCAACCCACCGACCTCGATCACCTGCACGGTCTGATCCAGTGTCGCCGCCAGCGCCGGGCGCAAGTAGATATTGCGCATCTGCAGATCCGACACCACGCGGATCCCGTGCGGCACACCGGGCGGCAACCACACCGCCCGCTGCGGCGGCACCACCAGCGCTTCATGCGGCGTCTCGACCCACATCACCCCGCTCATCGCGTACAGCAACTGCCCCCAGACATGCGCATGCGGCTCGATAAACAACCCACGCGGATACGTCCGCGCCACACGTTGCACGGGCACATCGGTGTCACTGAGATCGGGGGGCGCGGCGAGGGCCATGGCGAGTATTCATTGGGGTTGGTGGAGGCGCCATGGTAACCAGTGCACCGATGCGTCGCCAATGACAGATACCGTCGGACAATCCGAGTGAATTTTCCCGGTGCGCCGCGATCCTTCTATTACCACAGGGAGGAATACGGGCTTTATGAACAACGCAAAACTCTATGTCATCGAATACACCCTTCACGGCACGCCCAAGTCGTTCATTATCCGCTCGGACAAAATGGACAACGCCGAGGCTTGGCACTGGGCAAGCTGCGACGCCGGCGTCGGGCGAATCCCGCGCTTTGGCCGTGAAAAGGTGCAGAAAACCAGCAAACCGATGGCGGAAAAATTCGGCGTGGAAAACGTCGTCTGGCGACCGACCAGCTAAGCTCAGCCTGGCGGTCGGCATCATTCGGGGGAATGCACAATGAGCAACATCAGCAGCGAGGCGCACCTGGACTATGGCTTGGACACGCTCTTTGGGCGCATTACCAAAAGTGTGGATTGTCGCGTGGGCCTGGAAGCGGTCGAGGATGATCCGTTCCGCTTCGCGCTGAGGGTACCAGCGCCGTTACCCGACGACCTCGACCAGGCGAAAACCGTGGTGGTCAGGGTCGAAGGTCGACGGCTGCAAGGGACGGTGCGTCATACCGAGCGCATGGATGATGCGAGTTTGAAACTGGAAGTGGAGCCTGATTAGGCTCCACTTTTTTTGCGCCGGGTTTATTTCGGATGTGCGCAATGGCAGCCCTTGCTTGAGCACTCCTCGCCACTCTTGTGGTGGTGAGCGCAGGCTTCGCAGCAGTAGTGTTTGCCGTGCACGGCGTAGGAATGATCGCCTTCTTTGATGGTGCAGTTGCAGCCGGGGCAATCGCATTTTTTATCGGGCATGGAACAGACTCCTTGTGTGGTGGTTGTCTGAGGCTTGGAGGGCAAGCCGTGATACCCAGTGTAGGAGCTGCCGAAGGCTGCGATCTTTTGATCCGGATTTTTTATTGGGGTTTGGGGGACATATCCGTTGCTGCGGATATGGCTTCCTAGGGTTTCGCTCTTATCAGCGAGCCCCTTTTTCAAACGCCGGAATGCCGGCCTGGCGAAAATTCAAAAATCAGAGCCAGATCAAAAGATCGCAGCCTTCGGCAGCTCCTACGGGGGATTGCATCGAAGATTGGCAGGCTGCCAGCAAGCGAAGCCGATAAACCATGTAGGAGCTGCCGCAGGCTGCGATCTTTTGATCTTGCTCTTAAAAGATAAAGTCAAAAGATCGCAGCCTTCGGCAGCTCCTACAGGGGATGATGGTACGGCTGGGAGAGGTGGGTCGGCTGTCAGGCCGCCTTCGCGAGCAAGCTTTGCTCCTACGAAGAACAACAGCTGAACGCGCACCGCTTGCCCCCCAAAAAACCCGAATCAATCCCCCGTACGCACACTGCTCCGATACATAAACACCAAAGCCAACCCCAAACACCCCATCGCCAAAACCCGGCTACCGGACAAATCGATCGCCGGGTTGCCAAACCAGCCAAAATTATCGATCAACATCCCCATCCCCAACTGCCCGACAATCACCGCCACGGTCGCCACCGCCGTACCGACCCGAGGCACAGCGCCGACCATGACAATCATGTATATCACGCCAAACAGCGCCCCACTGAGCTGCCACTTCGGCACATCAAGCAAACTCACCGAATGCGCCGGTTCGAAAAACACAATCAGCAATCCGGTCACCAGCGCACCCACGGCGAACGTCAGCAAACTGCTGCGCAACACGCCGACAGTTTCCCCCAAGCGCCCATTGATCGCTGCCTGAACACTCAGCACCGCACCTGCCGCAACCACCACGGCCAACAAAATAATCAGACTCATCATCAACCCCGAGCAATCAAAACAAGTGCCGCCACAATCAGCAACAACGCCAGCCAACGTTCACCGTTGACCTTCTTGCGCGCCGTCCCGAACCAGCCGAAATGGTCGATCAACACACTCTTGCCGACTTGCCCGGAGAGGATCGCGATCATCGTCATGGCGATGCCGATGTGCGGCGTGGCCAGGGTCAGTACCACCACGTAGATCGGCCCGAGAATGCCCCCGATCAACTGCCAGCGCGGCAAGGTGTTCAGCGCCGGGCCCTTCTGCGGGCCGGCAAACAACAGCAGCAAAAACAGAATCGCCGAGCCCACGCCAAAGATGCTCAACGTCGCCCACAGATGCCCGACCTGCGCGCCCAATGGCCCGAGCAACCCGGCCTCTACCGACAACCCCATGCCCGCCATTATCACCAGCGGCAGCAATAACCAGCGCAGCCCCGGTTTGGCCACCGGTGCCGCCACATTCACTTCATCCAACGTTTGCATAAACACAATCCAGCCCAGTCAACGATGGCGCGGATTATCGGCTGGCGCCGCTGTGCGATAAATGGGAGCATCCGGACAACACTTTTGCGCATAACGCACAGCAGGACAGATCATGCACGGGCTCAGCGAACTCGGATTCAAGGCACTGCGGCTGTTTGTGGCCGTGCTCGACCATGGCAGTTTTTCCGAAGTGGCCCGCCGCGAGGGCGTGGCGCCCTCTTCGATCTCTCGGCAAATCCAGTTGATGGAGCAGGCGCTGAACCAGCAATTGCTCTACCGCCACACCCGCGCCGTCACGCCGACCGAAGCCGGGCGCATGCTCGGCTACCACGCGCAATTGTTGCTGGTGCAACTGGAAGAAGCTGAACAAGCCTTGCAGGAACAGCAAAGCGAACCCACCGGCCTGGTGCGCATCAACGCACCGGTGGTCTTCGGTCAGCGGCATCTGACGCCGTGGCTGGGGCAGTTGTGCGCGCGCTATCCGAAGCTGCAACTGGATATCCAGCAGACCGACCACTACGTCGACCCGCTGCAGGAAGGCGCGGATTTGCTGTTTCGCATCGGCCCGCTGCACGACTCGAGCATGCAGGCACGGATTCTCGCGCCGCACCGCTTTCAGGTCGCCGCCAGCCCGGCGTATCTCAAGCGTCACGGCACACCGCAACAGCCTGAAGACCTCGCGCAGCATCAATGCCTGGCCTACAAAGGCGCGGCCGGTCTGCAACGCTGGTTTTTCCGCCGCGAGGGTGAAGACTGGACACCGTATTCGGTGAAAGGCCCGATCACCGGCAACCATGCCGACACCCTCACGCAAGCCGCCGAACAAGGTTTGGGCCTGGTGATGTTTCCGTCGTGGCTGATTGGCGAAGCGGTGCGCGAAGGCACGTTGGTGCCGGTGCTGGGGGAGTATCAGGTGTCGAACAGCCTGGAACCGCAGCAGATCGCGGTGCTGTGGCCGGGCAGCCGCCGGCTGTCAGTGAAGGTGCGCACGGTCATCGACTTCTTCATGGAATGCTTCGGCGAAATCCCCTACTGGGACAGACCATGATGTCCCATGTAGGAGCTGCCGCAGGCTGCGATCTTTTGATCAGGTTTTTAACAATCAAGATCAAAAGATCGCAGCCTGCGGCAGCTCCTACATTGGATAGTGAGGGGAGTCAGATACGGAACTGGCCCACGAGTTTGCCCAGGCGCTGGCCAAGTTCGGCCAGGCTGCGTGAGGTCTGCGCGCCGAGTTGCGTCTCATCGGCGACGTTGTCCACCGCCACCGCAATCTGATGCACGCTGCGGTTGATCTCCTCCGCCACCGCCGTCTGCTCTTCCGCCGCACTGGCGATCTGCGCGTTCATCGAGTTGATCGTCGCAATCAGCGACGCCATTGCATCCAGCGACGCGCCAGCCTGATTGGCCTGTTGCGAGGTGCCGTCACCGGCCTCGCTGGAGCGGCGCATCGCCTCGACCGCCTGCTGCGTACCCGCCTGCAAGCGGTCGATCATGCCCTGAATTTCCTGGGTGCTGATCTGCGTGCGACTGGCCAGCGCCCGCACCTCGTCCGCCACCACGGCAAAGCCGCGCCCGGCCTCGCCAGCGCGCGCCGCTTCGATCGCCGCGTTCAGCGCCAGCAGGTTGGTCTGCTCGGCAATCGAACGGATCACCCCGAGCACGCCGACAATCGAGGTCACGTCCTGCTGCAGGCTGTCGAGGGAGACACCGCTGCTGCGGATGTCATCGACCAACGCATGAATCTGTTTGATGCTGCCCGCCACCACACGCTTGGCGCTCTGGCCTTCTTCGTCGGTCTGCTGGGCGGCGACGGCGGCGTTCTGCGCGCTCTTGGCCACTTCCTGCGCGGCGGCAGACATCTCGTTGATGGCGGTGGCAACCTGATCGGTCTCGTGACGCTGCCGCTCCATCGCCTGATCGGAACGCTGCGCCTGATCGGACACCTGCGTCACCAGCCCGGTGAGTTGCGTGGTCATCTCGGTGATCTGCCGCACCAGGCCGTGGATTTTATCGACGAAGCGGTTGAACGAGCCGGCCAGTTCACCGAGTTCGTCCTCGCTGGTGATGTTCAGGCGGCGGGTCAGATCGCCCTCGCCCGCCGCGATGTCGTCGAGGTTGGCTTTCATCAGGGTCAGCGGACGCAGAATGGTATTGGCCAGCAGCATGCCCGCCGCCGCGATCACCAACAGCACCACCAGCGCCACGCCGACGATGCTCAGCACCACGCCTTGCATGCGTTCCTGCACCTGCGCTTCAACCTGCGCCACTTGCGCTTCGATGCCGTCGAGATTGACCGAGGTACCGACGGCCATGTCCCACTTCGCCAGGTATTCGGTGTAACCGAGTTTCGGCACCAGCACTTGCGCATTGCCCGGCAGCGGCGAGCTGTATTGCAGATAGTGAGTGCCGTCCTTCGCGACCTTCACCAGGCCCTGGTTGACGTAAACACCGTTCGGGTCGCGATTGTCCTTGAAGCTTTTGCCCACGCCTTCCGGGTCGTTGGCCTTGAACAGGCGCACGGTCTCGGAGTCGTAGCCGAAGAAGTAGCCGTCCTTGCCGTAGCGGATGCCCGAGAGCAATTTGATTGCCTGCGCCCGCGCCGCTTCATCGCCCGGGGCGGCCGCGTCGTAGAGCGGTTTGATCGTAGTCATGGCCACGGCCACGTAACTTTGCAGGGTCGCTTTGGCGTCGCCGAGCAGGCGTTCGCGGGTCTGTTCGACCTCTTTGTGCGCTTGTTCCTGGAGGATGAACAGCGTGGTCAGGCTGATGACCAGCGCAAAGAGCAATACCGGAAGAACGGCGAGGGACAGGACTTTAGCCTTGAGGCTCAGGCGCATTGTGGGGGCTCACTCTTTTGGTTTTATTGGCGTGGTTAAAGGCTTTAACGGCACGCCAGAGCAAAAGTTGAACCCGCAAAAAAAGATCGCAGCCTTCGGCAGCTCCTACAGAGATTGATGTAGGAGCTGCCGAAGGCTGCGATCTTTTGATCTTCAGAGGCTAAATTACAACACCATCGCGGCCACCCAGCCGAACGCCAGCAGCGGCAAATTGTAATGCAGGAACGTCGGCACCACGGTGTCCCAGATGTGGTGATGCTGACCGTCGACGTTCAAGCCAGAGGTTGGCCCCAGCGTCGAATCCGAAGCCGGCGAACCGGTATCGCCCAACGCCCCGGCAGTGCCGACGATGCACACGATCGCCATCGGGCTGAAGCCCAACTGCACGCACAACGGCACGAAAATCGCCGCCAGAATCGGCACGGTCGAGAACGACGAACCGATACCGATGGTCACCATCAAACCCACCAGCAACATCAACAACGCGCCGATGGCCTGACTGTGATCGATCCACGCCGCTGCGCTTTCGACCAGGGTGCGCACTTCGCCGGTGGCCTTGAGCACTTCGGCAAACCCCGAGGCCGAGATCATGATGAAGCCGATCATCGCCATCATCTTCATGCCTTCGGTGAACAGGTCGTCGGTTTCACGCCACTTCACGATGCCCGACGCCGAAAAGATCAGAAAACCGGCCAGCGCGCCGATAATCATCGAGTCCAGCAACAGTTGAATGATGAACGCAGCCGCAATCGCCAGACCGGCAATGCCAATGGTTTTCGGGTTGTAGGCCACGCTGACCTGCTCGACCTGTTCAATCTTCTCCAGATCGTAAACGCGCTTTTTGCGGTAGCTGAAAAACACCGCCACCAACAGACCGAAGACCATGCCCAGCGCCGGAATCGCCATGGCGTTCATGACATTGATCTGGCTGATGTCGACGCCGGCCTTGCTGACGTTGGCCAGCAGAATCTGGTTAAGGAAGATGTTGCCGAAGCCGACCGGGAACACCATGTACGGGGTGATCAGACCGAAGGTCATGACGCAGGCGATCAGGCGGCGGTCGAGTTGCAGCTTGGTCAGCACATATAGAAGTGGCGGCACCAGCAGCGGAATGAACGCGATGTGGATCGGCAGAATGTTCTGCGAAGCGATCGCCACCACCCACAGCAAGCCAATCAGCAGCCATTTGACGCTGCCGCCGCCGCTCGAATGCTGGCGATCGACCATCGCCAGAGCCTTGTCGGCCAGCGCATGGGCCAGGCCGGACTTGGCAATCGCCACGGCGAAAGCGCCGAGCAGCGCGTAGGACAACGCCACCGTCGCCCCGCCACCAAGACCGCTGTTGAACGCCTTGAGCGTGGCATCGATGCCCAGACCACCGGTCAGGCCACCGACCAGCGCGCCGACGATCAAGGCGATCACCACATGCACCCGGGACAGGCTGAGCACCAGCATGACGCCGACCGCGGCTATGACTGCATTCATTTCACTACCTCAAAAAACACTGCGGTGGAAAACACACCGCCAGACAGGATGAGTCCGCCAACGGGTTACCGGCGGATTTGCAAAGAGGGTCTTATTAGAAGGGCGCGCACTGTGCCGCAGAGTGGCGGCGGTGTCAAAACAACTGCTGGCTGCACAATGGCTGAAATCCTCCTGTGATGAAGGTATTTCCTGTGGCGAGGGGATTTATCCCCGATCGGCTGCGCAGCAGTCGCAAAACCTGCGGATTCAATTTACCTGACGCAATGCAGGGGGCGGCTTCGCCACCCATCGGGGATAAATCCCCTCACCACAGGTTTTGTGCTCAACCCAAACAGGGGGCCAGCCTTGGCATGCGGCAATTGGTCATATTGTGTTTCAGGGATAAAGAAAGCCGATTTTCGGCCGTTACAGTGCAAAGTCTCAGATATTTATCGAATAAGGACGTCTCCATGTCGCTCAGACAACTTTCCATCCAATGGAAAATCACCCTGCTCGCCGGCCTCTGCCTGGCCGGTATCGTGACCCTGTTGGTGGGTCTTTCGCTGTATCGCATGGAGCACAGTTCCGAACTGGTGAAAGCCTCCAGCATGGAGATGCTCACCGAGTCCGCTCAGGCGCGCATCGAGTCGCAAGGCGAAGTGCAAGCCGCCGGCATTCGTCAACAGTTCATGGACGCTTATCAGTACGGCCACGGCTTCTCGCGGCAGGTGCTGTTCCTGCGCGAACAGGCAGAGAAGCGCTTCCTCGATGCCTTCGACCTGCGCGAAGACATGACCCGTCAGGTCAAATCCGCGCTGCAAGCCAACCCTGACCTGCTCGGCCTGTCGCTGGTGTTCGAAGCCAATGCGTTGGACGGCAAGGACGAACTGTTCGCCGGCCAGGCTGAGCTGGGCAGCAACGACAAGGGCCGTTTCGCCTTGTACTGGTCGCAACCGACCCCGGGCAAAGTCACCTCGATGGCCCTGCCGGAAAGCGACATGGCCGACACCAGCACCGGCCCCAGCGGCCAGGCCGCGAATGCCTGGTTCACCTGCCCGCGCACCACGCTCAAACCGTGTGTGATCGAACCGTACTTCTATGTGATCGACGGCCACAACGTGCTGATGACCAGCATCGTTTTCCCGCTGACGGTCAACGGCAAAGTCATCGCCTCGCTGTCGGTCGACATCAACCTCAACAGCCTGCAAGCGATCAGTCAGGGCGCGAGCAAGAAGCTCTATGACGGCCAGACCGCCGTGAGCATCATCAGCCCGACCGGTCTGCTCGCCGGGTACAGCCCGGACGCCGGCAAACTCAGCCAGCGTCTGGACGCCGTGGACAAAACCAGCGGCAGCGAACTGCTGCGCATGCTCGCGGCCAGCAGCAGCGTCAGCAGCCTGCACAGCAATGGCCAGCTGAAAGTGCTGTCGCCGTTCCAGCCGATTCCCGGCGGCCCGTCGTGGGCCGTGTTGCTCGATGTGCCGGAAAAAGTCCTGGTCAGCCGCGCCGAAGCGCTCAAGCAACAGCTGGACGCAAGCAACAATTCGGGCACGCTGATCGAGCTGAGCCTCGGCGTGCTGGCCGCGTTGATCGGCCTGCTGCTGGTATGGCTGATGGCGCGCAGCGTGACCAAGCCGATCCTCGGCGTGGCGCACATGCTTGAAGACATCGCCAGCGGCGAAGGTGATCTGACGCGCCGTCTGGCCTACGACAAGCAGGACGAACTCGGCCAGTTGGCCGGTTGGTTCAACCGTTTCCTCGACAAGTTGCAGCCGATCATCGCCGACGTGAAGCGCTCGGTGCAGGACGCACGCAACACCGCCGACCAGTCCTCGGCCATCGCCACCCAGACCAGCGCCGGCATGGAGCAGCAATACCGTCAGGTCGATCAGGTCGCCACCGCCTCCCACGAAATGAGCGCGACCGCGCAAGACGTCGCGCGCAGTGCCGCACAAGCTGCCGAAGCCGCCAAGGATGCCGATCGCGCCACCCGCCAGGGCCTGACCGTGATCGACCGCACCACCGCGAGCATCGACACCCTCGCCGCTGACATGAGTGCAGCCATGGTGCAAGTCGAAGGTCTGGCCGCCAACAGCGAGAAAATCGGCACGGTGCTGGAAACCATCCGCGCCATCGCCGAACAGACCAACCTGCTGGCGCTCAACGCCGCGATCGAAGCGGCCCGTGCCGGTGAGGCCGGCCGCGGTTTCGCGGTGGTCGCCGACGAGGTCCGCAACCTCGCCCGCCGCACGCAGGAGTCGGTGGAAGAAACCCGTCAGGTCATCGAACAATTGCAGAGCGGCACGCAGGATGTGGTCGGCTCGATGAACAACAGCCATCGTCAGGCACAGGGCAGTGTCGAGCAGGTAGGCCAGGCAGTGACCGCGCTGCGTCAGATCGGCGAGGCAGTGACGGTGATCAGCGACATGAACCTGCAGATTGCCAGCGCGGCGGAAGAGCAGAGCGCGGTGGCTGAAGAGATCAACAACAACGTGGCGACGATTCGCGACGTGACGGAGTCGTTGTCCGGGCAGGCAAATGAGTCGGCGCGGGTGAGCCAGTCGCTCAACAGCCTGGCGAATCAGCAGCAGAGCTTGATGGACCAGTTCCGCGTCTGACCCACACGACAGGTAGGAGCTGTCGAGTGCAACGAGGCTGCGATCTTTTGACCCTGCTTTAAAGATCAAAAGATCGCAGCCTGCGGCAGCTCCTACAGGGTGATGCGGGGGATCAGCGGCGCGGCAGTTCGATGAGGACTTTCAAGCCGCCCCACTCACTCTCGCCCAACACCAGCAACCCGCCCCACGTGTCGACGATGTCGCGCACAATCCCCAGCCCCAGGCCATGTCCGTGGGTCTGTTCATCCAGCCGCGTGCCACGACTGAACACCTGCGCGCGCTGTGCTTCGGGGATCCCCGGGCCGTCATCTTCCACGCTCAGGGCAAAACCATCCGTACGCTCGATCACACTCAAGCGCACCTCGGCATCCGCCCATTTGCAGGCGTTGTCCAAAAGGTTGCCGAGCAGTTCGAGCAAATCCTCACGGTCCCACGGCAACTGCAGCCCGGCTGGCGCAACGTAGCTTAACGCCAGGTGCTCACCGTGAATCATGTTCAGCGTCGCCAGCAGCCCGGGCAATTCCGCATCACAATCAAACAGCGCGCCCGGCAGCGCATCACCGGACAACCGTGCGCGATTGAGTTCGCGATTAAGCCGCTGCTGCACCTGCTCCAGTTGCTCCTTGAGGATCTTGCGCAGCTCGGGATGGCCATCGAGTTTCTCACTCGACGCCAGGCTCAACAGTACCGCCAGCGGCGTTTTCAACGCATGCCCGAGGTTGCCCAAGGCATTGCGTGAACGCTTGAGGCTGTCTTCGGTGTGGGCAAGCAAATGGTTGATCTGCGCCACCAGTGGTTCCAGCTCCACCGGCACCTGATCATCGAGTTGCGAGCGCTGACCCTGCTGCAATTGCGCGATCTGCTCGCGCGCCTTTTCCAGGGGTTTCAACGCGCGGCGCACGGTCAGCCGCTGCAAGAACAGAATCAGCAGCAATGCCGCCAGACCCAAGCCGAGGCCAATCTGACGCATGCGCTGAAAGCTCTGGCGCACCGGCGTGTAATCCTGCGCGACGCTGATCGAGATCGACTGTCCCAGACGCCGATAATCCGAACGCAGCACCAACAGTTGCTGACCGTCCGGGCCCAGTTGCAGGTTGCTGTGCAGACCGGACTGCTCCAGCAGCGGCAGATCCTGATCCCACAGCGAGCGCGAACGCCAGTGGCTGTCGGCAAAATCGATGCGGAAATAATGCCCGGAAAACGGCCGTTGATAGGCCGGCGACAGGTGCCGCTCATCCAGCTGCAAGCCTTGCGGGCCGCGCACCAGTGCCACCAGCAGGCTTTCGCTGTCGTTGCGCAGGCCGGCTTCGAGGTAACGCTGCAAACCCACTTCGAACAACCACAAACTGGTTTGCGCGACGACCAGACCGACGATCACCATCACGCTGATCAACCCCAGGCTCAAGCGGCGCTGGATCGACCTCACGAAGCCTGCCCGCCGAACAGGTAACCCTGGCCGCGACGGGTTTCGATCACACTTTTGCCCAGCTTGCGGCGCAGGTGATTGACATGGACTTCGAGGACGTTGGAATCACGCTCGGTTTCACCGTCGTAGAGGTGTTCGGCGAGGTGGCTTTTCGAGAGGATCTGCTCTGGGTGCAGCATGAAATAGCGCAGCAGACGGAATTCGGCGGCGGTCAGTTGAATGTCGGCACCGTCACGCACTACGCACTGGCGGCCCTCATCCAGATGCAGGCCGGCGGCCTTGAGCGTCGGCTGATTGGCCTGGCCCTTGGAGCGACGCAGCAGCGACTGAATCCGCAAGTACAGCTCTTCGGGGTGAAACGGTTTGGTCAGGTAATCGTCGGCGCCGGCCTTCAACCCCTCGATGCGCTCGGCCCAGGAATCACGCGCCGTGAGGATCAGCACCGGAATCGCCAGACCGCCGGCACGCCATTGCGCGAGCACCTCAAGCCCCGGCACGCCGGGCAGACCGAGGTCGAGAATGATCAAGTCATAGGGCTCGCTGCTGCCCTGATACACCGCATCGCGGCCGTCCGCCAGCCAATCGACCGCATAGCCCTGGCGTTGCAGGCCGGCGAGTAGCTCGTCAGCCAGCGGTACGTGGTCTTCCACCAATAGCAAACGCATCGATCAATCTTCCTTGTCTTTCACAAGTTCGCCGGTGTCGGCCTTCAGGTGCAACTCGCGGGCCACGCCTTCGGCGGTCAGCAACTCGACTTCGTAAATGTAGACGTCGTGCTTTTCTTCCAGCTCGACCTCCAGCAGTTTCGCGCCGGGGTAACGGTCCATCGCCTGTTGCAGCACTTGCTCCAGCGGCAGAATCACGCCCTGCTTGCGCAGATTGAGGGCTTCGTCCGGACCGAGGTCGCGGGCCATCGCCGTCGAGCAAAACATCACCAGCGCCAACGCCGTGCGGCGCGTGGCGCAAACATTAACCTTCATTACGTATCCTGATGATCCTTGAGAACCTGCCCAGTCACCGCGTCTAATTCCAGATCCCACTCGAGACCCTGCGGATCACGCATTTCGACCTGATAGATGTACTTGCCGTACTGCTCTTCCAGCTCGGTGTCGGTGATCGTCGAGCCCGGATGTTTGGCCAGCGCCGTGGCGTTGAGCTTCTCGAAGGAGACGATAGTACCAGCGTCACGCAGACGCAGGGCTTCATCGGGGCCCAGATCGCGGGCGTGGGCGAGGCTGGCGGTGAAGCCGATGAACGCGGCAATGGACAGGGCAGTCAGGGTTTTCATGGTGTCTCCGTATTTTTTATGTGTTGCATACGGCGGGCACCTTAGCGATTTCAACTTAACTGAAACTGAATTGCCATCATTGCCCCATCCCAACACATCACCCCCTGTAGGAGCTGCCGCAGGCTGCGATCTTTTGATTTGGTCTTTTACTAAAAGCAAGATCAAAAGATCGCAGCCTGCGGCAGCTCCTACAGGAATTTGTGACATGTGCTTATAATTGTTTGCTTGCTAACGATCGAGATCGGTATGACCGCCATCCACATCAAATTCCCCGCCCTCACCCTTAAAGCCGGCCCTCGCGCCATGGCGCGGATTCGCGCGCAAGGCCTGAACGCCGCTGACGTCGGCACCCTGCCCGGCGCCGCGGGTGGGCCGAAGGCGTTGGGGATTCAGGGGCTGGATCTGGCGCTGTTCGGTGAATGGCTGCCGAGTGCGCCGCGCGAGCGATCGCTGATCGGCGCCTCGGTCGGTTCCTGGCGCTTCGCCAGCGCTTGCCTGCCGGACGCCGCCGAAGGCATCCGCCGTCTCGGACATCTGTACGCCGAGCAGAACTTCAACAAAGGCGTGACCATGGCCGAGATCAGTCAGAGCTCGCAGCGCATGCTCAATGACCTGCTCGATGGCCGCGACGCGAGCATCCTCGACAACGCGCATTACCGCTTGAACATCATGGTGGTGAAAAGTCAGGGGCGCCTGGCTGATGACCATCGCGGTCGCCTCGGCTTGGCGCTGGGTTCGGTGATCGCCGACAACCTGCGGGGCCGCGCGCGGCTGTCGCGGCATTTCGAACGGCTGATCATCCACGATCCGCGTCTGGCGCCACCGGTGAATGCGCTGAACGACTTCCCCTCGCGCTTCGTCGCCCTGAATGCCGGCAACCTGCGTCAGGCGCTGCTGGCCTCGGGCTCGATCCCGATGGTCATGGAAGGCGTGCGCGACTTGCCGGGCGCCGGTGCCGGCACCTTCCGCGATGGCGGTCTGCTCGACTATCACCTCGACCTGCCCTACAGCGGCGACGGCATCGTGCTCTATCCGCATTTCACCGACCGGGTGATTCCGGGCTGGTTCGACAAGACCCTGCCGTGGCGCAAGGCTTCGGTGCAGCGCTTGCAGGACGTACTGTTGCTTGCGCCGTCGAAGGAATATCTGGCGCGCCTGCCTTACGGCAAACTCCCCGATCGTAATGACTTCAAACGCTTCATGGGCGATGCGCCGAGCCGACAGAAATACTGGCATGCGGCGATGGACGAAAGCCGCCGCCTGGGTGATGAGTTCCTCGAACTGGCTGCCAATGGTCGCCTCGCCGAGCGCTTGCTGACCCTTTAGTCAGCACGCCCAAACACAAGCTGGTAAACTCGCCGCCTGCCCGAATCGCTGCGGCGAACACCATCTGAACAGAGCCGAAAATACCGTGGAAATCTTCAAGGAATTTACTTTCGAATCCGCCCACCGCCTGCCGCACGTCCCGGACGGCCACAAGTGCGGACGTCTGCACGGTCACTCGTTCAAAGTGGCGCTTCACCTGAGCGGCGACCTCGATCCGCACACCGGCTGGATCCGCGATTTCTCCGAGATCAAGGCGATCTTCAAGCCGCTGTACGAGCGTCTGGATCACAACTACCTGAACGACATTCCCGGTCTGGAAAACCCGACCAGCGAAGTCCTGGCCAAATTCATCTGGAATGAAATGAAGCCATTGCTGCCGGAACTGAGCGCGATCCGTATCCACGAGACCTGCACCAGCGGTTGCATCTATCGCGGCGAGTAAAATGCAAAAGGGTCGTGAGCTGCATTGCTCACGACCCTTTTTTTATCCGCTGTCCCGTCCTGAATAAGGTTTACACCTTCTGACCCATTCTCAGGAGGACGTAATGAACACGGGAAAAAGGCGCAGT
>NZ_JBODOE010000005.1:236207-415307 GCF_051913165.1 Pseudomonas sp. SM4 | reverse complement strand
CCTTTTTCCCGTGTTCATTACGTCCTCCTGAGAATGGGTCAGAAGGTGTAAACCTTATTCAGGACGGGACACAGACATGAAAAAAGGGGTGACCATTTTGGTCACCCCTTCTTTGCATCTGACATACGGCCCTGTAGCTGAGTGTCTTTGTGGTGAGGGGATTTATCCCCTCACCACAGATGCATCACCTACAAAGTGTGCAGGCCCAGGTTACTTAGTGGAAATCGCCCCATCCACCAAGGTCTGTGCTTCAACCACCAGTTGCTTGAGGTGGTCGTCACTGATGAAGCTTTCGGCGTAGATCTTGTAGATGTCCTCGGTGCCCGACGGACGCGCGGCGAACCAGCCGTTTTCGGTCATCACTTTCAGACCGCCAATGGCTTGATCGTTGCCCGGCGCGTGGCTGAGGATGCTCTGGATCTTCTCGCCTGCCAGTTCGGTCGAGGTCACCTGTGCTGGCGACAACTTGCTCAGCAACGCCTTCTGCTCCGGGTTGGCCTTGGCGTCTACACGCACCGAGAACGGCTCGCCCAGTTCATCGGTCAGCGCGCGATAAGCCTGGCTCGGGTCGCGGCCCGTGCGAGCGGTCATTTCGGCAGCCAGCAAGGCCGGGATCAGACCGTCCTTGTCGGTGCTCCACACACCACCGTCCTTACGCAGGAACGATGCACCAGCGCTTTCCTCGCCACCGAAACCCAACGAGCCGTCGAACAGACCATCGGCGAACCATTTGAATCCGACCGGCACTTCGTACAGGCGACGGCCCAGGCGCTTGGCGACACGATCGATCAGACCGCTGCTGACCACGGTTTTACCCACGGCGGCATCGGCGCGCCATTGCGGACGGTTCTGGAACAAGTAATCGATGGAAACTGCCAGATAGTTGTTTGGCGCCAACAAGCCACCCGATGGCGTCACGATGCCATGGCGGTCGTGGTCCGGGTCACAGGCGAATGCTACGTCGAAACGCTCTTTCAGGCCGATCAGGCCTTGCATGGCGTGGCTGGACGATGGGTCCATGCGAATCTGGCCGTCCCAGTCGACGGTCATGAAGCGGAAAGTCGCATCGACCTCCTTGTTCACCACTTGCAGATCCAGGCGGTAGTGCTCGGCAATGGCCGACCAGTAGCGCACCCCTGCTCCGCCCAACGGATCAACGCCCAGACGCAATTTGGCGTCACGGATGGCGTCGAAGTCGATCACGTTGATCAGGTCGGCAACGTAGCTGTTCAGGTAATCGTGACGATGAGTCGTGCTGGCCTTGAGTGCCTGCTCGTAACTGATGCGCTTCACGCCCGCCAGTTTATTGGCCAGCAGTTCGTTGGCCTTGGCTTCGATCCACTTGGTGATGTGGGTGTCGGCCGGGCCGCCGTTGGTTGGGTTGTATTTGTAGCCGCCGCTCTGTGGCGGGTTGTGCGACGGCGTAATAACGATGCCATCAGCGAGGCCCGAGGTGCGGCCGCGGTTGTAGCAGAGAATGGCGTGGGAGATCGCTGGCGTCGGGGTGTATTCGTCACCCTCGGCAATCATAACGGTCACGCCGTTGGCTGCCAGCACTTCCAGAGCGCTCGCGCCGGCCGGAGTCGACAAGGCGTGGGTATCGATGCCAACGAACAGCGGGCCGGTGATGCCCTGGGCCTCGCGGTACAGGCAGATGGCCTGGCTGATCGCCAGAACGTGCCACTCATTGAAACTCAGGTCGAAGGAACTGCCCCGGTGTCCGGACGTACCGAACGCTACACGCTGGGTGGAAACCGATGCATCAGGTTGGCCGGTGTAATAGGCCGTTACCAGTCGCGGGATGTCGACCAACAATTCTGCCGGTGCCGGTTTGCCCGCAAAAGGACTGAGTGTCATGCAAAACCTCTGAGATAGAGTGGTTCAGGAAATACAGCGCAGTTTACTGGCAGTTTGACCGCAGTGCGATGGGATGTATCCGGCGCATCCCGGAAGTTTTTTAACATCAGCCTCCGGGCGCGAGACGCAGGGCATCCCCGACCAGCCCGACCACAGTCGCCAGATCGTGTTCGCTATGACAGATCGGGCTCAGTCGCAAGTGATGAGCGTAGTGACCATTGAGACTGAACAGCTCGCCAGGTGCGATGACTACCTGCTGCTTGAGCAAACCATGGAACACTTCGCTCATGTCCACAGGTCTCACCGACTTTATCCAGACCGTGGCCCCACCCTGCGGCTCGATGATCTGCACGGCCTCCCCCAAACGTTCGCGCAGCAGTTGAATCAGTTGCGTTCGGCGCTCTTTGAGCAACCGCCGCAATACCTGCAGATGCTGATCGACGCGCCCGCTAGCCAACAGCCGCGCGATCGCTTTCTGGCGAGCGGCAGACAAGCGGAAGGATCGCAGCAGAAAATACCGTTGCAACTCACTGCGCCATTGCCGAGACAAGACAAAACCGTAAGGCGCCTCGGCACCAATGATCCTGTCGAAGGCAGAAAAGATCAGCAACCGATCAGGGTCGACCCATTCGCGCAAGCGCTGCACATGCGGAACGTCCGCCAGCTCACTGCAACTGTCATTCTCCAGGACCCACGTGCCATGGTTTGCGAGCAGTTGCGCAATGACTTGCCGGCTGGCTTGCGGGCTGATACTGCCGTGGGGCATGTTCAGGACCGACGACAGTACAACCAGGCCAACACGTTCACTGGCGAGCAAGGATGCCAGACGTTGTGGGTCAAGCCCGCCATCGGCCTGTAAGGGCAACTCGATGACCTGTACCTCGAACGCTTGAAACAGCCGCAGGATCATCCAGTCACACGGCGATTCGATCAGTACGGTTGCGCCTCGCAACTGGAGAACGGAGATCAGTATCTCCAACACACCGCGCAGATCCGCCCCGATATACACATCATCTGCCTGCCAGCCATTCACAGCGCAGGTGGTGTAGCGCGCGGCAAGGACCGTGCGCAACTCAAGCTCGCCGCAGGGTTGCATCTGTAGCAGTGGCTGACGCGGATATTGACGCAACAACTCCCGCTCCAGCATCAACAAGGGACTGTCCAGTGGTTGCAGCGAAGCCGGATCATCGGCGCTCAATACGCACATGCCCGCACGCCTGGCATTGACGTATACCGCTTCAAGCAGATCATCAGCACTGCCCGTCGAAATCAACGACGGCGCGGTTTGCGCGTAATAGCCCGATTTGGCCACTGAAAAGACGCGCCCTTCCTTTTCCAGCAATGAATAAGCGTACTGGATGGTGGATATCGATACATTCAACCGATCCGCCAGATGCCGCAAAGAAGGCAAGCGCACCGTGCGATGGCTGTCAGATTCATCAATCAGCAGACTCAGATAACGGTAAACCGCCTGATACGCGAAACCGTTCTGCCGCAGGGCCTTCATGACCCAAAAACCTGGGTTATGGCTGCCATTGCCGGTCGACGACTCACCCTTAACCTTCCGCCGTCCGGTCGACGGCTGAAAGGCTCGATCCAGTATCCAGCCCTGTGCCCTGCGCAGCGTTGCCGCATGCCTGCGCCATGCACACAGGCCCCATTGCATACAAGCGGGCAATCAGTTTGACCGGCAAGCCGCTGACATCAACCATCCACTTCGTCACTTGCTCGGAGGCATGCAAACCTTGCATCGCACGATGCAGGTCCGGCAGGGCCACCAACATGCCGGGATGGCAATGACGCAAGAAACGCTCAAGCCCCGATCCTTTGTTTATAAAGGGTGCAAACATCAGGCACGCCACCTGGATTTCACTCAGCTCAAACGTTTCCTGCAATTGCTTTGAAGCCCTCGCACACAGTTGATCAAGGTCTGACAAATTTCCGAACGCGGCAATCAACTGCTCGCACACCGGCTCCGGCACTTGCTTGCGGCGCATGCCGAGCAACGTGTCCTGAAGAAATTCGGAAACGCCCGCCTCGTACGTTTGCGCCTCGACGAGGCTGGCCTGCAATCCCTGTAAATGAGCAGCCAGCAACGGATCGGCGAATTCGTTATCGCCCTGATACAACGACAGATCGTCGGCCTGCACGCCGAGGAATTCACTGAGCAATGGCCAGCGCTCCTCCAGCTTGCCGACAATCATGTCGTTGATATCGATGTAGCTGGTGCGACGGCAGGCTTCAAATTGCCCTTCCGGGCGCCATGGGGTTGTTTCGTCATCGGTATAGAAGTGCCGGTAGTAATCGCCTCCCAATTGATCAAGCAGTGGAAACAGCATCTCAAAACCACCGCGGTTCTCCGCAAGCCCGCCCATTCCAGCCTTCTGGGCGGCACGATTGAGGCCTTCGAGAAACAGTGACTGCCGGCGCGGTGTTTCACTGCCGATCATCGCATCCACGCCGTTATTCCAGCGGGCGATCTGCCCATAAAACTCGGCCGTTGCCAGGTAGGCGTCATCCCAAAATTCCAGCGGCTCATTCCAGGTGCGGCAATGCCCCACCATCAATAAGTTGCGGCGGTGCGCATCACGACCGCTCTCGCCGATGGGCGCCTGGTAATCAAAGGGCATCACCTCTCGATGATCAACCATTAACAGCTCGACCCGTGGGTCGTCATGCAGAAACAGGGCGCTGAAGCTGCGATGCATGTTTTGCAGGGCTGACTGACCGCTGCCGCTCCAGCGCAAAGTGGCCACACGCAGCTGGAAGGTCGCAGGGGCTCTCCCGGCGATGCTCAGTTGTGCGGCTCGCAGCAACGCCAGCGTGTAACAACTGTCGCGTGACCCGGACTGAACCACCAATACCTTGAAATTACCGATGTGCTCCATGCCACCCGCTGCCACAGACAATCGCTGGATCAGCAACTGCAGGGCCGTACGCTCCGCACGCGAGAAGAAACTCAGCAAACGCTGCAATACTTGCTGGTAGACGTAATTCATTGCCTGGTCATGGATCGTGCTCATCGGTATGTACCCGGTATCAATAGTTTCATGTCGCACGGACAGAAAAGGCGGCCGCGTGACAATTCATCAATAAGTAATAGACGCTCAGATGCTAACACTTACGCAACCGTAGTTATTGGAAACACTTGAGCTGTTAAAGGTTTGCGTTGTTTTAAACAGTGGATTCAACCCATTGTTATTGCTAGTGTTTTTTTTCTTATAAAATGCCCTAGGAAACTTCCCACAACGTCCCACGACAATTGAGCACAAGAAAAAAAGACGCAGCTTCGGAATCGCCCTACAACTATTAAACAGAAATTGACGTGGCGGAAATAAGTAGACGCTTGATAGCGCGCAGGACAAATAGAATGCACAGACATGGCTCATTCCTTGAGATGAAAGTAATCATTCAATTATCAGGGCTTATATGATGATTAGAAGATACAGATCGAGAGCAAAAAGCAGTTCAGTTGCTGAACTGCCCCGCGCGGCTGTGGCGCAGGCTGTCTCGGGGCTGGAGCGGGATAAACACAAAGAGTCCGTGGGGCCACGGACTCTGATCTGAGGTATTACGCCGGTTCGACTTGCAAAGCGACCCGTTCACGGCATGGGCATTCGTCCATGTAGCGGTGCGCCTCGACGAACTCGTTGAACGGGAACACTCGAGTCTTGAGTGGCAGTAGCACACGATCGGCAGTCAGCTGATTAATGTCACGCAAGGCACGTTGCAATGCGACGTGATCCTGAGTGATGCCCAGTTCCGGCTTGCCGGTGAAGTTGCCGATGCAGTGGACAAAGAACTGAATGTTCTTCTGGAACGCGGCACAGGCGGGAAACGGCGTCTGGTTACCTCCTTGCAGACCGTACAACACCAGGCTGCCGCGCGGTGCAAGCACGTCACCCAGCAACGACATCTGCGGGCCACCAAGGCCATCGAACACCACATCAACGCCGCGGTTGTCGGTGATCTTGTTGATCCGCATCAGCAGATCTTCTTCCTCGGTGACGATGACTTTCTCGGCGCCAAGAGACAGCAGGTACTCACGCTCTTCCGCCGTTTTGGTGGCGGCAATCACGCGGACACCCAACGCTTTGCCCAGCTGTACAAAGGATGGTCCGGCACAATGGCTGGCGTCAGTGACCAAGGCGAATTGCCCCGGTTTGACCCGCGCCAGATCGGCGTAAGCAAAATAGGCAATCAGCAGCGGCGTGTAATGCACGCTGGCTTCGATCGGGCTGAGGACGTCTGGATAACGGGTCAGCGCGGTACGCGGCAGCACGATCTGCTCGCCGTAGACCGGATAATCATTCGCGCTCTCGGCCGGAAAGCTGGCAACTTTGTCGCCCACCGACAGATCATCGACACCGTCACCGACAGCGGTGACCACACCGGCCATCTCGTGGCCGAGGCCTGCAGGCAAACGTGCCTGAGACGAGGCCAGGTTCTGACGCCAGAGCGTGTCATACCAGCTGATGCCGATCGCTTCGACACGCACCTGCACTTCGCCAGGACCTGGCTGAGCGGCCGCATGCTCTTCGCATTTGAGCACCTCGGCGGGACCAAACTTGTGAAAACGAATCGTGCGGGACATCGCAAACCTCGTCAAAGTAACCTCTAATGCCATGAACTCTATCTGGGCTTTTGACCCAAGACTATCAGTGGCTATTAATAGTCGACATGCCTGTCATTGATTCCGCAGCAGGGGCGGCATTGGCAAAATCCATGAAAAACTGCTGCCACCGTCTCAGTAAAGCTGAATTTTCCGGTGCAGAGTACCAGCCTTTCCCCGTAAGATTCATGCCGGCCATTGTTCTCATATGGCCGCTCTCGTCAAGCTTGATGACTCTGCCAGGACTCCAGATGAATCGTAATGACCTGCGTCGTGTCGACCTGAACCTGTTGATCGTATTCGAAACATTGATGCACGAACGCAGCGTGACCCGGGCGGCGGAAAAGCTGTTTCTCGGTCAGCCAGCGATCAGTGCGGCGCTCTCGCGCCTGCGTAGCCTGTTCGATGACCCGCTATTTGTACGCACCGGGCGCAGCATGGAACCGTCCGCCCGGGCGGTAGAAATCTTCGCCCTGCTCTCGCCTGCCCTCGATTCGATTTCCACGGCTGTCAGCCGCGCGTCCGAGTTCGACCCGGCGACCAGCACCTCGGTGTTCCGCATCGGTTTGTCCGATGACGTCGAGTTTGCGCTGCTGCCGATGTTGCTCAAACGCCTGCGCGCCGAGTCGCCGGGAATCGTGCTGGTGGTGCGCCGCGTCAACTACATCTTGATGCCGGGCCTGCTGGCCTCAGGCGAAATCTCCATCGGCGTCAGCTACACCACCGACCTGCCGGCCAACGCCAAGCGCAAAGTCTTGCGCCGCAGCCAGCCGAAACTGCTGCGCGCCGACACCGTACCGGGGCCGTTGAGCCTGGATGACTACTGCGCGCGGCCGCATGCGCTGGTGTCGTTTGCGGGCGACCTCAGCGGGTTTATTGATGAAGAACTGGAGAAGCTCGGCCGCAAACGGCACGTGGTGCTGGCCGTGCCGCAGTTCAACGGTTTGAGTACGCTGCTTGCCGGCACTGACATTGTTGCCACCGTGCCGGATTACACGGCGGAAGCGTTGACGGCGGCTGGCGGGGTTCGGGCGGAAGATCCGCCGTTGCCGACGCGCACGTTCGAGCTGCACATGGCGTGGCGTGGGTCGCAGGATAACGATCCGGGGGAGCGTTGGTTGAGGTCGCGGATTCAGATGTTTTTTGGCGATCCGGACAGTCTCTGAAGCAAACTGCAAGACACCATCAAAGCCCCGTTCCAGGGGCTTTGTTGCATCTGAACAATCATGCGCATGGCGCCGCAGGAATCACTTAAGATACGCCCCCCCGCAATCGATACCCTCATATGAAGTCACAAGGACGGACTCAATGCTTTTTCTGCAACACGTCTACGCAACTCCCGTAGTGCGCGCCCTGCGCACGCTGCTATTGATCAGCCTGGCAATGCTCGGCAGTGGTTGCGCAATGATGTCGAATTACACCACGCTGAAAACGCAGATGCCGGCTCAGTTCAGTGTCGATACAACCGCGCATTACAGTCCGTTGTTCGGCGGTGTATGTCTGTTGCCCGAGGATTACGCCGGGGACCCCGACCCTGACAGAAAAGACTTCTACAGCCCCGCGCATGCCGAACCGTTCACTACTGAGTTCGAGGTCAGGGTGAGTTACACCGTCGCCGATTGCCTGGCCGTACTCAGCGGTTTCAGCTTCCGGATTCAGGGGCAACCCGGCACCGATCCGGAAGAGTTTGGCGTGTCCACTGTCGAGGTGGAGGTCGAGACGTTCCTGAGAGAAGACGAAGAGCCTGCGATTCGTCTGGACGAGCAAGTGCTTGCAGTGCGCTGTCGCTGGAAAGACCCCGAGCGTGAAGGTTCAAAGATGCATGATCTCCGTTGCGTCGGGGTGGATGCCAACGGCAAGGAGCGCAAAGGACCACTATTGGGCGTTCTGAAAAACAGACAACTGCAAGGCCTGACCTTGCGATTACAGGTCAGCGTGGTGGATGAAACTCCGCAGACTTGACGCCCTTATAGCGCCCCGAAATGCACCGCCAAGCCTCGCTTTTGGCAAAAATGCCATTAATGGCACAGTGCCTGATGACAAATTTGGTAATAAAGATTAACTTAGCGCCGCCTCGGCCTATGGAAGGTCGGGGATTTCGCACTCAGTTAAGGAAAACGATGGCAATGGTCTATTGTCGTGCTTGCGCCAAGGAGCTTCACGAAACGGCGCCCTCCTGCCCCCAATGCGGGGCGAGCCAACAGGCCGTCGTGCCGCCTCACGCAGTCGGTACGCCATGGCTGGCCATCGTTTCGTTGGTTTTAGGCATCCTCTGTGTACTCAGCCTGTTTGATGATTCCGAATGGGACAGAGATACGCTCACCGGTTTGGGCGCTTTCGCTGTTGCCGGTCTCATCTGCGGCATCATCAGCATCAACAAAAGAAACCCTGGACACAATCTCGCAATCGCCGGCGTTGTCTTGTCGGGCTTGGCTGGGCTTGTGTTTCTAGGGCTGTCGATTGATTAATTTTAGGGAAAAAATATGAGCATGGTTTTCTGCCGCGGTTGCGCCAAGGAAATAAGCACTCTGGCCGTGGCTTGCCCACAATGTGGGGCGCCGCAAGCAACCCAACAGTCCTATGCACAGGGCCCCGCCATTGCGACGGGTAATCCTTATGTGGAAGCGTTCAAGAATTACGTCGTGTTTCAGGGCCGGGCGACTCGCCGTGAATACTGGATGTTCTTTCTGATCAGCCTGTGCGTCTCCATTGGTTTCGGCGTTGTCGATGCCCTGCTTCAGACTGGCGGCATTCTGTACAACCTGTACAGCCTGGTGGCGTTCCTGCCGAGCATCGCCGTTGGTGTACGTCGTATGCACGATACCGACCGCAGCGGCTGGTGGATGCTGCTGCCAATCGTCAACCTGGTGTTCCTGGCGCAAGACAGCCAGCCGGGGCCGAACCGTTTCGGTCCGAACCGCAAAGGCATCAACTGATACACACCAGCCTCTGGCTGATCGAGACGGCCTTCATGGCCGTCTCTTTGTTTCTGGCATCCGCCATTGCAGCGTGACTTGCCAGGCAACCCATCATGAAACTTTCATCACAGATATTGATAGCACCCTAACGAAAGGTGCATGCTAGAGGGCTCGCTTTGGTCTTATATCATTCCGAATGATAGTTACCTTTGCTTCATTCGATTCGTGCCATCACACCCCGCCGAGCATCATCCGCCCATCTTCAATACATTGGCGGATGCATCCATGGAACAGTCACTCAAACATTTGCGCTTCCCGTTGGCCTTGTTGGCCGTACTGGTGATGAGCGCCTGCGGCAAGACTCCGGAGACTGCCGCCACCGCACCTGCTGCCAAAGTCAGCGTGGCCAAGGTGATCGAACAACCGGTCAACGAATGGGACGAATTCACCGGGCGCCTCGAAGCACCGGAAACCGTTGAAATTCGTCCACGGGTCTCCGGCCAGATCGACGATGTCGCTTTCACTGAAGGCGCCCTGGTCAAGAAAGGCGACCTGCTGTTCCAGATCGATCCGCGCCCGTTCCAGGCCGAGGTACGCCGCCTCGAAGCCCTGGTAGCCCAATCCCGTGCCAACGCCACCCGCAGTGAAAACGAAGCCGGCCGCGGTGAGCGTCTGCGTGCCAGCAACGCGATTTCCGCTGAACTGGCCGACTCGCGCACCAGCGCTGCCCAAGAAGCCCGCGCCGCCGTTGGCGCACTGCAAGCGCAACTGGATCTGGCCAAACTGAACCTCAGCTTCACCCGCGTCACCGCGCCGATCAGTGGCCGCGTCAGCCGTGCGGAGATCACCGCCGGTAACCTGGTGACCGCCGACACAACGCCACTGACCAGCGTGGTTTCCACCGACCGCGTCTACGCCTACTTCGACGCCGATGAGCGTGTGTTCCTCAAGTACACCCAACTTGCCCGTAACGGTCAGCGCGGCGCCACCACCCCGGTGTACATGGGCCTGTCCAATGAAGACGGCAACCCGCACCTCGGCCAGATGAACTTCGTCGACAACCAGGTCAACCCGAAAACCGGCACCATCCGTGGTCGCGCCGTGTTCGATAACAGCGACGGCACCTACACCCCAGGCTTGTACGCACGACTGAAACTGGTCGGCAGCGGCACCTACAACGCCATGCTGATCAACGACGAAGCCGTCGGCACCGACCTCGGCAAGAAGTTCGTGCTGGTGATGGATACGGACAACAAAACCGCGTACCGCGCCGTCGAACTCGGTCCGAAAATCGAAGGCCTGCGCATCGTGCGTACCGGCCTGAACAAGGACGACACAATCATCGTCAAGGGCCTGCAACGTGTGCGCCCGGGCTCGCCGGTCACCCCAGAAGTGGTGCCGATGGCCAGCGAACAAACGATTGCGGCACTCGCTCAACAACGTCAAGCGCTGGAAGCCAGCAACCTGCCCAAAGTCGCCCCTGCCAAGGGTGCGTCCGGTGCGGTTGTGAAGCTGGCCGCCACGACCCCACGCGGTTAAGGGACGACAACTCCGATGAATTTTTCCCAATTCTTCATTTCACGGCCGATCTTCGCAGCGGTGCTGTCGCTGTTGATCCTGATCGCCGGTGCGATCTCGCTATTCCAACTGCCGATCAGCGAATACCCGGAAGTCGTGCCACCGACCGTGGTCGTACGTGCGAACTTCCCGGGCGCCAACCCTAAAGTCATCGGTGAAACCGTGGCGGCTCCGCTGGAGCAGGCCATCACCGGCGTCGAGAACATGCTGTACATGTCCTCGCAGTCGACTGCCGACGGCAAGATCACCCTGACCATCACCTTCGCCCTGGGCACTGACCTGGACAATGCGCAGGTGCAGGTGCAAAACCGCGTGACCCGAACCGAACCGAAACTTCCCGAGGAAGTGACGCGCATCGGTATCACCGTCGACAAGGCTTCGCCCGATCTGACCATGGTTGTGCACTTGACCTCGCCGGACAAACGCTACGACATGCTTTATCTGTCGAACTACGCGATCCTCAACATCAAGGATGAGCTGGCGCGTCTGAACGGTGTCGGTGACGTGCAACTGTTCGGTATGGGTGACTACTCGCTGCGTGTCTGGCTCGATCCGAACAAGACCGCTTCGCGCAACCTGACCGCGACCGATGTGGTCACCGCGATTCGTGAGCAAAACCGCCAGGTGGCCGCCGGTCAATTGGGTGCGCCCCCTGCCCCGAATGCCCAGAGCTTCCAGCTGTCGGTCAACACTCAGGGGCGTCTGGTCTCCGAGGAAGAGTTCGAGAACATCATCATTCGTGCAGGCGACGACGGTGAAATCACGCGCCTCAAAGACATCGCTCGCGTTGAGCTGGGTTCCAGCCAATATGCGCTGCGTTCGTTGCTGGACAACCAGCCTGCCGTGGCCATCCCGATCTTTCAGCGTCCAGGCTCCAATGCCATCGACATCTCGAACGACGTTCGGGCGAAAATGGACGAGTTGAAGAAAGGCTTCCCGCAAGGCATGGACTACAGCATCGTCTATGACCCGACGATCTTCGTGCGCGGCTCGATCGAAGCGGTGGTTCACACCCTCTTCGAAGCACTGATCCTTGTGGTACTGGTGGTGATCCTGTTCCTGCAAACCTGGCGCGCCTCGATCATTCCATTGGTGGCGGTGCCGGTATCGTTGATCGGTACGTTTGCGGTGATGCACCTGTTCGGCTTCTCGCTCAACGCACTGTCGCTATTCGGCCTGGTACTGGCCATCGGTATCGTGGTCGACGACGCCATCGTGGTGGTGGAGAACGTCGAACGGAACATCGAACTCGGATTGAACCCGGTGGAAGCCACCAAGCGCGCCATGCGTGAAGTGACCGGTCCGATCGTTGCCACGGCACTCGTGCTGTGTGCAGTGTTCATTCCGGCGGCCTTCATCTCCGGCCTTACCGGGCAGTTCTACAAGCAGTTCGCGCTGACCATCGCGATCTCGACGGTGATCTCGGCGTTCAACTCGCTGACTCTGTCGCCAGCGCTGGCCGCTGTGTTGCTGAGGAGCCACGACGCACCGAAAGACCGTTTCTCGAAAGTGCTCGACAAGATCTTCGGTGGCTGGTTGTTCCGTCCGTTCAACCGTTTCTTTGATCGTGCCAGCCATGGCTACGTCGGCACGGTTGGCCGGGTTATCCGCAGCAGCGGCATCGCCCTCCTCCTGTACGCAGGCTTGATGGTGCTGACCTTCTTCGGTTTCTCCAGCACCCCGACCGGCTTCGTACCGGGCCAGGACAAGCAATACCTGGTGGCCTTCGCGCAACTGCCGGACGCTTCGAGCCTGGATCGCACCGAAGACGTGATCAAGCGCATGTCCGACCTGGCACTGAAACAGCCAGGCGTGGAAAGCGCCGTTGCCTTCCCGGGCCTGTCGATCAACGGCTTCACCAACAGCCCGAACGCCGGCATCGTGTTCGTGACCCTGAAACCGTTCGACGAGCGTAAAGACCCGAGCATGTCTGCCGGTGCAATTGCCGGTGCCTTGAACGGCCAGTTCGCCAACATTCAGGAAGCGTACATGGCGATCTTCCCGCCACCGCCGGTACAAGGTCTGGGCACCATTGGTGGTTTCCGTCTGCAAATCGAAGACCGGGGCAACCTCGGCTACGACGAGCTGTACAAAGAAACCATGAACATCATCAACAAGAGCCACAACGTGCCGGAACTGGCGGGCCTGTTCACCAGTTACACCGTGAACGTGCCGCAGGTCGATGCTGCCATCGACCGTGAAAAAGCCAAGACCCACGGCGTGGCCGTCAGCGACATCTTCGACACCCTGCAGATTTACCTGGGTTCGCTGTATGCCAACGACTTCAACCGTTTCGGGCGTACCTATCAGGTCAACGTTCAGGCCGAACAGCAGTTCCGCCTCGAATCCGATCAGATCGGTCAGCTGAAAGTGCGCAACAACAAAGGCGAAATGATCCCGCTGGCGACCTTCATCAAGGTCAGCGACACCTCGGGCCCGGATCGCGTGATGCACTACAACGGCTTCATCACTGCTGAAATCAACGGTGCCGCAGCACCAGGCTACAGCTCCGGCCAGGCCGAAAAAGCCATCGAGAAACTGCTCAAGGAAGAACTTCCGAACGGCATGACCTACGAGTGGACCGACCTGACCTACCAGCAGATTCTGTCCGGCAACACCGCGCTGTTCGTGTTCCCGCTCTGCGTATTGCTGGCGTTCCTGGTGCTCGCCGCTCAATACGAAAGCTGGAGCCTGCCACTGGCGGTGATCCTGATCGTACCGATGACCTTGCTGTCGGCCATCACCGGCGTGATCATCTCCGGCGGTGACAACAACATCTTCACCCAGATCGGCTTGATCGTACTGGTGGGACTGGCGTGTAAGAACGCGATTCTGATCGTTGAGTTCGCCAAGGATAAACAGGAAGAAGGCCTCAACCCGCTTGCGGCGGTACTGGAAGCTTGCCGCCTGCGTCTGCGCCCGATCCTGATGACCTCCTTCGCGTTCATCATGGGTGTAGTGCCACTGGTGTTCTCCAGCGGTGCCGGTGCCGAGATGCGTCATGCCATGGGCGTGGCGGTGTTCTCCGGGATGCTCGGGGTGACCTTCTTCGGTCTGTTGCTGACGCCAGTGTTCTACGTATTGATCCGTAACTTTGTCGAACGCGGCGAGCAGCGCAAAGCGGCCAAGGCGCTCAATCTTCAAAAGCCACTGGAGGCGCAACAATGAGTCTGAAAGTCTTCCTGCCGAGTCTGCTGGTGCTGGCCCTCAGCGCCTGCGCCGTCGGCCCCGACTACAAGACCCCAGCCACGGAGGCGGCCAACATCACGGCCGCCACTGACGGCGCCGCCGGGCAAAAGAACTTTGACCGTTCGAAATTCGAAGGCATTTGGTGGCAGCAGTTCGATGATCCGACCCTCAACCAGTTGGTGACGCAATCGCTGCAAGGCAACCGTGATCTGCGCGTGGCATTCGCTCGCTGGAAAGCCGCTCGGGCAATCCGCGACGACGCCAGCAACGACGCAATGCCGACCATCACCAGCCGTGCCAGCAGTGATCTGGCCAAGGGACAAATCCCGGGCCAGACCACTAATCGCGTCAACAGCGAACGCTATGACCTGGGCCTCGACATGGCGTGGGAGCTGGACCTGTTCGGCCGTATCCAGCGCAATCTGGAAGCCAGCGACGCCGATCAGCAGGCTGCCGAAGCCGATCTGTACCAACTGCAAGTCACCATGATTGCCGAACTGGTCGACGCCTACGGTCAACTCCGCGGTGCGCAATTGCGCGAAAAGATCGCCGTGGCCAACCTGAACAACCAGCAGGAGTCGCGCAAGATCACCATCAGCCTGCGTGACGCCGGCGTCGGCGATCAGCTTGATGTCGAACGTGCCGATGCGCGTCTGGCCTCGGTCGAAGCCAGCGTGCCGCAACTGCAGGCCGAACAGGTTCGGCAGAAAAACCGTATCGCCACCCTGCTGGGTGAGCGTCCGGACAAGCTGACCGTCGACCTCAGTCCAAAAGACTTGCCGGCGATTGCCAAAGCCTTGCCAATTGGCAATCCGGGCGAGCTGCTGCAACGCCGTCCGGACATCCTCAGCGCCGAACGCCAACTGGCCTCGGCCACGGCGCGAATTGGCGTGGCGAAAGCCGATCTGTTCCCACGGGTCAGTCTCAGCGGCTTCCTCGGCTGGACAGCCGGGCGCGGTTCGCAAATCGGTTCCTCGGCGGCCAACGCCTGGGCACTTGGCCCGAGCATCACTTGGGCAGCGTTCGACCTTGGCAGTGTGCGAGCGCGTTTGCGCGGCGCCGATGCCGAGGCCGAAGGCGCACTGGCGACTTACGAGCAGCAAGTCCTGCTGGCCCTGGAAGAATCGGAAAACGCCTTCAGCGATTACGGCAAACGTCAGCAGCGCTTGATCTCGCTGATTCGCCAGAGTGAGTCGAGCCGCAAGGCAGCTGACCTGGCCGAGATTCGCTACCGCGAAGGCACTACGGACTTCCTCGTGCTGCTCGACGCGCAACGTGAACGTCTGAACGCTGAAGACACTCAGGCCCAGGCTGAAGTCGATTTGTATCGCGGCATTGTCGCGATTTACAAAGCCCTTGGCGGCGGCTGGCAACCGGAGACCGTCGCCAGCCAGTAATCGATTGTTAAAGAGCTCCTTTGGTTGGCCGCAACCAACCAAATTTTTGCCCCGCGTATCATTCGGTCGCGGGGCTTTTTTGTGCCCTCACCCTGTAAGAGCTGCCGCAGGCTGCGATCTTTTGATCTTGATCGTTAAAAACCAAGATCAAGAGATCGCAGCCTGCGGCAGCTCCTACAAGGAGGGTTAGGGATTTCTTGATTCCAGGACGGTGACGGTTGCGGTGGTGCCGGCGCGCAGGCGGTTTTTGCCGGCGTAGTCGTTATCGATGCCGATCCGCACGGGCACGCGCTGGGCCAGTTTGACCCAGGTATAACTCGGGTTGATGTTGGCCAGCAGACGACTGCCCGGTGCGTTTTCCCGATCAGCGATGGCGAAAGCGATGCTCTGCACGGTGCCGCCGAAGGTTTCTCCGCTCATCAATTGAATCCGCACCCGATCGCCCTCCTCGATACGCGGCAGTTTGGTTTCTTCAAAATAGCCGCTGATGTAGAACGAATCGCTATCCACCAATGCCAACAAGGCGCCACCGCTCACGGCGTAATCGCCCTCACGGGTCAACAGGTTGGTCACGTAGCCGCTGACCGGGGATTCAACGCGGGTACGCTGCAAATCCAGTTCAGCCTGGGTCTGCGCGGCAATTGCCAATTGCACGTTGGCTTCGGCCAGCCCGAGGTTCGCCTGATTGCGCAACAGATCGGCCTGTGCCACGGCCACGTCGGTGCTGGATTTTTCCCATTCCTCGCCCGAGATCGCGAACCCTTGCTTGAGCGTACGTCGCCGACGTTCTTCGCTTTGACGCTGTTTGAGCAATGCTTCACTGGCAACGATCGCTGCTTGCGACTGCCCCAGGGTGGCCTTGGCCACTTCGACTGAGCGGCGCGCATGCTCGACCGCCAATGTGTAACGTGCCGGGTCGATTTCCAGCAGCAATTGACCCTTTTCGACATGCTGGTTGTCTTGCACGGCGAGGCTGACGATGCGCCCCGAAACATCGGCCGACAACGTCACCACATCAGCCCTCACCCGGGCATCGCGGGTCCACGGCGCGCGGGTGTAATGCTCCCAGGCGAACCAGCCAAGCACGATGGCAAGAACCACCACGGCCAGCGTCAGCAATCTTGCGAATAACACTTTCAAGGCATCAGGCTCCCATCAGCAGAATCAGCGCGGCACACACGCAGGCATACAAGGCGCCTTCGAACAGGGCCTCATGCCAGACCAGGCGCAGTACGCCCAGGCGGCGCAAGAGCCAGTCGAGCAACATGAACAGGGGGATTGCCAGTAACAAGGCCTGGGCAATGGGCGGCAGATAAACGCCGCCAATCTCGAAATCAATGGGCAAGGGCTGGCGCTCCTTCCGAGGTGGAATTTTGCAACTCGTCACCATGGCGCTCCAGGAACGACACCACGATCAGCAGGGCTACGCGCATGCGAAACACCGACCATAAATGCTCGTGACTGGCGACATGCAGATCGTCCAGTTCATCGCCCAAGTCGTGCAAGGTTGCCAACAGTGGCGTCAGTTGCACTTCTGCACGTCCGGCAACAAAGCGCCCGGTCTTGCGCAATGCCGAGGACAGCCGGCGGCTGAACGGGTCCGACAGTAACTGATTGTTCTGCGCCTGCTGGCGTAGCTGATGCATCGCCACCCCCAGCGCGACACAGGCGAGGCTGATTTCATAGAGTCGCTGCATCGCCCGATCATTTACCGCAGGCAACAGGCCAAGCATGCTGGTCAGGCGATCGACCATACGGCTTTCGAATGCGAACTGTTGCTCATCGGTGGCCGGGCTTTTGGTCAGCTCATACACCTGCTCGCGCGCCTCTTTATACAAGCGGCGAATACGCCACGCCGGGCGAAACGGAAAAATCCACGCGTAGACAATCAGCGCCAGCATCGCCGCACTGACGTAAGCCCCGGCAAACTCGAACCATTGAATCGCGCTGTTCTGCCCGGTGCCGATATTCTGCGGGCCGAGCATCAGGAAACTCGACAAACCCAGGCCCATGCCGATCCCCGCCGTCGCCGGGCTCGCGAGGCCAACCGCAATGACGTAGAGCAATGGTGCGAGCAACAAGGCCAGCCACTCGAAATCACTGACCGCCGGCACCAGCATGAATTGGTAGAGCGCTGACACCAGCAGGGCCAGCCCCAACCCGCGCGCATAACTCTGCGCAGCCAGCAGTGGTCGCGGAAACGTCGCCATCAGCGAACAGAGGATTCCCACCAGAATCATCCCGCCACGCGCACCGTCCCAGGCTGTCTCGATCCAGATCAGTCCCGCCACCAGCAACGCGGTAAAGGCACGGATGGCATTCATCGAGGCCAAGGTGAAATCCAGATGCAGCGGATTGGTCTGCCCCCGATAGAGGCAACTGGCTTCGCGTCCTTCCTGAATGGCATCGCTCAATTCGAGAATCTGCTCCAGTTGTTGCAGCAGCCGCGCCTGCTCCCAGCGCAACGCCCAGGCCAGCGAGCGCAAGGTGGCACTCATGTCTTCGGTCAGTTGCTCGGCCTTGTAGGCCAGTTGATCGAACCGATGCTGCAGCGTGACAAAGCCGTGGCGCGTTTCGGCAGAAAGCGAACGCCCCTGCTCCGCCAGTTGATCGAGAAATGCCAGTTCCTCGGCACGCAGACGCTGGACATCCTCAGGCAAGTCGCCCTCCCAACGCTCGGTGAGCAATTGCCGCTGATGACGCAACGCGGTCAATCTGGAAGTCAGCAACATCAATTGATTGCCCAACAGCAGCACCAGATTGTTGGCACTGCGCAAGCGTGGAGCGTCGAAATACAGATGCCGGCGCAACCCCTCCAGTGCACTGATCTCGGTCAGCAATTGCATTTGTCGGCGCTGGAAGTCAGCCTCGCTTTCTTCCGTGCGAATCACCGCAGCCGCATGAACGGCAACCAGCTTGATGACTTGATCGACCTTGGCGAAGTACCCTTTTGCCACCGCTTCCGGCCGGGCCGTGAGCAGGCTCACCACACAGACGCACGCCACCGCCAGCAACGTTTCGGTCACCCGCGTGACGGCCAGCAAAAAGGTGCCGTCCTGATCCGGAATCGCCAGCAAAGCGACCACGACTGCGGTGTAGCCACTGAGCACGAACGCCTGGGAGCTGGTGTAGCGCAGCAGCGTCCCGCCGGCGGTGCACAGCGCCAGCCACAATGCCAGGGTCGTGATAAATGGCAGTGGCGCCTGCGGAAAAATCGCCATGATCAGCACGGCCACGGCGGCCCCGAGTGTGGTGCCGATCACTTGGCCAAAACTGCGCGCAAGCGCCATTCCAGCCAGTGGCTGGCTGACAATCACCACCGCCATGATCGACCACTTGGGCTGGTCAAGATCAAACAGAAAAGCCAGATACAGCGTCAGCAAGCCCGCCACAACAGTGCGCAAGGCAAACAGCAGTACCGCCTGACCGGGATGGATGACCGCTTTGAAGTAATTGAACAGGGCTTGCATGGGCGCACTCGTCGAAGCAACTCCTGCAAGCGTAGACACTGCATCGCAAGCCTGACGGTTCACAAAGTCGACGCAAGTTGTAGGGCGATTCGCTGGCAATGGGTTTGACTCAGGGCGTGCGCTGACCGAAGCTTGCCGCTCTGCTCAAGTACGCCTGCTTTCGGAAACCTGCATGCATCAGTCCCGCCGCTATCTGTTTATCAGCCTTGGCCTCGTACTCGTCATTCTCGTCGGCTGGCTGTCCCTGCGCACCAGCGCCCCTGTGGTGCCCGAAGCGATCAAACATGGATACAGCGAGGCGTTGGCGGCGGCACGTGCCGGCCAGCCGGGTGCGGCGCGTCAGTTGTACCAGCAATTGGGGCGCCCGGACCTGTCGGTCAAACGCCGTGTCTGGCTGCATGCCGAATTGCCCAACTACCCGAGCCCACAGGCGTTGAAACTGGCCGACGCCGACTTGCAGAGCGAAGCGCCCGAAGTACGCCTGGCCGCGATCAAAAGTGTGGTTGGTCTGGTGCCCGGCGGCCAACGCAGCCTGTTGCTTGGGCCGTTGCTCGATGATGAAGATCAAACTGTGCGTTTCGCCGCGATCAACGCGTTGCTCGGTTTGACGCCGGATGAGCTGGGCCTGTATTTCGCGCCCCTGCAGCAAGGCATCGATAGCTGGGAACAAGCCCTCAAGGGCCAGGCGCCAAGCGCTGAAACCTATGCGCAATTGGCACGCCTGCATTTGCACAACGCCGAACTCAAAGAGGCACAGCAAGCACTGGAAAATACCCTGCAACTGGAACCAGGCAACCTGCCCGCGCTGGTCATGCAGATCGATGTGCTGGATCGCCTGGGCCAGAGCGACGCCGCGCGGCAACTACTCGCCCGACAATTGAAAGCTCAACCTGATTCGGCGTATCTGCAACATGCTCTGGGCCTGTGGTTGCTGCACCACGGCCAGCGCGAGTTCGCCCTGCTGGGTTTATCCAAGGCCGTCGAACTGGACCCCGACAACAAGGATTATCGCTACGACCTGGCGACCACCTTGCACAGCGCCGAAGAGCTGGAAGCGGCGCAAAAGCAATTGCAGGACATCGTCCAGCGTCACCCCTCCGACCGTAAGGCCCGGGTGCTGCTGATCAATTACTGGAAAGAGAGTGGCCAGTTGCAGAATGTGCAAGTTTTACTGGCGCAACTGGAACAGCTCAATCCGGACGATCCGGCCCTGCAACAAGGCCTTTGAGCTGCAATAGACGCTATTCTTCGTCACATCCTGCAAGAATATGTGGAACTGCCATCACGCCTGCGGGTCAAGTAATCAGGCCGTCTGTTTCAGTCAGCCGCCTCGATTCCCCTAGTCATGAGAGGGCATTTTTTGTCTACATCTAACGAGTTGATCAGTGCGAAAGCCGCTACCGGCATTGTCGGTCTGGATGACATCCTTGCCGGTGGCTTGTCTCGCGGTCATGTTTTCTTGCTGGAGGGTGAGCCCGGCACCGGCAAAACCACGGTCGCTTTGCATTTTCTACTGGCCGGCGCACGAGCCGGCGAACGCTCGTTGTACATCACGTTGTCGGAAACCGAGCGTGAGTTGCGCCAAGGGGCGCTGTCCCATGGCTGGGAGTTGGGCGACAACATCGAGATCTTCGAACTGACGCCCCCGGAAAGTTTGCTCAACGCCGAGCATCAGCAAAGCCTGCTGTATTCCTCCGACCTGGAACTGGGCGAAGCAACCAAGCAGATCTTCGAAGTGGTCGAACGTTTCAAACCCACCCGCGTGGTGCTCGACAGCCTCTCGGAGATTCGCCTGCTGGCGCAGAGTTCATTGCGCTATCGCCGCCAGATCCTTGCGATCAAGCATTACTTCGTGCGCTACGACGCCACGGTGCTGCTGCTGGACGACCTGACCACTGAATCCCTCGACAAAACCGTACACAGCGTGGCGCACGGGGTGATTCGCCTTGAAGAGTTGACCCCCAACTATGGCGCCGAGCGCCGGCGCGTTCGAGTGGTCAAATACCGAGGGCAGAAATACCGGGGGGGGTTCCACGACTTCACCATCATGGGCGACGGTGTGCATGTCTTCCCCAGGCTGGTGGCGGCAGAGCATCGTGGCGACTACGCCCGCCTGCAGTTGACCAGTGGCATCAAGGAAATGGACGCGTTGCTCGGCGGTGGTATCGAAACCGGTTCCAGCACGCTGATCCTCGGCCCGGCCGGTACCGGTAAATCGCTGATCTCGATGATTTTTGCCGCAGCCGCCGTGCGTCGTGGTGAGAAAGCCGCGTTGTTCATCTTCGACGAAGAGCTGGGATTGCTCTTCGAGCGCATGAACAACATTGGTATCGACCTCAAGGCGCTGCAGGCCACCGGCAATCTGCTGATCGAACAGGTAGATGCGGCGGAGCTATCCCCCGGCGAGTTCTCCCATCGCGTGCGACGTTGCGTCGATGAAGGCCAGATCAAAACCGTGGTGATCGATAGCATCAACGGTTACCAGGCCGCGATGCCGGAAGAAAACGCTCTGGTGCTGCACATGCACGAACTGCTGCTGTACCTCAATCGCAAAGGTGCAGCGACGTTCATGACAGTCGCGCAACACGGTCTGGTCGGCGACATGCAGGCACCGGTCGACATTACTTATCTGGCCGACACGGTCATTCTGTTGCGTTACTTTGAAGCCATCGGCAAAGTCCGTCGGGCCATTTCGATCATCAAGAAACGCACCGGCAGCCACGAATCGACGATTCGTGAATACCGTATTTCGGCACAAGGCATGACCATCGGTGAACCGCTGGAAGCCTTTCAGGGCGTACTGCGCGGTGTACCGACTTACCTCGGTGCGAGCAAACCGCTGCTTCAGGAAGAAAGCTCGTGACAGTGTCGGTGCCACTGGCCGAACGGGCGCTGATTCTGGCGCCCGTGGGTCGCGACAGCCAAATTGCATTGATGATCCTCAACGAGGCCGGTCTTTGCGGTCTGGTCACGGCAGGACTTGGCTCGCTGTGCACGGAGCTTGAGCTGGGCGCCGGCCTGCTGGTGATTGCCGCTGAAGCGCTGCGCGGCCCGGAACTGGAAGTGTTGTTCGAGCACCTTGAGCAACAACCGGCGTGGTCAGACTTGCCGATCGTGCTATTGACCCATCATGGCGGTCAGGAACAAGGCCCCTCCTCGCAACTCAGCAAACTGTTAGGCAACGTGACATTCCTTGAACGTCCGTTTCACCCGGCAACCTTGGTCAGCCTGGTATCCGCCGCACTGCGCGGGCGACGACGACAGTACGAAGCCCGCGATCGACTGATCGACCTGAGTGAAAGCGAACGACGCCTGCAATCAACGATGGAGACCCTTGAACAGCAGGTGGAGGAGCGCACCGCGCAACTGCGCCACAATGAAGAAGCGCTGCGTCAGTCGCAGAAAATGGAAGCGGTCGGCCAGTTGACCGGCGGCATCGCCCACGACTTCAACAACATGCTGACCGGTATCATCGGCAGCCTGGAGCTATTGCGTCGGCGCCTGGCCCGTGGGCGCACGGATGATCTGGACAGCCTGATTGATCTGGGTGTCACTTCAGCTAACCGTGCCGCCGGCCTCACCCATCGTCTGCTGGCATTCTCGCGGCGCCAGTCACTCGACTCCAAAGCAGTGCAGATGAACAGCCTGGTCATGTCGATGGGTGAACTGCTGCAGCGCAGCCTCAACGAAAGCATCCAGCTAGACATGCGTCTGGACGACAATTTGTGGGTCGCCGAAGCCGATCCCAATCAACTGGAAAGCGCCCTGCTCAACCTCGTGATCAACGCTCGCGATGCCATGCCTGATGGCGGCAAACTGGTGGTCGAAACCAGCAACCAGGTGCTGCACCGTCAATTCACCGAAGCCTACAGCAATCTGGCACCCGGCGATTACGTGATGCTCAGCGTCACCGACAACGGCAGCGGCATGCCCCAGAGCGTGATCAATCGCGCTTTTGACCCGTTTTTCACCACCAAACCGATCGGCCAAGGCACCGGATTGGGCCTGTCGATGATTTACGGCTTTAGCAAACAGTCCCGTGGCCATGTCTCGATTGACAGCGAAATCGACCAGGGCACCACAGTCAAACTGTATCTGCCGCGCTTCCGTGGCGAAGAACTTGAACAGTCTGCCACCGCTATCCAGCAAGCGCCGGACGCGCTGGATGGCGAAACCGTATTGATCGTCGAAGACGACCCGGCTGTGCGCGTGCTGGTCAGCGCGGTGCTCAGTGAGTTGGGTTATGCGTTTGTGGAGGCCAGCGACGCCGATGGCGCCGTGCCGATTCTCAATTCGGCACAGCGTATCGATCTGCTGATCAGTGATGTCGGTTTGCCCGGTATGAATGGCCGGCAATTGGCGGAGGTCGGCCGCCAATACCGCCCTGGCCTGAAAGTACTGTTCATCACCGGTTACGCCGAACACGCGGCCGTGCGTGGCGGGTTTCTCGACTCGGGCATGCAGATGATCACCAAGCCGTTCACCTTCGATCTGTTGACCGCCAAGGTGCGCGAAATGATTCGTGGGTGACGCGCGACGCCGTCAATCATGCCGGGTGGCATGCCTGTAAAGCGGCTGGCTCTCCAGCCTATGCCTTTTTTCCAATGTCCAATAGCTGTCAACTTTGACAGCTATCCAACCCTTCTGATTAAGGTTTGACTCTCCTCTGAAGACTACCGTGTCCCTTTATTAGGTCGACGGTGTGCGTCTAAGCGAACGCTTTTCAAGGACAGTCACTATGATCAGGAATCAGCTAGCGTTTGTGGCGTTGACCCTCATTCTTGCCGGGTGTCAGACCCACGAACAAGCGCCATTGGTATCGACGAGCAATACAATCGATATCGCTGCCGCAGCGACAAACACCGCGCAGAGCGGAGCAACCGTTGCAGCGGATCTGACCAAGCGCTACAACGATGTGCGTGTTAATTGTGGCTCGGCTTCCACCCCAGCCTTTTTGTGTACAGGCGTTATTCTGCGATCAACCGTACCCGGCCCCGACTACTCCACCTGGAATCCAAGTCCGCATTCAGTAAAGAGTGGCGGTGTGTCGTTTTCCTTTGCGCGCAAGGACGCAAGGTTTCAAAAACTGGTGTTTGGTCAGAACAGCGGATTCATCTTCTATCCGATATTCGAAAACCCGGCAGGCAAGCTGAAAATCGAGGTGTTGTGCAGCTTCCCTATCGACGGCTGGAGTCACCTACGCGACGTGCCAGGGTGCGGGGGGCACCCGTACTATCCGACCCAAAGTCGACGCTGCCAGACCATTGGCATCAGCACTGCCGAACAATGGATGACACATTGGCGAAGCGCGCCTTCCGCCGCTAACGCACCCGCCTTTCAATGCAGTTTCGATGTGCGCGACAGCATGAATCAATTGGGAGCAGACTCATTTTACCAATCCATTCGCACGAGGAATTTGCTCGGCGCGACCTGGTTTCATCAGCAAAACGAGCTGATTCTGGCAACCTGGCCACAGAATGTTCCCAAACAATTACCGATTCAGGCGTTCTTTTACATTGACAACGGCCTCGCCAACGCAAGACATGATCAGCTTGATTATTTCAATAAAACTGGAGGGCAAGTGTTACCTATCATCAAGATGACAATGCCAGCCAGTGCGACTGCAGACATGACGTTCACCTTCAATGCGGCCGATCAAGCCAAATAACGACGAACGAGCCGAACAGACCGTGGAGGCGCCCGGCAGAAGCGGTCTTCAGGCCAGCAATTCCTGAATTTTTTCCTGCAGCACGTCCAGGTCGAACGGCTTTTCCAGTATCGGCGCCCGGCGCGTGATCGGGCTCCCGGTCTCGCGAATCTCCTGCGGATAACCGCTGATGAAGATCACTTTAAGGTCGGGGCGCAGCTTCACGGCAGGTTCGGCGATCTGCACGCCGGAAATGCCGCCAGGCAGGCGGAAGTCGGTAATCAACATGTCCAGATGCGGTTTGCTCGCGAGAATCTCGAACGCCTGCTCGCCGTTTTCGGCTTGCAGCACGCGATATCCCTGCCCTGACAAATAATCGGTCAGGATCATCAAGATAACCGGTTCGTCCTCGACGACGAGTACTACATCTTGTGCATCTACGCTCATGGGAAGCCTTTGTTCGGTCAATAGCTGCTGATACGACCGTGTGGTCACTCAGAGGTTGCGTCGGATTTGCCGTTTTCCTCGATCGGCAGACAAACGCGAAACAGGGCGCCCTCGTTGATTTCACTCTCGACGACGATGGAGCCGCCATGGGCGGCGACGATCTGCTCGGAAATGAACAGACCCAATCCGAGCCCGGCGACTACCGTCTTGGCGGAAACCCGTTCGAACTGTTGAAAAATGCGTTTCTGGTTTTCGGGACTGATACCGATGCCGCGATCCTGAACCTCGACCCGCGCTTCATTGCCCTCTCGGTAAACGCGCACCTGAACCAGGCTGCGCCCGCCGTAACGCAAGGCGTTGGTGATCAGGTTGGAAACCACCTGCTCGATGCGGAACTCGTCCCAATGCCCCTCAACCGGTTCTGTCGCGGTAAAGGACACTTCAGTTTCCGCCGCCTCGATCTGCTGCGCAAAGTTCTGCAACAAGTTGCTGACCAGTTGCACCAGATCAAAACGGTTTGGCCGAATCGACAATTTGCCAGTGCGAATACGCGACACGTCGAGCATGTCTTCGATCAAGCGGATCAGGCTTTTGATCTGCCGCTCATCGCGGTCGACCATGGCGTGCATCTTGTCGAGGGTGAAGGCTGCAGCGTTGTCGCGCGCCAGGTGCATCTTGCGCAATTGGGTTTCGAGTATCAGGCCATTGAGCGGTGTGCGCACTTCATGGGCGACGATTGACATGAAGTCGTCGCGCATCCGTACCGCCTGCTCCAGTTCCAGTTGCGTGCTTTGCAATTGCTCCAGCAGCGCCTCTTGCTCGCGGCGGGCCTGCTCCAGCGCTTCGACCTGCTGCTTCATCGCCTTGCTCTGGCGGTACAGGTCGACGAAGACGTTGACCTTGCTCTTCACCGCGTGAATATCCAGCGGCTTGTGCAGGAAATCCACCGCCCCGCTCTCATAGCCTTTGAACGCGTAGTTCAGTTCACGGCCGGCGGCGCTGACGAAAATGATCGGGATGTTCTTGGTTTTTTCGGTGCCGCGCATCAACTCGGCGAGCTCGAAGCCGTTCATGCCGGGCATCTGCACATCGAGGATGGCCATGGCGAATTCGTGCTGCAACAGCAGCGACAACGCTTCGTCCGCCGACAGTGCCTTGTAGACGGTGCGGTCTTCACGTTTGATCAGCGCTTCGAGGGCCAGGAGGTTTTCCGGCAGATCGTCGACGATCAGCAACTTGGCTTGGATATTACTCAGCATGCGATTCGTTCCAGCTCGACAAGCAGACGGCCGATGCCGTAAATGGGTAGGACATGATCCGGCTGCTGAACGTTCAGTGCAGCCTGAGGCATGGTGGCGACCTGCGCTTCTTGCGGGTCCTGGACGATGGTCAGTCCGCCCCGCCGTTTGACTTCAGCCAGGCCGCGCGCGCCGTCATGATTGGCGCCGGTCAGCAATACAGCGGCCAGTGCCGGACCATAGGCATCAGCGGCCGACTCGAACAGGTAATCGATCGAGGGCCGGGAATAATGCACGCGGTCTTCAAGGCTCAAGGACAGGCTGCGATCCTGCTCCACCGACAGGTGATACCCGGGCGTGGCGAAGTACACGGTGCCGGCGACAATGTCCTGTTTGTCGATCGCCTCGTGTACCGGCATATCTATTCGCCTGGAGAACACTTCAGCCAGCTGGCTGCGGCGCTCTTCCGGCAAATGCAACACCACAATGATCGGCAGGACGAAGCCCTGCCGAAGCGGCCCCAGCAGGCTCAACAGGGCCTCGACGCCACCGGCGGAAGCACCGACCACAATTGCCTCGATTCGAGGTAAGTCCACGGCCTCGTTCATGATTTGCGGTAGATCCGTTCTTGCTTGACCAAGGGTTCGAACTGATTGGCGTAGTTGGAAAAATCCAGCGTTTCCTTGCTGCCGAGCACCAGGAAACCGCGATGGCACAGCGACTCATGGAACAGCCCGAACGCGCGATCCTGCAGTTTCTTGTTGAAGTAGATCAACACGTTGCGGCAGGAAATCAATTGGGTTTCAGAGAACACACTGTCGGTCGCCAGGCTGTGATCGGCGAAGGTCACGTTCTCGCACAAGCTCTTGTCGAAAATCGCGTAGCCGTACGCCGCTGTATAGTAGTCGGCAAAAGAGCACTGCCCCCCGGCCTGCTGGTAGTTGGCGGTGTAGGCGCGAACATTTTCCATCGAGAAAATGCCCTGCTTGGCCTTGTCCAGCGAGCGCGGATTGATGTCGGTGGCGTAGATGATCGTGCGATCCAGCAAACCCTCTTCGCGCAGCAGGATCGCCATTGAATAGACTTCCTCGCCCGTGCTGCAACCGGCGATCCAGATCTTGATCGATGGATAGGTGCGCAACAGTGGCACCACTTCCCTGCGAATCGCCAGAAAGTGCGACGGATCGCGGAACATCTCGCTGACCGGAATCGTCAGCAACTGCAGCAATTGCATGAACGCCGTCGGATCGTGCAGGACTTTTTCCTGCAGCGCCGAAATGGTCGCGCACTCGAACTGACTCAGCGCGTGTTGCACCCGGCGCTTGATCGAAGCGCCGGAGTAATCGCGAAAATCGTAGCTGTATTTGAGGTAAATAGCCTCGATCAACAAGCGTAATTCGATCTCGCTGTTTCGTTCGGCGGGTGTACTGCGTTCCACTAAATGCGTTCCATCTTCGGTAACCACACGCGAATCAGCGAGAACAGGCGATCCAGGTCGATGGGCTTGGCCAGGTAATCGTTGGCGCCCGCCTGCAGGCAGCGCTCCTGATCATCCTTCATGGCCTTGGCCGTCACCGCGATGATCGGCAACTTGCGCCAGCGCGGATCCTTGCGGATTTCAATGGTGGCTTCGAAACCATCCATTTCCGGCATCATCACGTCCATCAGCACCAGGTCGATGTCCTCGACTTCATTCAATTTTTCAATCGCTTCACGGCCGTTACGGCCGATCACCACGACTGCGCCTTTGTGTTCCAGGGCGCTGGTCAGGGCGAAAATGTTACGCACATCGTCGTCCACCAACAGCACCTTGCGACCCTCGAAGACCTTGTCGCGGCTGCGCGCGGTCTTGAGCATCTTCTGCCGTTCATGGGACAACTGCGATTCGACTTTGTGCAAAAAGAGTGTGACTTCGTCGAGCAAACGCTCCGGCGAACGCGCGCCCTTGATGATGATCGAGCGCGAATACTTGCGCAGTTCGGCCTCTTCATCGCGGGTCAGATTACGCCCGGTGTAGACGATGACTGGCGGGAACGAGCAGATGTCTTCCGTGGACATGCGCTTGAGCAAATCGTTGCCGAGCATGTCCGGCAGCTTCAGGTCGATGACCATGCAGTCATAGATCGTCGTGCGCAGCAGCTCCAGCGCATCTTGTGCGAGGCCGACGGCGGTAATTTCGATGTCCTCGTCGCCAATCAGTCGCGCAATGCTTTCGCGTTGCAGGTCATCGTCCTCGACCAGCAGCACGCGTTTGACCTTCTGCGTCAGCTTGGCCTCAAGACGGGCGAACACGTCCTTGAGCTCTTCGCGGGTGGTGGGTTTCACCGCATAGCCGATGGCGCCCATGTGCATGGCTGCTTCAACGCGGTCTTCGACTGAAATCACGTGGACCGGAATGTGACGGGTTTCCGCGTGCTCTTTCAGGCGCTGTAGCACGGTGAGGCCAGAATGATCCGGCAGGCGCATGTCGAGCAGGATGGCGTCCGGGACGAATTCGCGGGCCAGGTCGTAACCTTCATCGGCGCCATGGGCTACCAGGCACTGATAACCCAGCTCGTGGGCCAGGTCATACAGGATATGCGCGAAGTTGGGCTCGTCTTCCACCACCAGGATGCAGCGCGTGGCAAACGGGGCCTTGTCGCGGTCATCGGCAAAACGCGGAATGTGCACCGGGGCCAACGGCGAAACGACGGGGGCCACGGGTGCTGGTGCGCTCGGTGCTGGCGGGGTGAAGGTCGATGGCGCGCTGGATATTTCGCCGCCCTCGCTGTATTGCTGCGGCAACAACAGAGTGAACACACTGCCCTGCCCCGGCGTACTGCTGACGCTGATCGAGCCGCCAAGCAGCGTCGCCAGATCGCGCGAGATCGACAGGCCAAGGCCGGTGCCGCCGTACTTGCGGTTGGTGGTACCGTCCGCCTGACGGAACGCTTCGAAAATGCTTTCCTGCTGATCCGGGGCGATACCGATCCCGGAGTCACGCACGATGAACGCGATATGGTCATTCGGCTGACCGGCGATGGTCAGGCTGACCGTACCTTTTTCAGTGAATTTCACCGCATTGGACAGCAGGTTCTTGATCACTTGCTCCAGACGCTGACGGTCGGTGAACAGCATCCCCGGTGTGCCCGGCTGCAGGTCGACAGTGAAGGTCAGCTGCTTGTCTTTGGCCATCGGCTCGAATACGCCACGCAGGCCATCGGCCAGACGCGCAACGCTGGTGTTCTCCGGAAGCACTTCAAGCTTGCCGGCTTCGACCTTGGATATATCCAGGATGTCGTTGATCAGGTTAAGCAGGTCGTTACCGGCGGAGTAGATCGACTCGGCAAACTTGACCTGTTCGGCGCTGAGGTTGTCCTGCGGGTTTTCCGCCAGCAACTTGGCGAGGATCAGCGAACTGTTCAGCGGCGTACGCAGTTCGTGAGACATGTTGGCGAGGAACTCGGACTTGTACTTGCTCGAACGTTGCAACTCTTCCGCGCGTTCTTCCAGTTGCACTTGCGCCTGATTCAGTTCGGTGTTTTTCAGGTCCATGGCGTCGCGCTGCGACGCCAGCGTTTCCGCTTGTTCGGCAAGCTGCTCGTTGGTCTGCTCCAGCTCGACTTGCTGGGTTTCCAGATGCGCCTGGGACTCTTTGAGAATCCGCGACTGCTCTTCGAGTTCTTCGTTGGCGGTTTTCAGCTCTTCCTGCTGCACCTGCAACTCTTCGTTGAGCTGCTGGGTTTCGGCCAGCACTTCTTGCAAGCGCTGACGGTAGCGCGCCGCTTCAATCGAAGTGCCGATGTTGCCGGCAATCAGTTCCAGCAATTCGATGTCACGGTCATTCAACGGTCGGAGGAAGCCCAGTTCGATCACGCCATTAACTCGGTCGTCATCGCTGGTCGGCACCACCAGCACGCTGTGCGGCAGGCCTTCACCGAGCCCGGAGCTGACCTTGAAATAGTCCACCGGCACCGAATCCAGACGGATCAGACGCGCCTGTTGGGCCACCTGACCGACGATGCCTTCGCCGCTGTAGATCGATTGATCCTGCTCTTCCTGTTCGCGGGAGAAGCCGTAAGTCGCCACGCGTTTCAGGCCGCCATGTTCTTCCCGAACATACAACGCCGCCACCGCAGTGCCGAGGTATTGCGCACAGAATTGGAGGATATTGCGGCCCAGCAGATTGAGGCTCAGTTGCCCCAGGACCTGTTCGGCGAGTTCGGTCTGACCGTTGCGCAACCATGCCTGCTGCTCCAGACGCCCGGCGCTGGCCTGCTGCGCAGCGAGGTTGGCGCTGTAGTTTTGCGACAGCGTCATCAGGTCACGACGACCAATGTAGGCCAGCAGACCGCTGATACCGGCGATAAACAGCAGGTACAGGCTGATGCTCCAGATTGTTGTGCGGCGCACGTCTTCATTGCGCGAAGTGCGCAAGACCTGCTCGGTTTCAATCACGTCCTCGAATTGTTTACGAATCTCGTCCGTCAGGCGTTTGCCCCGTCCAGCCTTCACCGCGCCGCGATAATCGCCGCTGGCTCGCTGCAGATCGATCATCGATTGCGCGTAATTGGCCCACTCGGTCTGCAACGCCTCAAGGCGACGCAAGCGATCGGTTTGCACCGGGTTGTCGATCGTCAGCTCGGTCAGCGTCTTGAGCGCGACGGCGATGCGCGGCCTGGCCGTCTCATACGGATCAAGGAAGTGCTCGTCGCCGCTGAGCAAAAATCCACGCATACCGGTTTCCAGGTCAACGGTGAGTTTCACCGCTTCGTTGGCGTTATTGATCACCCGGTCGGTGTGCTCCACCCATTGGATGACCGACAGCAGATAAGTGATCAGCGACACGAAGAACACGGCACTGAGCAGACCGACGCCTAAAGGCAGGCCGATGTTGCGACTCAGAAGTTTGCGAAACCGTTGCTCATCAACCGAAGACGGAGAGGACATGGGGCAGCCTTGTCGAACTGTTGAAAACCAGAGAGTTTGCCCCAAAACGGCGGCGTGGATCCATTTTTCTGATCGGTTTAGCAGCAAATTTGCCGATTTGCCCGCGCTAGCACTGCAGCCAGCAGTTATCCTTGCCACTATTCTTTTTTGTATCCGCACGGGAACTTGTGGCTATGCGCCACTTACTCATGCAAGAGCCCGGCATTTCTGATCGACCGGCGCCCCTGAATTTCACCCCTTGAGAGCCTTTATTATGTCCGCCACCCTGTCCACCATCCTTGTCGTAGAAGACGACGACATCGTGCGCATGCTCATTGTCGATGTGTTGGAGGAACTGGAGTTCAAGGTGCTGGAGGCGGACGGCAGCGAGCAGGCGCTGGAGGTTCTCGGCGACGCGTCCCGACACATCGACCTGATGATGACCGACGTCGGCCTGCCCGGCATGGACGGCCGCGAACTGGCCACCGAAGCGCGCAAGCTGCGTCCTGCTCTGCCGATCCTGTTCGCCAGTGGTTATGCAGAAACGATTGATGTGCCGGCGGACATGCACGTCATTGGCAAGCCGTTCTCTATTGATCAGTTGCGCGACAAGGTCAAGGCTGTGCTCAAACAGGGCAACTAAGAGCCGCGCTGGCTGTGGTTTAATTGCGCCCCGTTTTTTGCCACAGCCCGCCTCAAGGAATACCCGCGCATGAATCAAGCCCCCGCCACCAAAGTCCTGGTTATTGGCTACGTCTGGCCGGAACCACGCTCTTCGGCTGCCAGCGGGCATGTCATGCAGATCCTTGAAACATTTTTGCAGCAAGGCTGGCAGATCACGTTCAGCAGCCCCGCCGGCCCCGGCGAGCACAAGGCTGATTTGGCCGAACTGGGCATTCGCGAAGTGCCGATCGAGCTCAACAGCAGCTCTTTCGATACCTTCATTGCAGAACTGGCGCCGGATATCGTGCTGTTCGACCAGTTCATGATGGAAGAGCAGTTCGGTTGGCGCGTCGAAAAACATTGCCCCGATGCCTTGCGCGTATTGGAGACGTCCGACCTGCAAAGCCTGCGGCATGCCCGTCATCAGCGGCTCAAGGACCGCTTGAAGGCCAGCGCCGATGAAAATGACTTCAGCGAATTGTTCGCCCCGGCCCTGCGCGAAGAGTTCCAGTTGATGGCCGACACCGATCTGGCTAAACGCGAGATCGCCGCACTCTATCGCTGCGACCTCAACCTGATGATCTCCGAGGTCGAGATTGAGCTGCTGCGTGAGCAGTTCGGCCTGCCGGGCGAGTTGCTGCACTGGTGTCCGCTGATGATCGACCCACCGACGACAACACCGCGCGCATTCGACGAACGTGAACACTTCCTGAGCATCGGCAACTTCCGCCATGCACCGAACTGGGATGCCGTGCTCTGGATGAAATCCACGGTATGGCCACTGATCCGGGCAAAACTACCCAAGGCGCAACTGCACCTTTACGGCGCTTACACCCCACCGAAAGCCACTGCCCTGCACAACCCTGCGCAAGGCTTTCATGTGATGAACTGGGCTGAAGATGCGTTGCAAGTGATGTCGGCTGCAAGGATTTGCCTGGCACCCTTGCGGTTCGGCGCCGGCATCAAGGGCAAACTGGTCGATGCCATGCTCTGCGGCACGCCGAGTGTTACCACGCCGATCGGCGCGGAAGCCATGCACGGCGATCATCCTTGGCCGGGGGCGGTGAACGTGTCGGCGCAGGCGCTGGCCGATGAAGCTGTTCGGTTATACAACGACCCAGTGCACTGGCAACAGGCGCAATCGGCAGGATATCAATTGTTGACCGATCGCTATCAACAATCGGTACACGGGCCGGCATTAATCAACATGTTATTGCACTGCCAAAACAACTTGCAGGCACTTAGACGCAAAAACTTTACTGGCAGCATGTTGCGTCACCACATGCACAAGAGCACTCAATACATGTCGCAATGGATTGAAGCAAAGAACCAGAAACCGTAAACAACACACAACAAGCATCAAACTTGCACTTGGCCAAGTTTATGCCAGGCATTATAACAACCCTGCATTCGCCGCACCGCTCAACTTGACAATGAGTGCGGCACAACTCTTTAAACCTTGCAGGGATATATTAATGACTATCGACACTTCGAATAACCAATCGACCAGAAACTGGATGGCGGCAACACCACAAATAGAACGTTTGACGCTCAGTGAATTGACATTGCCGGGCACCCACAATGCCGGTTGTGACTGGCAGGCCTCTTACGCACTGATACCGGGCAAACACTGGCTGGCGTGCCAGCATCAATCGTTCAGAAGCCAACTGGACAACGGTTCCCGGGCCCTCGATGTGCGTTTGATTCATGATCCCAGTGCCAAAAGCGGCACCGACAGGTTTCGCTTTCACCATAACGAATATCTGTCTTCGCGCACGCTGAAAGACTTGCTCGTTGATGTCTGGGATTTTCTCAGCGTCAACCCCGATGAGTTCATTGTTCTCGACTTTAAAAATTTCAAAAGCTTAAAGGGCGCATTTGATTTCAAACTGTTCAACGCGCTGGTTGTACAGGCGCTGGAACCACGGATGATTCCCGCGGCAAACAAGCGTCTGACATTGGCAGAACTCAAACGCGTCAGTCCGCTGCAAAGGGTACTGGTGTGTGCCCCACGACACAGCGAACTGGACGCCAAGCTGTTTCATGATGAGGTAGTAAGCAAATGGTCAGGTATTGCCACGGCTAACATTACCCAGTTACGGGCCTTTATTACGACAGTCGTAAGCGTACCACCCAGCAGTTGGTATAACTGGACACTGTCCGCGACGTGTTACAGCGCCACCGGTGGCCCAACTGATATACACGACGAACTGAATGCCATGTTCGACCCGAAAAACAGCGACTGGGCACGCAAGTGCAACATCATTAATGTCGATTTCATTGAGGAATCGAAAATCGTTGATTTCTGTCGCGCAGCCAACTTGCTCAAGGCACGCTGATCCCGATTTGGATAGCCATCAAATCGCTATGTTTGTGCAGACATTTCAAACGCTGGCGATACCGCCATTCAGTTCTACGCTGTGACATGAAAGCCGTTGCTCAACGGCAAACTCGGGAGGTGGCAAGTCGTCACTCCCACTTCATGTAATCACTTCGCACCATGGACGGGTACGAAGATCACGACAAGGACTTGTCATGAACAGCACTATTTCCGGCGAACTCGATAAACAGAACTGGATGAGCAAAGTATTGGACATCGGTCGACTGAAACTGACCGATGTCATTTGGCCCGGCACGCATAACTGCGGCATGGACAAAAAAGCCGCCCACCACGATGCGTTGCGCGGCAACTGGACCACCTGCCAGAACGATTCATTTGCCTGGCAGTTGGCCCACGGCGCCAGAGCCTTCGATATTCGCCTCGGGTATTCCAATACTGCGCAGTCATCATCGTTCTACTTCCATCACAACGGCTATCAATCCGGACGCACGCTTGAGGAGCTTGTCAGCGCTGTTATCAGCTTCCTCGCAAACCATCCGCACGAATTCATCGTGCTCGATTTCCACGAGTTGGCCGATGGCGAAAAACCGTTTGATTACCAGCGCCTCAATGACGTGCTGATCGAACGTTTGGGCGAACATGTCATACCGTCCACGGACGCCCACCTGACCGTCGAGCAACTCAAACGTAAAAGCCCGCGCCGCCGAGTGGTGATGGCGGCGGCCGCCAAGCGCGAACTGGACGAGGATGTGTTCTGGCCGTTCATTTGGCACAAGTGGAGCGGCAAGCGTTTCGCAGACACCGATGACTTGCACTCGCACGTCAAGACAACCCTTGAACGAACTGGCTATCCGCGTGTGCTCTGGTCGCTGTCGGCGACCAGCTATTCGTTACTGGGCGGGCCGCAACACATCAAGAACCAGATCAATGACTGGTTCGACACCACACGAGACTGGGTGACCCGCTGCAGCATCATCAATACCGATTTTTTCGAGGAATCGGATATCGTCCGCCTGTGCTGGAGCGCCACCAGCATGAAGGCAGTTTACGGTGACTCGCTACTGACAAGGGGCTGAGCCATTCGATGTGGGTGGTCGAACCCGGCATGAAAGGGGCATGATTGGCGGGCGATAATAAAAAAAGCGCCCAGCCATGACTCGAACAACCCGCGTGACCGACCCTTCCTACGAGTTGATGGATGACCATAACGGGTTGTCCATCATCTATCGCCAGCATGGCTTTCCCTGCCCGCTGGTGCGCTGGCATTTTCACAAGGAATACGAACTGCACCTGATCGTCGCCAGCTCCGGCAAGGTTTTTATCGGTGACTACATCGGCAACTTCTATCCGGAGACGTTGTTTCTCACCGGCCCGAATCTGCCGCACAACTGGATCAGCCAGGTGGCGGAAGATGAAATCGTGGAAAAACGCGACATGCTGGTCAATTTCACCGATGAGCTGTTCGAGACGGGTCATCAGGTATTTGCCGAACTGAAGAGCCTGGCGCCTTTGCTTGAGCGCGCGCAGTACGGCATCGAATTTCGCTGCAAACGCACCATTCGCCAAGCGATGACCTTGATGCAACGGATCGCCGACTCCAAGGGCATTACCCGGCTTGGGCACTTTTTTATCCTGATGGAACTGCTCGCTGCCAGTGATGATTTCCAGTTGTTGTCCGGCGCCACAACGCCGCAACTGGCTGATGAGCACAACATTGATCGGACCAACCGCGCGGTCGATTACATTTTCAGCCATTACGCTCGGGACATATCGCTGGAGGAAGTCGCCGAGCATCTGGGCATGACGCCGACTTATTTCAGCCGCGTATTCAAACAGGCCACAGGGCGCAATTTCATCGAGTTCGTCAATCGCCTGCGCATCAGCAAATCCTGCGAGCTGCTGGCCGATGGCGATAAACCGGTGACAGAGGTGTGTTTCGAATCCGGCTTCAACAATATTTCCAATTTCAATCGGCGCTTTCAGCAGCTCAAGGGTATGACGCCGTCGCATTACCGCCGCCTGGCGGTGCAGCGCCTGACCGAACAAAACCACGGCTGACACCACCATTCCCTTGTAGGAGTGAGCCTGCTCGCGATGGCGCCGTGTCAGCGCCGCGGATGGTGACTGACACATCGCTATCGCGAGCAGGCTCACTCCTACAGTTCCGTGTGAAACCTGTACACATTCGATAGCCCCGCACCGCTACAAACCCCTTCCCTGCGTTTCCATCGCCAAACCCCAGTGCAAAAAAGTATCGATAAAAGTGCTAGGGATGATTTGTCAGCCCTGCAATTGAAGGCTGTAATCAGTGCACATTCTTCCTGCACAGGAAGACACAAAAACAATAACTGTCCTTCTGCCCCGCCGGGTGCAGAAAAGGAGTGCACGATGCAACCCACTGCAAAAGCTCTGCTTGCCCTCACCTGCATGACCCTCAGCAGCGTCAGCCTTGGCGCCCAGACCCTGACCATCGCCACCGTTAACAACAGCGACATGATCCGCATGCAAAAGCTCTCGAAAACCTTCGAGACCGAGCATCCGGACATCAAGCTCAATTGGGTGGTACTGGAAGAAAACGTCCTGCGCCAGCGTCTGACCACCGACATTGCCACCCAGGGCGGCCAGTTCGATGTATTGACCATCGGCATGTACGAAGCGGCACTGTGGGGCGCTAAAGGTTGGCTGGAACCGATGAAAGATCTGCCGGCCAGTTACGCCCTCGACGATGTGTTCCCGTCGGTGCGTGAAGGCCTGTCGGTCAAAGGCTCGCTGTACGCCCTGCCGTTCTACGCAGAAAGCTCGATCACTTACTACCGCACCGATCTGTTCAAGGACGCCGGGCTGAGCATGCCGGAACGCCCAACCTGGGAAGAAATTGCCGGGTTCGCCGAAAAACTCACCAACAAGGATAAAGAACAGTACGGCATTTGCTTGCGTGGCAAGGCTGGCTGGGGCGAGAACATGGCGCTGATCAGCACCGTTGCCAACGCCTATGGCGCGCGCTGGTTCGATGAAAAATGGCAGCCGGAATTCAATGGCCCCGAGTGGAAAAACGCGCTGAACTTTTACGTCGACACCATGAAGAAATCCGGCCCACCGGGGGCATCGAGCAACGGCTTCAACGAAAACCTCGCCCTGTTCAACAGCGGCAAGTGCGCGATCTGGGTCGACGCCAGCGTCGCTGGATCGTTCGTCACCGACAAAACCCAGAGCAAAGTCGCTGATCACGTCGGCTTCACGTTCGCTCCGCACCAAGTCACCGACAAAGGTTCGGCCTGGCTGTATTCGTGGGCACTGGCAATTCCGACCAGCTCCAAGGCCAAGGACGCTGCGAAAGAATTCAGCGCCTGGGCCACCTCCAAAGAGTACGGCGAACTGGTCGCCAAGACCGACGGCATCGCCAACGTCCCGCCAGGCACCCGAGCCTCGACCTACAGCGATGCGTATATGAGCGCCGCACCGTTTGCCAAGGTCACGCTGGAATCGCTGAAGGTTGCTGACCCAAGCAAACCGACGCTGAAACCGGTGCCGTACATCGGCATTCAACTGGTGACCATTCCTGAGTTCCAGGCAGTGGGCACCCAAGTCGGCAAGCTGTTCTCGGCGGCGCTGATCGGCCAGACCACGGTGGATCAAGCCTTGGCCGCCGCCCAGCAGACCACCGAACGCGAGATGAAGCGCGCCGGTTATCCCAAGTAACCGCTTCTAAACCTGTGGGAGCTGGCTTGCCAGCGATGACGGCGGCACATTCAACTTCGATGTCGGCTGCTCCATCGCCATCGCGGGCAAGCCCGCTCCCACAGGGTTCGCGTCGATGTCAGGAATGCTGTCTTGCCTGAACATGTATCTGCACCCAATCGGTTGTGATCGCCATGAATACTTCTACTGCCAAAGCCCACATCGACTTGTCTCAGCCGCAGCGCAAGGTCCGCGTACGCAATCCCGGCTGGTTTCTGGTCAGCCCTTCGGTGGCCCTGTTGCTGCTGTGGATGATCGTGCCGCTGGGCATGACCATTTACTTCTCGCTGATCCGCTACAACCTGCTCTACCCCGGTGAAAACGAATTCGTCGGGATCGAGAATTTCACTTACTTCCTGACCGATTCGGGTTTCATGCCCGGTGCGACCAACACTCTGCTGCTGGTCGGCAGCGTGCTGCTGATCAGCGTGGTGCTCGGCGTGCTCATCAGCGCGCTGCTCGAAGCGAGCGAATTCCTCGGTCGCGGCATCGTGCGGGTCATGCTGATTTCGCCGTTCTTCATCATGCCCACGGTCGGTGCGCTGATCTGGAAGAACCTGATCTTCCATCCGGTCTCGGGGATCCTCGCCTACATATGGAAACTGTTCGGCGCGCAACCGGTGGACTGGCTCGCCCACTACCCGTTGCTGTCGATCATCATCATTGTCTCGTGGCAATGGCTGCCCTTCGCGATCCTGATTCTGATGACCGCCATGCAGTCGCTGGACCAGGAACAGAAAGAGGCCGCGCGCCTCGACGGTGCCGGGCCGATCGCGATCTTCTGGCACCTGACCCTGCCGCATCTGGCACGACCGATTGCCGTGGTAGTGATGATCGAAACGATCTTCCTGCTGTCGGTGTTCGCCGAGATTTTCACCACCACCAACGGCGGCCCCGGCTACGCCTCGACCAACCTCGCCTACCTCATCTACAACCAGGCGCTGGTGCAGTTCGATGTCGGCATGGCCTCGGCGGGCGGCTTGATTGCCGTGGTCATCGCCAACATCGCCGCGATCATTCTGGTGCGGATGATCGGCAAAAACCTGACTGACAAAGCCTGAGGCCTGCCATGACTCTCCAACAATCCCGCCGGCTGCAAAGCCTGCTGCTCGGCACCCTGGCCTGGGCCATCGCGATCGTGATTTTCTTCCCGATTTTCTGGATGGTGATGACCAGTTTCAAGACTGAAATAGACGCGTTCGCCACGCCGCCGCAGTTCATCTTCACGCCGACGCTGGAAAACTACCTGCACATCAACGAGCGCAGCGACTACTTCAGTTTCGCCTGGAACTCGGTGGTGATTTCCTTCAGCGCCACCGCGTTGTGCCTGCTGATCGCGGTGCCGGCGGCGTACTCGATGGCGTTCTACGAAACCCAGCGCACCAAAGGCACGCTGCTGTGGATGCTCTCGACCAAGATGCTGCCGCCGGTGGGCGTGCTGATGCCGATCTACCTGCTGGCCAAGAGCTTCGGTCTGCTCGACACACGCATCGCGCTGATCGTGATTTACACGCTGATCAACCTGCCGATCGTGGTCTGGATGATTTACACCTACTTCAAGGACATCCCCAAAGACATTCTCGAAGCCGCCCGCCTCGACGGCGCCACGTTGTGGCAGGAAATGGTTCGCGTGCTGCTGCCGATCGCCAAGGGCGGCCTCGCCTCGACCGTGTTGCTGTCGCTGATTCTGTGCTGGAACGAGGCGTTCTGGTCGCTGAACCTGACCTCCTCGAAAGCCGCGCCACTGACCGCGTTGATCGCCTCGTATTCGAGCCCCGAAGGGTTGTTCTGGGCCAAGTTGTCGGCGGTGTCGACCCTGGCCTGCGCGCCGATCCTGATCTTCGGCTGGATCAGCCAGAAACAACTGGTGCGGGGCCTGTCCTTCGGCGCCGTGAAATGAACATTGCCAAGCAAAAGATACCGCCCCTGTAGGAGCTGCCGCAGGCTGCGATCTTTTGATCTTAAAAAAACAACAACGCGGAGGCCCATCATCATGGCCAACCTGAAAATCAAGAATCTGCAAAAAGGCTTCGAAGGCTTCTCCATCATCAAAGGCATCGACCTGGAAGTGAACGACAAGGAGTTCGTGGTCTTCGTCGGCCCGTCCGGCTGCGGCAAGTCCACCCTGCTGCGACTGATCGCCGGCCTTGAAGAAGTCAGCGGCGGCACCATCGAACTCGATGGCCGCGACATCACCGAAGTCAGCCCGGCCAAGCGTGACCTGGCGATGGTGTTCCAGACTTACGCGCTGTACCCGCACATGACCGTGAAAAAGAACATGTCGTTTGCCCTCGACCTGGCCGGCGTACCGAAAGCCGAAGTCGAGAAAAAAGTCGGCGAAGCCGCGCGCATTCTTGAACTCGGCCCAATGCTTGAACGCAAACCGAAACAGCTCTCCGGTGGCCAGCGCCAGCGTGTGGCGATCGGCCGCGCCATTGTGCGCAATCCGAAAATCTTCCTGTTCGACGAGCCGCTGTCCAACCTCGACGCGGCGCTGCGCGTGCAGATGCGTCTGGAACTGCTGCGTCTGCACAAAGACCTGCAAGCGACGATGATTTACGTCACCCACGATCAGGTCGAAGCGATGACCATGGCCGACAAAGTCGTGGTACTCAATGGCGGAAAAATCGAGCAGGTCGGCTCGCCGCTGGATCTGTATCACCAACCGGCCAATCTGTTCGTCGCCGGGTTTCTCGGCACACCGAAAATGGGCTTCCTCAAAGGCAAGATTGCCCGCGTCGATGCCCAGAGCTGCGAAGTCTCGCTGGACGCCGGCACGCGCGTCACCCTGCCCTTCAACGCCGCCAATCTCAGTGTCGGCAGCGCCGTGACCCTTGGCATTCGCCCCGAGCATCTGGAACTGGCGCAAGCCGGCGACTGCACCCTGCAAGTCACCGCCGATGTCAGTGAGCGCCTCGGCAGCGACACCTTTTGCCACGTCATCACCACTGCCGGCGAAGCGCTGACCATGCGCGTGCGCGGTGATCTGGCCAGCCGGTACGGCGAGCAACTGAGCCTGCATCTGGACGCAGCCCACTGCCATTTATTCGATGCCGATGGCGTAGCGCTGACCCGCCCGCTGCGTGCTGCGGCCTGATTTTCGAGAGACTTGCCCAATGAAACTCAATCAACAGAATCTCCACGGCCTGGCGAGCGAAGTAAAGCTGCCGGCTTACCGCCTCGGCGACACTCGTCAGGGCATCGCGCACATCGGCGTCGGCGGTTTTCACCGCGCGCATCAGGCGTATTACACCGATGCGCTGATGAACACCGGCGAAGCGCTGGACTGGGCGATCTGCGGCGTTGGCCTGCGCGCAGAAGATCGCCGCGCCCGCGACGATCTCAAGGAACAGGACTACCTGTTCACCCTGTTCGAACTGGGTGACAGCGACGACACTGAAGTGCGCGTGATCGGCGCGATTCGCGACATGTTGCTGGCCGAAGACGGTGCTCAGGCACTGATCGACAAACTCGCCGACCCGCAGATCCGCATTGTCTCGCTGACCATCACCGAGGGCGGTTACTGCATCGATGACAGCAACGGCGAATTCATGGCACACCTGCCGCAGATTCAGCATGACCTCGCCCATCCTGACGCACCGAAAACCGTGTTCGGTTTCTTGTGCGCAGCCCTGGAAAAACGCCGCGCGGCGGGCATCCCGGCGTTCACCGTGATGTCTTGCGATAACTTGCCGCACAACGGCGCGGTGACCCGCAAAGCGTTGCTGGCATTTGCCACCCTGCGCAATAGCAATCTGTGCAGCTGGATCGACGCCAACGTCAGTTTCCCCAACGCCATGGTCGACCGCATCACGCCGATGACCAGCACCGCACATCGCCTGCAACTGGCCGATAAACACGGGGTCGACGATGCCTGGCCGGTGGTCTGCGAGCCGTTTGTGCAATGGGTACTGGAGGATAAATTCGTCAATGGTCGGCCCGCCTGGGAAAAGGTTGGCGTGCAGTTCACCGACGACGTCTCTCCGTACGAAGAGATGAAAATCAAACTGCTTAACGGCAGTCATCTGGCACTGACGTATCTGGGCTTTTTGAAGGGTTATCGGTTTGTTCACGAAACCATGAACGACCCGCTGTTTGTACGCTATATGCGTGCCTACATGGACCTGGACGTGACCCCGCAACTGGCGCCGGTGCCGGGCATTGATTTGACCGAGTACAAGGACACGTTGGTCGCGCGTTTTTCCAATCAGGCGATTGCCGACCAGCTGGAGCGAGTGTGTTCGGATGGCTCGTCGAAGTTTCCCAAGTTCACCATTCCGACGATCAATCGGTTGATTGCCGATGGCCAGGAAACCAAGCGTGCGGCACTGGTGGTCGCGGCATGGGCGTTGTATATGAAGGGCGTGGATGAGAACGGTGATACCTATTCGATTCCTGATCCACGGGCGACGTTTTGCCAGGCGCTGGTGGCGGATGATGCGTTGATCACTGAGCGGTTGTTGGCGGTTGAGGAGATATTCGGCACAGCGATCCCGCGTTCGACGGCGTTTGTGGAGGCGTTTGAGTGGTGCTGCAACAGCTTGCGCGAAGAGGGTGTGACGCGAACGCTGGAAAAAATACTGGCAGCCTGATCGTTCCCACGCTCTGCGTGGGAATGCAGCCCGGGACGCTCCGCGTCCCCATTCAACAGCGGACGCAGAGCGTCCATTGAGGCATTCCCACGCAGAGCGTGGGAACGAGCGACTTGTGGAGTCCTCATGACAACCCGACAACTTTTCCTCGGCATCGATTGCGGCACCCAAGGCACCAAGGCGATCATCCTTGACGCCGGCAGCGGGCAAGTCCTCGGCCAGGGCGCTGCTGCGCACACGATGATCAGCGGCGCCAATGGTCGTCGCGAGCAGGACACCCGGCAATGGCTCGACGCCTTCACCCTCTCCACTCGCCGCGCATTACTCGCCGCCAACGTCGACGGCCAGGCGATCCTCGGCGTCGGCGTTTCCGGCCAGCAACACGGTCTGGTATTGCTCGACGATCAGGGTGAAGTGCTGCGCCCGGCGAAACTCTGGTGCGACACCGAATCCACGGCAGAAAACGATCGTCTGCTCAAACATCTCGGCGGCGAAAAAGGTTCGCTGGAGCGCCTCGGGGTGGTCATCGCGCCGGGCTATACCGTGTCCAAACTGTTGTGGACCAAAGAACAGCACCCCGCCGTTTTCTCGCGCATCGCGCGGATTCTGCTGCCCCACGACTACCTGAATTTCTGGCTGACCCGCCGTGCCTGCAGCGAATACGGTGACGCCTCCGGCACCGGCTACTTGAACGTGCGCAGCCGTCAGTGGGACTTGCAATTGCTACGCGACATCGACGCCAGCGGGCGCCTGCAAGCGGCATTGCCTGAGCTGATCGATGCACATGAAGCCGTGGGCAAAATTCTGCCGGCGATTGCCGAACACCTCGGCATCAACCCTGAAGCGCTGGTCTCCAGCGGCGGCGGCGACAATATGATGGGCGCCATTGGCACCGGCAATATCCAGCCTGGCGCGATCACCATGAGCCTCGGATCTTCCGGCACCGTTTACGCTTACTCCGACGTACCGAAAGTCAGCCCGGATGCTTCGGTCGCGACGTTCTGTTCCTCCAGCGGTGGCTGGTTGCCGCTGATCTGCACCATGAACCTGACCAACGCCACCGGTGCGATTCGCGAACTGTTCAACCTCGATCTGCAGCAGTTCAACGACCTCGTCGCACAATCCCCGATCGGCGCCGACGGCGTGAGCCTGCTGCCATTCTTCAACGGCGAACGTGTGCCCGCCCTGCCCCATGCCACCGGCAGCCTGCACGGTTTGACCCTGGACAATCTGACTCAAGCCAACCTGTGCCGCGCCGCCGTCGAAGGCACGACCTTCGGTTTGCGCTACGGGCTGGATTTACTGCGTCAGAATGGTTTACAAAGCCGCAGCATTTGCCTGATTGGCGGCGGTTCGAAAAGTGCGGTGTGGCGGCAGATCGTCGCCGACATCATGAACACCCCGGTCATCTGCACCGAGCAAAGTGAGGCCGCAGCCTTAGGTGCGGCGATTCAGGCCGCGTGGTGCAAATCCTGGTCGAACGGTCACGAAGACACGCTGGCGGATCTGTGCCAGCGTTGCGTGACACTCGACCTGAGCAGTGAAACCCTGCCGATTGCCGCCAATGTCGCGGCGTTCCAGCAGGCTTATGAACGCTATCAACAGCATGTCGCAACCCTATAAAGAGCAAACAACTATGTACCTGGTGTGTGGCGAAGCCCTGTTTGATTTCTTCAGTGAAGACGATGCCAGCGGTCTGGCCTCGAAAGTGAATTTCAAGGCGATTGCCGGCGGTTCGCCGTTCAACGTCGCCGTTGGCCTGCGCCGGCTGGGCGTGGACTCCGCGCTGTTCGGTGGACTGTCGACGGACTACCTCGGCCGCCGTTTGCAGCAGGTGCTGCAGGAGGAAGGCGTACGGCCTGACTACCTGGTGGATTTCGCCGCGCCGACCACGCTGGCGATGGTCGCGGTGGGTGCCAACGGCTCGCCGCATTACAGTTTCCGTGGCGAAGGTTGCGCCGATCGGCAGTTGAGCATGGCGCACCTGCCTGCCCTCGGCCCTGAAGTACGTGGCCTGCATGTCGGTTCGTTTTCACTGGTGGTACAACCGATCGGCGAAACGTTGTTGGCCCTGGTTCAACGCGAAAGCGGCAAACGCCTGATCAGCCTCGACCCGAACGTGCGCCTCAACCCGCAGCCGAATATCGACCTGTGGCGCGAACGCATTGCCACGCTGGTGCAGCTGGCAGACCTGATCAAAGTCAGTGACGAAGACTTGAGCCTGCTCTACCCCGAGGCCGATCCGCAGCGCGTGATCGAGGGTTGGCTGGAGCATCGCTGCCATATCGTTTTTCTGACCCGTGGCGGTGAAGGCGCAACGGTGTTCAGCCGCACTCACGGCTCCTGGTCGGTACCGGCCTGCTCAGTGACGATTGCCGATACCGTCGGCGCCGGCGATACCTTCCAGGCCGCGCTGATCACCTGGCTGACCGAGCAGGGTCTGGATTCGGTGCAAGGCGTGCAGCAACTGGCTCGCGAACAGATCGAGACAATGCTCAAGTTCGCCGTGCAAGCCGCTGCGCTGACCTGCAGCAAGACCGGTCCGGATTTGCCCTATCGTCACCAATTGTCCTGAGCGCGTAGACTGTCGGCCTTTTTGCGCACGACGGGATAACGGCTTTTGAACTGCAGGCAGACGCTTGGACTTTTGACACTGGCAACGCTATTGACCGGTTGCGGTACTTCGCCGCCGCGCTCGCCGGAAAACCTCTGCGACATTTTCCGGGAAAAAAGCGATTGGTACGACGCCGCACAGGTCACGCAAAAACGCTGGGGGGTGCCGATTCAGGTGCCCTTCGCGATCATGTATCAAGAGTCCGGCTATCGCTACGACGCCAAGACCCCGCGTAAATACTTGCTTTGGGTGATTCCATGGGGCCGGGTGACCACGGCTTCGGGTTACGCTCAGGCCAAGGACGAAGTCTGGTCCGACTACCAGAAAAGCACCGGCCGACATGGTGCCGACCGTGAAGACTTCGATGACGCCATCGACTTTGTCGGCTGGTACATGGACAAGACCACCACCATCAATGGCGTCTACAAATACGACGCGTACAACCAGTACCTCAACTACCACGAGGGCTGGGGCGGTTATCGCAACAAGACTTATGCGAGCAAAGCCTGGCTGATGCCAACGGCGCGCAAAGTGCAGAATCGCTCGGACCTGTACGCCCAGCAATATGCCGGCTGCAAGGACGACCTGAACCGAGGGTTCTGGAGCCGCTTCTGGCATTGGCTGTAAGCCATACAGCCGCGGTCCATTCAGGGACGCCATCGCGGGCAAGCCCGCTCCCTCAGGGATTTCTGCGGTACACAGAATCTGCGTTCACTGAAGATCCTTGTGGGAGCTGGCTTGCCAGCGATGGCAGTCGAGCAGACGCTGAAATGACTGACCTTACAACACCGAAAAGTTGTAGCTGACGATCAACCGCGTCTCATCGACATCGCGGGCGAACTTCTCGTAGTTGGTCCGATACGTCGCATTGCGCAGACGCAAACTGACGTCCTTGAACGTGCCGGCCTGAATCACGTACTTCAACTCGCTGTCACGTTCCCACTCTTTGCCTTCCTGATCGCTGCCCAACACCTTGATGTGGTCACCGTTGACGTAACGGGTCAGGAAGCTCAGGCCATTGATGCCGATGGCCTTGAAGTCATAGTCATAACGCAACTGCCAGGAACGTTCCTGCGCCGCGGCGAAGTCGTTGACCTGCACATAGTTGACCAGATACGGATTGCTGCCATCGAGGTACGGCATCGAGTTGTCGCCGTTCATGCGTTGCCAACCGGCGCTGAAGGTATGCCCGCTGTGCGCGTAGGACAGCATGCCGCTCAATGCACGGTTATCGATGGACCCCGCCTTGGCATCGCCGCTGTCGGCACTCTTCAGCACACGCAGATCCGCTTTCAGCACACCGCCAGCCAGCGCTTGATTGCCCAACAGGCCAACGAAGTGCTGACGATAAATATCTTCCAGTTCGGCGTAGTGATACTGCGCGGTCAGGCGATCGTTGATCTTGTAATCGAAACCGTACATGTCGAAATGATCGGCGGTGGTGTTGCACGCGTAGCGCTTGTTCTTGCAATGCACGCGGATGTCTTGCGAATCGGTGGAGTCCCGCGCGGTGTACTTGTCCAGGCGCGCGGCCATGAAGGTCAGGTCTTTCAACTCTTTCGAGGTGAGCATGGCGCCGTTGAACATGGTCGGCAGCAAACGACCGTCGTTGTACTTCAGCAACGGCAGGTCCGGCAGCAGCGCGCCGTATTTCAATACGGTGTCCGAGACCTTGACCTTGGCGGTCAACCCCATTTTTGCGTACTGACCTTTCGAGCCGCGCGGATCGCTGCCGCTGGAGGGCAGCAAACCGCTGTTGCTGCGGTCCGGGCTGGAATCGAGCTGAAAACCGAGCATGCCCAATGCATCGAGACCAAAACCGACCGTGCCTTCGGTGTAGCCCGATTGCAGGTTGAGAATAAAACCCTGAGCCGACTCTTCACGCTTGGACGCGCCTTGGTCGTTCGAGGTGTGCCCATCACGGAAATCGCGGTTGAAATACACCGTGCGCGATTCGATTTTCGCCGTGGTGTCTTCGAGAAAACCGCTGGCCTGAACCTGCGCGGCAAAACCGGCGCACAGCACAACAGCTCCGAAGCCAAACGACTGGCGCGGGGTGATGAGGGGGAATGGGGGACGCATGAAAAACTCCAACATTGCAGCGTTTGCGCAAAGGCGCAATAAGCCAGAAAAATAGCTCCCGTCCCGGGTCGAGGATGAGCCGGGAAGAAGTGAACACGCAGGGGTGAGCGGCAATGATGGCAGATGGCTTTGTCGGGCCACAGGCGACTTTAGTCTGAAACTGACTGACGATTCTTTAGCGGGTGGCCGAATAATTCCACGTCGCCATCACTCACAACGACCTTGAATCGCCCGATTTCATTGGGTGAACCCTCACCTAAGGGTTTTCCCTATGACCTTGAGGGACCACGCATACGGCATTTGCGCCTTGAACGAGGCGGTTTAATCCTCCATCATCCGTCCCCTGCTTATTCAATGGACGGAATTCAAGGCATGCTGGACGCCAACGCAACCCACATCACCCTCACGCTTGAAGGCGCCAACGCCGACCTGCAAGTCCTCAGCTTCACCGGTCGCGAAGCCCTCAACGAACCGTTCCGTTTCGACCTCGAACTGGTCAGCGCGCGTCCCGACCTGAAACTCGAAGAACTTCTGCACAAACCCGGGTTCCTGACCTTCGGCGCCACCGGCGAAGGCAAGATCCACGGTTTGGTGTATCGCATCGAACAAGGCGATTCCGGCAAGACCCTGACCCGTTACAGCATCAGCCTGGTGCCGCAACTGGCCTATCTGCAGCACAACCACGATCAGCAGATTTTCCAGCAGCTCACCGTGCCGAAGATCATTGCCCAGGTTCTGGAAGATCGCGGCATTCTGGGCGACGCCTACAGCTTCCAGCTCAGTGCCGAATATCCGGAACGCGATTACTGCGTGCAATACGACGAATCCGACCTGCACTTCATCCAGCGCCTGTGTGAAGAGGAAGGTATCCACTTCCACTTCCAGCACAGCAGCAGCGGCCACCAACTGGTGTTCGGCGACGACCAGACGGTGTTCCGCAAACTCAAAGCCGTGAGTTACCAGCAAGACTCCGGCATGAGCGCCGACAAACCGGTGGTCAAGCGCTTCAACCTGCGCCTGGAAACCCGCACCAGCCGCGTCAGCCGCCGCGACTACGATTTCGAAAAACCGAAGCTGCTGCCTGAAGGCGCGGCCAAATCCGAGTTCTCCCCGGACCTGGAGGACTACGACTACCCCGGCCGCTTCACCACCCGCGAGCGCGGCAAGTTCCTCTCGACCCGTGCGCTGGAACGCCATCGCAGCGACTATAAACTCGCCGAGGGCAAAGGTGACGAACCGACGTTCACCAGCGGCCATTTCCTCACGCTGGCCGAACATCCGCGCGCTGAATGGAATGAGCTGTGGTTGCTGTTGGAAGTCTTCCACGAAGGCAAGCAGCCGCAAGTGCTCGGCGAAAACGTCACCAGCGACGTCACCGACAACAAAAGCGACTTCCACCAAGGCTACCGCAACAGCTTCCTCGCCACGCCGTGGGACGCGCACTACCGCCCGGCCCTTGAGCATCCAAAGCCAAAAGTGCTCGGTAGCCAGACCGCCGTCGTCACTGGCCCGTCCGGCGAAGAAATCCACTGCGATCAATACGGCCGCATCAAAGTGCAATTCCACTGGGACCGCGACGGCCAGGCCGACGACAAGACCACCTGCTGGATGCGCGTCGCCAGCGGTTGGGCCGGCAGTGCCTACGGCGGCATCGCCATCCCGCGCATCGGCATGGAAGTCCTCGTTACCTTCCTTGAAGGCGATCCCGATCAACCGCTGGTCACCGGCTGCCTGTACCACAAGGAAAACGTCGTCCCCTACGACCTGCCGGCGAACAAGACCCGCAGCACCTTCAAGACCCTCAGCTCCCCGGGCGGCAAGGGCTACAACGAGTTTCGCATCGAAGACAAGAAAGGCATCGAGCAGATCTACATCCACGCCCAGCGCGATTGGGACGAGAACATCGAGCACGACCAGAAGATCCGCGTCGGCAACGAACGCCATGACACCGTCGAAGCCAACACCCTGAGCGAATTCAAGGTTGAAGAACACCGGATTACGCACCTGGATCGCATCAGTGAAATGCGCGCTGACGACCACCTCACCGTGGGCGTGACCCAGCATGTGAAAGTCGGGACTGCGCAATTCGTTGAAGCCGGGACCGAGATTCACTACCACGCGGGTGACAAGGTTGTGGTCGAGGGCGGCATGGAGCTTACGGCCAAGGCTGGCGGCAGTTTTGTCAAAGTCGATGCCGGTGGCGTGACCATCAGCGGCGCCGAGGTCAAGGTCAACTCGGGCGGCGGCCCGGGCGCCGGCACAGGCATTGCCATCCTGCCACCGGTCATCCCCTTGGCCGCGGCAACAGACAAGGCCGGTGCCCTGCTCGTCCCCGCCGTCGCGCAAATCCTGCCGGCCAAAGCGCGCTAACCGATCTGCAAAGCCCGTCGCAAAAGCGGGCTGGGGACCACAGCTTGGGCCACGCCCTCAACCGTTGGCAGAGCAAATGGTTTACCCGTCAGAGGGGAGTCGTGGCTGACTCCCCAGGCCTTTTGCATACCGCAACACAAGCGTTCACCCATCAGTGGTAAACGCCTCCCGAGGAAATAAAAAATGCGCACATTCGCGCGCTCATCCAGGATGAAATCATTACTGTGTCTGACGTTCCCTTTGATCGGTGCCTGCAGCTCGGCTGACAGCATGACCGGCGACTACGGGGCCGACACTTTCACCTTGATTGCGAATTCACCTGCCAACTTCGAACTGACGTTCAAATCGCAGTATTCGCCGGAGTCCGGCCAGAACTGCGACGTTTATGTGCCAGGCCTGGGCAGCACACAACCAAGACGGCATCAAAAAACCGATAGCGTTGATGTAAAAGACAGAGCGCAAACGACCCGTTTCAAAATCCCTTTGAGCTATCACATCGCTGGATGCACCCTGGCGTTAACGCGGGTAGCCGTGGCCATCGACGGCCGCTATGGCCCATCTTCACTGGATATCGGTGGGGATGTCGGCGGAATATCTGTCAGAGGGGGCACAGCGTCGGGTGGTGTGACCCCTTCTGCGCCTGGAACCGCTGAGTTCAGAGGCCTGTGCACCTGGATGTTCCAGCTCAGCGTTGCAAGAATCGAAGATGACGGCATTTCAAAAATATTATCGTGCAGTGCGGCGGATTCAAATTGGAACGTGCCCGCCGACTATTACGAACGCGGTAAACCGGGCGGAACCGTTCAACGCTCAACGCTTAAAAACAGCGAGATCAGTTTTACTTACCGCCTATCAGAAGATGAAGTACCGAGCATGGACAATCGGTGGATTAAAACCACCCAGGGATGGAAACCGTGTCAAGGCAGCGCAACCTCCGAAAGATGCCAGAAACCGCCGGTGTTCAAAAAATTCAAAATCAACGGACGCGAGTGCTCCGTTTATCCAAACTGCACCGAGTAACGCCTGTCTGGCGAAACAAAAGCGCATAAGCTTCACGACTATCAAACACGGACGTCGGATTCAGCACCATGGAATTGCAGTTCAGCATCACCCCAGAACACACGCGGATGCGGATCGGCGCACTGCTTGAGCAGGAGCTGCTCAAGGATGATCAGCTGCAGGCGCGGCTGTTGGTTCATATGCAGCAGTTGCAAGACCGTTTGCTCGCGCCGCTGCTGTTTTTCCTGGGGCTGGCCGGTGGTTTGCTGGCGATCTATTTCCCCGCGCGCTTACTCAGCGCACAGACTTTAATCGCCATGGTGCTGTTCGCCGTGGTTTTTACGGGGAGCTGGTGGTTTTACTCCGATCGCCTGTTAAATCCTTTGCGCAAACGCATCGCTGACAACCGTGCGAAGCCGCGTGCGCCTTTTCGTCGTGCGAGCCAGCGCCTGATCGAAATGAAGTTACGCACGCAGCTCAAGGCGTCTGAGGGAAATTATCGCCTGCAACTCGACGAACAGGGTTTCACCCTGATCAATACCAAAGGCAAGAGTGCCAAAGCCAGCCTGGCCTGGGCGCAGATCGTGCGACTCAAAATCACGCCCGACTTTTACTCCGTTGCCTGCGCCAAACTGGACAGCAAGGGCAAGGCCTATCACATCCCCAGGCACAGCGATGCGATGGACGCGGAGCTTTATCAGCAAGGTCTGGCGCTGTTTTTGAGCCGGGTGCCAGTTTCGGTTCAGTCATGAACAGCCCGCTCGAAACACACTCGAGAATGTCCCCGTGAGAAAAATCCTCCTGGGCTTGTTGGTCACCATCCTGAGCTCTCACGCCCTGGCCACTGAACCTCGGTTTACGACTCAGCTCAGTTGTCAGTTGGGTGACAGCCCAAGCGTGATTTCGCTGCTTCGCGGGCATCCCCTTTCGGGTACTGATGTGTACCGGGTGCGCCTGCCCGATGCAGCGGGTTTCCTGTACGAAGACGCGGATGCTTCTCGAGGGAGTAACGTGCAGTCGCGATGTGTGCCACTGAAAGAGGGTTCGCGTGCACTGCTGGTCTCAGGTGAATTCACCTCGAATTACCTGCAAGGGGTGCTGTTCTATCTGGATCTTGTCGATCACAAGATCAGGCGAATCGAATTCGCTGAAAGAAACCGTCCGGGATGGATCTGGCTGACGGAGCAGGGTCCTCAGGTAATTTTTGCGAACGTCGGTCATGAAAGTTCGCACAAATACCTGATCTATGGCCCCAGTGACCGCTACCAGGAAACGGATGAGTTCCCCGCTCATTCACACGTGAAGAATGAAACGCTGGTGACGTTAAACTCTAACGACTCTCGCTCGATACAAATGAAGTTTTTACAAAGAATCGGCCCTACTCCTCAAAAAAACTCCCATTCCCTGACAGCCGGCGTTCAGCCGGGTTAACCATCGCTTAACGCCGTGGTCGAAAACTCTACTGAACCGCACGCCCTCGACCGTTTTGGCCGACGCCCAGTGCGGCAGGTTCGGCCCGCGTCACGCCGAACTTCTTTCCGTTGCTCGGGAGTCCTTTGATGAACATTCGTCCCTTCCTGCTCACCGCCGCCCTCGCCTGCACAGCCTTTGCCGGGCTGGCCCAGGCCAATGACACGTCCGCCACCTCCAAAGCCGTGCCTTATCAGTACGGCATGCCGCTGCACGTGGCGAAAGTGGTGTCGTTGACCGAACCACCCACAATGGATTGCAAGGTGATTACCGCAGACATGAAATACATCGACAACAACGGTAAGCCTGAGGAAATCAGCTATCGGAAATTGTCTGACGCGTGCAGTTATCAAAACTGACGGAAAGCTCTGATTTGCGGCTTTGCGGTAGGCTTGGCGTGCTCCGGAGGTTATGCTCGGGGTCCTCGCTCACTGCCGCAAAGGACTCGCCATGCAGTTGTCGTTTCGCACGTTGTCTGGGATCACTGCTTCGTTGTGTTGTGTGCTCGCGCTGGTCTGGGGCTTTTTCCCCGAACTGTTGTTGGCGATCTGGAGCATTGAATATTCCGACGGAGCCGGGTTTGTCGCGCGGCGCAGCGCCATGTTGTTCGCGGCGCTGGGGGTGATGTTTTTCCTGGTGCGCAATGCGCCGCCGTCATCGACACGAAGTGCGCTGAGCAACGGTTTTATGCTCGGCTGTTTTGGTTTGGCAGTGCTCGGTTTCGGAGAATGGCTGAACGGCCACGCCGGCCCCGGGATTTTGCTCGCGGTGCTGGTCGAGTTCGCGCTGGGCCTCGGTTTCGTGCAGGCCCGGCGCGTGACGGTCGAACTGAGTGAAACGGTGCGTTAAACGGCTCTGGAGCGTGGGCTGTAGTGGTGTGGCGTAGCTTGTTCCTTCAAGTCCGAGCGCAGCCCTGCGATCAGTTCATTGATTTCACGACAGCCATTGAGGTGGCTGGCGTCGATGCCACTGACCAACAAATCGACCTGATCGGTCTGATGATCGCCAAACACTTTGACGGTCATCGACAAGTCGGGCGACAACGTGCACTGGCAGCGTTTTGGCAGAAAACTGCTTTCAATGATGTTACGAAGTTCCAAGGCAGACAGAAACATGGCGAACCCTCTCCTTACTGTGCGATTGCCAATCAAGTATTCACGCTGACCTTTTGCTGCTCCTGCACGGGTGTGTCCCCGCTGTTTCCCTGGTGCGGCAAACGGTGGTACTGCGAAATGCCCATTGGAGTGTAGGCGCCCAAACCCGGTGCGCCGCACTGAAAAGACGCATAAAGCGTGCCTTTCATCGGCTCATTTTTGCCTTCACAAAATCAATGACTTGGCGCGATGGCCAGCACTTTGCCAGTTGCAAAATGCCGGAATGGTTCGTTCGTGCATTGCATTTTGCAATCCGATGCGGGGTTTGCATTCGCTGCCGGTGACAGTAAGAATGCCTGTCAACCACCCTACACCCGCCAGGAGGCTTCAATGGGTTTTTTACGCATCTGCGCGACCACCGGGCTTGTTATCGCAAGCCTGTCGACATTCGCCCACGCCGCCAAACTTGAAGACGTGGCCCCGTACCCGAAAGCCGAAGCCGGCTTCACCCGCCAAGTCATTCATTTACCCAAACAGGCCCAGGAGGAAAACTTCCAGGTCGAGATCCTCGCTGGTAAAACCCTTGAAGTGGATTGCAACCGCCAGAAGCTGGGCGGCGTTCTCGATGAAAAGAACCTGCAAGGCTGGGGTTATCCGTTTTATCGCCTGGAAAAAGTCATAGGCCCGATGAGTACGATGATGGCCTGCCCTCCCGGCTCGAAGAAAAAACGCGCGTTCGTACAGGTTGTCGGTGATGGCTTCATGCTGCGCTACAACAGCAAACTGCCGGTCGTAGTCTATGCCCCATCCGACGTCGAAGTGCGCTACCGCATCTGGTCGGCCTCGGACAAAACCGGAACAGCCCTTCAGGAATAATCAGAACAAGGAGCGCCGCCGTTGATTACCTGCCACGTCAGATATGTCATTGATCCTTATCAGTTGACCGAATTCGAGGCTTACGCCAAGGCCTGGCTCGGAATTGTCGAGCGCCTGGGCGGCAGCCATCACGGCTATTTTCTGCCCTCGGAAGGCGCCAGCAACATCGCTTACTGCCTGTTCAGCTTTCCCTCGCTGGCCGATTACGAAAGCTATCGGCATATCGCCATGACCGACCCGGAGAGCACGGCGCTGGTGGCGACGCTGGTCGAGAAGAAGTTCATTGTCAGCTACGAGCGCACATTCCTGCGCCCGTTGCTGGCCTGACCGACATCACGCGGGGACGCTGCACGCCGCCGCACGCTCGGCGACATGCCGCAAACTGTCGAAATTGATGTTTGCACCGGAATCGATGGCGACGAAGGTTTGCTCGCGGACTCCCGTGCGCGCCACGAACTGCTTGATCCCGGCCACGGCCAAGGCGCCGGAGGGCTCGGTGATCGAGCGGGTGTCGTCGTAGATGTTCTTGATTGCAGCGCACAGTTCATCGTTGCTGACGGTGATGACTTCGTCGACACAAAACCGGCAAACCTCAAAGCCGAACTCACCGATCTGCGCCACCGCCACACCATCGGCGAAGGTGCCGACATTGGGCAGGACGACCCGTTCTCCTGCGTGCAGGGCGGCTTGCAGGCACGCAGAGTGTTCGGATTCGACGCCGATGATCCGCACGTCCGGGCGCAGGTATTTGATATAGGCCGCGATGCCCGCGATCAACCCGCCACCGCCGACCGGAATAAAGATCGCGTCCAGCGCGCCCTGATGCTGACGGAGGATTTCCATGGCGACGGTGCCTTGCCCGGCGATCACGTGCGGATCATCGAACGGTGAAACAAAGGTGCGCCCGGTCTGCTCGGCAAGTTGCAGTGCATGAGCCAGTGCAAACGGAAAACTCTCACCGTGCAGCAGCGCTTCGGCGCCACGACTTCGCACGCCAAGCACTTTCAGTTCCGGCGTCGACTTCGGCATGACGATAGTCGCGGCAATTCCGAGCTCGCGCGCCGCCAGCGCCACGCCTTGCGCGTGATTGCCGGCAGACGCGGTGATCACCCCGCGCGCTTTCTGCGCATCGCTCAATTGCACCAGTTTGTTGTAGGCACCGCGGATCTTGAAGGAGAACGTCGGCTGCAGATCTTCGCGCTTGAGCAGGATACGGTTACCCAACGCTTCGGACAGCGCCGGCGCGGCCTGCAACGGCGTACGCACGGCCAGGTCATAGACGGGCGCGGCAAGAATCTTCTTCACGTATTGCTCAAGCAGGGCTTGCTGATCGTCGGTATACGTCATCTTCATCTCCTTGATAACCCCCTGTAGGAGCTGCCGCAGGCTGCGATCTTTTGATCTTGATCTTTAAAAGCAACATCAAAAGATCGCAGCCTGCGGCAGCTCCTACAGGGGGTGTTTTTTTACCTGGAGACAGAAAATGAAAACCCGCCTCTAGGGCGGGTTGGGTGCTGCAGTCGTGAGCTAGCCCGCCAAATGAGGAATGGCGGTAATAATGCTTGGCTGGCAACGCAGTACGGTGGAATTCATGTGCTGGAAATTAGCGCGGGCGTTGCGGGCAAGTCAATGGCCAATTTTGCCATACGCTTGTAATCTGCCAACTCCACTCAGCCGTTCAAGGATCGAATGCATGATGTCCGTCGCCCTGCCCCTCACAGCGCTCCTCGCTTTTACCGGTTACACGGTGTCGGTGATGCTCCAGGCTGAACAGTCGCTGATCGACTTCGGCATCAGTCTGATGTCGCGGCCCGACACCGCGCAGGTGGTGATTGATCTCTATCTGCTGGCGACCTTGGCCGGGATATGGATGGTCAAGGATGCCAAATCGCGGGGACAGTCGTTCTGGTCGGTGCTGCCCTACCTGTTGCTGACGGCGGTTTTTGTGTCGATCGGGCCGTTGTTGTATTTGGTGGTGCGTGGGGTTCAGCAGCGGCGTAAAACGGTGGACGTAACGCAAGCGGGCTGATCGAAATAATGCAGAGCTTACGAAATAGCTATCGCTGGCAAGCCAGCTCCCACAAGGATTCAGGGTGTCCACGGGTGTTGTGACCTCCCGAGTTTCTGTGGGAGCTGGCTTGCCAGCGATGGCGGTGGATGGAACAGCACAAATCACCTGGCCAACCGCCGTAGCCCAAACAACATTCCCCCCGCCCCCACCATCATCACCAGCAGAAACACCGGATAAGACACCCACCACGGCGTCCCGGCGGTCATCATGCTGAACTCAGACATACCGCCAATGCTCGCAATCAGGTTCAGCGGCAAAAACACCACGTTGATCAACGTCAGCTTGCGCAGAAGATTGTTCATGCTGTTGTTCATCAGGTTGCCACGCGCGTCGATCAGCCCGGAAAACACTGTGGAATAGATTTCCGCCTGCTTGTAACACTGGTTGTTTTCGATGATCAGGTCATCAATCAAACCCAGCGCTTCACTGCTAAAATGCTGCTTCTCGGCGTGATTGCGCAGGCGCGTCAGTACCGCACCGTTACTGTGCAGCGCGTTGATGTAATAGATCAGGCTTTCGCTGAGGTTGAACATCTGCACCAGGTGCTGATTCTGCATCGACGCATTGAATTTCTGCTGCAATTCGCGGGCGACCAGTTTGATCACCTTCAAGTGGCCGAGGTAGTGATGGATGTTGTTGAACAGCAAGTCGAGCAACACATCCAGCGGCGTGTTTAACGATTGGCGGGTGCCGAGACCATGCAAAGGCGTGTCGTCGGTCGCAATCACCAGCAATTGCCCCGGCGCGAACAGCAAGCCACAGGACGACACTTCAAAGGCCAGACTGCCGCCGCCGGAATAATTTTCCGGACGCTTCCAGATAAGAAACAAGTGATCCGGGTGAAACTCGATACGTGACACTTCGTCGGGGTCCAGCGCCGAAGCCAGTGCGTGTTCATCGACTTTGAAATGACTGTGCAGCAACTCGCGCTCGGCGGCGTCGGGGTTGCTGAACAGCATCACCTCGGCATCCAGTCGCTCGACCCGCTGCAAAGCGCCGTGGCTCAATGCAAAACTGTTGATCATCGGCGCGTCACCAGGCCTGTCCGCGCCGTTTCAACTCCAGGCGCCGTACAAACTCCTCGAGTACCAGCGAATACAGATCGTCCTGCAAATAGGCGTCTTCGATGCCGGCATCGAGGTTCGGGTTGTCGTTGACCTCGATCACTACCACTTTGTCGCCGGCCTGTTTCAGGTCGACACCGTAGAGGCCGTCGCCAATCAGATTGGCCGTCTTCACCGCCAACTCAACCACCGCACGCGGGGCTTCATGGACAGCGAGGGTGCGGCATTCGCCGTTGACGTCTTGCCCCTTGGCTTTGTGGTTGTAGATTTGCCAGTGTCCCTTGGACATGAAGTATTGGCAGGCGAAGATCGGCTTACGGTTGAGCACGCCGATGCGCCAGTCGTACTCGGTGTAGAAAAACTCTTGAGCCAGCAACAACACCGAGTGTTCAAACAGTTCGGCGGTCGCTTCAAGCAGCGCCTGCTGGCTTTCGACCTTGATCACCCCGCGCGAGAAACAGCCGTCGGGAATCTTCAGTACCAAGGGAAACCCCAGGCGCTCACCGACCCGTTCGAAGTCCTCGGGTCGCTCCTTGTAGAGGATTTCGGTGGCGGGCATGCCCAATTGATGGCTGTTGAGCAGGTCGGTCAGATAGACCTTGTTGGTACAACGCAGAATCGACGTCGGATCGTCCATGACCACCAGCCCCTCACTTTCGGCTTTCTTGGCGAAACGGTAGGTGTGGTTGTCGACGCTGGTGGTTTCGCGAATCAGCAAGCCGTCGTACTCGGCGAGCCGCGCATAGTCCTTGCGCTCGATCAACTCGACATCGATGCCCATGGTCTTGCCGACGCGGATGAAGTTTTCCAGCGCTTTGCTGTTGGAGGGCGGCAACGCTTCCTGGGGATCGTGAAGAATGGCCAGGTCATACCGCGCCACTTGTGGCGAGCGCGGTACTCGCCAGACTTTACGGCTGAAGCCGTCGAGCGCGTGGGCGAACTGATCTTCCTGATCGTCGCGCAACTTATGCAGCGCACCGGACTTAATGCCTTCGATGTGCCAACCGTTAGTTCGGCGAAACTCAACTAACAGTATCGGACAGGGAAACACTTCAAATAATTGTCGGGCCAGATCCTGCAAAGGTTCGATATGCGTTCGACCGAAATAAAGTGTCAGGGTGAAGCCCTCGGTATCGCTGTAAAGATTATGACTGAGGGCCTTTTCCAGGGTTTTATCAAGATCATCCAGCGCCAGGCCGTAGAGTGACTTTTTGGTCAGTTCGCTGATCGTGCGCACGGACGGAATCACCTTGTGCCCGCGCGCTTCGGCCAGCAGCGAGCAGTAATAGCCGTGCCCCAGGTACTTGTAGCTGCGACACAGGTTGATCACCTGCACGCGCTTGCCCGCCTCGCTGTCACGGCTTTGCTCAAGGTATTGCTGTGCAGTGATGATGTCTTCGCTGGGAAAGTAGGAGGCCCAATCTTCCTTGCGCTCGACAATGATCAGCACTCGACTGGAGGCTCTGACTGCTGGATTTAAATAAGTTGCCGCCGGCAAACTTTGCTCGGATACTTCGCGCCAATGACCCTGTACCGCTGACATAGAGATTGATCCGTTGGAGAACAAGACCTTTTCTATTAAGCACGAAGTTTTTCGAAAGTCTCGTTTCGTTACGCAACTTTTACGGTGGTCATATGAGTACTGTTTTTCGTCCGGCATCAGTTGAAGACTTGCCCGCACTGCTGGCATTGGAAGTGCAATGTTTCACCACGGACAGGCTGACCCGTCGCCGTTTCCAGTGGATGATTAATCGTGCCCACGGGCGATTGCTGGTGGCTGAGCATGACGGCCAGTTGCTCGGTTATGCGCTGGTGTTGTTTCATCGCGGCACATCGTTGGCGCGGCTCTATTCAATAGCCATTGCCACTGACGCGCGTGGGACCGGGCTGGGCAAGCAATTGCTGCAACGGATCGAGGCCTGCGCGCTGGAGCACGATTGCGCCTATCTGCGCCTGGAGGTGCGTACCGATAACCCCGCCGCGATTGCGTTGTACGAAGGCAATGGCTACCGGCGCTTCGCTTTGGTTCACGATTACTACGAAGACCACGCCGACGCCTTGCGGTTGGAGAAACGTATTCTCCAGCACCGTGATTCGCGCAGCATCAAAGTGCCCTATTACCGGCAAACCACCGATTTCACCTGTGGCCCGGCCTGTCTGTTGATGGCCATGGGCGCGCTGCACCCGGAGCGCTTGCTGGAACGACGCGAAGAACTGCAAATCTGGCGCGAGGCAACCACGGTGTTCATGACCTCGGGCCATGGCGGATGCAGCCCGCAGGGTTTGGCGCTCGCGGCTTGGCGACGCGGGTTTCAGGTGAGTTTACAACTGAGCATGGCCGGACCTTTGTTTCTTGACGGTGTACGCGATATGCATAAAAAAGACGTCATGCGCCTGGTACACGAGGAGTTCACCGCGCAGTTAGGAGAGACGGACGTCGAGACGCTGATCGCTGCACCACTGGATTTGCCGGCCATGCTGGATGCCGGTGGGCAACCGCTGGTGTTGATCAGCAGCTATCGGCTGACACGCTCCAAATCACCGCACTGGGTGATGGTCACCGACTGTGATGCGGATTTTGTCTATCTGCATGACCCGGACGTTGATCACAGCCAGCACCGACAGCCGATGGACTGCCAGCATTTGCCGGTCAGCCATGGCGAATTCGACAAAATGTGCCGCTTTGGCCGAGGAAAATTGCGCGCTGCCGTCACACTGTTTTCCCGCAACGCTTAGCATCCTGCGGCGAGGGGATATATCCCCGATAAGCCGTGCAGCGGCCTACTAAAGCGGGGATTGCTGCGCAATCAATCGGGGATAAATCCCCTCGCCACAGGAGCTGATTATTTCAGGCCGACTTTGTACAGCGAACCCTTGGCCTCGTCCGTCAGCACATAGAGGTAGCCATCCGGCCCCTGCCGCACATCACGGATCCGCTGCTTGAGTTCACCGAGCAAACGTTCCTCATGCACCACTTTGTCGCCATCGAACTGCAAGCGGATCAATTCCTGCGTCACCAATGCGCCGACAAACGCGTTGTGTTGCCACGGTTTGAAGCGATCGCTGTCATAGAACGCCATGCCCGAGACGCCCGGTGATTTCTCCCACACATGGTGCGGTGCAACTGTGCCTTCAGCCGTTTTGCCCTGCGCTTCCGGAATCGGTTGCATCGAATAGTTGATGCCGTGCGTTGCCAGTGGCCAGCCGTAGTTCTTGCCGCGCTCGATGATATTCACCTCGTCGCCACCCCGCGGGCCGTGCTCGTTTTCCCAGAGTGTGCCGTTCCAGGGATTGAGCGCTGCGCCCTGCGGGTTGCGAATGCCGTAGGCCCAGATTTCCGGGCGTACGCCGGTCTGGCCGACAAAGGGATTGTCGTCCGGCACCTTGCCGTCCGGGTAGATCCGCACGATTTTGCCTTGCAGTTTGTCGAGATCCTGCGCCGTCGGGCGGTCGTTGTTTTCACCCAGGGTAATGAACAGATAGCCGTCCCGGTCGAACACCAGACGCGAGCCGAAGTGATTGCCGACCGATAACTTCGGTTCCTGACGGAAGATCACCTTGAAATCCTTGAGTGTCGTCAGGTCATCCGACAGTCGCCCACGCCCCACCGCCGTGCCGGCCTTGTCACCCGCACCGCCACCTTCGGCGTACGACAGGTAAATCAGACGATCCTGCTTGAAGTCCGGCGACAGCACCACATCGAGCAAGCCACCCTGCCCCTTGGCCCAGACCTTCGGCACGCCATTGATGGGCGCCGACAGTTTGCCGTCAACCCCGACCACCCGCAGGTTGCCCGGCCGTTCCGTCACCAGCATGCCTTGGCGATCGGGCAGAAAGGCCAGCGACCAGGGATGTTCAAGCCCTTGGGTGATCGTCGTGACTTCGAGGGTGCCCTGCTCGCTTTGCAGCTCTTTGGGGGCGGCGGCGAATGCCGGGACGCTGATCAGCGCACCGGCGCAGAGACTGGCTAGAAGGGTTTTACGCAACATGCACGATTCCTTTTGTTCGTTTCAAAGACAGGCAGAACCTCAGTCCTGGCGTTCATCGGTTGCTGTCGCTGCTCCGTGAAGGTGGATTGGGAATAAAGGTGGGGGGTGTACTGGGTACCGAGCGAATCGGTTGGCCATTACCGATGCCACGGTTCTCGACGGTGGGCTGGCGCGGCATGGGCACCGTATTGGGGCCGCGCACGGGCGGCGTACTCGGCTGGGTGCCTTGCATACTGTTGGGGTTGGCCCGCCGAATCGGGCTGTTGTAGGGGTTGTTGCTGTTACCTGTGGGACTCTGGGCGAGCAGCTGCGCAGAAGCAGGCTGCATGACGTCCGCGTTAGCCCAACCCGCGCCGAGGGCGAGAACAGCGAGGACAAGCAGAATTCGGTTCATGGAGCGGCCTCTCGATGCGCGGGGAATAGAGCCTTCGAGTCCACGCTACGCGCAGGGTTCGGATTTGTTAAGTCACAGGCGTTAAACAACATGTAACACGACTTGACCAAGCTGCCGCGAGCCAACGCAATCAGCGGAAACTTTCGCGCGCCATGGCGGGTCATCCGATCATCACTCGGAGAACACCACCATGGCTCGGGCAATCTGGAAAGGCGCGATCAGTTTCGGACTGGTACACATCCCCGTCGCACTGGTGTCGGCGACATCGTCCCATGGCGTGGATTTCGATTGGCTCGACAGCCGCAGCATGGACCCGGTGGGCTATAAACGCGTGAACAAGGTGACCGGCAAGGAGGTCACCAAAGAGCACATCGTCAAAGGTGTGGCGTACGAGAAGGGTCGCTATGTGGTGCTCAGCGAAGAGGAAATTCGCTCGGCACACCCTGTTTCAACGCAGACCATCGACATCTTTTCCTTTGTCGACGCCGATCAGATCCCCCTGCAAAACATCGACACGCCGTATTACCTGGCGCCCGACAAGCGCGGCGGCAAGGTTTACGCACTGTTGCGTGAAACCCTGAGCAAAACCAACAAGGTCGCCCTCGCCCGCGTAGTGCTGCATACCCGGCAGTATCTGGCGGCGTTGATGCCGCTGGAGTCGGCGCTGGTGCTGGTGAAGCTGCGCTGGCCGCAGGAAGTTCGCGGCCTGGATGAGCTGGATTTAGGCACCGAAGTGACCAAGCCACAGTTGGCCAAGGGTGAACTGGACATGGCCAAACGTCTGGTTCAGGACATGAGCGGCGACTGGAAACCCGAAGATTACAACGACGAGTTTGAAGACAAGATCATGGCGCTGGTGGAGAAAAAGGCCCATGAAGGCAAGATCGAGGATGTCGAAACAGTGGGTGGCGAGGAAGAGCGCAAATCGGCTGATGTCATCGATTTGACCGAACTGCTCAAACGCAGCCTGGGCGGGAAAGCGGCGGCGAAGCCAAAGGCCAAGGCGGCTCCGGCCAAGAGAACGAAGAAAGCGTCAGGTAGCTGACAGCTTGTCTGTGCAAAAGTGATGTTCAATGTAGGTGCTGCGGCACGCTGTGATCTTTTGATTCTGATCTTCACAACAGATCAAAAGATCGCAGCCTCGTTTCACTCGTCAGCTCCTACAGATGCCTTGAGCAATCCTGTAGGAGCTGCGGCACGCTGCGATCTTTTGATTCTGATCTTAACAACAGATCAAAAGATCGCAGCCTCGTTTCACTCGTCAGCTCCTACAGATGCCTTGAGCGATCCTGTAGGAGCTGCGGCACGCTGCGATCTTTTGATCTTGATCTTCACATCAGGTCGAGGAATCAGATAAGAATGAAGATCGCCAGCAAGCTACCGAAGATCGCCCACTTTTCCATGTAATACAGCTTGCGATTGCGCTTTTTCAGCTCTTTGCCACGCAAGCGGATCTTGTAGATTTTGGTAAACAAACGGTTGATCCCACCCGTGCGGTCGCCCGCATCGTTCGGCGCACCTGCCGCTGACATCACGGTACGGCTGAACCAGGCGTTAAACGCCGCCGCCCAGCGGTACTTCATCGGACGTTCGATGTCGCAGAACAGGATGATCCGGTTCTTGTCGGTGGTGTTTTCCGCGTAATGGATAAACGTCTCGTCAAACATCACCGCTTCACCGTCGCGCCAATGATAGTTCTCACCGTCGACGTTGATGTAGCAACCTTCATCGTTCGGCGTTTCCAGACCCAGGTGATACCGGTAGGAACCGGCGTATGGGTCACGGTGACGAACCAGTTTCGAACCCGGCGGTAATTCGGCGAACATCGCCGCTTTGATCGAGCCGATGCTTTGTACCAGTTCAGTGGTGCGCGGGCACAGTTTCATCGCCGACGGATGGCTGTCGCCGTACCACTTCAGGTAGAAGCGCTTCCAACCCGTTTTAAAAAACGAATTGAAACCGACATCGTCGTATTGGTTGGAGCGTTTGATCTCCCCGGCACGCAACAAATTCTGGCCTTCTTCGCGGATCTCCTGCCAATGTGCCTGCAACGGGCTCAAATCAGGAAAGTCAGCCGGATCGAGGTAAGGTTTGTTCGGCTTTTTCGAGAACAGGTACAGAAAGCAGTTGATCGGCGCCAGAAACGTCGAGTGATCGCTCAATTGCCGGCCCAGTTTGTGGCGCACACGGCCACGAAGATGAACGTATGCAATGGAAATGACATAAATAGCAGCAATGATGAGTTTCACGGAAATCGTCACACGTCAGAAGTGAGCAAACTGCGCGCCTGATGGCCCAAGGCCTGGCGTCTTATGCAGAGGTCTGAATACAAATGGCACGTCCTTGAGCCCACGCGGTTGAAGGCGCTGGGTGATATGCATGGCATTTTAGCCACACTTTGTAACCGATAGTGAACCCTCATCTGTGAAAAACTGTCCCGTGATTGTGCCAATCGGCGTCCGCGGCGTCTTCGCCCTATCGTTTAAAGAGCCAGACCAGTACAATCGCCGCCAAACTTTACGCGCCCCCCTTGGTTGATGACGGGAACCTCCCCGCTTCAGCGCACTTTGACTCGGGCCAAGCGCTCCAGCCGCACCCTCGCTACTCAGAATGCTTCGCAGGAAAAACTCTTGATCTCTACAGCTAACATCACGATGCAGTTCGGCGCCAAGCCGCTCTTCGAAAACGTTTCGGTCAAATTCGGCGCGGGTAACCGCTATGGCCTGATCGGCGCCAACGGTTGCGGCAAGTCGACCTTCATGAAAATCCTCGGTGGCGACCTCGATCCTTCCGCCGGCCAGGTCATGCTCGAGCCGAACGTACGTCTGGGTAAATTGCGCCAGGATCAGTTCGCCTACGAAGAATTCACCGTGATCGATACCGTGATCATGGGCCACGAAGAGCTGTGGAAGGTCAAGGCCGAGCGCGATCGCATCTACTCGCTGCCGGAAATGTCCGAAGAAGACGGCATGGCCGTGGCCGAGCTGGAAACCGAATTCGCCGAGATGGACGGCTACACCGCCGAGTCGCGTGCCGGTGAGCTGTTGCTGGGCCTGGGTATCGGCATCGAGCAACACTTTGGCCCGATGAGCGAAGTCTCGCCAGGCTGGAAACTGCGCGTGTTGCTGGCGCAGGCACTGTTTTCCGATCCAGAAGTGCTGTTGCTCGACGAACCGACCAACCACCTGGACATCAACACCATTCGCTGGCTGGAAAACATCCTGACCCAGCGTAACAGCCTGATGATCATCATCTCTCACGACCGTCACTTCCTGAACAGCGTGTGCACGCACATGGCTGACCTGGATTACGGCGAGCTGCGCCTGTTCCCGGGCAACTACGACGAGTACATGACCGTGGCGACCCAGTCCCGCGAGCAACTGCTGTCGGACAACGCCAAGAAGAAGGCGCAGATTTCCGAACTGCAATCGTTCGTCAGCCGCTTCTCGGCCAACGCCTCGAAAGCCAAGCAGGCCACTTCGCGTGCCAAGGCGATCGACAAGATTCAGCTGGCCGAGGTCAAGCCTTCGAGCCGCGTCAGCCCGTTCATCCGCTTCGATCAGAACAAGAAGCTGCACCGTCAGGCTGTCATGGTTGAAAAGATGGCCAAAGGTTTCGACGGCAAGCCGTTGTTCAAGGATTTCAGCTTCCAGGTTGAAGCCGGCGAGCGCGTAGCGATCATCGGCCCGAACGGTATCGGCAAGACCACCCTGCTGCGCACCCTGGTCAACGAACTGACCCCGGATGCCGGTAGCGTCAAGTGGACCGACGCCGCTGAACTGGGCTACTACGCTCAGGATCACGCGCACGACTTCGAAGACGACGTCACCCTGTTCGACTGGATGGGTCAGTGGACCCAGGGCGAGCAGATGATTCGCGGCACTTTGGGCCGCATGCTGTTCTCCAACGACGAGATCCTCAAGTCGGTCAAAGTGATTTCCGGTGGTGAGCAAGGTCGCATGCTGTTCGGCAAGCTGATCCTGCAAAAGCCGAACGTGCTGATCATGGACGAACCGACCAACCACTTGGACATGGAATCGATCGAGGCGCTGAACCTGGCGCTGGAAAACTACCCGGGCACGCTGATCTTCGTCAGCCACGACCGTGAGTTCGTATCGTCCCTGGCCACGCGCATCATCGAGCTGAGCCCGGATGGCGTGACCGACTTCAGCGGCACCTACGATGACTACCTGCGTAGCCAGGGCGTCGTGTTCTAAAACGCTGCTGCAATCTGAAAAGCCCTGTCCATGTGACGGGGCTTTTTGGTTTTGAAGATCAACAGATCGCAGCCTTCGGCAGCTCCTACATGGGGACTACTGTCGGAGCTGGCGATGGCTGCGATTTTGATCGTTAGCCTGCTTTCTTTTATACAACGCTCAAGCCATGATGCGAACTCTCCCACCTCCGCCCGCGAACGAGTCCTCATGTCTGCGCAGCAACTGCCACCGCAAAGCTCCATGGCGATCACCCTGCAGATCGTCTCCATCGTTTTCTACACCTTTATTGCCTTCCTCTGCATCGGTTTACCGATCGCGGTGTTGCCGGGTTATGTGCACGAACAATTGGGCTTCAGCGCAATCATCGCCGGGCTGGTGATCGGCTCGCAGTACCTCGCCACCCTGCTCAGTCGGCCGATGGCCGGGCGCATGTCGGACACCATTGGCACCAAACGGGCGATCATTTATGGCTTATGGGGCATTGTGCTCAGTGGCGCGCTGACGCTGATATCGACGTTGCTGCAAAGCTTGCCGCTGACCAGCTTGCTGATATTGATTGCCGGACGCTTGTTGCTCGGTATCGCCCAAGGCTTGATCGGCGTTGGCACGATCAGTTGGTGCATGGGCCAGGTCGGTGTCGAACACACTGCGAAGTCGATTGGCTGGAACGGCATCGCCTCTTATGGGGCGATTGCCATCGGCGCACCGCTGGGTGTGGTGATGGTGGCCGACTACGGTTTCACCAGCCTCGGTATTGCGCTGTCGGTACTGGCGGCGGGCGCGCTGCTGCTGATTCGCAACAAACCGTCGGTGCCGGTGATTCGTGGCGAACGGCTGCCGTTTTGGGCAGTGTTCGGCAGGATCGCACCGTTTGGCGCCAGTCTGACCCTGGCCTCGATCGGTTACGGCACGCTGACCACCTTCATCACCCTCTATTACCTCAACCGCGGCTGGAGCGGTGCGGCTTACTGCCTGACCGTGTTTGGCGTGTGCTTCATCCTGTCGCGACTGCTGTTCATTTCCGCGATCAGCCGCTTTGGTGGTTTCCGCTCGGCGATCGCCTGCATGAGCATCGAAACGGTCGGATTGGTGATGCTGTGGCTGGCGCCGTCCACGGCGTTCGCCCTGATCGGTGCGGGGATGGCCGGGTTTGGCCTGTCGCTGGTGTATCCGGCGTTGGGGGTCGAGGCGATCAAGCAGGTGCCGAGTTCCAGCCGTGGCTCGGGACTGGGGGCGTATGCGGTGTTCTTCGATCTGGCGCTGGCGATTGCCGGGCCGCTGATGGGCGCAGTGGCGTTGAACCTGGGGTATTCGTGGATATTCTTCAGTGCGGCGTTGTTGTCAGTGATCGGGCTGGGGCTGACGTTGCTGCTGATGCGTCGCGCCACGAACTGAAAAGCAAAGTCAAAAGATCGCAGCCTTCGGCAGCTCCTACATGGGCATAGCGCAGATCATGTAGGAGCTGCCGAAGGCTGCGATCTTTTGATCTATTGATCGGCAGTCTGCATGCCGGCGCGTGTCGCTTGGCCCAGCGCATGGGAGAAGAAGCGTCCGGCCTCGGAGATGAGGTTGCGGTGAATGTCTTCGCGGTCGACACCGTCGGCGTCGGTACACAGCGCCGGCATGGCGCGGATCTGTTCTTCATTGCACGGCGCCATGAACACAAAGTGCCCTGCCCCTGCCAGCAATTTGAAGTCCGGCGCGGTTGGCAGTTTGCGCGCCAGCGCAGCGGCGTTTTTGTCGAACGCGACGAGTTTGTCGCCATCGCCACTGTAGAGCAGCACTGGCACATGCACGTCGGCCAGGGTGTGGCGGCCGAACTTCAGGCTCAGCGGCGCCATCAGCAGCAACGCATGGACGCGCGGATCGGCCACCGGTTGCAAATCGTCGCGATCAACGATGAGTTCGCCCTGGGTGTTGCAGGCGTCACGGTCATCCGGGCGTTCCTGGCAATAACGCCGCAGACGATCCAGGTCCGGCTGCGCGCCGGACAGAATCAACGCGGTCTCGCCGCCCGCGGAATAACCGATCACGCCGACCTGTTCGGGGTTGACGTACGGCGCCAGCATGCGGTCGCCAAGGGTTGCGGTGATGGCTTCGGAAATCTGGATCGGCCGCCCGTAGAGATTGCTCAAAGTGCCGAGCCGACTGTGATCCTTGGAATTGTCGCCGGGATGAATCACCGCGACCACGACGAAGCCTTTGCGGGCCAGCGATGTGGCGAGGTCGTGCAAGGCCAGTGGGGTGCCGGTGTTGCCGTGCGAGAGCATCAGCATCGGAAAGCGGCCGATCGCGACCTTGGTGTCCTCGCCGGCCTCGACGGAATAGCCTTCGAGCAGGCTCATGTGCTCGCGATCGCTTGAGGGATAGAACGCGATGGCGCGCATCGGCTGCAGGTCCAGCGGATCGAGGAACGTCATCTCGTGGTAGCCGACGCTCCAGACAGGATGTCGCCCCGGCGCAGCTTGCACTGAATTCAGACTGCCGATCAGGCAAATCAGTAACGTTGCACAAAGACGCATCATCGGATGCCCCACCCTGTTGTTACTCAATCGAAAGATCCATTGCGTTGCGGGCCAGAAACGCCGGGGATTCGGCGCTGCGGTACGACAATGCATTCAGACGCTGATCGTTTGACTGCATAACCCGGGCCAGATTATGTAACAGTCAGAAACAAAAAACTCCGTATTCGGCCCTTGCAGAACCAGAATACAGAGTTTTTTGGGTATTACCTGAACCTCAGCTGTTCTTTACGCAAGCCTTACGCGGCGGCGAACAGTTGCTCGCTGATCTTCGCCTGGGCAGCGGTCATGGCGTTGTTGCGCACTTCATCACCGTACGCCAGGCCTTCGGCACGGACGATTTCAATGTCGGTGATGCCGAGGAAGCCCAGAACCAGCTTCAGGTATTCTTCGTGGGCGATGCCGCTGGCCTGACCGGCGTGGATGCCGCCAGCCGTGGAAACGATCACCACTTTCTTGCCGCCGCACAGGCCTTTTGGGCCGGCTTCGGTGTAACGGAAGGTCTGACCGGCGACGGCAACGCGATCGATCCACGCCTTGAGTTGGGTCGGCACGGTGAAGTTGTACATCGGTGCAGCAATGACCACGGCGTCGGCAGCGATGAACTCGGCCAGGGTCGAAGCACTCAGTTCGGCTTCGTGCTGCTGCGCGGCGTTGCGCAGTTCGGCAGTGGTGCCGGCCGCCACCAAAGTGGTCGACGAGAAGTGGCTGATGGCGTCGGCGGCCAGGTCGCGGTAAGTCACGACAGCGCTTGGCTCGGCGACTTGCCAGGCTTTGACGACTTCGCTGCTCAACTGACGGGAAGCCGAGTTGTCGCCCAGAATGCTCGAATCGATATGCAGCAGTTTCATGTGGAATCTCCTGGAATGAATCGCCGGTGGCGACGGAATGGAGACAATCCTACGCAAGAAACCAATGGATGATTAGCCGCCTGAAATGCGATAGTTTGTCCCATTGATAGAACAGTTGGAATTCAGCCATGCAAGACCTCAACGATCTCTACTATTTCGCCAAAGTCGTCGAGGCCGGCGGATTCGCGGCGGCCGGGCGTTTGCTCGGCATTCCCAAGTCGCGGCTGTCACGACGCATCGCCGAGCTGGAAGAACGCCTCGGCGCGCGTTTGCTGCAGCGCACCACGCGCCAACTCAACCTCACGGCGGTCGGTGAGCGTTACTTGCGTCATTGCCAGGCGATGTTGCTGGAAGCGGAAATGGCCGATGAGGCGGTGGCGAGCATGTCCAGCGAGCCGCGTGGACGCTTGCGGGTGTCCTGCCCGACCGGTCTGGCGCACGAGATGCTGCCATGGGTGATCAGCGAATTTCTCGGTAAATTCCCCCAGGTGCAGCTGGAAGTTGTATTGCTCAACCGCCGCGTCGATCTGGTCGGCGAAGGCTTTGATGTGGCCCTGCGCGTGCGCGAACACGGTGATGAGGACCCTTTGCTGGTCACCCGGCGCTTGCGCCAGGCGCAAATGGTTGTGGTGGCCAGTCCGGCGTTCATTCAGGGGCAATCGATCAACCATCCGCAAGATTTGCGAACACTGCCGGTGCTTGGCGCTTTGGAAGCGGATCGTCTGGTTCATGTGCGCCTGCTTGATCAGCAGGGCAACAGTTTCGAGTTGAACATGGAAGCCCGGCTGGGTATCGATGACTTTATTGTGCGCAAAGCCTGCGTGCTGGCCGGCCAGGGTTTCACGTTGCTGCCGATGATGTACTGCGAGGAAGAACTGCAAAACGGCACACTGCTGCAACTGCTGCCAGAGTGGTCATTGCCCGGTGGCTGGCTGCAAGCGGTGTACCCGCATCGGCGCGGGGTGATGCCGGCGGTGCGCGCGTGGATCGATCACCTGGTCGAATCGTTCAATGCCTGTGGGGAGCGGTTGTTATGAAAAAGGGAAGGATGAGCGAAGCGGACGTCGCCGAATTTTGCCTGGCGTTGCCGGGCGCGCGCGAGGATTACAAATGGGGCGGTGTGCGGGTGTTTTCGATTGCCGGCAACAAGATGTTTGCCTTGCAGGGGCTGCGCGGTGATTCGCTGGCGTTCAAGGTCGACAAGGATCTGTTTCTCGGCCATTGCGACCGCCCCGGCATTCACCCGGCGCCGTATCTGGCGCGGGCGCAGTGGATCATCATGCACCCGCCCTACCCGCTGGGTGCCGAGGAATTGCGCGGATTGTTGCAGCGCTCGCACCAGTTGGTGGTAAGCAAACTGCCGAAAAAAACCCAAATCGGTTTACTGCTATAAACCACTCCCTGTAGGAGCTGCCGAAGGCTGCGATCTTTTGACTTTGATCTTTTAAAAATCAGAATCAAAAGATCGCAGCCTTCGGCAGCTCCTACAGAGGGGGGGTATTTTTTAGAACAGGGCCAGCAGTTTCATGCCGATGAACAGTTGGTCAATCCAGAAAATCTGGTGCAGCAAGACGATCACCCAGAACAGAATCTGGAACGACACCTTGCGCGTCTTGTGCCGAAAAACCTGCTGGGCGATCAATGCGCCCGGCCAGCCGCCGGCCAGTTCCACCGCGTGAAGGATGTTCTCCGGCGTGCGCCAGGCACCGGTGCGGGCCTTGCGCTTGTCTGCCCAGTACAGGAAGAACGCCAGCACACTGACGATCCCGTACCCTGCCAATGGCACCAGCGAGATCCCGCGCAGCCACATCGACAGCGAGCCGTATAACGGCAACGCACAGACGATCAGCAACACCACCAGTTTCAATTTCAGATATTGGATGTTGCCAGCCATAGGCCGACCTTCAGGGCGACGTGCGCGGGAATCATTCATGGTTTGGCCGCCGACCAGTCGACCCAGCCGAATTGCCACGTGGCGAGGATGACCAGGCCGAAGACGATCCGGTACCAGGCAAATGCCGCGTAACTGTGGCTAGCGATGAACTTGAGCAAGCCGCGCACGGCGATCATGGCGAAGATGAACGCCGTCACGAAGCCGATGGCGAATACCGGAAAGTCCGCCGGCACGAACAGGTGGCGATACTTGTAGCCCGAGTACACCGCCGCACCCACCATGGTCGGCATGGCGAGGAAGAACGAGAACTCGGTAGCGGTTTTACGCGACAGACCAAACAGCAAGCCGCCAATGATCGTCGAGCCGGAACGCGAAGTACCGGGAATCATTGCCAGGCACTGCGCAAAACCAACTTTCAGGGCGTCCTGCCAGGTGATCTCGTCGACGGTTTCGGCATGCACTTCATGCTGACGCTTTTCCGCCCACAACATGATGACGCCGCCCACTACCAGCGCGGCCGCGACCGTGATCGGGTTGAACAGGTATTCGTGGATCAGGTCGGCAAAAATTACCCCCAACACCACGGCCGGCAAGAAAGCGATCAGCAGATTGGCAGTAAACCGTCGAGCGCTGGGCTGCGTCGGCAAGCCAATCACCACGTCGAGAATCTTGCGGCGAAACTCCCAGACCACCGCGAGGATCGCGCCGAGCTGAATGATGATGTTGAACGCCATGGCCCGTTCGCCGCCGAAGTCGAGCAAGTCGGCAACAATGATCTGGTGTCCGGTACTGGAAATGGGCAAAAACTCCGTCAGCCCCTCTACAACTCCAAGAATCAGTGCCTGCAAGGCGGTCCAAAGATCCATCAATCCCCCAAAGAGCGATGCACGGCGGCATGCCCCGATAGTATTTTTCTTACGTTCACTGCGTTCAGCGTAGCTGTTTGTAGCTGTACCGATTCCGCGCGCACAGGATCCACACGAAACAGTCAAAATTCCGTGAAATATCAACTTGGATTCAGGTTTTTACGCGCGGGGCCGAAATCCTAACAGACAAGCCTTAATAGCGCTGCCGCGTTATACGACTTGGGTCGCGTATGCCCGCTCACAAAATCGTGGTTGGATGCTGGCGGTCGTTTATTACAAGAAAAAGAATTCGGAGTGACAGCGTTATGAACAGCTTGCGCAGTGTGTCGATCAGCCGACGCTTGTGGCTCATTTTGGTGGTGGCCGTGGTCATGTTGCTGACCTTGGGCGTGTTGATGCTCAAGCAGATCCACGATGACCTGTATCACGCCAAAGCCCAGAAAACCCAACATGTGGTGCAGACGGCCAGCGGCCTGCTCACCTACTACCATGACCTGGAAACCGCCGGCACCTTGAGCAAAGAGCTAGCGCAAAAGCAGGCGCTGACCGCGATTCGTGGTCTGCGCTATGACCAGAGCGACTATTTCTGGATCAACGACCTCACGCCCGTGATGGTCATGCACCCGACCAACCCGAAACTCGAAGGTCAGAACCTCTCGGCGATCCGAGATCCGGACGGTTTTGCGGTGTTCAACGAAATGGTCGCCATCGCCCGCGCCAAAGGCGCCGGCATGGTCGACTACCGTTGGCCGAAGCCCGGCGCCAGTGAGCCGGTGGCGAAAACTTCTTACGTCAAGCTGTTCGAACCGTGGGGCTGGGTGATCGGCTCCGGCGTTTACGTCGACGATGTGCAGGCTGAGTTCAAGGGCCAGGTGATCAAAGCCACGGTCATCGGCTTGGCGATTGCGCTGATCATGGCCCTGCTGGTCATTCTGATCGCCCGCAGCATCGTGCGTCCGTTGCAGGAAACTGTGAACGCGATGGCCAACATTGCCAGCGGCGAAAGCGACCTGACCCGCAGCCTCGATACCCACGGCAAGGATGAAGTCACCGAACTGGCGCATCATTTCAATGCCTTCACCGCGAAATTGCGCCGGGTGATTGGCGACTTGCAGGTCTCGGCCAGCGCACTGGGCCAATCGTCCAGCGAACTGGGCAACGACGCCTCGCAGGCGCAGCAACGTAGCCAACAGCAATCGCAGCAGATGGAACTGGTGGCCACCGCAATCAACGAGGTGACCTACGGCGTACAGGACGTGGCGAAGAATGCCGAACATGCCGCCGCTGAAATGCGTGATGCCGAAGCGCAGGCGCAGCAGGGCCAGATCAATATCGACGGCAGCCTGCAGCAGATCGACAAGCTCTCGGGCACGATCGATCAGGCGGTCGAGGTGATCCGTACTCTCGCCGCCGAGAGCACGCAGATTGGCAGCGTACTGGAGGTGATTCGCTCGATTGCCGAACAGACCAACCTGCTGGCGCTCAACGCCGCGATCGAAGCAGCGCGGGCCGGTGAGCAGGGACGCGGTTTTGCCGTGGTCGCCGATGAAGTGCGCCTGCTGGCTCAGCGCACGCAGAAATCGACGGCCGAGATTCAGTCGATGATCGAGCGCCTGCAAAATCATTCCGAAGCCGCCGTTAAAGTCATCGGCGACAGCAGCAAGGCGTCGCAACTGACCATCGAACAGGCCGGCCTTGCGGGTGCCAGCCTGAATGCCATTGGCCAGGCGTTGCGCAACCTCAATGGTTTGAATGCCTCGATTGCCAGCGCTACTTTGCAGCAGGCGCATGTGGTTGAGGACATCAACCAGAACGTCACCCAGGCGGCGGGGCTCTCGCACAGCACGGCGATCGCTGCAGAGCAGTCGAGTGCGGCCAGCGTGAAGCTCGGCCAACTGAGCGAACAACTCAACGGCCTGCTACGCCAGTTCCGCGTCTGACCTAAATCCTTGTGGGAGCTGGCTTGCCAGCGATGGCGGTGGGTCATCCAATATCAATATTGAATGTGCCGACCTCATCGCTGGCAAGCCAGCTCCCACAGGTTCTTCAGTGTTTGGGCGAATACAGTACAATCCGCTCCCTTCTTTTCTCCCCCCAAGGAATCCCCATGTCCGGGCTTGAACTGTTTGCCGCCGCCCTCGGTGTGATCGCCGTCTGGCTGACGGTCAAACAGAACCCATGGTGCTGGCCGATCGGTCTGGTCATGGTGTTGCTCTACAGCTGGATTTTCTTTGAGGTGAAGCTGTATTCGGACATGTTGCTGCAAGTGATCTACGCCGCGCTGCAAGTCTACGGCTGGTGGCAATGGACTCGTGCCGGGACGATGCACGACGGGCGGCAGGTCACACGTCTCGATCAGCGTTCAATCCTGATCGGGCTCAGCGTCGGCGCTGTCGGCAGCCTGCTGCTGGGCGCGGCCATGGCGCACTGGACGGATGCCGCACAGCCTTGGCTCGACGCAGCGTTGACGGCGTTCAGCCTGGTTGCGCAGTTGTGGATGGCGCAGAAACGTCTGCAGTGCTGGGCACTGTGGTTTGTCCTCGATGTGATCTTTGTCGGGCTGTTCATCTATAAGGATCTGTACCTGACAGCAGCCTTGTACGGCCTGTTCACCCTGATCGCAGTGCAAGGCTATCGTGAATGGCGCGCCGACCCGGCGTTGCGCACATGAAAGTCGTGGTGCTTACCGGGCCGGAATCCACCGGCAAGAGCTGGCTGGCGGCGGGCCTTCAGCAACAGTTCGGCGGCGTGCGGGTGGACGAATACGTGCGCTGGTTCATTGAGCAGAACCCGCGCGATACTTGCCTGGCAGACATTCCCGAGATCGCCCGTGGCCAGTTGCAGTGGGAAGATCAGGCGCGTGCGCAAAGACCGGCGCTGCTGATTCTCGACACGCACCTGCTGAGCAACATATTGTGGAGCCAGACGCTGTTCGGCGCCTGCCCGGCCTGGCTCGAACCCGAGCTGCTGGCACGCCGATACGACTTGCACCTTCTGCTATCCCCGGAGCACATCGACTGGACCGATGACGGTCAACGCTGCCAGCCAGATCTGGAGCAGCGTCTGGCCTTCTTCAACGCCACGCGCGCCTGGCTTGAGCAACATCAGCAATCCGTGCAAATCATTCAGGGCAATTGGGCTGAACGGCAGACGCAAGCTTTTGCGGCGGTTGCACAATTGCTTTGCGAATAACCCGGTTCAAGGGGCTCCTGCCCCACCGTTTTCCCCTGTTCTGGGGGCAAAGTGTCCGATCCTGAAACACACACTTGACGGCAAAGTGGCCGTTTCAACGGCCTCGAGCGTTTTGTCGGTCGACCTGTTACGCAGTTGAAACACCTTGCCGCAAACCCTCGTTCCAGAGCTTTGTTCAGCCAATAGACAGGTCGATGCCAATGTGCGTGTTTCATCAATGAAACAGCTTGTGTATCAAACCTTTGCTCGATTCACGTAAGCATCTGAAATCAATGAGTATTTAAAAAGCGGCACAGCTTTCGCTCTCTCCTTCACAACGCTGACTAGGGCCAGCCCACTGAAGAAGGAATTGCTGCCGTGGGGAATTTCAAAAAGAGCATGACCTGCCTCCTGCTGATCGGATCAGCAGCCAGCACATTGATCAGCCTCAATGTGCAGGCAGAAGGTAATGGCGTCATCGTCCTCAATCGCGACGTTCAGCCGATTCCTATTGGCCGCAACGGTGGCAAAGACCCCTACCCGACCACTGTCAATGCCAACCCGGCCGCCCGTATCAATGCCGCGATGAACAGCACCGAGCTTAGCGACGGCGACTTTGCCGATGTCGCCAGCGGCAGTGCGTTCCGCACCATCAATACGGCCCAGGCCGGCGCCAATCTGCCAGGCCTCAATACGGTCACCAATCCCAACGGCATGCCCGGCATGAGCGCCGGTCACGGTGGCGGTTCCGGTGGCGCGATTTCCGGCACGATCAACCGTGCCATGAGTTCCGGCCTTGCTCCGCTGACCCGTATGGCCGGAGGCCAATGAGATGAATCGCTCACTCCTTCTGCTTGCCTTGCTCGGTTGCAGCACTGTCATGGCTGCTGATCCTGCCTCAGTGAACAACGCCAACATTCAGGACTCCGGTGTTCAGTATCGCGGCAATTTCAACGTCAACCAGGCCGCTGGCGATCAAATGCAACAGGCCAACGTCAAGGCAGTGGGCATCGGCACCGAATCCCACGCCACTACCAGCGTCATGCAAAAAATCGACACACCTGCCTCTCGCTCGATGGACGCCAGCGCAACCATCGGCGGCACCTCTTTCAGTAATGGCAACGGGATTCTGGGCGTGAACCAGGGCGCCGGGGCCAACAACCAGATGGCCAACGTTACGCGCGTCAGCATCAGTGCTGCCCCGCAGAGCGTTGACGACAGTGCCCTTTCGCAACAGAACGTGGCGCTTTTACCGAGCTCAGGAGCAACTGGTACCTCACCCGGCAGTCGCCAGGTCACGACAAGTGATCAGGCCTTCACCGGCAGCCGCGGGGTAATCCAGGTGAACCAGAGTGCCGGGGTGGGGAACCGAATGGCTAACACCCTGAGCATCCGGGTCGCTGACTGACCCAAATAACAAAAGCAGTGCAATTAGAAAGTACCAACACTTAACCAACTAATAAGCACGATGGAGAAACACCATGAAACCTACAATGGCTCTCAAACCACTGGTTTTCGCACTTGCAGCAGTGATGGCAATCGCAGCACAGGCAGGCGGTCGTGATGACGATCATGGTAATGGGCACGGCAACGGCCATGGCAATAACCAGCCAAAAGGCCCGACCCTTGAGCAAATCCTGCAAATCTCGGCGGGTGCTGGCGCCACCGTGATGGATCAGCAAAGCAGCTCAGGCAACGCCGTGTTGAACCAAGGCACCAAAAATGGTGCAGCAGTGGATAGCTCGCTGAATGGCTCCAACGGCAACATGGGCGCCAACGCCGCAGCTGGCGACGGCAACCAACAAGACAACGCCGCTGCTCTGGCGACTGCCGACGAAAGCTTCATCTTCGGCACCGCGGTCGCTGCTTCCAGCGCGACTCAGCTCAATGGCGGCAACACCGTTGCGAACTACTCCAACACCAACGCCGCGTCGCTCAACAATGCTGGCAACAATGGCTCCGGCAACATCGGCGTCAACGTGACCGCTGGCAACTTCAACCAACAGAAAAACAACCTGGCAATCGCTGTGTCGGGCGGTCGTGTAGCGCAGGCAGCAGCCGCAGCCAATCAAAGCTCCACAGGTCTGACCGTTACCAACAATGCTACTCAGGTCATGAAAAAAGAAACTCTGGTCGGGACTGTTAACGCAGTCGGCGCCTTCGTAGCGGCTGGCCAGGCGACTACTGAAAGCGACAACCACGGTGGCGGTAACCATGGCGGCGGCTATGGTAACAATGATCGTGGCGGCAACGGTGGTGGCAACCACGGCGGCAACAACGGCAGCAGCACTTCCGACTTCGTCGCAGTGGGCGTATTCGGTCTGGCCGGTGTGACCACCCAACAACAGCTGACTCCAGACGGCTGGAAAAACCCTGTGACCAACACTGCAACCATGACCAACTCGATGAACAACTTCTCCGGCAACGGTGGAGCCAACGTCTCGTCTGGTGTGGGTAACCAACAAAGCAACTCGCTGTCCATCGCTGCTGGCTGCAGAGCCTGCCTGTAATCGCGATCGAAACGAAAGCCCCGGAAACGGGGCTTTTCCTCAGTCCGCAAAGGCGTATCGATCATGCGTAACACTGCCCTCCTCGCGATGCTGTTCGTCTGTGGCCTGACTCAGGCCGGCCAGATGCCCGTGGCTGCCCTGCCGGGTGGCACGCTCGTCTACAAAAACGTGCAAAGCATCCGTGAGCGCAAGTTTGCCGACATCGTCGAACAGAAAACCGACTTCAGCTGCGGCGCTGCTGCACTGGCCACGGTATTACGCCAGGCCTATTGGCTCGACGTCGATGAGGAGCACATCATCAAAGGCATGCTGGTCAACGCTGACCAGGACCTTGTCCGTACTCAAGGGTTTTCCATGCTCGACATGAAGCGCTACATAGAAAGCATCGGCATGCGCGCCAGGGGCTACAAGATCCCACCGGAAAAGCTCGACGCGGTAACAATCCCGGTGGTGGTACTGATGGAAATTCGCGGCTACAAGCACTTCGTCGTGTTGCAGCGCTCGGACAAGGAGTGGGTTTACATCGGAGACCCGGTTCTTGGCCATAAACGCTACAAGCATGATGACTTTGTCAAAGGTTGGAATGGCATTGTCTTCGCCATCGTCGGTCCCGGATATGACAAGGCCAATGCCTTGCGCAGTCCTCCGGTGCCATTGACGGCCAAGAACAAGCTGGATGGTTTCAACCCGGTCAGAGATGCTGAATTGATGGATTTCGGGTTCATTCAGAGCGACTTCTTTTAATCGCCGATTATAGAGAATGGGACTGGATGTCCCGGGAGCAGCAGATGAAAACCTCATACTGGCTGGCCGCCGCCTGCCTGGCAGCGAGCGCATCGGGCTACGCCAATGCAGGATTCAAACCTATAGAAATCAAGGACCAGGAGCTCGCCGAGCTGCGTGGTCGTTATGTGATGCCGGGGCGGATTATCAGCTTCGGCATTGTCATGAGCAGTACCTGGCGCAACGCCAGCGGTGATCTGATCGGTGCGTCTGCATCAATGCAGGTACAACAAACCACCATCAAACCGGAATTTTACGTGTCGACCATCAAGGAGATGGGCAACGGCAATACGCCGGAGCTGGGCTCGGGATCGATTATCGGCGGTGCCGGCCTGAACTCATCGTCGGGCGTGACGCAGAGCGTACGCGCAGCGGGTGACGGCAACACGGCCAATAACAACGTTGCCATCAACGTCAGGGAAGCCAATCAGGCACCAGCGCTCGCACCCGCACAGGGCCAGGCCCTGATGGCCGGCCAGACTATTACCGGCAGCAATGCCGCCGGCAATGTCGCGGTCTCGGCAACCGGTACCGGTGGCGTGCAAATGGCGATACAAGCCAGTGGCAATCAAGGCACGGCACTGCAACAGGTCGCCTCAAGCGGCTTACTGCAGAACACCCGTCTGCTCGGAAGTGCCAACGTGGTCAACAACCTGACTCAACTCAACGTCGTACTCAATAATAACGGCAGAAGCGCCGGCGCACTGGATTGCAACCTGACTCAACTCGGGGCCCTACGCACTATCGGATATTGAACTACGCTGAGTCTCGATCATTGGGCTTAAAGGGACGGCTTATTCATGTATCGATCAGTATCACTGCGTGCCGCAGTGTGTTTGAGCACTCTTCTCCCGGCCGCGATGCTGCAAGCGGCACCGAACTCGGACGTAGAGGCCCTGAAACAGGAACTTCTAGAGCTGAAGCAACGATACGAAGTACAACAAAAGGCCCTGGCGGTCCTCGAACAACGAGTCCGCCAGGTTGAAGAACAACCCGCCGCCCCACCACCAAAACGTCTGGCGAAATCGCCATCGGACATGAAAGGCAACCGCGTCGCCACCGGTACCGGTGCGGCAGCCGCATCAGGAGGCGCCGCCGGGGGCAGTGGCGCATCGTACGGGCAATCGCTGGCTGACGACTCTCAACCGGCGCAAAGCGTCTCCAACCTGTACGACGAGGCCAGCGGTTTCTTCGGTGGCGGCAAGTTCAGTGTCGAAACCGGCGTCACCTATTCGCGCTATGACACCCGCCAGCTGATTCTCAACGGCTTTCTGGCGCTGGATTCGATTTTCCTCGGCAACATCAACCTTGACCGGATCAAGGCCGACACCTGGACCCTCGACCTCACGGGCCGCTACAACTTTGATAATCGCTGGCAGTTCGACCTGAACGTGCCCGTGGTCTATCGAGAATCGACTTATCAGTCGGGCGGCGGCAATCAGGGCGCGGCCGGTGTCACCACTGAAGAAACCGTCACCAAGGATCCAACCATTGGCGACGTCAACTTCGGCATTGCCTACAAATTCCTCGACGAGTCGGTCAATACGCCGGACGCCGTGGTCACCTTGCGGGTCAAGGCACCTACCGGCAAGGACCCGTTCGGTATCAAGCTGCGTCAGACCGATGCCAACTCCAACCTGTTCGTGCCTGACACCCTGCCAACCGGCAACGGCGTCTGGTCGATCACCCCGGGGATCTCGCTGGTCAAGACGTTCGACCCGGCCGTACTGTTCGGCAGCTTGTCCTACACCCACAACCTGGAAGAATCGTTCGACGACATCAGCTCGACCGTCAACCAGAAAACCCCGGGCAAGGTGCGCATTGGCGACAGCTTCCAGATCGGCGCCGGTATTGCGTTTGCGCTGAACGAGAAGATGAGTATGTCGTTCTCCGTCTCTGACCTGGTACAACGCAAAAGCAAGCTGAAACAGGATGGCGGGGATTGGGAATCGGTGGTGTCCAGCGACGCCAACGCCGGTTACTTCAACGTCGGCATGACCATTGCGGCCACCGACAACCTGACCATCGTGCCCAACTTGTCGATCGGTATGACCGACGATGCACCGGACTTTTCCTTCAGCCTGAAATTCCCGTACTACTTCTAAGCAGAGCAACAGCAAAAGATCGCAGCCTGCGGCAGCTCCTACAGGATTACCCTTGTAGGAGCTGCCGAAGGCTGCGATCTTTTGATCTTCTAGCGAATCTGATGCTTGTGCAGCAGCCGGTAAAACGTCGGACGGGACACGCCAAGTACTTTCGCCGCAATGCTCAGATTGTCACTGTGCCGATTCAACACATCGCACAATGCCTGACGTTCAGCTCGCGTCTTGTAATCTTCCAGCGTGCCCATGGGCGTAGCGATTGAATGCTGACTGATCAGGCCAAGATCGCGCGCCTCGATCTGCCGCCCCTCGGCCAGCACCAGTCCGCGACGAACGCGGTTGGCCAACTCACGGACATTGCCCGGCCAATCGTGTTTACCCATCGCAATCAGCGCATCTTCACTGAAGCTGCGCGGACGTCGACCGGTTTCGTGGCTGTAGAAATGGGAAAAGTGGTTGGCCAGCATCGACAGGTCACCGTGCCGCTCACGCAAAGGCGCGGTGACCACTTGCAGCACATTGAGCCGGTAGTACAAATCCTCGCGAAAGCGCTTCTTCTCGATTGCAGACTCAAGATCGACGTGGGTTGCTGCCAACACCCGCACATCAACGGGAATCGGCTGACTGCCACCGACCCGTTCAATGTGTTTTTCCTGGAGGAACCGCAGCAGATTGGCCTGCAACTCCAGCGGCAGGTCACCAATTTCATCAAGGAACAAGGTGCCGCCGTTGGCCGCTTCGATGCGGCCGACCTTGCGCTGATGTGCTCCGGTAAACGCACCTTTTTCGTGACCGAACAGCTCGGACTGGATCAAGTGTTCGGGAATTGCCCCGCAATTGATCGCCACAAACGGTTTGCTGTGACGTTGCGATTGCCGATGCAGCGTGCGCGCGACCAGCTCTTTACCGGTGCCGCTTTCGCCACGGATCAACACGGGCGATTCGGTCGGCGCCAGCTTGCTGAGCAATTTGCGCAGTTCGCGGATAGGTTTGCTGTCGCCGAGCAATTCATGTTCGGGCTGGTCGACGTGAATTGTGCCCTGCCCGCGCAGGCGTGCCATGCCGAACGCCCGGCCGAGGGTGACTTGCACCCGAGACACGTCAAACGGCAGGGTATGGAAATCGAAAAACCATTCGCAGACGAAGTCGCCAACGTTCTGCAGGCGCAGTACTTCCTGATTCAGCACAGCGATCCATTCCGTGCCGCTGCGACTGATCAGTTCCTTCACCGCTTCGGGTCGTTCCAGGTGAAAAGGCTGCAATCGCAGCAAGCCGACGTCGCAGCTGCGGTCGGCGGCATTTTCCAGCGTACAACTGTCGACATCCCAGCCTACCGCGCGTAAACCGGGCAATAAGCGGTGACAGTCGTCGCACGGATCGACCACCAATAAACGTCGTAACGCAGGCGCTTCGCTCATGACTGTTCCTTGGCGCCAAATATTAGAAATGATTGTAAAAACAGTCATTTGGCAGACCCGACTGTAACATTAGCAAGATTTTGACAGCGCCTTGTATCGATTGCTTATAGGTGTACAAACAAACGCGTTATAAGCAGCGCGGTTGTTAGTTAGCTATCGACTATTTCATTACTGAAAAGCTTTCAGCGAGCTTTCAAAAGCTGTCTAAAAGCCAGGTCTATGAAAGAAAGTTGAAATTTCTTTGTTTCGAGTGTGACCCGTTAGCGGGTTGCGTGCATCAGTACAAGTAACCAGCCGAACGGTAAGCCCAACCGACGGCCTATCACTTGATTGGGCATTACAGAGAGAAGACCCCATGACCGCCCCGCTCCGTATCAACGAAGCTCTTTTGATTGCCAACCACGCGTTCAAACCCTTCCAGTGCGTGGCCTGGGCGCCACAAGACGGCAATGGCGAACTGAGCCTGACCGTTATTGATCGGACCAACTCCCACATTGGCCGCAAACAGATTCCAAGCAGTGCCTACTCCGATCCGGCACAACTCGAACAACTGCTGCAACAAGCCCGCGCCGAGTTGAGCGAAGAAGGCTACCTGCTGCAATCGTGGTCGATGCCACACTGATTTTGCGGGTGATGCGGATGGCATTAAGGTCATCCGCCCTCTTTCCCTTAGTTGCACTTTCTTTTCGTCCGCACCCACGGTTGTATAACTTTAAACAGTGGCGTCAGGCCCAACTGCTTGGCAGGCTTGCCATTGGTTCAAAAAGACACTGTTGTGGCACAGTGCGACCCTCCGCCTGTTAGTTCTCACCGTTGTACTTCTTGAGCATCAAGTATTGAATGTTCGGCTCATGCAGTTACCCACCCGGCTCCCGGGTCATGGTCAACTCGCAAGGAGATGCGTGCATGTTCAGCTCGAACGCTTTCGCGCTGGCGCCGCCGTTAAATAGCGCCGGACAACTTGATCAGACCTTTGCGACTCGCGGCATCGCGCAAGTGTATTTTGCCGGCAGTGAGTCGAGCATGACGCAAGGCGTCGCTGTCGATCAGCAGGGCCGCGTGCTGGTGGCCGCCAAAGTCGGCACGGCCCAAGGCAGCCGATTCGGCCTGGCGCGATTGCTCGCCGACGGTTCGGCGGATCTCGGGTTTGCGCATCACGGCAGTGTCATCGGCGAATATGCCCACGGCTTTGAAGCATCAGCCAGTAAAGTGCAGGTACTCGCTGATGGCCGAATCCTGCTGGCCGGCCTCCACTACGAAAACACCCACCGCACCTTGCCCGCCCTCGCCCGTTTCGATGCCCTGGGCAATCCGGACCCGACATTTGGCGATAACGGCGTGCAAGTCGTGCGCCTGCCGGGCGACTTGTCCATGGGCACCCGCGATAACTGGCTGCCGCCGGGTGTACCGGGCGCGGAGGCCTGCGATGTCGCCGTGCAACCTGACGGCCATGTGCTGCTGATTGCCAATCATCACTTCGAACTGGCCGACCATGCCGGCATGCTCATCCGTCTCAAGCCTGACGGCAGCCTGGACGAGACGTTCAACGGTCGTGGCTTCGTGATGATCCGCCATTTGTTGCTCAATACCTGGCTGAGCAGCCTGCTGTTGCAGGAGGACGGGCGGATCATGGTCGCCGGCTCCATCGATTTTCCGCAAGAAGGCCTGTTGGCGCGTTACCTGCCTGATGGCCGTCTGGATGAGCGGTTTGCCGTCGACGGTTTTATGTCGTTTACCGCTGGCGGGCGCAGTGCGCAGGTCAGCCAGGTGATCGAGTCGGCGCAACACCTGCACTGTTTCGGCAGCAGCCGCGACCCGAGTCACTGTCTTTCTCTGATCCTGCATCACAATGGTCGCGCCGACCTGCACCGCCATGACGGCCTGCCGCAGTTACTCGACATCGGCCCCAGTGGCTGCCAGTGGAACGCCGCTCAACGCATGCAGGACGGGCGGATGATTGCCGTCGGCGCGACCATTGGCGGCGTTGAAGCAGACTTTATCGTCGCGCGCTATTTGCCTGATGGTGACCTCGATCAGCGTTTCGGCGATGGCAATGGCTGGCTGCGCACACGTCTTGGCCGAAGCCTGGACACAGCCAATTCGCTGGCCTTGCAAGCGGACGGCGGGATTCTTGTCGGCGGTTATTCGCTGGATGGCAACTACCGGGCGATGGTCGCGCGCTACCTCAACCCCGAATAAATCCAATGTAGGAGCTGCCGCAGGCTCGGGCCGCGATCGGACGATCTTTTGATCTTGTTTTTTTAAAACCCAGATCAAAAGATCGCAGCCTGCGGCAGCTCCTACAGGGGTGAGGGGGGCATTCAGCACTTGAACTTGCGTGACACATCCGGCAACTTGCGCGCTTCTCAAGACAAGGAGCAAGCGATGTCCGGTTCAATCGCCCAGGCGTTCGCGCAAAATTTTCTCGGGCACTCGCCACGCTGGTACAAGGCGACCATCGTTGGCTTCCTGATCCTCAATGCCCTGGTGTTATGGTCTGTCGGCCCGGTTGCCGCCGGCTGGCTGCTGGTGATCGAATTCATTTTCACCCTGGCCATGGCGCTCAAGTGTTATCCGCTGATGCCTGGCGGGCTATTGCTGATCGAAGCGCTGCTGCTAAAAATGACCACGCCACAGGCACTTTACGATGAGTTGCTGCACAACTTTCCGGTAATCCTGCTGCTGATGTTCATGGTCGCCGGCATCTATTTCATGAAGGATCTGCTGCTGTATCTGTTCTCGCGCCTGTTGCTGGGCGTGCGTTCGAAAGCGGCGCTGGCCTTGATGTTCTGCTTTCTCTCGGCCTTTCTCTCGGCATTCCTCGATGCACTGACCGTCACCGCGGTGATCATCAGTGCCGCTGTCGGTTTCTATTCGGTGTATCACCGTGTTGCCTCGGGCAATGACCCACGCCAGGACAGCGAATTCGGCGACGACCAGCACCTGCCGACACTGCATCATGACGATCTCGATCAATTCCGCGCATTCTTGCGCAGCCTGCTGATGCACGGCGCGGTCGGCACGGCGTTGGGCGGTGTCTGCACACTGGTCGGCGAGCCGCAGAATCTGCTGATCGGCCACGAAATGGGCTGGCATTTTGGCGAGTTCTTCCTGAAAGTTGCCCCGGTGTCGTTGCCAGTCCTGGCGGCGGGCCTGGTGACCTGCGTGTTGTTGGAGAAACTGCGCTGGTTTGGTTACGGCACGCTACTGCCGGACAACGTTCGCGCCGTGCTGGCCAACTACGCCGCCGAAGACAACGCCGAACGTACGCCACGCCAACGCGCCGCGTTGCTGGTGCAAGGTGCGGCGGCATTGATCCTGATCGGTTGCCTGGCGTTTCACGTCGCTGAAGTCGGCCTGATCGGCTTGATGGTGATTGTGCTGATCACTGCGTTCACCGGGATTACCGACGAGCATCGCCTGGGCAGCGCGTTCAAGGACGCCATGCCGTTCACTGCGTTGCTGGTGGTGTTTTTTGCGGTGGTGGCGGTGATTCACGATCAACAACTGTTTGCACCGCTGATTCAATGGGTGCTGGCGCTGCCGGTCGAGCAACAACCGGGCATGCTGTTTATTGCCAACGGCTTGTTGTCAGCAATCAGCGACAACGTGTTTGTCGCGACCATTTACATCACTGAAGTGAAGCAGGCGTTCCTCGCCGGACACATGAGCCGTGAGCATTTCGAAACGCTGGCGATTGCGATCAACACCGGCACCAACCTGCCGAGCGTGGCCACGCCGAATGGTCAGGCGGCGTTTCTGTTCCTGCTGACGTCGGCGATTGCACCGCTGGTGCGCTTGTCGTACGGACGAATGGTGTGGATGGCGTTGCCGTACACCTTCGTGATGGGCCTGCTGGGCTGGTACGCCGTGAGCTACTGGCTCTAACCCCAACCTCATGTAGGAGCTGCCGAAGGCTGCGATCTGTTGATCTTGCTGCATAAAAACAAGATCAAAAGATCGCAGCCTTCGGCAGCTCCTACAGGTGTTATTGGAGGATGTATTTTTCGATCGCTAAGGCGACGCCGTCTTCGGTGTTGGGAGCGGTGACCACGTCGGCCTGGCGTTTTACGGCGTCTTCCGCTTGGCCCATGGCAATCGATAATCCTGCGCAATGGAACATCGCCGGGTCGTTGCCGCCGTCGCCGATCGCAGCGGTCTGTTCCAGCGGTATGCCCAGGTGTTCGGCCAGTGTCGCCAGCGCGGTGCCTTTGTTGGCCTCCAGCGCAGTGACGTCCAGATACACCGGTTGCGAACGCGACACTTGCGCCATGCCGTTGACCTTCGGCAGCAACCGCGCTTCCAGTTCAATCAACAGTTCGGTGTTGTTGCTGGTCGCGACGATCTTGTCGATACGTTCCAGATACGGCTCGAAACTTTCAACCACCACTGGCGGATAACCGAGGCCATGCTGCTCGCGCGGCACCATCGGCCCGTGCGGGTCCTTGAGCAGCCAGTCCCCGCCGCTAAACACCCAGATTTCCACCTCAGGCTGATCGGCAAACGTCGCCAGCGCAATCAGTGCAGTCGTTGCCGGCAGGTAATGCGCCACCAGCAGACTGCCATCGGGATTGACGATGGTCCCGCCATTGAACGCCGCCGTCGGCAGATCAACGCCCAAGGCTTCGATCTGCTGCAACATGGCTTTGGGCGGCCGCCCGGTGGCGAGGCTGAACAACACGCCCGCCTCACGCAAGGCGCGAACCGCGTCGATGGTGCGCTGGCTCAGCGTGTGATCGGGCAGCAACAGCGTGCCGTCCATGTCACTGAGCAGAAAACGGATGGGTTGCTTCGGCAAGTCACTCATCCGAGGCCATGCCAGACGCGACCATCGCGAGTCAGCAGATCTTCGGCGGCTTGTGGGCCGTCTTCACCGGCGGCGTAAGTCTGCACGCTCGCGTCCTGTTGCCAGGCATCGAGGAACGGTTGCACGGCGCGCCAGCCGTTCTCGATGTTGTCGGCGCGCTGGAACAGCGTCTGATCGCCGGTCAGGCAGTCGTAAATCAGGGTTTCGTAACCCGTCGACGGCTGCATCTCAAAAAAGTCCTTATAAGCAAAACCCAGCTCGATGTTGGCCATGTTCAGCGCCGGCCCCGGCCGCTTGGCCAGCAGGTCGAACCACATGCCTTCGTTGGGCTGAATCTGGATACGCAAGTAAGTCGGCTGCAACTCGTCGACTTCGGTGTCGCGGAACTGCGCGTACGGCGCCGGTTTGAAGCAGATGACGATCTCGGTGTCGCGCACGCTCATGCGCTTGCCGGTACGCAGGTAGAACGGCACGCCGACCCAGCGCCAGTTATCGATCATCACCTTCAGCGCCACGTAGGTTTCGGTGCTGCTGTCCGGCGCGACGTTGGGCTCCTGGCGATAGCCGTTCAGAGATTTGCCATCGACTTCGCCCGCGCTGTATTGGCCGCGAACCGAGTTGGCCCGTGCCTCTTCAGTCGTCCACGGACGGATCGCGCCGACCACCTTGGCTTTTTCGCCGCGCACCGCATCAGCGCCAAATGCCGCCGGCGGCTCCATCGCAACCATGGCGAGCAACTGGAACAGGTGATTGGGCACCATGTCGCGCAGTGCGCCGGTGTGTTCGTAAAAACTGCCACGGGTTTCGACACCAACGGTTTCCGCCGCAGTGATCTGCACGTGGTCGATGTAATGGTTGTTCCAGAAGGCTTCGAACAGGCTGTTGGAGAACCGGCTGACCAGAATATTCTGCACGGTTTCCTTGCCCAGGTAATGGTCGATCCGATAGATCTGCTTCTCGGACATCACCTTGAGCAAACAGGCGTTCAACGCTTCGGCGGTTTGCAGGTCGGAGCCGAACGGCTTCTCGATCACCACCCTTCTGAACGCTTCGGGAGTTTCTTCGAGCAAGCCGGCACTGCCGAGTCGGCGCACCACTTCACTGAAGAAACGCGGCGCGGTGGCCAGATAGAACACCGCATTGCCGGTGCCACTGTCGGCGATTTTCGCCGCCAGCGCGGAATAAGTGCTGTCGTCCAGGAAGTCGCCCTGGACGTAGCTGATACCTTTGGCGAGCTTGGCCCACAAGGCCGGATCAAGCATCTGATCACCCTTGCCGACTTTCGCCGCCACTTCGGTCCGGATGAAGTCTTCGAGCTTCTGCGCGAAGGCCTCATCGGTAATGGCGTTGTGGTCAACGCCAACGATCCGCAGGTTTTCGTCAAGCAAGCCGTCGCGACTGAGGTTGTACAGCGCCGGCATCAGCAAGCGCTTGACCAGGTCGCCGTGGGCACCGAACAGAAACAGCGTGGTCGGTGGTGCGGGTTCTGCCTTGGATTTCCTGCGGATCGTATGGGTCATTTCTTCGGTGTCTCCACGTGGCCGCCGAAGCCGAAGCGCTGGGCCGAAAGAATCTTGTCGCCAAAGGTGCCCTGGCCGCGCGAGCGGTAGCGCGAGAACAACGAGTTCGACAACACCGGCACCGGCACCGCTTGCTCCATGGCCGCTTCGATGGTCCATTGACCTTCACCGCTGTCGGCAACCGAACCGGAGAAGCCGTCGAGCTTCGGATCGCTGGCCAGTGCGTCGGCGGTCAGGTCGAGCAACCACGAGGAAACGACGCTGCCGCGACGCCAGACTTCAGCAATGTCAGCCACGTTCAGATCAAAACGCTGATCTTCCGGCAGACGTTCGCTGGATTTGGTCTTGAGGATGTCGAAGCCCTCGGCGAACGCGGCCATCATGCCGTACTCGATACCGTTGTGAATCATCTTCACAAAGTGCCCGGCGCCGGCAGGACCGGCGTGGATGTAGCCGTGCTCGGCACGGTGGTCATCGGACTTGCGATCCTTGGTGCGCGGGATGTCACCCATGCCCGGCGCCAGTGCGGCGAACAGTGGATCGAGGCGCTGCACGGTTTCAGCGTCGCCGCCGATCATCATGCAATAGCCGCGCTCCAGGCCCCAGACGCCGCCGGAGGTGCCGACGTCGATGTAGTGCAGGCCCTTCTCGTTCAGGGTCTTGGCCCGGCGAATATCATCCTTATAGTTGGTGTTGCCGCCGTCGATGATGGTGTCGCCGGCTTCAAGCAGTGTGCTCAGGGTGTTGATGGTGTCTTCGGTCGGCGCGCCGGCCGGCAGCATGACCCAGACCGCACGCGGTTTGGCCAGGCCGGCAACCAGTGCAGGCAGGTCTGCGACGCCCGTGGAGCCCTCGGCGACCAGGTTATCGATGAAAGCGGTATTGCGGTCGTAAACAACGGTGGTGTGACCGTTGAGCATCAGACGTCGCGCAATATTGCCGCCCATGCGGCCCAGTCCAATAATCCCGAGTTGCATGTGCTGATGCTCCTTACTACAAATAAATGTGTGTCATGGGTTATAGCCCAACGCGACTGATGGAGGTTAGTCCAGAGCGTTGCGATGAAGTTTCCGTGCATTGTGCCCGAATCAGACTGATAACGCCCCGAAACGTGGCGAAGACACACCGACCATGAAAAATAAAAAAGTTCCATTCACAGGCAAAAGAAATCAAAATTGGCGCCGATAGTAAGTCAGCAGCCAAAAACGGCCGCTATTTACAGTTGATGCACGCCATTTGCGAGGTGAGCAATGGGCACAGTACACACAGCAATGCCGCCACAAACCCTGTACGTGACAATCCGTCGCGATGAATTGCGCCAGTTGAAAGACGAACGCGACCAACTCAAGCAGGAGCTGGCGCAGCTGCGCGCGTTGACTCAGGGCGCTCAGCCCAAACCTCTGCCGGTGGTCATGCGCAACCCGCACGCCTGAACTGCCCGCGTGTTTCGGGAACGGCGTCCGTCGTTCCCGACATGATTCACCTCTGTCAGTCATCTGCAACTAACAAAGTTTTCACATTCCCTTGGTGATACTCCGGCGCATTCTGGCCGGGCGTTCGCGTGCGGCCTCCGTTCGTCGGTTTCATGGAAGCTCTCCGGCGGTGGTTGCAACGACTGAGCTGGAGTGCTGAATGGCATTGTTCAAACGCAGCAAAACGACTGCGACAGGTTTCGACTGGGCCGGGTTTCTCTGGCTGTTCGTGTTCTTCTGGTATTTCTCGGGTATCACCCAACTGCTGATCCAGCTGACCGGCACTTCGGGTTTCACCGGGTTCCGTCAGGCGTTCGTGATGAGCGCGATCTGGCTGGCGCCGATGCTGCTGTTCCCCCAACGCACCAAGCTGCTCGCCGCCATCATCGGTGTCGTGTTGTGGGCCTGCTCGATGGCCAGCCTGGGTTATTTCTTTATCTATCAGCAGGAATTCTCGCAGAGCGTCATCTTCATCATGTTCGAGTCGAACATTTCTGAAGCGGGCGAGTACATGACCCAGTACTTTGCCTGGTGGATGGTCCCTGCGTTCCTCGCCCACACCCTGTTCGCGTATTTCCTCTGGACTCGCCTGCGCCCGGTGTACATGCCCCGTGGCCGCGCGTTAGTCGCAGCGATGGCGATTATCGTGGCCGTCGTCGGTTACCCGCTGGTCAAGCAAACGATGCGCACCGGCAGCTTCGCCGGCGGTTTCGAGAAGTTTGAAACCCGCATCGAGCCGGCGGTGCCGTGGCAGATGGCCGTGGCCTATCACCGCTATCTGGACACGCTGGCGGAAATGCAGGGCATGTTGCACAGCGCGAGCAAGATCCCGCCGCTGCACAACCTCAAGGACGCTGGCGCCAATCAGCCCTCGACGCTGGTGCTGGTGATCGGCGAATCGACCAACCGTCAGCGCATGAGCCTCTACGGTTACCCGCGCAAGACCACGCCAGAACTGGACAAGCTCAAGGATCAACTGGCGGTCTTCGACAACGTCATCACCCCGCGCCCTTACACCATCGAGGCGCTGCAGCAAGTGCTGACCTTCGCCGACGAGGAAAACCCCGACCTTTACCTGTCGACGCCGTCGCTGGTCAGCATGATGAAACAGGCAGGCTACAAAACCTTCTGGATCACCAACCAGCAGACCATGACCAAGCGCAACACCATGCTCACCACGTTCTCCGAGCAGGCGGATGAGCAGGTCTACCTGAACAACAACCGCAACCAGAACGCCGCGCAATACGATGGTGACGTGATCGAGCCGTTCAACAAGGCCCTGACTGATCCGGCGCAGCGCAAACTGATCGTCGTGCATTTGCTCGGCACGCACATGAGCTACCAGTACCGTTATCCGCCGAGCTTCGACAAGTTCCAGGACCGCGAAGGCGTGCCGGCCGGCGTGCGTGACGATCAGGTGCCGACTTACAACAGCTACGACAACGCGGTGCTGTACAACGACTTCGTAGTGTCGAGCCTGATCAAGGATTACGCCAAGTCCGACCCGAACGGCTTTTTGCTGTACCTGTCCGACCACGGCGAAGACGTGTTCGATTCGGTCGGCCACAAAACCCTGGGCCGCAACGAAAACAAACCCACTGCGCCGATGTACACCATCCCGTTCATGGCCTGGGCATCGCCGAAATGGAAAGAAAACCATGACTGGAACTTCGCCGGCGATCTGGGGCGGCCTTACAGCAGTTCGCACTTGATCCACACCTGGGCGGACATGGCCGGTTTGAGTTTCGATGAACTGGACCGCAGCAAGTGCCTGGTCAGCGACAGCTTCAAGCCGCGTCCGCTGATGATCGGCAACCCGTATGAGCGTGAGCAGCGGGCCTTGATCGACTTCAGCCTGATGAAGCCGAAAAAGCCCGACACCGCGCCAGCGGATGTCGCACAGAAGTAACACCAGCAAGGGGCCGAAATGGCCCCTTTCTTCTACCCGGTAGGAGCTGCCGCAGGCTGCGATCTTTTGATTTTGTGTTTTGAAAAACAGATCAAAAGATCGCAGCCTGCGGCAGCTCCTACAGGGTTGGGGAAGGCCTTAAATAATAATATTTCTCGTTTGTTACTAAATCGCGTCTCCCCTCTTCGTCTTTGAACCAAAGGATATTTCCCCTCGAAGACAAGGAGTCGGCTGCGATGTTCGCGCCCATCACCCGTTCCATGACCCTCACGCTCGGTCTGTGCAGCGCTGCGTTCAGCGCTGATCTACTGGCTGAAAACGATACCGCAAACCCGGCAAATCCGGCCGCTACAGCGTTGGAACTTGCTGCGACCGATGTCACCGCCCAAGGCCTGGGCACCACCACCGAAAACACTGACGCTTACACCACCGGTGCCATGAGTACGGCAACTCGGCTGAACCTGTCGATCAAGGAAACTCCGCAGTCAGTGTCGGTGGTCACCCGCCAGCAAATGGATGATTTCAAACTCGGTACGTTGACCGAAGCCATGCAGCAGACCACCGGCGTGGTGGTACAGCACCTCGATTCCGACCGTGTCAGCTATTCGTCACGCGGCTACTCGATCAACAACTTCCAGATTGACGGCATGCTCAACACCTTCGGCCGCATGAAGTCCGACGCCGATACCATCATCTACGACCGCATCGAGGTGGTGCGCGGCGCCACGGGGCTGACCACCGGCGCGGGCGATCCGTCAGCGACCATCAACATGGTGCGCAAGCGTCCGACGGCACAACTGCAGGCTCTGGCCGGGGTCAGCGGCGGCAGCTACGACGATTACTACAGTTACGTCGACGTTGGCGGCCCGCTGGCCTTCGACGGTCGTTTACGCGGGCGCACGGTGCTGGCCTATCGCGACAGCCAGTCGATCAAGGATAAATACGCGCTGCAACGCGAGGTCGGTTACGGCATTCTCGAAGCGGACCTGACCGAATCAACCGTATTGGCCGTGGGCTACGACTACCAAGACAAACAAGTGCAAGGCACGTCCTGGGGCACGGTGCCGTACTGGAACGCCGATGGCAGCAAAGCGGGACTTGGTCGTTCAACCAACATGGCGACCTCGTGGAGTTCCTGGCCGCTGCGCGACAAGACCGCCTTCGCCACGCTGGATCAGCAACTTGCCGGCGGTTGGCATTTGAAAGCCGCGTACACCCATCGTAAAAGCGATTCCGACGGCAAAACCTATTATGGCGGTGGCGGTTTTCCTGAAGCCGATCGCAGCGGGATGGTCGCGTACATGGGGCACATGATCGGCGATCAGAGCATGAAGGCTTACGACTTCAACTTGTCCGGCCCCTACTCTTTGCTGGGCCGCGAACACGAATTGATGGTCGGCTATGGCGAGGCCCAATACCGTGCCGACTCGCCGTATACCGTTGACGGCCCGACTGCGGCGGACTACGCAAACATCCGTGACTGGAAATACATGGGCGACATCGCCAAATTCCCGGACACGGTGACGGGACTCAGTGGCTCGAAAAGCCAGACCCGGCAAAAGGCCGGTTACCTCGCCACCCGCTTGAGCTTTACCGACCAATTGCATGCTGTGCTCGGCAGCCGTTACGGCAGTTGGGACGAATCCAGTCGCGATAACTATTACGACAGCCAATTGCAATTGAGTCGTTTCGACGCAACCCGTCAGCGTCAAAACGACATCTGGACGCCGTACGCCGGCCTGCTTTACGACCTGACCCCGGAATACACCGCCTACGTCAGCTACACCGACATCTTCAAACCGCAAAGCAACCGTGACAGCAGTCGCAACTACCTCGACCCCGTGGTGGGCAGCAACTACGAACTGGGACTCAAGGGCAGTCTGCTGGAAGAACGTCTGAACCTGTCGACCGCATTGTTCTGGAGCAAACAGGACAACGTTGCCGAAGTCGACGATTCGGTCGCACCGGATCCGGTCACCGGCGAGGAGTTCTACAAGAGCGGCGGCAAAGGCAACAAGGTCAACGGCTTCGAAGCTGAAGTTTCGGGTGAAGTGCTCACTGGCTGGAACATGACCGCCGGCTATACCTACACCCATTCGGCCAATGGTGAAAAGGAACGGAGCAACACCAACCAGCCGCTGAACATGTTCCGTTTGTCCACGGCGTATCGCTTGCCGGGCAACTGGAACGCGCTGACCGTCGGTGGCGCTGTCAATTGGCAGAGCGACGTCTACGGCACCGCCAACCGCCCGATCGGGCGCGGCGCCAACGGGCGGATTCTCACTGAACGTACGCGCATCAACCAGGACGCCTACACCGTGGTCAACCTGATGTCGCGTTATGAGTTCGACAAGCACCTGTCGGCCTCGCTGAACGTCAACAACCTGTTCGACAAGAAGTATTACGACAACGTCGGCTTCTACAACGGCGTGTACTGGGGAGACCCACGCACCGTAACGCTGAGCCTCGACTGGAAGCTCTAACCGTCCCCAGCTAACTGAAATCACCTGTGGTGAGGGGATTTATCCCCGATGGACTGCGCAGCAGGCCCTTGTTCCAGGGAGATGCCCGCCCTCCGGCGGGAGCAAGCTCCCTCACCACAGTTTGGGTGACAGGCGTTCCACTGCGTTAACCCCGAGTTAATTCACCTCCTACAGACTTTGTTCCGAGTTCTGCTTCATGGATGAACGGCTCCGACGTTTTTCAGTAGGAGGCACCATGAAAACCACCACAGCAATCCTTGCAGGTCTGCTCACCCTTGGCTCTGCCAGCGTTTTCGCCGAAGGCGGCGCCGAGCGCATGCACCATTACTACGACAACTTCCCGGTCCAGCGCACGCAAAGTGCGCCGGCCAGCGACGCCAAAGCCCAAGAGCTGCGGGTCCCCGCCGACCAGACCGCACAAGTGACCGAGTCTTATCGCAACTGATTTATCGAGCAACCGATGGACCTCTCACGGCTGCGCTTCAGCCTGAGAGATGACAGTTGGGCGCCCTGTTCGGGCGCCTTTTTTTATGCCTGCAGATCCTTGATCCAGAACAGCATGCGCCCGTGCTCCGGATTGAACATGCCCGGCGCAAAGCCGAACTTGCGGTAGGAACCCTGCGCGACTGGATTGCCTTCCAGCACTTCCAGGGTGATCTTGCAGCAACCACGCTGACGAGCGATGTCCTCGACTTTTTGCAGCATTTTCTGGCTCAGGCCGAGGCCGCGAAATTTGCCCACCACCGCCACATCGTGGACGTTGACCAACGGCTTGCAGGCAAAGGTTGAAAAACCCTCGAAGCAATTGACCAGCCCCGCCGGCTCGCCGCCGACGAACGCCAGCACACTGAAAGCGTAAGGCCGACGGGCCAGTTCTTCCGGCAACCGTCGCAGCAGATCAGGATCGAGCGAATGACCGCCGCCCATGGGGTCTTCTGCGTAATGATTGAGCACGATGCCGATGGCCTCGGCGTGCAGTGGATTGGTGTAGCTGGCCTGAAGCACAAGAATCTCTGCGGAATCCATTTCCATCCCCGAATACACATGAGCCCCGGCGCGCAAAATGCACGCTGACAGGCTGCTCGACCTTAGCGCGGGGGGGAACTGGTGGGCAACCCGCAACGGCAAAAGATCAAAAGATCAAAAGATCGCAGCCTTCGGCAGCTCCTACATGGGAATACCGTACTCACTGTAGGAGCTGCCGAAGGCTGCGATCTTTTGCTGTTATCAATGCCCCCAAATCAACTCTTCAGTCCAGCCCAGCTCGGCGAAGTCCTGCGCACGCAGGGCACTTTCACCTACGCAGAAAAACTCATCCAGTTGCGGCGGCTTTACCGACGTACCGCTGAGCATCGCATGCACCTGGCCACGGTGATGGATCTGATGCTCAAACAAGTGCGCCAGCATGCGCAAACGGCTGTCGTGTTGCGGCGTGTCGCGAGCAATGGTGACGATACGCGCAAGGTCGGCGTCGCGCAGTTGCTCGCAATAGGCGATCAGACGCCGATCAACATGCGCCTGTTCGGCACGCAACGCGGCAGCCTCGGTAAACGGTTCGTCCTGAGTGAAAAACACGTAGCAATCGGGATGCGGCTCATCGCCGCGCAACTCGCGTTCCAGCGCATCGACGTAGAACCAGTCGCAGGCGAGGATGTGATTGAGGGTCAGGCGAATGCCCGGAAAAAAGCTCACCCGTGGTGCCGCAAGGTCGGCGTCAGAGAGCTGCATCCAGGCCTTGGCCAGTCGGTGATTGGCCCAGGCGTTCTGATACGCCTGGGTCAATAGATGATGGGACAGCGGTTGGGTCATGTCGGCGCCCTCTTCACTGATCAAGCTTCGGCAAAGCGCTGCAACTGCATCTCCTGCAAGCGGCTGAGGGTGCGGCGGAACGGGAATTCCAGATAACCCTCGGTGTACAGCGCGTCCATTGGCACGTGTGCCTCGACGTACAGCGGCACCTTACGGTCGTAGCACTCATCGACCAGCGCAATAAAGCGGCGCACGCCATCGTCGTGTACCGACAACTGCGGCAGTTCTCGATCCCCTGCCACGACCCGCTCGGCGCCGTCTTCGGTACCACGGGCGATGCGCCCTTCCCGCTTCTGCGCGCTGAGGTTGGGTACCTCGCCCAACAGAATAGCCCGGTAGGTATCGCACAGCGCGATGAAATCCATGGCGGCAAAAGGCTGTTCGCAAAGATCAGCGTAGCGGCACCACAACACCGCTTCGCTGGCTTGCACCACATTCAACATCCGATGTCCGACCGACACCGGCTGGTCACTGACAGATTCCCCGGCCGCCAGAGCCTGAAACACCTCACCCAACGCACTGGCCGCGCCCGGGGTGGCAACAAAATAACGCTGCAGACCGGCGCCCGGGTGCAGGCGATGATCTTCGGCACCGTTCACCGGCACCACCTGCATGTGCGCCTTGATCGCCGCAATCGCCGGGGTAAAACGGTCACGGTTGAAGCCATCGGCATACAAATCATCCGGCGGCAGGTTGGAAGTGCAGACCACCACCACGCCTTCGTCGAACATCACTTGGAACAGGCGCCCGAGAATGATCGCATCGCCAATGTCATTGACGAACAGTTCATCGAAGCACAGCACGCGCACTTCGGCAGCGAGCTCTTTGGCCAATGCGCGCAACGGGTCGGCAATGCCGCTCAACTGGAACGAACGCTGGTGTACCCAGCCCATGAAATGGTGAAAATGCTGACGCCGCGCCGGCACCCGCAGGCTCTGATAGAACTGATCCATCAGCCAGGTTTTGCCGCGCCCGACCGGGCCCCACAGGTAAACGCCGGTGACCACACGGGCTCCGGCATGCAAGGCTTCGTGGCATTTTTGCAGCGCCCAGACCGCGTGTTCCTGAGCTTCATCCTGGATGAAGCCCTTGTGTTCGATGGCGTGCTGCCAGGCGCTTAGAGGAGAGTCGAAAGTCATGCGCGGCAGTATGCCATGCCCCTGCTGAACGTGTGGCAACGATCAAATCAGTCAGTGATGCCCGCTGCTCGCGACCCGCAAACGATAAAGACCGGACCCCAAGCGCACGAGCCGGCGGATTCTGGCTTGGCTGTAGGCAAAGGCGCAAAGTTGCGTAGCCTGAAAAGAGTGTCTGTGGGTGTTGCTTAAACAGTGAGGTTTAAGGCGTCGACCACGCATGCATTCCCCCCCGCGGTAACCGGCTGACCGTTGAGCACCAAGCGTATTGACAGCCAATATTACCAGCATCATATTGTCGCCATATTTCGACCGTAATCTTATTTCCACCATTTGATTTCATCGAGGACATCGCCATGCATTACAAGGTTTTCGGCCGTAAAACCGGCCTGCGTGTTTCGGAACTGGCGCTGGGCGCTGGCAACTTCGGCACCGGTTGGGGCCACGGCGCGGAGCGCGATGAAGCCAAGCGCATCTTTGATGGCTATCTCGATGCCGGGGGCAATTTCATTGATACCGCCAATGGCTATCAGGGTGGGCAATCGGAATCGATGCTCAGCGAGTTCATCGCTCCGGAGCGCGATCGTCTGGTAATTGCCAGCAAATACACGATGGGTACTACACCGGCGGACGGCATTTCCCACACCGGCAACAGCCGTAAAAACATGGTGCGCGCCGTCGAAGAAAGCCTGAAACGCTTGAACACCGATCACATCGATCTGTTCTGGGCGCATATCAGCGACGGCGTGACGCCGATGGAAGAAATCCTGCGTGGATTTGATGACCTGGTACGCGCGGGGAAAATTCACTACGCCGGATTGTCGAACTTCCCGGCATGGCGGATCGCCCGTGCCGACGTGCTTGCAGAGGTGCGTGGCTTTGCGCCGATTGCGGCTATTCAGGTCGAGTACAGCCTTGCCGAACGCAGCGCTGAACGGGAGTTGCTGCCGATGGCTGAAGCCCTCGGTTTGGCCGCCACACTGTGGTCGCCACTGGGCGGCGGCTTCCTCACCGGCAAGTATCGCGGCAACGATGACAACAACCGTGCGACGAAACTCGGCATGTTGGTGCATGCGGAAAAGAGCGCTCGGGAAACCGCCCTCCTCGATACTTTGCTGGCGGTCGCCAGCGAAATCGGCGTTAGCCCGACCCACGTCGCCATTGCCTGGTTGCGGGAAAAAGCCAAGCGCTCAACCACCGCGCTGATTCCGATTCTGGGATCGCGGACTCGTGAACAACTTGATTCGACGCTGGGTGCACTCGACGTGCAATTGAGCGATGACCAACTGGCCAGACTCGATGGCATCAGCAGCACGGCGGCGGGTGTTCCACACGAGACGATTGTCAGCTCGACTCCGCGTTTTACCGGTTCGCAGATACTGGATTTGCCTAAGGTTCCGGTGGCGTAAGAGTTTTGGGATCTGCTCGCGAAGGCGGTGTGTCATTCAACATTCATGTTGGCTGAACTGGCGTCTTCGCGAGCAGGCTCACTCCTACAGGGTTATGCGGTGTTAATCAGAGATCGACTTTGTGTCGGGCGGCGTAGAGGCAAAGCATTTCCATGGCCAAGGTGGCGGCGGCCAGCGAGGTGACGTCGGCGTGATCGTAGGCCGGGGCGACTTCGACGACGTCCATGCCGACCAGATTGATCCCGCGCAAGCCACCGAGAATCTCCAGCGCCTGCACCGTGCTCAGGCCGCCGCACACCGGTGTGCCGGTGCCGGGTGCGAAGGCCGGGTCGAGGCAGTCGATATCGAAGGTCAGATACACCGGGTTGTCGCCGACCCGCGCGCGGATCGCTTCGACAATCGCTTCGCAGCCACGCCGATGCACTTGCCGCGCGTCGAGGACCTGGAAACCCATAGGGTCGTCATTGGTGGTGCGCAAACCGATCTGCACCGAACGCGCCGGGTCCACCAGACCTTCGCGGGCCGCGTGCCAGAACATGGTGCCGTGGTCGACACGCTTGCCCTCTTCATCCGGCCAAGTGTCGCTGTGCGCATCGAAGTGAATCAGCGACAGCGTGCCGTGTTTGCGCGCATGTGCCTTGAGCAGCGGGTAGCTGATGAAGTGGTCGCCGCCGAAGGTGAGCATGGCGCTGCCGGCATTGAGAATGTGTTCGGCGTGGGCCTCGATGCTTTCCGGGATGCTGTGCGGTGAACCGTAATCGAAATCGCAGTCGCCGTAATCGATAACGGCCAGATGATCGAACGGGTCGAATGCCCACGGCCAGTGGCGCTCCCAGGCAATCCCGGTGGAGGCTGCGCGAATCCCGCGCGGTCCGAAACGTGCGCCGGGACGGTTGCTGGTGGCGGTGTCGAATGGCACGCCGCTGACGGCAACGTCGACGCCACGCAAGTCACGGCTGTAGCGTCGGCGCATGAAACTGGTGATGCCGGCGTACGTGCTTTCGGCGGCAGTGCCGTAGAGGCTGTCACGGGTCATGGCCTGGTCGTTTTGCATTGGCACGTCCATCGGTGTGCTCCTTCTTATTGTATTCAGGGCTATTGGTGGCTACGGAAAGTGGTCCAGAGGCGCGTGCGCTGGCGCATGTCCTTGAGGCTCATGCTGCGATCGGCGTACAGCCGCGCGCGCACATCGCTCGGCGGGTAGATGTCGGGATCGCTGCGCACGGCTTCATCCACCAGCGACGTCGCGGCCTGATTGGCAGTGGCGAAGAACAGCGTGTTGGTCAGCTCAGCCACCGAATCGGGGCGCAACATGAATTCGATAAAGGCCCGGGCGGCGTCGGGGTGCGGCGCGTCTTTGGGAATGGCGAGGTTGTCTTGCCAGATCAGCGTGCCGTCCTTGGGAATGCGATACGCGACTTCGTAAGGTTTGTTGGCCTTGCGCGCCTGATCGGCGGCCATACTCGCGTCGCCGTTATAGGTCAGCGCCAGGCAGACGTTGCCGCTGGCCAGGTCATTGATCTGCCGGCCGGTGGCGACGTAGAGCACCGACGGTTGAAGTTTTTGCAGCAACGCCTCGGCCGCTGCCAGATCCTGTTTGTCGGTGCTGTAAGGGTCTTTGCCCAAATAATGCAGGGCCAGACCGATGACTTCCTGCGGCGAATCCAGAATTGCGATCCCGCAATCTTTGAGCTTGCTGGCGTATTCAGGTTTGAACAGCAAATCGAGGCTATTCAATGGCACGTCCGGCAGACGCTGCTTCACCGCTTCGACATTCATGCCCAGCCCCAACGTGCCCCAGGTGTATGGCACGCCATAGCGATTGCCGGGATCAACGGCGGCAAGTTTCGCCAGCAAGTCCGGATCAAGATTGGCGTAGCCCTTGAGTCCGTCGTGGGGGATTTCTTTCAGCGCGCCTGCGGCCAATCCCCGGGCCAACACGCTGGACGATGGAACGACAACGTCATACCCGCTGCCACCGGTGAGCAGTTTGGTTTCCAGCACCTCTGAGGTATCAAACGTGTCGTAGCGCACGTGGATGCCGGTTTCCTGCTCGAAACGCTGCAAGGTTTGCGGCGGTACGTAATCGGCCCAGCTGTAGAGGTTGAGGGTTTTCTCCTCGGCCTGAGCGTGGATGGCCACGGACAACAACAGCGCGGGGAAACACAGCTTGAACAAGGGAGCCATGACGAACACCTGACCGGAGGAAGTGGTTGCAGGATGCGCCGTCGGATACATTAGAAAAATAGCTGAATAATTATCCTGACTTTATCCCGGAGTAATGTGATGTTGGGGCAACTCCACGACCTCGATTTACAGTTGCTGCGCCTGTTTGTGCGGGTGGTCGAGTGCGGTGGTTTCAGTGCCGCGCAAGGTGATCTGGGCCTGAGCCAGTCGAGCATCAGCCAGCAAATGGCCAAACTGGAAACCCGCTTGGGTTATCGCCTGTGCAGCCGGGGCAAGGGCGGATTCAGCGTGACCCCCAAGGGTGAGCAATTGCTGATCGCGGTGCGTGCGCTGTTCGAGTCGATCGAGCTGTTCCGCCATCAATCCAACGGCGTCGCCGGACGCTTGATCGGTGAAGTACGGCTGGGGATTTCCGAGTCGGTCGATCAGTCAGTGCTGCAACGCGTCGCCGCGGCCATCCGGCGTTTTCGCGAGCGCGACGAGTCGGTGCGCATCGAGTTGATCAGCGCCATGCCCGGCGAAATGGAACGCCTGCTGTTGCAACAGCGGCTGGATCTGGCGATCGGCTATTTCTCGCAAGTGCAGAGCGCTTTCGATTATCGGCAGTTGTTCAGCGAAACCCAGCATTTGTATTGCGCGCCGGGGCATCCGTTGTTTACCGACGCGGCGCCCAGTGACGCGGCGCTTGAGGCATGCGACCGAGTCGATCACCCCTACCGTTTTCTGCGCAGCGACGAGCCGTTCCAGGGCAAGGTCTGTTCGGCGCGATCGGAGCAGGTCGAGGGCACGTTGGCGTTTATCCTGTCGGGCAAACATGTCGGTTATCTGCCGGACCACTATGCGCATCAGTGGCAAGCCAACGGTTTGCTGCGCGCCTTGCGTCCCGGCGAGTTGAGTTTCGAAGTGGCCTTCCATCTCGCCCGGCATCGAGCGCAGGTGCCCGGGGATGCGCAAAAGGCATTCGAAAAAGACTTGTTGGCAGCCTTCACCTGAACACCGCAATGACCGGGTATGGAACAACTCATTGATGGCAATAGAACACTTGTGGCGAGGGGATTTATCCCCGATGGGGCGCGCAGCGGCCCCGGCTCTTTTGCCTGTTGAAAATGCAGGGGACTGCTGCGCAGTCCATCGGGGATAAATCCCCTCGCCACAGATGAATCCCTCTTTACACAGATAAATCCTGCTCTGCATAGATAGATCCTGCTCTTCACGGGTGTGACTTGTGCCAGGGTTGGTTGCAAAAAGCCCCCTGAGCCAATAAAACCTGACCTTTCAGGCAATTTTATTGCGTTGCCCTCGCCGCCCGCTTGCGGCATCCTGCGCACCCATTTTCTGACCCGGCACCGCCTCGCGGCACGCAAATCACCATGACCGCCTCTGAAAAAGCCTCGCGCAACAACGACCTGATCTACGGTCTCAACGACCGTCCGCACCTCACGGCGACCGTGTTTGCCGCCCTGCAACACGTGCTGGCGAGCTTCGTCGGCATCATCACCCCGACCTTGATCATGGGTGGTGCTCTCGGCCTGCACAGTGAAATCCCTTACCTGATCAGCATGGCACTGTTCGTCTCCGGTCTCGGCACCTTCGTGCAGGCCAAACGTTTCGGCCCTGTCGGTTCTGGTTTGCTGTGCCTGCAAGGCACCAGTTTTTCCTTTATCAGCGTGATTCTCAGCGCCGGTTTCATGGTCAAGGCACGCGGTGGCGGCACCGATGAAATCCTCTCGACGATCTTCGGCGTGTGTTTCTTCGCCGCGTTCATCGAAGTGGTGCTGAGCCAGTTCATCGGCAAATTGCGCATGCTGATCACCCCGGTGGTCACCGGCACAATCATCACCCTGATGGGGCTGTCGCTGATCAAGGTCGCGATGACCGACATTGCCGGCGGTTTCGGCGCGCCTGACCTTGGCGCCTCCAGTCACCTCTTCTTGGCGGCGCTGGTGATCGGCACCATCGTTGTGCTCAACCGCGTCGACGTGCCGTTTCTGCGTCTGGGCGCGATCGTCATTGGCCTGACCCTCGGCTACGTGGTGGCGTGGCTGATGGGCACGGTGGATTTCGCCTCGATGCCCGAGGTGCCGCTGGTCAGCGTGCCCGTGCCGTTCAAGTACGGTTTCAACTTCGACTGGGTGGCGTTCGTCCCGGTGGCGGTGATTTTTCTCGTGTCGCCGCTGGAGGCTGCGGGCGACTTGACCGCCAACTCGATGATCTCGCGGCAACCGGTGAAAGGCCCGCTGTACATCCGCCGGATCAAGTCCGGCCTGCTCGCCGACGGCCTTAACTCGGCCATGGCGGCGGTGTTCAACAGCATGCCGATGGTGACGTTCGCGCAGAACAACGGTGTGATCCAGCTCACCGGCGTGGCCAGCCGCTACGTGGCGTTCTTCATCGCCGGTCTGCTGGTGCTGCTGGGCCTGTTCCCGATGATCGGCGCGGTGCTGCAATTGATGCCGAAACCGGTGCTCGGCGGCGCTGAACTGGTGATGTTCGGCACCGTCGCCGTGGCCGGAATCAAGATCCTTGCCGAAGCCGGTCTGCATCGGCGCAACATGCTCATCGTGGCGATTTCCCTCGGCATGGGCCTGGGCATCGCCGCCGTGCCGGAGGTTCTGCGTGAACTGCCGCAAGCGCTGCGCAATATCTTCGAATCGCCAATCACCGTTGGCGCACTCTGCGCTATCGTGCTGAATATCTTCCTGCCGGAAGAATTCATCGAGCTGGAAGAGGACGATTTCGACCCGGAAGCGTCGATTCTTCAGGTCATGGAAAATCCGGACATGCCGGCCAAAGGTGAACCTGCCCCGGCGGCGGCTGTCGCACAGTTGAACCGCTAACGTCTGGCCTTGGAACGAAGGGCTGCGCCGGCAACGGTTCAGCCCTTTTTTTTGAGAGACCGTTTATGCGCCGCCTCCACGCCGTCATGCTGTCGCTACTGCTGCTGTCCCTCAGTGCCTGCGCGCTGTTTCCCAACCGTGATCCGGTGAACATCAATGTGGTTGGCCTCGAACCGTTGCCGAGCCAGGACCTGGAAGTGCGCTTCTCCATCAAGTTGCGCGTGCAAAACCCCAACGAAACCGCGATCGATTACAACGGCATCGCCCTCGATCTTGAGGTCAACGGTCATTCGCTGGCCTCGGGTGTGAGCGATCAGAGCGGCTCGATCCCGCGCTTTTCCGAAACCATCGTCAGCGTACCCGTCAGCATTTCCGCCTTCTCGGTGCTGCGCCAGACCCTCGGCCTCAGCCAGACACAAACCCTCGACAACCTGCCCTACGTGTTGCACGGCAAACTCGCGGGCGGCTTGTTCGGCACCATGCGCTTCGTCGACAGTGGCAAGCTGAGCTTGCCCAAGGCCAGTGCCGCGACCTGGTAAATATGCGTTAGCCTCGCACGTCTATCAAAGACACTCAGGGAGGCTGCAGGTTTATGGAAGATATACCGACGTTGTACACCGAACGGCTGATCCTGCGTGCGCTGCAACTGGCCGATGCCCAAGCGGTGCAGCAACAGTTTGCGCAGTGGGAGGTGGTGCGTTATCTGAACGCCGCCGTCCCCTGGCCCTACCCCGAAGATGGTGCGCTCACCTACTTGCGCGACATTGCTTTACCAGCCGTGGCGGCCGGCAAGGAATGGCATTGGTCGATTCGCTTGAAGTCAGCGCCCGAGCAGTTGATTGGCAACATCAGCCTGATGGATCAGCAGGACAACAACCGTGGCCTGTGGCTGGCACCGGCGTGGCAGGGTCAAGGGTTGATGACTGAAGCGTGTGCGGCGGTGAGCGAATATTGGTTCATCACTCTGAATCGTACGGTGATGCGCGTGCCCAAAGCGGCGCCCAACCTCGGCTCGCGCAAACTGTCCGAGCGTGCGGGCATGCGCCTGATTCGAACCGACGAAGACAACTTCGTCAGCGGCCGCTTCCCCCGTGACATCTGGGAAATCACCCGCGAAGAATGGCTGCAAAACCACTAAGCCCCCTGTAGGAGCTGCCGAAGGCTGCGATCTCTTGATCTTGTTGTTAAAAAGATCAAAAGATCGCAGCCTTCGGCAGCTCCTACAGGGGATTTTCGGGTTTACGTTGTGAAGCGCACGCCGGGTTTGGCGCGTTCGTCCACGCTCAGTTCGAACACGTCCGGCCGCGCGTAGTGGCCGACCACGTCGTAGTCATACCGTGCGCGCACCAGTTCTGCAGTATCGATTTCGGCGGTGAGCAATCCGGCCTCGCCGCGCAGCGGTCCGGCCAACACGTCGCCCATTGGCCCGACAATCACGCTGCCACCGGCAATCAACGGTCGGTCCGCTGGCCAATTGGCGATCTCTACCCCCAGCGCATTCGGCGAGGCCTGCACCTGACAGGCGCTGACCACGAAGCAGCGGCCCTCGTGGGCGATATGGCGCATGCTCACCTGCCACATCTCGCGCTCATCGACTGTCGGCGCGCACCAGACCTCAACGCCCTTGGCGTACATCGCCGTGCGCAACAGCGGCATCATGTTTTCCCAACACACCACCGCACCGAGCTTGCCAACCTGGGTGTCGAGCACCGGCAGCGTCGAACCGTCCCCCTTGCCCCAGATCAGCCGTTCGGTGCCGGTCGGCATGAGTTTGCGGTGCTTGCCGACGAGCCCGGCCTGCGGGTCGAAATACAGCACCGTGCAATACAACGTGCTGCCCGCGCGTTCGATTACGCCGATCACCAGATTGGCCCCGGTCCGTGCGGACAAATCGGCCAGCGCTTCGGTTTCGGCGCCCGGCACATCGATGGCATTGGCGAAGTAGCGGGCGTAGGCCTCACGCCCTTCCGGCAATCGATATCCCAACTGCGTGCCGAACGCCTCACCTTTCGGATAACCGCCGAGCAGCGCTTCCGGCATCACCACCAGCGCTGCGCCGGATTCGATGATCGCCGCTTCCCAACCGAGAATCTGCTCCAGGGTTTCACCTTTGCCACCGGGCAACGAGCCGATTTGCAGGGCGGCAACAATTGATTTGGCCATCACGTTTACTCCATCAGGTTCCGAGGTTGCTGATTTTGCGGCGCCACGCGATCATGAATAAAGCCCAGAGCACTGCTGAATGATATGAGCCAAATGAATATCGCCAATGTCGACCTTAACTTGCTGAAAGTCTTCGAAGCCTTGCACGAGGAATCCAGCGCCAGTCGCGCGGCGTTGCGCCTGGGCGTCACGCAATCGGCGGTCAGTGCGGCGTTGCGGCGCTTGCGTGAGGTGTATGGCGATCAATTGTTTGTGCGCACCGGGCGCGGACTGGCGCCGACACTGCAGGCCAATCAGTTGAAACCGGTGGTCAGCGAGGCACTGAACAAATGTCGGCAAAGCCTCGCCATGGTCGATCCGGCGGCCCATCAATACGAGGGCCGCTCGGTAACCGTGGGCCTGTCGGATGATTTCGAGATTGCCTACGGTCGCCGCCTGATCGAAGAAATTGCCCGCAGCGCGCCGAAGTTGCGCCTGATTTTCCGCCAGACCCACAGCCAGATCGTCGCCCGTGACCTGATGGAACGCAGCATCGACCTGGCGATCACCGCTGGCGGTTTTGCCGAGCGCTTGCTCAGTCGGCAGGTGTTGGGGGAAAGCGGTTATGCCTGCCTGGTCGATCCGGCGAGCCTTGCACCGGGTCAGCAGCAGATAGATCTGCAAGCGTTTGTCGCCCGCGAGCACATTCTGGTGTCGTCCGGCGGTTTTATCGGCATCACTGATGAGGGGTTGGCGGCGCTGGGCTTGAGCCGTCGGGTGTGTGCGTCGACCAGCCATTTTGCCGCGCTGCCTTATCTGCTCAAGGGCAGTCAGGCGGTGGCGACGATTCCGACGCACGCCGCCGCGAGCATTGCGGCGCTTAGCGGGCTGAGCTTGCTGCCCTGCCCGCTGGCCCTGCCGCGCTACCCGATCGAACTCGGCTGGCGCACCAGCACGCAGATCGATCCGGTGGTGGTCAAGGTGCGCGAAGCGATTGCCGCCAGTTTCCGCTAAGGTTTACTTGTTCGCCGCCATCAGGCGATTGACTTCACTGCGCACCATGTTGGCGAATTCCGGCGGCGACATGCCGTCCAGCTCAGAACGCACCCACTCCGCCCATTTGCCCTTGCGCTTGCCACGCTCGCCGAACAGGCGCGCGGCTTCGCCTTTGGCTTTGCCCAGATTGTTCTGCCAGAGTTCGAACAGACGGGATTTCTCGTCTTCCAGCGCAGCGCGCTCTGCGAGGGATTTGTCGGCCAGATTGAAACTCATGGGGAATTATCCTGCTGCATAAAATGGCGACATCTTACACGCTCGACGGAAATCTCCCGCGCAGGTTTTTCTTTCTGACCTAAATTCAGTGCAACTTTTTGACTGACGCCACACTCCATTGATCACTGTCCATTCACCTGCAAGGAGTTACCCAATGGCCCGGAAATCCGCCGTGCAAGCCGCCCAGGATCAAATCAAGGATCAAGCCTTCAGCGAACTTCAGGCGCTGATCGAGGAGTCCGACAAACTGCTCAAGAACAGCGCTTCACTGGTTGGCGAGGAAGCGGAAACCCTGCGCGGACAAATCGCCCAGAAATTGCAGCAGGCGCTGGAATCAGTGTCGAGCGTGCGCGACCGCACCAAACCGGCGGTTGACGCCACCGAAAGCTACATTGGCGGCCATCCATGGCAGACCGTGGCCATTTCGGCCGGTTTTGGTCTGGTGGTAGGCCTGTTGCTCGGTCGTCGTTAGGCCGTCCACGCCGGACAAAAATGCCAGTCAGGGCGACCTGACTGGCATTTTTCATGCGCGCGATTCAGCGGCCGGCAAAACGCAGCCGTGAGAGCTGGCGCAGATCGCCGGCAACGTAATAATCGTCGGTCCAGCGATCATCCACGGCCAAGGGCTGTACCTGCTTCAAGGCCAGCTTCCTGGCGAAATAGCGAAATCGATAATGCTCGTAAAACCGCAGCAACTCCAGACCGTAACGGTCGGCCAGGTCGGTGTCGCCGCGAATGATCAGGTAGTTTTCGTCGTTGCCGTTACTCGCCGAACTGCTGAGGTTGTGGCTGCCGCTGATAATGGTTGGCGCGTCGGTGGTGAAGTCGGTGACCACCGCTTTGGTGTGCACCAGCAAATTACCCTTCTGGCCTTTCATGTTCTCGCGCAGCCAGCCCTCCAGCCCTGTGTTGAGCAGCGCCGTGGCAGCGAATTCGGCGCTGCGATCGGCGTGGAATCCAGTGATGCGGCTGGCGGTGTTTTGCAGGCCGAAACGCAAGATGTCGTCGTGAGGCTGCCCCAGTAGCGCGTTGAGAATGGCGTCCGGCAGGCTGAACGCGGTGACGAACAGCAGGTCTTTTTTCGCCGCCTCGATGATCTCGACAAACTCACGCAAATCAGCGCCGCCGGTGCGTGGCGAGAATCCGGCGAACAACGGCTGCGTGGCATCCATCGGGTTATGTTCGTTGATCCATGCGCGGGTCGCACCGACATCGTCCGGCGTCGCCCACACCTCTTCAAAGGTTTGCAAATAGCGAAGGCTCACCGCCGCGTCGTCGAGCACATGCACCACGTTGGCTTGGCGATAAACGCCATTGGCGGTGAAATTGGTGCTGCCACACAACAGCGCTTGCGGCTGCCGCTGGCCCGTGGCGTCGAGCCGGCTGAGTACGATGAACTTGTTGTGAAAAATATTGTGGGTGACCCGCCCGCGTTTATTCGCGGCAGGCAGCTTGGCCAGGCTGGCCTCGTTGATCGTGGTGTCTTCGTCATCGGGCCGCGCGTGGTACACAACCCGCACCTGCACGCCGCGCGCAAACGCAGCGTTCACCGCATCGACAATCGCCTGTAACTGATATTCATAGATCGCGATGTCCAGCGCCCATTGGTCATCAACTGCACGTTCGATAAAACCCAGCAGACGCCCGAGCAAGCCATTTTCCAGCCATTGCCGCGCGGCGTCGGGCCAGGCTTCGATGGGCATGTTCTTGTTGGCGCTGATCTGCGCGTCGAGCTCGGGAAACTTGCGCTGGAATGCCTGACTGGCGGCCACTGCGCGGTTGAAAATCACGCTCTGATTGGCCGGGTGACCGTCATCCGCGGTGATCGTCAGCTCCAGCGATTCACCCAGTTGCGGCGCGTCCGGGGTGCCGTAGGCCAGATGGACGCGGTAGTGAAGGGTCATCCCCGGATTGACCGCGTAATCGGCCCAGCGAAATTTCTGCAGCGGCGCCAGGTCACTCGGCGTCGCGTGGAACTGCGCGAAGGTGTGGGTTTTGCCGGGAAAGGTCAGGCTGTTGAACAGAAACAGCCACGGTTTGTTGCCCTGCTGCTTTTCGATGGCGAAGCCGAGCAAGCCTTGGCGGCGCGGTTCGGCGAGGTCGATGGCCAGCAATACGCCGTTGGTGCCGGCGTAGGCCTTGACGCGAAAATCGTCCTGAAGGTTTTTCACCAAAACGCGCATCGCTCACTCCTTGTGATTGGTTTGCGGCCAGCATAGACCGAGTGGCGGCGTTCGCGTGCAGGAGCAAGGCTTGCCGCGAAGAGGTCAGATCAGACCCTGTTGACCTCATCAATGTGCCGATAGCCCAGATCCAGCGCCGTCGCCAGCTCCCGGGCGCGACCCAAGCGGATCGGCCCGCGCTCGATGTCGATCAACAGCCCCGGACATTGCGGTGCCGACACGCCAGACACATCCTTCAAGCGTCCATCCGTCACCACCAGCAAGCGCTGCTGCTCGGCAGGAAAACGCTTGCGCCGCAGCGTCAACCATTGCTGCGCCTGGAGCAACGCCGCCACCAGCGGCGTGCCACCGCCCGCGCCCAGCCCATCGAGCCATGCGCGCAAGCCCGAAGAGGCCTTCAAGCCTTGCACCTGCCACTTCGGCGCTGCACCGCTGGCCGTCAGCAACGCCAGCCGCGCGCGCTGGCGGTAGGCATCGTCAAACAATTGCGCGAGCAATCCTTTGGCATCGCTCAGTGCTTGATGACGGCGTGTCGAGGCCGACGCATCGACAATCACCAGCCACAACTCGTTCGCAGAACGGCTGCGCCATTGAAACAACAGATCGGCGCGACGTTGCGGACGTCCCTTGAGCAGCGTGCCCGGCCAGTTCACCGAGCCACTGCGGGCCGCGTGACGCTGGCCCTGACGGCCGTTGTCGAGGCGCCCGGCACGGGGTCTGGCATTCGCCCCCACGTCGGATCGGGGGCGAATGCCTAGGACTTTTTTGGCGGCCAGCTCGGCACTTCACGGCGCGCGCCGGTGGCGAGTGCCGGTGCGGGCAGATCGCCCCACTGGCCCTGCCCTTCACGCGATTCGGACGGCGCATTGCCCTGGGATTGAGGCGGCTGTTGCGGGCTGGGCGCAGACTGTTCGCGACGTCGATGGCGCAAGGCAAATTCGGCAACGGCGTCGATATCTTCGTCCTCGATTACCTTGGCACCGCGCCACGCGGCATGCGCCCGAGCGGCGCGCAGCCAGACCAGATCAGCGCGCAAACCGTCGACCCCGGCGGCGAAACAACGCTCGGTGATCTGGGCAAGTGCGCCATCGTCCAGGGCAATATTGACCAGCGCAACGCGGGCGTTCTCGCAGCGTTCGCGCAGGGTTTGCTGCTGCGTTTCCCACTGTGCGCAGAAGGCTTGCGGGTCACTGTCGAAATCCAGTCGACGCCGAATGATTTGCCCACGCTCGACCGGTGCGGTGTGACCGCTGAGAGCAACGTTCAAGCCGAAACGATCGAGCAACTGCGGACGCAACTCGCCCTCTTCCGGGTTCATCGTGCCGATCAACACGAACTTTGCCGAATGGCGATGAGAGATGCCGTCGCGTTCGATCAGGTTGGTGCCGCTGGCGGCGACGTCGAGCAGCAGATCGACCAGATGATCGGGCAGCAGATTGACTTCATCGACATACAGCACGCCGCCGTCGGCCTTTGCCAGTACGCCCGGCGAAAACTGCGCCCGGCCCTCGCTCAGGGCCGCGTCGAGGTCGAGGGTGCCGACCAGCCGTTCTTCGGTGGCGCCCAGCGGCAAGGTGACGAACTGACCGCTGGCGAGCAAGTCGGCCAAGCCGCGCGCCAATGTCGATTTGGCCATGCCGCGCGGGCCTTCGATCAGCACGCCGCCGATTTTCGGGTCGATGGCGGTGAGGCACAGGGCGAGTTTCAAGTCATCGGCGCCGACCACGGCGGAGAGCGGGAAATGCGGAGTGTCGGTCATCTTGGTTACTCAGTCATGGTCGGTGAAAAGTTTTCAAACGGTAGGAGCGAGCCTGCTCGCGATGGCGGCGTGTCAGGCAGTTCAGTTCTCAATGACACAGCGCTATCGCAAGCAGGCGAAGGCCTGCAAGGGATCGCGTCAGTTATCTTCTTCTATATCCAGCAGTAGATTTTCCAGCGCTTCTTTATAAGCCCCCGGCTCCTGCCACATCCCCCGCTGTTGCGCTTCGAGCATGCGCTCGGTCATGTCGCGCAGCGCATGCGGGTTGTGCTCGCGGACGAAATCCCGCGTCGCCGGATCCAACAGATACGCGTCTGCCAGCAAAGCGTACTGATGATCGTCGATCAACTGCGTCGTCGCATCAAACGCGAACAGGTTGTCGACCGTCGCCGCCAGTTCGAACGCGCCTTTATAGCCATGGCGCTTGACCCCGTCGATCCATTTCGGATTCGCCGCCCGCGAGCGGATTACCCGGTTCAACTCTTCCTTCAAGGTGCGAATTTTCGGCAGATCCGGTTGACTGTGGTCGCCGTGGTAACTGGCGGCAGCTTCGCCGCGCAACGTTTCGACGGCGGCGAGCATGCCGCCCTGAAACTGGTAATAGTCATTGGAATCGAGCAAGTCGTGCTCGCGATTGTCCTGATTCTGCAGCACCGCTTGCACCTGGCTCAGGCGCTGGACGAATTGCTCGCGGGCGGCCGTGCCTTCGTCGGCACCGCCATAAGCGTAAGCGCCCCAGTTCAGATAGACCTCGGCCAGATCGTCGCGGCTTTGCCACAAACGCCCGTCGATAGCGCCCTGCACGCCCGCCCCGTAGGCACCGGGTTTGGCACCGAAAATCCGCCAACCGGCCTGACGTCGTGCAGTGTCTTCGTCGAGGCCGGATTGCAGCAGCGCCTCGCGTTCCGCGCGCACTTTGGCCGCCAACGGATTGAGATCGTCCGGTTCGTCGAGCGCTGCCACAGCTTGCACGGCGGCGTCGAACAAACGGATCAGGTTGGCAAACGCATCACGGAAGAACCCCGACACCCGCAGCGTGACATCGACGCGCGGGCGGTCGAGCAGGCTCAGCGGCAAAATCTCGAAATCGTCGACGCGCTGACTGCCGGTCGCCCACACCGGGCGTACGCCCATCAACGCCATCGCTTGGGCAATGTCGTCGCCACCGGTGCGCATGGTCGCGGTACCCCACACGGAGAGGCCGAGCTGGCGCAGGTGATCGCCGTGGTCTTGCAGGTGCCGTTCTAGAATCAACGTCGCCGATTGGAAACCGATGCGCCACGCGGTGGTGGTCGGCAGGTTGCGCACGTCGACCGAGTAGAAGTTGCGGCCGGTGGGCAGGACGTCGAGGCGGCCACGGCTGGGTGCGCCGCTAGGGCCGGCGGGCACAAAACGACCGCCGAGGGCGTCGAGCAGACCACGCATTTCGGCGGGGCCGCAGGCGTCCAGACGTGGCGCGACGACCTCCCGCAGATTCTGAATGATTGCACTGACCTCCGCCCAACGCGGCTCTTGTAGGAGTGAGCCTGCTCGCGATAGCGGAGTGTCAGTCGCTGAAGACTTACCTGATCCACCGCTATCGCGAGCAGGCTCACTCCTACAAGGGGATTGCAGTGACTGGGAGATCAGTTGGGTGGCGAACAGTTCGAGGCGTTCGCGGGTGTCGCCGGCGGTGCGCCAGGCTTCGTTGCTTTGCGATTGCAGCGCCTCCGGGCGCGGGCCGATCCATGGCTCAGCCAGCGCGCAATCGAGGGGATCGAAGCCGAGTTCGAACGCCTTGGCCAGTGCGCGCAGCAGGCTCGATTGCGCGCCTTTGCCGTCCCCTCGCGGAATCCGCAGCAAGGCCAACAACGTATCAATGCGCAAACGTCCGGTCGGCGATTCGCCAAATATGTGCAGGCCATCGCGAATCTGCGATTCCTTCAGATCACACAAATAGGTATCCAGGCGCGGCAGCCAGATCGCCGCATCGGCGTCACTGTCCAGGCCCGCATCCAGTTGCAGCTCACGATCAATCTGCGTGTCGCGCACCAGTTGCAGGATGTCGCGCTGCAACTCACGGGCACGGCGCGGATCGAGCAGTTGCGCCTCGTAATATTCGTCGGCCAACAGTTCCAGATTGCGCAACGACCCGTAGGTTTCGGCGCGGGTCAGCGGCGGCATCAGGTGGTCGATGATCACCGCTTGCGTGCGCCGCTTGGCTTGGGCGCCCTCACCCGGATCGTTGACGATAAACGGGTAGATATTCGGCAGCGGCCCGAGCAACGCATCCGGCCAGCAGTTTTCCGAGAGGCCGACGCCTTTGCCCGGCAGCCATTCGAGGTTGCCGTGCTTGCCGACGTGAATCACGCCGTGCGCGCCGTAGGTGTTGCGCAACCAGAAATAGAACGCCAGATAGCCGTGTGGCGGCACCAGATCCGGATCGTGATAGACCGCGCTCGGATCGACCTGATAACCGCGCGCCGGCTGAATGCCGACGAAGGTCAGGCCGAAACGAATGCCGGCGATCATCATCCGCCCGTCGCGGCACATCGGATCGTTTTGCGGCGATCCCCAGCGCTCGACCACGGCGCTGCGATTGGCTTCGGGCAACGCGTTGAACATCGCCAGGTAAGCGTCCATGGCCAGGCTTTGCTGGCAGGGCCGCAAGTCAATGGTGTCGAGATCGTTGCTGACGCCGCCGAGCAATTGCTGGATCAACTCGGTGCCACTGCCCGGCAGTTCTGCCGTGATCGGATAGCCCTCGGCCTGCAAGGCGCGAAGAATATTCAGCGCCGCCGCCGGGGTGTCGAGACCGACGCCGTTACCGATGCGCCCATCGCGAGTCGGGTAGTTGGCGAGAATCAAGGCGATGCGTTTTTCGCCATTCGGCACCCGCGCCAGATCGATCCAGCGCCTTGCCAGTTCAGCGACAAAATCCATACGCTCAGGCTGCGCGCGATAGCAGACCACATCGGACTGACTGCGCTCGCTGCGCCAGGCCAGATCCTTGAAGCTGATCGGCCGGCTGATGATGCGCCCGTCGAGTTCCGGCAAGGCAATGTGCATCGCCAGATCGCGCGGGCCCAGACCTTGTTCGCTGTCGCGCCAGCCGGGCTCGTTGTCTTGCGCGCAGATCGCCTGAATCACCGGAATGTTGCGGCGAAACGGCCGCAAATGCGGCGCTTCAGGGCTGGACTGGGCGAAACCGGTGGTGTTCAAAATCACCCCTGCCTCGACTTCATCCAGCCAATCCTCGACCACCGCGAGGCAGCCGGGTTCTTTCAAACTGGCCACCGCGATCGGCAACGGATTAAGCCCCGCCGCCTGCAAGCGCTGGCAAAAAACATCGATGAACGCGGTGTTCGCCGCTTGCAAATGCGAGCGGTAAAACAGCACTGCCGCAACCGGTTGCTCAGGCCGCCATTCGGCTTGCCAGTCACTCAGTGCAGCGGTGTTTTTAGTCGGGTGGTAAATCGCCGTGCGCGGCAGGGTTTGCGGCTCGTCCCACGCATAATCGCGGGCGAGCCAACGGCTGGCCATGCAACGGAAGAAATCCAGTGCGTTGCCCATCCCGCCCTGGCGCAAGAACTGCCAGAGCCGGTCGCGATCTTCGGCGTTGACGGTGCTCAAGTCGCTGAGCTCCGGATCAGGCCGATCATCGCCCGGCACCAGAATCACCTGCACACCGCGCTCGGCCAACTCGATCAAACGCTCGACGCCATACCGCCAATAGGCGATGCCGCCGTGCAGCGAAATCAGGATGACCTTGGCGTGACGCAATACTTCATCGACGTACAAATCGACCGAAGCGTGATTCTGCACCTGCATCGGATTGGCCAGACGCAGGCTCGGATAATCCTCGGGCAACTGCTGCGCCGCTTCGGCGAGCAGCGCCAGGCTGGAATCACCGCTGCACAGGATCACCAGCTCGGCGGGGGTTTGGCCAAGGTCGGCAATGTTGTCATCCGAGACGAAACCGCCGGGCTGAGTCCTGAGCAGGTGCATGGCTTAAACGCTGAGCGCAGCGCGCAGTTGCGCTTCGAGTTGTGCAGCGTCGAGTTCCTGACCGATCAGCACCAGACGCGTCACGCGCACTTCCTCGGCGCCCCACTGACGGTCGAAATGCTTGTCGAAACGCGTGCCCACGCCCTGGATCAGCAAGCGCATTGGTTTGTTCGGGATGGCGGCGAAACCTTTGACACGGAGGATGCCGTGCTTGACCACCAGTTGCGTCAGGGCGTCGAGCAGCAGGCTTTCGTCGGCTTGCGGCAGTTCGATGGAGATCGAGTCGAAAGCGTCGTGATCGTGGTCATCGTGATCGTCATCGCCTTCACCGTGGTGGTGATCGTGATGGCTGTGACGGCTGTCGATGTGCTCTTCGGAACCGGCGCCGAGGCCGATCAACACGTCCAGCGGCAGACGACCGTTGCTGGCTTCGATGATTTTTACCGCTGGTGGCAGTTCTTCGGCGACTTCGGCGCGTACACGGGCCAAGTCTTCCGGGCTGGTCTGGTCGGCCTTGTTGAGGATCACCAGGTCGGCGCTGGCCAATTGGTCGGCGAACAGTTCGTGCAGTGGCGATTCGTGATCGAGGTTCGGGTCGAGTTTGCGCTGCGCATCGACCTGATCCGGGAACGCGGCGAAGGTGCCAGCGGCCACGGCCGGGCTGTCGACCACGGTGATCACCGCGTCAACGGTGCAGGCGCTGCGGATTTCTGGCCACTGGAAGGCTTGGACCAAAGGTTTCGGCAGGGCCAGGCCCGAGGTTTCGATGAGGATGTGGTCGAGATCACCACGACGCGCGACCAGTTCGCGCATCACCGGGAAGAATTCTTCCTGAACGGTGCAGCACAGGCAGCCGTTGGCCAGTTCGTAGACGCGGCCAACCGCTTCTTCTTCGGTGCAGCCGATGGTGCATTGCTTGAGGATTTCACCGTCGATGCCCAGCTCGCCAAACTCGTTGACGATCACCGCGATGCGACGGCCCTGAGCGTTGTCGAGCATGTGCCGCAGCAGCGTGGTTTTGCCCGAGCCGAGGAAGCCGGTGACGATGGTGACGGGGAGTTTGGCCAGTGTTTTCATCTGTATGCCCTTTGGCAAGCGGCGGGCATACGGGACGAGAACCGGCAACGCGCGTGCGTGCCTGGAGAGTTCGCCACCGGATCACCCCGCCCGGTTGTAGTGAGAATCTGTGACGAGGCAGGTCTCCTGGCTGACGGTGTTCAGGCGCGAGGCCTGGCGTTTGCTGCGCCTTCCCGCGGGCTCATGGGTTGAGCTGGCAGTGGCGTGGCAGCGAACATCACCGTTCACAGTTGCGGGGGCAGCCGCGGCATTGACCGCGTTCCCTTCTTAGCTTCGGCAACGGCCGAAGAACCTCGAAAGCGCAAGGCTACGCATCGTCTAAGGGTGGGTCAATGGGCGTTGAGTTTTGGTTTTGGGGGCATATCCGTTGCTGCGGGTGCTGCCGCCGGCGGTTTCGCTCTTACAGCGAGTCCCTTTTTCAAACGCCAAAAAGGAACCAAAAGGCTTTGCCCCGGCGTACGGCACTTCGCTGAGGCTCAGTGTTCCCTCGCTACGGTGTCCATCCGGGGGCATCGCCTACGGTTTGCTGCGCTGCACCTCCTCTCGATGTGTGCGGCTGCGCCGCACGGCGCTGCGCGCCTGATCCCCGGATGGACACCTACGCTCGGCCTGCCGAAGGGGCAAAAAATCAAAAGCCAAAGCAGATCAAAAGATCGCAGCCTTCGGCAGCTCCTACAGGGGATTGCGTCGAAAGGTGGGTAGGCTGCCAGCCTGCTTTCGCCAGCGAACAAAAAGCACAGCCGATAACCCATGTAGGAGCTGCCGCAGGCTGCGATCTTTTGATCTTGCTCTTAAAAGATAAAGTCAAAGGATCGCGGCCTTCGGCAGCTCCTACAGGTGATCGCATCGGAAAGTATGTTGTCATCGCGAGCAAGCTTTGCTCCTACAAAAAACAACAGCTAAACGCGCACCGCTTTTGCCTTTCACCACTCAACAGGATGAGCGTTAGCTCGGCTGCGGCTTTTGATCTGTAAGGCGACGTCGGAAGGCTGAGTGGAGGGATTGATCCGGGCGTGGGAGCGCAGCGACCGTTTGGCGCAGCCAAACACAGCGAGAGGAGGTGCAGCGAAGCAAACCGTAGGCGCTGCGCCCGGATCGATCCCGGAGCGAAGGGACCCCGAGCCCCAGCGAGCGGGCCGCACGTAGGAGCAAGCCTTTTCGGTTACCTTTTCGGCGTTTGGAAAAGGTGACCCGCCGTAAGGGCGGAACCCTAAGCAGCCGTTACCGCAGCAACGGATATACACCCAAAAAATTGACTAAAAACCCAACCCCATGCTCTCCTACACAACTTGTTACGGGTGCCCTTCACAGGGTGAAACGGGAAACCGGTGAATCATGTGCTTTACTCAAGCCCATGTCAGTCCGGTGCTGCCCCCGCAACGGTAAGCGAGCGAAGCGTCAAAACCACTGTGCCCAAAAGCATGGGAAGGTGACGCTTGCAGGTCGGCCTGACGCCAACCCCTCGTGAGCCCGGAGACCGGCCCGCAACACACAGCTCGCACCTCGTGCGTCGCTGAACATAACAAACCCGCGGTGGGCGGGCGCTGTTCGAACCTCTGCGCGCCCGACCCGCAGGGGTTTTCATGCGCTCGATTCACCCGCTGACACTCCAGAGGGAAGCGCCATGTCGATCATCAGCAGCACCGGCAGCAACACGGACAAAATCACCAGCAGCGCCACACTGAGCCAACGCCTGAGCGCCGCGATCTTCGCGTCGATCCTCGGCGCCAGCCTGGTCTACTTCGCCGGCTTCTCGCACATCGAAGCGGTGCACAACGCCGCCCACGATACCCGCCACAGCGCCGCGTTCCCGTGCCACTGAGACCTGCCGACATGATCAAGCGTATCGCGCAAACCGCAGGGTTCACCGGTCTTCTGGCCGCCCTGCTCCTCACCCTGCTGCAAAGCTTCTGGGTTTCGCCGCTGATTCTTCAGGCGGAAACTTTCGAGAAAGCCGAACCCGTCGCCGTGCATGAACACGCCGAAGGCGCCATGGCCGGCCACACCCACGACGCCGAAGCCTGGGAGCCGGAAGACGGCTGGCAGCGCGTGGTCTCGACCACGGGCGGCAATCTGGTGGTAGCCGTCGGTTTCGCCCTGATGCTCGCCGGCCTTTACACCCTGCGCGCACCGACCAAAACCTCGCAGGGCCTGCTCTGGGGCCTGGCCGGTTACGCCACGTTCGTCCTCGCGCCGACCTTGGGCCTGCCGCCAGAACTGCCGGGCACCGCGGCCGCTGATCTGGCTTCGCGACAGATGTGGTGGATCGGCACTGCCGCGTCGACTGCCGTCGGCCTGTCATTGATCGCGTTCAGCCGTCACTGGCTGATGAAAGTCCTCGGTGTGGCGATTCTCGCCGTGCCGCACGTGATCGGCGCCCCACAGCCGCAAGTGCATTCGATGCTCGCCCCTGAAGCATTGGAAGCGCAGTTCAAAATCGCTTCGCAGCTGACCAACGTAGTGTTCTGGCTGGCCCTGGGCCTGATCAGTGCCTGGTTGTTCCGCCGCAAAAGCGCTGGCCAATACCACGCATGACAAATGACAGCGCAGCGCCGACCTTTGTGGTCGGCCTGGGCTGCCAGCGCGGCTGCCCTGCCAGCACGCTGCGCGCGTTACTTGATCAGGCGTTACAGGCACATCGCATCGAGCTTCATGCGGTCAAGGCTTTGGCCAGTATCGACCTGAAACGCGATGAACCCGGTTTACAGGAGCTCGCCGCACAACTGGCGTTGCCATTGCTGTACTTCAGCAGCGAGGAATTGGCCAGTTACCAAGAGCGACTCAGCCATCGTTCCGAGATCGCTTACGAACGCACCGGTTGCTACGGCGTTGCCGAAAGTGCTGCGCTGGCCCTCGCCGAACAGTTGATTCAGGCACCGGCAAAACTGCTGATTTCCCGGCAAAAATACGCCCAGGCCACCTTCGCATTGGCCGGCGCTGCGTAAAAACCCGATAATCCCCGACATCGATCATGAGCAATCTTCATCTGAAGCGATTGCTGCGCCTCTTTTTCACAGGATTCTACGATGACCGTCTACTTCATCGGCGCCGGCCCCGGCGACCCGGAACTGATCACCGTCAAAGGCCAGCGGCTGATCCGCAGTTGCCCGGTGATCATTTATGCAGGCTCGCTGGTGCCGACGGCGGTGCTTGAAGGTCATCAGGCTGAAACGGTGGTCAACAGCGCCGAATTGCATCTGGAACAGATCATCGAACTGATCAAAATCGCGCACGCGAAGGATCAGGATGTAGCGCGGGTGCATTCCGGGGATCCGAGTCTGTATGGCGCGATTGGAGAGCAGATTCGCTATTTGCGCGAGCTGAATATTCCGTTTGAGATCGTTCCCGGCGTGACGGCGACGGCGGCGTGTGCAGCGTTGCTGGGTGCGGAACTCACGCTGCCGGATATCTCGCAAAGCGTGATTCTGACCCGTTATGCCGATAAAACCGCGATGCCCGCGGGTGAGGAACTCGGCAGTCTGGCGCAGCACGGTGCGACCATGGGGATTCATTTGGGCGTTAATCACCTGGACAAGATTCTGGCCGAGCTATTGCCGCATTACGGCGCCGATTGCCCGATTGCGGTGATTCACCGGGCGACGTGGCCGGATCAGGATTGGGTGGTCGGGACGCTGGCGGACATTGCCGGGAAGGTTGAAGCGAAAGGGTTTCGGCGTACGGCGTTGATACTGGTCGGGCGGGTGTTGGGGAGTGAGGTGTTTAGCGAGTCATCGCTGTATCGCGCGGGGCATGCACACCTTTACAGACCCTGAAAGCAAAAGATCGCAGCCTTCGGCAGCTCCTACAGGAAAACACATTCCAATGTAGGAGCTGCCGAAGGCTGCGATCTTTTGATTCTGTGGCTTGAGACAATGCATTCATCACGGGAAAATGCATTGCCTGAATTGGAACTGCTGCGCAGTTCATCGGGGATAAATCCCCTCGCCACAGCGCCGTTTTTCTTTTCCGCAGCGAACACCTTAGTAGTAGGCGTTTTCTTTCTGCGTGTGGTCGGTCACGTCACGAACGCCCTTCAGCTCAGGAATACGCTCAAGCAAGGTGCGCTCGATGCCTTCTTTCAGGGTCACGTCCGCCTGGCCGCAGCCTTGGCAGCCGCCGCCGAATTGCAGCACGGCGATGCCGTCTTCAACCACATCGATCAGGCTGACCTGACCGCCGTGGCTGGCCAGCCCCGGGTTGATTTCGGTTTGCAGGTAATAGTTGATGCGCTCGTTGACCGGGCTGTCAGCGTTGACCATCGGTACTTTGGCGTTTGGCGCCTTGATGGTCAGCTGACCGCCCATACGGTCGGTGGCATAGTCGACAACGGCGTCGTCAAGAAACGCTTCGCTGAAGTGATCGATGTACGCGGTGAAGCTTTTCAGCCCCAGCGCGGTGTCTTCAGGTTTTTCTTCGCCCGGCTTGCAGTAGGCAATGCAGGTTTCGGCGTACTGGGTGCCAGGCTGGGTGATGAAGACGCGGATGCCGATGCCCGGGGTGTTCTGCTTGGAGAGCAGATCGGCCAGGTAATCGTGGGCGGCGTCGGTAATGGTAATAGCGGTCATGGAAACTCCTCGCAGGCTTGGGCGCAGTTTACGCCAATCGCTGCGCCGGACAAAGTCCTAGTATTTTTGTCGGGAAAGATTCTCGTCCGACTCGCCGTCGATGCGTGCCTTGAGCCAACGATAGCTGCGTTTTTCCACCCACTCGTAGCTCAACCACGAGCCGGCGCCAATCGCCAGCACACAGACGACAAACATAAGATACGGGTTGATCCCATAGCGCCGCGCGATAAAACCGCCCGCCGACAGCACCAGTACATGCATCAAATACACCGAATAAGAGCAATCACCCAGCAGCTTGAGCCACCGACTGCGTTCCACGTAACGCTCCAGCGCCATGCACGACATCACCAGCACCGCACTCGGCACGCCCCAATTGAGCAGCCGTGGCGCCGGGGCCAAGTGATAAATCGCCAACAGTGCCGCGACGATGCCGGCCAGCGGCAGCCATAAACCGGCGCCAATCCAGCCCCGACGATGGAGCATGCCGATGCCGATCCCCAGCAGAAATTCGTAAACGATGTCCGAACGATAGAATTCGCTGATCCAGCCAAACCCCGTCCACGCCTGACTCACCGCAAACAGCAGCGCCGCGACCACCAGCAGGCGCACCTGCAAGCGAAACAGCAGCGCCCAGGCGAACAGCACGTAGAAGAGCATTTCGTAATTCAGCGTCCAGCCGACATTCAACGTCGGGTAAATGCCGTAGCCGCCGGGGTTTTCAGTCGGGATAAACAGCAAGGACAGCAGCAGATGGTTCCAGTCCACCGTTTGATCGGGCAATAGCGGCTGGGCAAACACCACCAGTAACGCCATCAGCACGGTGTACAGCCAATACGCCGGGACAATACGGAACAACCGGTACAGCAGAAAGCGCGCGGGCGGCAGCGGTTTGTTCTCGGTGGAGAGGAAAATCACCAGACCGCTGATGACGAAGAAGATATCCACGCCCACCGCGCCTTTGTCGATGAACAACTGGCCGATCGGCCCGCGTGCTTCGAAATTGAAAAAAATCTGCATGAAGTGATGGCAGACCACCGTCCACGCGGCAAGCGCACGCAGGGCCTGCACTGAAATCAACATCGCCCGCTCCCGTCCACACCCTCAAATCCAGCACCGCCCCAACGTCATCCGAATACTTCGATATGGCGCTGAATTCATGTAGGAGCTGCGGCACGCTGAGATCTTTTGATTTTGATTTTCAAGGTCAAAAGATCGCAGCCTCGTTGCACTCGTCAGCTCCTACACAGCCCCTACACAGCTCCTACAGGGGTTTTGCGGTGTTGCTTATGGGTGGGACAGCGGGTCGGCCGCAAAAGATCAAAGATTCTCGTAGCGGTTCATGTCCAGCACGCCCTCTTCCACCGGGTCGGTTTCGTGCAGGTATTGGCTCAGGTCGTGGAAATAGAACCAGAACTGCGGGTGACTGCGGCGGATGCCCCAACGTTCGACGATTTTCTCGAACCGGTTGGCGTCCTTGGCATTCTCCATCGCGTCGACGAAGTCCGGCACCTGCTGCGCCGGAACGTTGAAGATGAAATTCGGGTAGCTGCTGAGCACCCCCGGATAAACAGTCAGCGTGTCCAATCCGGGCTGATAGCGCAGCGACTCACCGAGCAAGAACGCCACGTTGCTGTGCGCGCGGTTGCGCAACAGGCTGTACACCTCGCGTTTGCCGCTAGCGGTCTCCACGCGCAGCATCGTCGCTTCCGGCAACTGATCAATCACCTTTAAACCAGCCGCCGGGCGTGAAGTCAGGCGGCTCAGCGCCTGTTCGGCATTTTGCAGCGCTGGCTCGATGTTCGGCCGCGAGCAATAAGCGCCGTCGCAGCGATTGATCGGGTCGGGGCGCGCATTCAAGTCGCCGTAACGCGCCAGCAACTGCATGGCGAAGTCGTATTTCGGGTCTTTCTCGTTGAGTTTCAGCGCGGTCGGCTTGTCGTCATCAATGGCTTCGTAATCGAGCCACATCTTGAACTGGCCGCTGTTCTGGTACCAATCGTCCAGATAGTCTTCGCGTGAATCGGCCGGCATCAGGCGCAGGAAATTCTGCTCGGCGCCGTTGCGAATCAGGTCGAAATACAGGCGAGTCTGCGCCTGGTGGGAGACGTTGCCGAACACGTCGAAATTGACCGCCAACTGGTAATAGGTGCGTTCAAGCAGCGGGTAGTCGAACAACCACATCGTCTGCGGCACTTCCCCGATCAAGCCCTTGGTCACCGAAGCACTGTCGAAGTGGCGGAAAATGCTCAGCAGCGCGTTGTCGTTGCCGGCCCACAGCGTCGACCAACTTGGCGCAGGGACTTCGGCATAACTGTCGCGGCGCAACGCCTCGTATTCATTACGTTTGTCGCGATAGTTGTGCCACAGGCTCAGGACGCTGCCGACATCGTCGTTCTGCCCCGGCATCGCCAGCAATGGCGTGGCCTGGCCGCGATAGTTCGGGTCGGTGATGTACAGGTCGTGTTCCGGCGCCTGGAACAGCGCCCAGAAGTTGTCGCGGATCACGTCGGTGGCGATCTGCCCGCGGCACACCGGCCCGCGAATAAACGTGCGGACAAAGTATTCGGCGTTATCGAGCATGAACTGATAACGCGCCTGCGCCGGAATCGCCTCAAACGTGGCGAACGGGTTGGCGCGGCTCTGCGGGCCGTAGCCCGGCAAGGCATTGACCTGCCAGTTGCCGCTGTAGAACAGACTCTTGACCCGCGCCATCTTCGCCGCGCTCAGCGGATAGGTGATGTGGGTCTTGTGCACGATCACCCCTTGCACCGGCCACAAGCGGTAATACACCTGCGTGCCGGGATCGTCGTTCGGGCGACGGGTGGCGATCAGGTCGATCGGCTGGCCAGTCGGTGTGCGCGAGCGCACCCACTGGAAGAAATGCCCAGGCTCGCCGTCCTTGAAATAAAGGTGCGCGAGGAACAGATGCTCGTACAACCAACGGCCGACCAGGCTTTCGCGGGCACCGGGGCTGTTGAGCAGATTTTCCCACTGGACGATTTGCAGGGATTCTTTAGCGCTCGGCGCCAGGCCTTGTTCGTCGATCGGTGCACCGGAGGCGAGCCAGCGTTGCAAGGTCTGGTATTGCTGATCGGTCAGGCCAGTGACTGCCAGCGGCATGCCCTCTTTCGGGTGCGCCCCGGCGTAACCTTCGAATTCGGCGGGCATAGCGCACTGGTTTGCCCGATTCAGACCCAAGACGATGTCTTCGGGAAGTTTCGCGTTAGGCGTCAGCGGCGTCGTGTGCCCCAGTTCCAGCATCCGCGCCATCAACGCTGCTTGGCTGCCTTGGGCGTCGAGTACCGAATAGAAGTCCTTTTGCTGCCAGGCGCGCTTGCCGAAGGCGTCGTAAAACAAGCGAGTGGTCGGCGCCGCGACAGTGCGCTCGCCGTCATACACCGGCATTTTGCTCGCACCACGAGCTGCGCCCTCGCCACTGCCGAGATTGAGCTGGCAGGCGGAGTCGTAGCAGGCATGGCAGGCCACGCACTTCTCGGTGAAGATTGGCTGGATATCGCGGGTGTAGGAAATAGAAGGGGAAATCGAAGGAGAAATGGCCGGTGCAGCCGCTGGCTCTTGCGCCACGGCGCCCCAGCTGAGAAACAGCAACACAAAACCCATGACGCGGTAAGACATGCTGCTGATCCCGATTTTATAAAAAAACGCCGCGATTCTACATTATGACGTCCGCACCAACATGAGCGATATTCATGCAAAAGCGCCGCATGCTCCAAAACCGCACAGGTTTGTTATGATCCCGCTCCTTCGTAATGGTCTTTCCGAGTAGTCCAAATGTCCGATCGCAGCGTCCGTCTTCAAGCTCTCAAGCAGGCTCTCAAAGAGCGCATCCTGATACTCGACGGCGGTATGGGCACGATGATCCAGAGCTACAAGCTCGAAGAGCAGGATTATCGCGGCAAACGCTTCGCTGACTGGCCGAGTGACGTCAAGGGCAACAACGACCTGTTGGTCATCACCCGTCCCGACGTGATCGGCGGCATCGAGAAAGCCTATCTGGATGCCGGCGCCGACATCCTCGAAACCAACACCTTCAACGCCACGCGCATTTCCATGGCCGACTACGGCATGGAAGAACTGGCGTACGAGTTAAACGTAGAAGGCGCTCGCCTGGCGCGCAAGGTCGCCGATGCCAAGACCGCCGAGAACCCGGACAAGCCGCGCTTCGTTGCCGGCGTACTCGGCCCGACCAGCCGCACCTGCTCGTTGTCACCAGACGTTAACAACCCGGGCTACCGCAACGTCACCTTTGATGAGCTGGTGGAAAACTACACCGAAGCCACCAAAGGCCTGATCGAGGGCGGCGCCGACCTGATCCTGATCGAAACCATCTTCGACACCCTCAACGCCAAAGCGGCGATCTTCGCCGTGCAAGGCGTGTTCGAAGAGCTGCACCTCGAACTGCCGATCATGATTTCCGGGACCATCACCGATGCGTCTGGCCGCACCCTGTCGGGCCAGACCACTGAAGCGTTCTGGAACTCCGTGGCCCACGCCAAGCCGATTTCCGTCGGCCTCAACTGCGCACTCGGCGCCAGTGAATTGCGTCCGTACCTGGAAGAGCTGTCGAACAAGGCCAGCACCCATGTGTCCGCGCACCCGAACGCCGGCCTGCCGAACGAATTCGGCGAGTACGACGAACTGCCGTCGGAAACCGCCAAGGTCATCGAAGAATTCGCCCAGAGCGGTTTCCTCAATATTGTCGGCGGCTGCTGCGGCACTACGCCGGGGCACATCGAAGCCATCGCCAAAGCTGTCGCCGGTTACGCGCCGCGGCAGATTCCGGACATCCCCAAGGCTTGCCGCCTCTCGGGTCTGGAGCCGTTCACCATCGATCGCAGTTCGCTGTTCGTCAACGTCGGCGAGCGCACCAACATCACCGGTTCGGCGAAATTCGCCCGGCTGATCCGTGAAGACAACTACACCGAAGCGCTGGAAGTCGCCCTGCAACAGGTCGAGGCCGGCGCGCAGGTGATCGACATCAACATGGACGAAGGGATGCTCGATTCGAAGAAGGCCATGGTGACCTTCCTCAATCTGATCGCCGGCGAACCGGACATCTCGCGCGTACCGATCATGATCGACTCATCGAAATGGGAAGTGATCGAAGCCGGGCTGAAGTGCATTCAGGGCAAGGGCATCGTCAACTCGATCAGCATGAAAGAAGGCGTCGAGCAGTTCATCCACCACGCCAAACTGTGCAAGCGCTATGGCGCCGCCGTTGTGGTGATGGCGTTCGACGAAGCTGGCCAGGCCGACACCGAAGCGCGCAAAAAAGAGATCTGCAAACGCTCTTACGACATTCTGGTCAACGAAGTCGGCTTCCCGCCGGAAGACATCATTTTCGACCCGAACATCTTCGCCGTCGCCACCGGTATCGAAGAACACAACAACTACGCTGTGGACTTCATCAATGCTTGTGCCTACATCCGCGACGAGCTGCCGTACGCGCTGACCTCGGGCGGCGTGTCCAACGTGTCGTTCTCGTTCCGGGGCAACAACCCGGTGCGCGAGGCGATCCACTCGGTGTTCCTGCTCTACGCAATCCGCGCTGGCCTGACCATGGGCATCGTCAACGCCGGTCAGCTGGAGATCTACGACCAGATCCCGCAAGAGTTGCGCGACGCCGTTGAAGACGTGGTGCTCAACCGCACGCCAAACGGCACTGACGCCCTCCTCGCCATCGCCGACAAATACAAGGGGGACGGTAGCGTCAAAGAAGCCGAGACCGAAGAGTGGCGCAGTTGGGAGGTCAACAAGCGTCTGGAGCATGCGCTGGTCAAAGGCATCACCACGCACATCGTTGAAGACACCGAAGAATCGCGCCAGTCGTTCGCCCGCCCGATCGAAGTGATCGAAGGCCCGCTGATGTCCGGCATGAACATCGTCGGCGACCTGTTCGGCGCCGGCAAAATGTTCCTCCCGCAAGTGGTGAAATCCGCCCGTGTGATGAAGCAGGCCGTAGCGCACTTGATTCCGTTCATCGAACTGGAAAAAGGCGACAAGCCGGAAGCCAAGGGCAAGATCCTCATGGCCACCGTGAAGGGTGACGTGCACGACATCGGCAAGAACATTGTTGGCGTGGTGCTCGGCTGCAACGGCTACGACATCGTTGACCTCGGCGTGATGGTGCCGGCCGAGAAGATTCTGCAAGTGGCCAAAGAACAGAAGTGCGACATCATCGGCCTGTCCGGTCTGATCACTCCTTCGCTGGATGAAATGGTCCACGTCGCGCGTGAGATGCAGCGTCAGGACTTCCACCTGCCGCTGATGATCGGTGGCGCGACCACGTCCAAAGCGCACACCGCGGTGAAGATCGAGCCGAAGTACAGCAACGATGCCGTGGTTTACGTGACCGACGCTTCCCGCGCGGTGGGTGTGGCGACGCAGTTGCTGTCGAAAGAATTGAAGGCCGGTTTCGTCGAAAGAACCCGCGCCGAATACGTTGAAGTGCGCGAACGTACCGCCAACCGCAGTGCCCGCACCGAACGCCTAAGCTACGCCGCTGCGATCGCCAAGAAGCCGCAGTTTGATTGGGCGACTTATCAGCCCGTCAAACCAACCTTCACCGGCAGCAAGGTTCTGGACAACATTGACCTGAAAGTCCTCGCTGAATACATCGACTGGACGCCGTTCTTCATCTCCTGGGATCTGGCCGGCAAATTCCCGCGCATCCTCGAAGACGAAGTGGTCGGTGAAGCCGCGACTTCGCTGTACAAGGATGCACAGGAAATGCTCGCCAAGCTGATCGACGAGAAGCTGATCAGCGCCCGCGCGGTGTTCGGTTTCTGGCCGGCCAATCAGGTGCATGACGACGACATCGAACTGTACGGCGATGACGGTGAGCCATTGGCCAAGCTGCATCACTTGCGCCAGCAGATCATCAAGACCGACGGCAAACCAAACTTCTCGCTGGCCGACTTCGTTGCACCGAAAGACAGCGAAGTGACTGACTACGTCGGTGGTTTCATCACCACCGCCGGCATTGGCGCCGAAGAAGTCGCCAAGGCTTACCAAGACGCTGGCGACGACTACAACTCGATCATGGTCAAAGCGCTGGCCGACCGTTTGGCCGAAGCCTGCGCCGAATGGCTGCACCAGCAAGTGCGTAAAGAGCACTGGGGTTATGCCAAGGACGAAACCCTCGACAACGAAGCGCTGATCAAAGAGCAATACAGCGGTATCCGCCCTGCCCCGGGTTATCCGGCCTGCCCGGATCACACTGAGAAGGCCGCGCTGTTTGCCTTGCTCGACCCGGAAGCCGAAGAAATGCGTGCCGGTCGCAGCGGTGTGTTCCTCACCGAGCACTATGCAATGTTCCCGGCGGCAGCGGTCAGTGGCTGGTACTTCGCGCATCCACAGGCGCAGTACTTTGCAGTGGGCAAAGTCGATAAGGATCAGATCGCCAGCTACACCTCGCGCAAAGGCCAGGAGCTGAGCGTGACCGAGCGTTGGCTGGCGCCGAATCTGGGCTACGACAACTGATCAACGCAGCTTGAAAAAAACCTCGGTAGACCGTCTGGCTACCGAGGTTTCATGCGTCTCTCTTACACGCTGAACTGTTGCCGTTCAGTGGTCGTCAGCTCAAGCAACAACCCGGTTTCCTGGGTTTTGAACTCTACCTCCAGCGCCCCGACTTCCGTCAGGTACGCCTCGGTTATCTCTGTATAACGATCTTCCAGCTCGCCCTGAATTTGCGCCTGTTTGTCTTTTAAAGCAGCGAATCGCCGTGGGTATTTGCGCTTCAATTGGGCGATCCAGTAATCGCGCGTGACCAGATCCTCCACGAAGTCAGCCGACTGCTCGGCCGCAATCACTTCGGCGTAAGCGGTGTCCAGTGTGCCGGCGCTGACGTTGCCACTGTAGAGCATGTCTTTCGGCTGCCCTGGCAGTTCCAGCCTGTCACCCAGACCAATCCGATAAGCCAGCCGGACTTCCGCTGGATCCGGTCTGCCGCCTAGCGCCTGGCGTTGCAACACGTCGCGATTGGCGATTTTTTCAATTCGACCGAGGCGAAACAGCTTTCTGCCCAGTTTGAACAGCACACTGTCCTGCTGATTCAGGGGCGTGGATTTGACGGTTTCGAACTCGAAGACCTTCACCTCAATGTCGCTGAATAACAGGATGCGCCCGTCACCACAGGTCTGCGCCGATTGCGCCATCGCAAACACCGTGCGCCTCAAGCTTTCATCGCTGTCAGCGGCTTTCAACACCCGATGTACACGACGAGTGAGGTCAGTGCGCCCAAGCGAAAAGTCCTTGGTGCCCTCCATGCGGTCGAGCAGATTGAAGAACGCCGCACTGTCAGGCTGCTGCTCGAAATCGCCCCAGATTCGCGTTAGTTCTTGGGCGTCATTTGACGCTGGATCGATCCAGCGGCGGCGGGCCTCGTCACCGGTGACATGGTCGACATCCACCTCTTCATCACTGAGCGGCGAGGTATCACTGCCGAAAATGCTTTCAGTGTCCTCGCTGTCCAGTACCTCGTCGAGCTCCTCGGCAGACCAGCCCATGATTGTCTCACCGGGATTAATCTCGTTGCGCAGCATTATCAGGCTCTGCCCGTTCAGGCTGTCATTGCTCGACAAATTCACGCCTTCACGCAATCGGCGGTAGCGCTCAGTCATCAAGGCCGGGGGCACGGCTTCGAGCATGTTGTCTCGCAGATTCAGCGTTGTGAGCGAAGGCAGTTCGAGCACTCCTTCGGGCCACGCTACCAGTCGATTGGTTTGCAGATTGAGTGCCTCAAGCTGGGTGAGTGGCCTGACGTCCAGCGATTCCAGCCAGTTGTGCGACAGGTTCAGCGACTGCAACTGAGTCAACGTCGCAAGTTGCGTTGTCAGTTGCGGCGTCGATCTCAATTGGTTTACCGACGCCGACAGGCGCTTGAGATCATGGATCGCATAAACAGGCGCGGGCAGGTTCGCCAGAAGATTGCCGTTCAGCTCCAGTGTATGGATGCCTTGGAATGCCCCGAGAAAACCGTCCAGGCCCTGCTCGCTAATAAAAACCTTGTTCAGTTTCAACGTGCCGACATGAGAGAAATCCCCTGCCAGCGTCGGCAAATCGCCTAAGGGATTCTCGGACAGATCAAGGGTGAAAACGGCGCTGCCACGTTCCGCCGCAGGTACTCCCCGCAGATTCTGACGCCAGCACGCCAGTATCTGATCGGCGGCTTTACGCCGCTCCACAGCGCTGACCCAGAGCGGCAGACTCATTTCCCTCAACTGAAACGGCGGCTGAGTGATCCATTGATTCAGGGATTCGGTCAACGCCTGAAACTGCTGGTCCCAATCATCCATCCGGGCGAACAACGCTCCAGCTCCGTGACTCAGTGTCAGATCATCAACCGCCTGCAACGCCTCGGAGTCGCGCAGATCCGGGTCAAGCCTTTGCAGGCGTGCCTTGGCCGTCATTCTCGCCAACTGCTCTGCAGACTCCACTCTCAGCGGCAACAACAGCTCCGGAAACTGGCTGACCAATGGCGGAAAATAGGCGGGGCCGCCCAGGGTGAAACCCTCACGCAAGTCAGTTCTGGAAATGCCCATTGGCGCAAATTCATGACTGTTGGCCAGCAGATCGTGTCGGGCCTTGGTCGTCAGTCGACATCCTCCCAGATCGACCTGGAGCTGGTCGTGCCCGCTGAACACGGCCTCGGGTACATTCACGACTGCGCTGTTGTTCAGCTCCAGCCGGGTCAGCGCAGGCAACTCAAGCACGCCCTCGGGCCAAGCGGCAAGCGCGGTGTGGCCCAGGCGCAAGCGCTTCAGCGCTCGTAAAATCGTAACGTTCAGCGACTCGACACGGTTGTAGCGCAAATCGAGGGTTTCCAGCCCTGACAGTCCGTTCAAACGCCCCTGCAACGAGGGCGTGATGGTCAGATAATTGTGCTGCAGCCCCAGGTCTTTCAGCTTTGCCAGTTGCTTGAGTGTCGAGGGCAAATCGAACAGCTGATTGCGGCTCAGATCCAGCGTGCGAACCTCGCTGAAGTGCGGCAGAAATTGATTCAAGGCATCAACCGGAGCCACCACTTCTGACAACTTGAGTGTCAGCACATGGGAAAAATCCGTGGCGGTCAACGCGGATAAATCAGGCAAGTCACCAAGTGGCGCCCCCGACAAGTCCAGCAGGAATACATTATCCGCCGCAACAACCGGCAAGGTGTGCGAGCTTGAAGATCCCGGTTGAGGTTCAGCACTGACAGGTACTTCCTCACTTATGCCGACGCGTTGGCGCAACCCCTCTTGCCAGGATTCACGAATCAGTCGGGCCGTGTTGCGCCGAGCGTTCTGATCAACAGCACGGCCGTTGACGATGGGCGAGCGTTCCTGCCATTCGGTCAGTTGCCCGGACAATACCTGCATATCCCGGCGCACCGCATTAATGTGCTCGAGCAGTGCCCGGCCTGACAGGCCTCGCGCCTTCAGTTGCCTGAGCGCGGCGGAGGAAAGATCGCTGCCGCAATCCATCGCTATCTGTAATGAATCCCGACTGTAGCGTTCGAGTATCTGCTCGCTGTCCAACACATGCGCAGGATTGTCTCGGACGTATTCATAAGCTTTGACGAATTGTTCAGCGTCGAGCCGCGCCCAGTTGAGATCCAGCCCTCGCCACAGTTTTTCGTGACCTGCAAACAACTCGGCAGGCAACGCCTTTATGTTGGCTTGTCGAAGGTTTACTTGCTCAAGCCCGGGCAATTCCAGAATGCCTTTGGGCCAATGTTCGAGGGTACCCGCCACATTCAATGCCCGCAGCCGGGGCAATTGGCTGACATCCAGTTCGCTGGATATTCCGCGCAGCGTCAGGCTCTCCAATTGCGGCATGACATTGACCAGCGACTGCGCCGCCACACTGAACTCGTTGCCGAGATTGCCACCCAGCAGCAATTCACGAATGCCGGGGAGCGTTTTGAGTTTCTCGGCCAGCCGTGCTGACTGGAGGGGACTCCAGACGTAAAGCTCAAGTGAACGGACGTTAGGAAACTGCCGCATCAACGATTCGCTGCTCTGACTGAGCAAACTGTCGACACTTAACTGCAGACTGCTGACGTGAGGGAAATGCGCTGTCAGCTCCGGCAACAAACCGGCGTTACCCCATTCCAGATGAATCCCGGCCGGGACGTCGACCAGCCCCCGCAGCCGCCAGGCGTCCTTGACCATTTGCGCCGTTTGTTGACGGGCCAACGACACGTCATCCTGGGCGCTCCACTGATCAAGTTCAATGGCAAGCGTCTCGTACTCCATGGCGCGCAGGTTGAGCAAATGCGCAATTTGCGTCTCGGTACTTCCACCCAGCAACAGGTGATTGATCATCATCTGCGCCGAGTCATCCGAAAAGTCCGGATAGAGGTCGCGAACCCTTGAGATCAACGAGGGGTTGACCATCGCGTCCGCACCACGGCCGCTCAAGAGGTAGCCAGTACGATTGTCCGCCAGACGTGACGGCGACTTGAACCGTCGGCTGGAAACATTCGGGAATAAGGTTTCGAGCATCTCCGCTCGATGCGCCAGAGCATATTGGCTCAGCGTTTTCTGCAACTCTGCGCTCTGCCAGACATCTGGCAGGCCGAGCTTGATGCGCGCATTGTCCGGTAAGGCGTGCATCAACGATTGATAAAAGTTGTCGCCCTGGCGGGGCACACTGTTTAACGCATTGCCCTGGCTGTCGAAGGCCTGGAACTGCCCAGGTTGATGATGTTGACCGCCGTCAGTGACCACGTATTTGACATCTTCGGCCGACTCGCTGCCGATACTCGCAAGCACCTTGCCGGTGCAGTCGTGTTGGCGCACTTCGAGACGCAATGATCGCGGCCAGCCTGGTTGTTTCTCCAACGCCTGCAACGCCAGACGCTGACTGTCGAAGGACGCCAGGCCTGGCAGTTGCATGCCGGCCAGCGCCCGGTTCATTCGCCCGACTCTGGCGCGAGTGCGCGCCTTCAGCAGGAGACTCACCGGCAGCCGCCCGCTACGTCGGTTAAACCGGCGCTCCCGAGCGGTGGCAGCATTCAACACCTCTTGTGCAGCGTCATTCGACAGGCTCGGGAAGGTGCTTTGCAGCTGTTTGATTTCAGGCGTTAGCGCCGTTTCGGCGGGAACGCCCTCGTGAAACAGGCGCAAGGCATCGGACAAGACCGAGGGCATGGATTGGTGATCGACGTGCATTTTGCGCAGCATGCTGTCGTTGACCCCACTGATCCGCGCGATGTTCTCCAATGTTGCCGTATCCAGCCCATCGGTTGCGTGGCCCATGCGTCTGAGCAGCGTCGTACGATCCCATTGCAGCGGGCGTTCGAAATCGTGACGCCAGGCGCCGTGGCCATTGGAGCGCAGCGCTGGCTGATAGGCATTCGGGTTGCTCGGATGTTTGAGGCGCCAGCGGCCGAGGGTCGCGTCAAAGGTTTGCTCATACACTTCACCGTCCACGCGAATGAACGTTCTACCGTCTACTTCATATTGCCCAAGACGATTGGGTTCAAGCGTGGACGGCAGCACAACCGAGCTTTTGTACGGCGCCAGGCCCGGCCGCCAGAGTTGCTCGTCACCAAACGGCAGTTTGACCTTGACCATGCCGTCGACCAACGGCGCCGAGAGGATTTTCGGCGCTTTACTGACAGCCGCGCCGATAACAGCCATAAACGCCAGGTTCGCTGCGACAGCGCTGAGATAACGCCATGCCTGATCACGGTCGCCAACGCTCCAGGCTTCCACGCCGTGATACACGTCCAGCGTCAACTGCACGGCCATCACGGCCATCATCACTTCGCCCAGCCCCGGGATAAAAAACGCTGCGACGTTCAATATGTTCAAGCCCCATTCGGCATAGCGCGCCAACCGCGCATACCAGGCGTCATGGTCGACCGTGGCGGTCGGCACCGCCAACTGTGCGGAGGACTCTTTAAGACGCGCCTCGTGGCGGCTGTACAACTCGCCGAACAAGTTTTCGTCAAAAAAACTTTCCGCCAGATCCAGCACCGGGTCGTCTCGATAAACCCGTTGATAAATTCCGTCGAGATGCCCGAACAGCTTTTGTTCCCGGTGCGGTGCGTCTGGATTCCATTTCAGCGTCTGCAACGCTGACTGAACGCTGCCAAGAAACCTGCCAGCGTCGCCATGCGGGATAAGACGTAAAAACGCGCGCTGATAGGCGTCGTCCCGCAGGCGCGACGCTAAATCCTTTTCGAATGCCTTGAGCGACGCGTATTCCTTGATCGGAGCCACCGGGTCACCCGGTATGCAGACGATGATCCGTGAGTCCGTGTACGCGAGCACGTTGAACAGGTTGGTGCCGGGATTGCTCAAGCTCAGGTCAATTTTTTTCTGTTTGCGTCGATTCGCCCCCAGCACAAACATCTCGCTCGCAGGCAAGCCCAGTACATGCAGCTGGCTGAACACAACGGGTTCGCCATCCAGCGTCGTCGCCGGCTCTTCGTTAAGTACGCCGAGCACCGCCAGATAGGCGGTCGGGCTCAGCAGCGACTTCAGGCGAGCAATGTGCGCATGGGCCCTCAGGCTGTCTTTCCACGCTTCAATGGTCTGTGCCTTGACCGTTGCAGCGGTGTCGGCCGCATCAAATATTGCCGCCAAGTGCTGCTGATAGTGCTTGCCGATATCCAGCTCACGGCATAACAGCGCAAAGTCGCCGGGCTTGATCGCCAGCTTCTTGATTCTGTAGCACTGGGAGTGGCCGAATTTGGGGTAATACCAGCCATAAAGTCCTTGGTTTTCATCAACGATGGGCGCCCTCTCCCCCTGTTCCGCGATGATGTCTGTTTCAGCGAAGGGCTGCTCGTCGGCAAAATTTCGTAACGCCAATTGCAGCAGGTTTTCATCGGTGATGAGCCTGTTGCGGTAAAGCTCGGTGTAAAGCCAGGTGTTGGCCGTATCGACCTTGATGCCAAACTTTTCAAGCAGCGCGTCTTCAAGCAAGGGTTGTGCAAATTCGACGACACCCTTGAGCCCTTTGAGGGTTTTCGCCAGATTCTGACTGGACTCGCGGCTGCGTTGCTGACTGTCGCGCACGATTTGCCGTTGCACCTCGCTCAGCACTTCGAACCACTCGGGCAGCGCCCCTTCGGGCAGACCTCCGGGGGTTCTGGCCCGATCTAGTTGCCGGATGTTTTCGGGGCTGAAATGACGCAGCCGCTTGTGCAGTTTCTGTTTGACGAAATGCTTGTACAGGCCCTCCTCCCGGCCCGGTATGAGTGCTCGCATGTGAAATCCTGACGGCTTGTGAATGAGGCGTCAGTCAATCACCGGCGGCGTTGGCGATGGCGGTACATATATATATGCCGTCACTTTTGTCAGCGACCCGCAGGCATTTAATTGTCTATGCTTGGATTTCACACTGTGATGACGAGGGATTTATGGACGATCCAGTCGACAATAAACCGCCGACCTTCTGGCAGATGCTGCACAGCGTCATGGCAGCGGCGTTCGGGGTGCAAAGTGGCAAGAACCGGGCAAGGGATTTCACCCACGGCAAGCCCAGCCATTTCGTGGTGCTGGGTATTTTGTTCACGGCAGTGTTCGCCCTGACGCTGTTTGCCATCGTCAAACTGGTGCTGCATTTCGCCGGTGTCTGATGGCGTTCAGCGCATCAGGGTTTGCAGATTGAACGGGTAGCGATAGGACGCCGGCCGATCCTTTGCCGAGAGTTTGCGAAAATTCACCCCGTAGTTCGGCGATTCACCCATGGCAAGCAGTTTTCGCGCGTGGGCGCTGTCGATCAGTTGCAGCAAGGGGATCTGTCGATCACGGCCGCCGTAGCGATTCAGATCCACGCCTTGCTCGACGTCGTGCAACTCGACCAATGCCCAACCACCGAGCGTGAAATGCCCGCCGACCAATGCGCTGAGGCGGCCGTCAACCAATGCCTGCAACGCCGCCGGTGACGTATTGACCGCACTGAACAAGGCGTCTTTGCCGGGCACCTTGCCGGTCTCGGCAAACGCGCGCATCGCCCCGAAGGCCATTTCATCATTGGCCGACCACACCAGCGAAACATTCGGATATCGGCCAAACAGTTGCTTGGCCTGTTCATAGGCGCGCTCCTGCGTCCAGCCGCTGTAGACCAGTTGCCGCAAACGCACCTGTGGATGCTCGGCCAGGGCCCGCTGCATGCCGTGTTCACGCAGTTGCGCCGACGGGGTGATCTTCAGGCCGGAGAAGGCCAGTACTTCAATCGACTCATTGCCAGCCACGGGCCGATGCAAACGAATCAGCTCCTTCATCATCAGGTAGCCGCCCTGCTCGTCATTGGGTACCAGGCTGCCGATCCGGTCACTGCGTTTGCCGATCAATGCCTCTTGATCGACCGTCAACGCGGCGTTGACCATGAACAGTTTGACCCCACTGTCCTGCGCCAGACGCAGGATCTGCGGCGCGACATATTGTTCGTTGACGAAAATCAGGTAGTCGGGCCGCCTCGCCCCCTGCAGTGCCACACGAGCCTGGGCCAGGGTCCGTTCAGGTTGACGTTGCGAATAGACAATCTGCAGGTCAATGCCAAGGTCACGCGCAGCCGCCTGCATGAATTGCGAATAGCTGACCCAGAACGCTTCCTCGGTCGAGCCTGGACTGAGAAACAGCACCGACTCCGCTCGCGCAGCGGTAGCAAAAGCCGCGCTGAACAGCAGCAGACTGAGGTGCAAAAGCTTGAACATGAGTCATCCGGGCCCAGGTAAAAATGGCCGCGCATTATAGCCATCGAACCACCGGCTATTGATGCCTGATCCCGTTTTTTGTCCGACAATCTGTCGGAAGCGGGCCCGGATGGGTCGTTTACTGATGACTGACCCAGAATACCGCCGTCCCTACGACCAAAATGATCAGGAACAGAATGGCCCACGCATCGACACTGCTATCGCTTTTTCTTGCCTTGGTCGGATTGCTCATTGCATCGCCTCTTGTCGGTTTTATCGGTGATTGCAGAAAGACTCGACCACAGTTAAGACGATGATTGTCCGCACGACAAATGTGGATTAGTTGACAGCCATTCTCGTTAGGCCATTTGGTTCTTTACATATACTCAAACATCACTTTTGCGCATAACTGCAAACGGGTATATTGCCCCGGCTCCGTTAGGGAGTGCGCGGCCGTGCGCGCAGAATTGCAGAGGCACAATTCGGACTCCAGCAAGCGAAAACGCAGCGTTTTCCGAGTGGCCCAAGCCTGAGAACAGGACTTATATGTACGTATATGACGAGTACGATCAGCGGATCATCGAGGACCGCGTCAAGCAGTTCCGTGATCAGACCCGACGCTATCTGGCAGGTGAGCTGAGCGAAGAAGAATTCCGCCCCCTGCGCCTGCAAAATGGCCTCTACATCCAGCGTTTTGCGCCGATGTTGCGTGTGGCGGTGCCTTACGGCCAACTGACCTCGCGTCAGATGCGCATGATGGCCAAGATTGCCCGCGACTACGACAAGGGCTACGCCCACATCAGTACGCGGCAGAACGTGCAGTTCAACTGGCCGGCGGTGGAAGACATCCCGGACATCCTCGCTGAACTGGCCACCGTGCAGATGCACGCGATCCAGACCAGCGGCAACTGCCTGCGCAACGTCACCACCGACCAGTTCGCCGGTGTCGCCGCCGACGAAGTGATCGACCCGCGCCCATGGTGCGAGATCGTCCGTCAGTGGACGACGTTCCACCCGGAATTCGCCTACCTGCCGCGCAAATTCAAAATCGCCGTCAACGGTTCGACCGCTGACCGCGCCGCCATCGAAGTCCACGACATTGGCCTTGAGCCGGTGCACAACGCCGCTGGCGAATTGGGTTTCCGTGTGTTGGTCGGCGGTGGCCTCGGCCGGACGCCGGTAGTGGGTGCATTCATCAATGAATTCCTGCCGTGGCAGGATCTGTTGAGCTACCTAGACGCCATTTTGCGGGTGTACAACCGCTACGGCCGTCGCGACAACAAATACAAGGCGCGGATCAAGATCCTTGTCAAAGCGCTCACGCCTGAAGTGTTCGCACAGAAAGTCGATGCGGAAATGGAACACCTTCGCGGTGGCCAGACCACACTGACCGAAGCCGAACTGCAGCGTGTGGCCAAGCACTTCGTCGACCCGGACTACAAGGCGCTGGACAACCAGACCGCGCAACTGGCCGATCTCGACAAAGAGCATCCGGGTTTCGCCCGCTGGCGCACTCGCAATACCTTGGCGCACAAGAAGCCGGGTTATGTGGCTGTGACCCTGTCGCTGAAACCGACCGGCGTTGCCCCGGGCGACATCACCGACAAGCAGCTGGACGCCGTCGCCGATCTGGCCGACCGCTACAGCTTCGGGCAACTGCGCACCTCGCACGAACAGAACATCATTCTCGCCGACGTCGAGCAAAGCCAGTTGTTCACCCTGTGGGGCGAACTGCGTGAAGGCGGTTTCGCCACGCCGAACATCGGCCTGCTGACCGACATCATCTGCTGCCCTGGCGGTGATTTCTGCTCGCTGGCCAACGCCAAGTCGATCCCGATCGCCGAATCGATCCAGCGCCGTTTTGACGACCTGGATTACCTGTTCGACATCGGTGAGCTGGATCTGAACATCTCTGGTTGCATGAACGCCTGTGGTCACCACCACGTCGGCCACATCGGCATCCTCGGGGTGGACAAGAAAGGCGAAGAGTTCTATCAGGTCTCCCTCGGCGGCAGCGCCAGCCGTGACGCGAGCCTGGGCAAGATCCTCGGCCCGTCCTTCGCTCAGGAAGTCATGCCTGACGTGATTTCGAAGCTGATCGACGTGTACGTTGAACAACGTACCGAAGACGAGCGCTTCATTGACACCTATCAGCGTATTGGCATCGACCTCTTCAAGGAACGCGTCTATGCAGCGAATCATTAAGAACAACGAGGTCGTCGACGAAACCTGGCACTTGCTGCCCAAGGATTTCAACATCGACGAGATCAGCAACTGCGACGATCTGATCGTGCCGTTGCAACTGTGGCGTGAACACAGCCGCATGCTCAAGGCTCGCGACGGTGGCCTGGGTGTCTGGCTGGACGCCGACGAAGAAGCTGAAGAAATCGGTGAAGACGTGGCTGAGTTCCAGGTGATTGCCCTGAACTTCCCCGCATTCACCGACGGCCGCAATTACTCCAACGCCCGTTTGCTGCGCGACCGTTATGGGTTCAAAGGCGAACTGCGGGCGATTGGCGACGTGCTGCGCGACCAGCTGTTCTATATGCACCGCTGCGGTTTCGACGCCTTTGCCGTGCGCCCTGATAAAGACCCGTACGAAGCCCTTGAAGGTCTCAAGGACTTCTCGGTGACTTACCAGGCTGCCACCGACGAGCCGCTGCCGCTGTTCCGTCGTCGCTAACCCGCGTTAGCCGCAACACCCGAATCTGAAACCGGAGCTGATCCGGTTTCAGATTTTTTTTGCGTTGAAAATTGACGCTGTTGCAGTCGCCGCCATTCGCGCAAAAGCACTTCGGGCGTCATTGCAGTAGGCGTATTCATGATCGCTCCCCTCCATCGAGCCTAGGTTTTTTCACCGGTGACTCAATGTAAGTGACTATTGTTTCTTCAAGCCGAGTAAAACTGGCAAACGGATCCTGACCGTCCAGCGCTGGCCATTGCACATCCTGAAACAAGTACCGGCGCAGTGCGGGGGAAGCATCCATGGCCTCAAACACCCGCCAGACACGACTTTGCAACGGTACATAATCAACGATGTAATCCGCTGTACGGGTCAGCACTCCAAGTGTGCCAAAGAGTCGGTCTCCCCCCGGCATGACCGCTATCCGCTCCCAGCGTGCGCTGAACAGCTCCGCACGCTCAGCCGATAATCCAGCCGTCCAGGCCCCCGGAAGAAACACAGTGTGTGTCGGCATCCCCATCCACACATTGATGCCGCTTTGCTGACGATGCTCCACCACCCAGCGCAAACTGTCGGGATCACTCAGCGGATTGCCGGACAGCAGCACGTTCCCCTCTGCCACCGACTGTCGCCGCACGGCTTCGGGTATGCGGGTCAGTCGGTTATCGCGCAGATCCAGACGCCGTAGGTAGGGATAGTCAAAAATGCCGACAGGGCTCACGGTGAGGCCGGCGCCGCGCAGCTTGAGCTGGCGCAGTTCAGGCATACCCATCAGCAGTGGCGCAACGCCCAACGGGTTACTACTGAGGTCGATGATACGCAGTCGCTTCAACCCGGCGATTTTTCCGGCGGTTTCATCCGTTAAAACCAACCCGGTTGAACTCAGATCAAGCGTCTCCAATTGGCTCATCTGGCCGATGGCGGGGGGCAATTTGCCAACCTCCTGGGCCAGTTCATTGAAAAGACGTAAATCGACGCCCCTCATGCCCAACCAGCGCAGGTTCGGGAAGCATTCGAGAAAGCCATTGATACTGCCGCGCTGGGTCACTTGAAAATCAGGCATCGATAGCGAAATGACGTCGCGAAACTTGACGTTGAGTTGCGGCAAGCTGTGCATGGGATCGAAATCCATGTCCAGGTGAAAACCGATAAACCGGCCATCCTCATACACTCGGCTCTCAGGCCCACTGCGTTTTTGCCAAATGGCAATCAACTCTTCGGCCAGCTCGTAACGAATTTCGCGCTCCCTGTCCATCCGGACTTCGAGGCGGGCATCGTTTTCTTCTTCGATTTCGACAGCACTCATGCCCCGTGCGAGGCCTTCGCTGTCCGGCAGTAATTCGACATCCATGTCATGGATGTCCGTGTGGATGTCTTCGATCCACTCGGTGATGTCGTTGCGCAACTGTGCCGTTTGCAGTCTTAGCCTATCCAGTTCAACCTGCGCCCCCGAGCCGAGCGCACGCAAAAAATCGTCGGCTTGAGCATCGGAAACAGCCGGGTAAATTTCTTTGACCTGGAGCCTCATCACCTGCCTGGAAAAGTCTGCGTCGTGGGCCGTAGCGGGAAAACCGCCGCCGCGTAACCCGGCGAAATGAAAGTGAGCCCCCGTATCCATCCGACGCAGTCCGAGCATCAGCTCGGGTTGTGTTAAAGCGTGCAATCGGATTTTCGCCCGAAGGTCAGCCAGTTCATGATCGAGGCGCAACCCCAGCGCCGAGCGCTGTTCAATTGTCAGAACATTGAGCAGGCGCTGCTCAAACGCCATCCCGGACGTTTTGGCCAGTTGCGTTTTAACGCCTGCGGAGGGTATGCCAATACTGTCGATCACCCTCGAACCTGCGCCGCCCTCAAGTACTTCGATTCGTGTTGATGACGACCAGCCGGGCAAACGCTCGAGGGTATGCAGAACCAGAACATCGCTGTCTGCACTAATCGACGACTTCAGATAGAGCCCTTCAAAGGCTCGACAGACCCGAAAGTGTTGTTCGTACTGTTGCGCCTTATCAGCCAACCGGCTGAAAACACGCTTGCTGTCGGCGAGGGTATGCGGCGCAGCGATGTCCACGCCTGAGCGGTCAAGCATTTGCTCCACCGCGCTCGTGGGGAGTTGCGGATATTGCTGGCGAAACAGCCTGACCCAGGAATTATCAGATTGTTGCAGGGCTTCATGACGCTGATGGAAGGTTTCGGCTCGGGTGCGTTGCAGTTGTTGAGCCTGCGCCGAGTATTCAGGGAGCGCATCGATGGCCTCTTGCAGATCCTGATCAATGGCGAAACGGCTGATGGTGTCCTGCAAAATTGGCGTGAGCACTCGGCCGTCAGTCTGCATCAGGCGCAGAGCGTCATCGCTCACGCCACTGACATGGCGAATCTGCAGCAAGACATGATTGCTGAACCGCTCGATGCTTGGCCCGATACCCTGCATCAAGGCAATTTGCTCTTCGACCGACAGTGCTACGCCGGGCTCGGCCACCCCGGCAGAATGCTCCGCAGCCTGGCGCGCGGCAACTGACTCCTCTTGCAGGCTTTTTACGATGGCGGGTTCTGCGTGAGCGATCAATTGCCCTGCCAGCACCGGTAGCGCGTTCAATACACCGAACACGGTTCGAGTAATGCCCTGCGAACGTTCGGTTGTGTTTGTCGCGTTGACCGTCTCGGCGAGCCCGTAACCGGCATCAATCAGACCGGCCAATGCCAGCAAGCCTTCGCCGCCGGGAATCAATAGCGCCAACGGCCCGTATCGGTTGAGCCACTGCACCAGCGGCTCGACCACTGCGTTCAATTGCTGACGATTGACCTCGGCGTCATCATGGATCGTGGCAATGCTGGCGAGCGCCGCTTGTTTCATCGCCCTCACCATCTGCGCAAATGGATCAGTGCCCTCAGCGACCTTGTCCAGATTGGCGTAGTCGGCCGGCTTCCAGTAACCATCGTTGTTGAAGAAACCGGCGGAGGGGGTCAGGTGATGTTGCCGCGGGTATATCGCCATGCCTTGCAGGGCCGTAAGCACACCGGCGTGCAGAACGCCGTCAACGCGATCATCCTCCATGAAGTGCGCGGCCAGGGCGCTGCTCATGTCGAAATTGCGCCCCACCTCGGTCAGCCAGTGGCGCATCGCTTGAACATCGGCGAACTCCTGAAAGGGCGACGAGTTGCCGGGGACATAGAGCAACCTTCGACCGAGGCCCTGTTGAGAGAAACACCAGATGTCGGTCGCGACATAACGATAGATGCGCAAGCGGCTGAACTGGATGTCCTTTGGCTCGATAAAGCGCCCTTGCAAATGCTCAAGGGTGAGTGATTCCCAGGATTGTTGCGGATCCAGCCCTGCTCCGCGCAATGCCAGTTTCAGCCCATCGCCAGACAGCGTTTGTTCTTGATGTTGCAGGTAAGCAGCCAAGACATAGGCGAACTTTACTGTGGTTTTCAGAGGAAAATCGTTGCCTGTCTCAATGTCGGCGTCGGCCGGCCAGGCCTGTTTGACGTAGGCGCTGTATTGATTTTTGAGTTCCAGTGTCCATACCCAGCGTTTGAAGGCGTGTGGCTGCAATGCGAGCTGCGTTTGCGGTTCGTAACGCTGTGGAATGGTTTGTTGGTAGATGCCCTCATAGTCCGCATGCCCGCCCCCGGGAAACGCCGATTCATCGATGTCGGCGATATTGATGCGCGGCCCCACTGGAGGCGGGGTGTACAGACCAAATACTGTTTCACCGAAACGCCCGGCGCCGACCGTCTGCTGATTGCTCATGGCCGCGTGAAGCAGACTTTCGGTTCTCTTGAGGCGTCCCTGATGAATCCCTTCAAGCGCGGGATAACCACGAAAATCGTATTGCAGATACGCCAGTTGCGACGTCATCGGCGCGATATCGGCACCCCAGCGGCTTTCAATCAGGTTGCTGGTGAACCGGGTGGCGCTGTGCGGCAACGCGGCTTCCAGTTCGAGGGCCCACTGTTGATGCCTGTTTCGGCGGGTTTCTGCGTTCTCCATCATTCTCTGCAATCCTTTGCATCGCTACAGGAGTCATTAACCTAGAGGATGCGCGGCGAGAAAAATGCAGGACGTTTCCGCGATGGGCGAGGAAAATTCGCTTAGAGGGGGGGGTTAAGATCAAAAGATCGCAGCCTTCGGCAGCTCCTACATGGGGATATCTGTAGGGCTGGCGATCTTTTGATTTCGAGCGTTACCAGAAGCGTTGTTGGGTCAAGCGGCTCCACCAACTCAACAGCACGCGATCCACCGAACCGCTGGCGGCCATGCCGATGCGCTCTTGGAGGCTTTTGCGCTCGGCGTAGTGCAGGTGGTAGACCTCGGACTTCTTCGCGCGCTCCGCCAGGTACTCGTCACTGGTTTTCAGTTCGTCGACCAGTTGTTTGTCGAGCGCCGCGATACCGAGCCAGACTTCACCGGTGGCCACTTCGTCGATCGCCAGTTGTGGGCGATAGCGCGATACGAAGTTCTTGAACAGTTGATGGGTGATGTCGAGGTCTTCCTGGAATTTCTCCCGGCCCTTTTCGGTGTTTTCGCCAAACACGGTCAGGGTGCGCTTGTATTCGCCGGCGGTCAGCACTTCGAAATCGATGTCGTGCTTTTTCAGCAGGCGGTTGACGTTGGGCAGCTGCGCGACCACGCCGATCGAGCCGAGAATCGCGAACGGGGCGCTGATGATCTTCTCACCGATGCACGCCATCATATAGCCGCCGCTGGCTGCAACTTTGTCGATGCACACGGTCAATGGCACACCGGCTTCACGGATCCGCGCCAGTTGCGAGGACGCCAGGCCATAGCTGTGAACCATGCCGCCGCCACTTTCCAGACGCAGGACAACTTCGTCTTTCGGCGTCGCGAGAGTCAACAGTGCTGTGATTTCATGGCGCAGGCTTTCGGTGGCCGAGGCTTTGATGTCGCCGTCGAAATCCAGCACGAATACCCGTGCTTTGGCATCGGGTTTGTTCTTCTGTTTCTTCTCGGTTTTTTCGGTCTTGGCCTGCCCCTTGCGCAAAGCCTTGAGCTGGTCTTTGTCGAGCAGCGTCTGCTCCAGACGCTCGCGCAGGCCTTTGTAAAAATCATTGAGCTTGCTGACCTGCAACTGACCGGCCGATTTGCGCCGGCCCTTGCTGCGCAACGCGGCAAAACTGGCGAGCACCACTAGAATGGCGATCACCAGGGTCACGGTCTTTGCCAGGAAGCTGGCGTATTCAGTCAAAAACTCCACAGAGACTCCTTAAAACAATGCGCGGATGTGCAACACACGCGGGATGACGTCAGCATACCCATGCGCCGGCTCGCCGGCCAGCCGTGAAACCTCTGGCAACACGCCTGTAACGGGCATTTCAAACAAGCGTATGTTTTTTCATTGACAGCTACCCATCATCCTCATAACCTCGCCACAACCTTCAACGTACCGGGATGACGCGGACGTGGGCAGCATCTACTTGATTCGACATGGCCAGGCCTCTTTTGGTGCAGACGACTATGACGTCCTGTCGCCGACCGGTGTGCGCCAGGCAGAAATCCTCGGTCAGCACCTGGCTGAACTGGGGCTCAGCTTCGATCGCTGCATTGCCGGCGACTTGCGTCGTCAGCAGCACACAGCCACCAGCGCACTTGAGCAGTTCAGCGCCAAAGGCCTGAAAGTGCCGACGCTGGAGACTGATTCCGCATTCAATGAATTCGATGCCGACGCGGTGATCCGCGCCCTGCTCCCGGCGATGCTGGAAGACGAACCGGAAGCCCTCGACATCCTGCGCAACGCCGCACAGAACCGTGCCGAGTTCCAGCGTATTTTCGCCCTGATCATCGAGCGCTGGCTGGCCGGCACTTACGACACGCCAGGGCTGGAAAGCTGGCTGGGCTTCGTTGAACGGGTCCAGGCCGGCTTGCATCGAATCCTTGAACAGGCTGAAAAAAACCAGAAGATCGCAGTCTTTACCTCTGGCGGCACCATCACCGCCCTGCTCCACCTCATTACGCAGATGCCTGCCAGACAGGCCTTTGAATTGAACTGGCAAATCGTCAACACCTCGCTCAACCAGCTGAAGTTCCGCGGTCGCGAGGTGGCTTTGGCCTCCTTTAACAGTCATGCACATCTGCAGCTGTTGAAGGCTCCGGAACTCATCACTTTTCGTTGAGTCCGGTTAGCTGTGAACCTTGCTGTAATCAACCAGCGCCTACTATCCAAGAAAGGATCGAACCATGACCTCCGTAGCCGATGCCGTAAAAGCAATGCAAGCCAAGTTCAACCCAGCCGCTGCTGCCGGTCTGGATCTGGTCTTCGGTTTCAACATCACCGACGAAGACAAGCAGTACTCGCTGATCGTCAAAGATGGCACCTGCGATATCCAGGAAGGTGAAAACCCGGACGCCAACTGCACACTGGTGCTGGACAGCGAAACCCTGAAAGGTATCGTCAGCGGCGAAACCGACGGCATGCAGGCTTTCATGGGCGGCAAGCTGCGCGTTGAAGGCGACATGATGCTGTCGATGAAACTGTCCGAGCTGTTCCCGTCGTAAGACTGCGGTCCGCTTGAAAAACAAATCCCGCCTTGATGGCGGGATTTGTCGTTTCTGGGTTAAGGGTTGCCGGCGGCGTCCAGCTCCTTGAAGATCTGAACATATTGCGCATCGGCTTCTTGATCCGCAGACACCCGCCTTGCACTGTTTTTGTCTATCAGTTCACCGGTCTGCGCGTCTCGACTGAAGGTGATGACAAACCGCTCCTGCCCCAAATTCAAGAACAGGTTATAGAGATCAACCGGCTTGTCCGGCTTGTCGAACTTGCTGGCCCAGTACTTGACGCGTCCTGTCAGAATCGGCGGATCATTGATCAGGGAGTCGGTATTGACCTCGGGAAAATCATACTCAAGCGCCACGCCAGCGATAGCGACCAGGTCATCATTCATGTTCGCGACAATGGGCAGAGGTTTACTGCGCAACATGGTTTCTGTACTGGCTTCGGCCGGAGTGCCCATCAGGCGCCTTTTGTACATTCCGCTGCTGAACCAGCGAGTGGCGTCGAAACGATTGTCGTCTGGACTCCAGATGCCGTAATACATCATTACTTTCGAGGACATGTCGTCTTCCTTGCCAACAAGATATAGACCCAGCAAAACCGCGATGGCCAATAGGCCAGCCGCACAAACTGTGGTTTTTTTAAGGGTTAGCGTCATTTGGCTGGCTTGTATTCGCACAATTTTTTCGGAACGCCGTCCGGCGTATTACCCGATCGCACACCATGGACAGCACCTTCAGCGTCCAGGGGATAACCCAGTGTATCGTTGTAGTGCTCTCTGCCTTGAGCCTGTTTCAATAGCGCGGCATCTTTCTCGCTCAACGTTTTGGTGGGCTGGACAGGTGGACTCTCATTCGGCAACTGAGCGTCAGGATTTTTGCTGGCGGCGCGATGGGCCGTCAGCCGACGCTGGTAATCACTGAGACTTTTGCGGTAAGCACGGCTCGCAGCCTTGTCGGCTTCCTGTTTGGCCGGCGCCTTATCCACCGCCGCGCGATCTTCATCGGTGCCATAGGTCTGATCGTACAAACTTCGCCGCGGAAACGCCCACACGGTTGCGCCCGTCGCGTCAGCCATGATTTGGGCAAGACTGAGTTCAAAGTGCGGGTCTTCATTTTCCGCCACTTTCAGGTTTGCGTTGATACCCAATCCGGTACGGCAGGCATACGAGTAAATCTTCGCGCCATAGGCGAACGCATCAGGAGTAAACATGCGAGCCTGGGCATCGCGCAGTCGGTAACTGTCGCGCTTATCCAGTTCGTATCCCAATTCGATACTCCCCACCACACCATGAGAAAAGAAATCCATTTGCTTGATTTCTCGACCCCTGCGCTTTCGCGTGGCGACGAAATCAACCAACTGTGAAATGGAGTCGTACTCGCGATACTCGGCACCGTAACGCTCGGTCACGATTTTTTTGACCTCCGCCAACAGCTTCGGGTCGTACTCATCCTTGAAGATCAGAAATGCCCTTTGAATCGAGTAACTCGGCGTGGACGGCGGATAACTTCTGATCTGACGAATTCCCTGATTTATGAAGTTCATCATGTTGCCGCGCTGACCACGCATGTTGGCGATAAAGCCGAGGTAAGAGGCGCCCACGACTGTCACATAGTCCTGCGCCAGTGTGCCCTTCACCTGCGTCGTCGCGTGTTGATCGCTGGTCTCGCCCTGTTTCTTTTCCGGTGTCGCCACGTTGAACCTTCCTTAGTAAGCGATGCCCAGTGCATCCAGATGAGCGGCGGCTTCCTTGCCCCATTGCACGACAATGGAGGTGGGATCGGCGGTGAATACCCGCGCGGCGTTACCATGGTTGTCGGTATGGCCGACGAGGCGCTGGCCGTCACCGGTTTCGATGCAAAAGAGCATGTCGGGAATGGCTTCGCCGGTGGTTTCGTCCACCAGTTGGAAACGTTCGCTGTGCTTGGGCACGGTGATGATCGGGGTAAATGGCGCAGAGCCGACGGCAGTGCCGACGAAGACGTCACCGGAGCCGGTGATGATCACACCGCCATGCGCGGTGGCGCTGCCAAGAAAGGCAATGGGTTTGCCATTGATCAGGATGTTGCCGATGCCTTCGGTGACCGAGTCGCCGCAAGCCGTGGTATCGCCAACACGCAGCACGGGCATGCCGTTGATGTTCACGTCGGGTGAACCGCTGTTGCTTGCATTGGTACCGTGACCGGTCACCGGGCAGGCATTGAGATCACTGAGTCGAGCGGCAGGTTTTGCCATCATCTACTTCCTTGTATTGGCCAGGACGCGGAATGTACCGGATCTACACGACGGATAAAAGTCTGTCGGTATGTGTCACAGGCAAAACCGCTGTGGCAAACGATGCCGCCAATAGCTCCTGCGTATAAGGATGCCGCGCCCCCGCAAACAGTTGATCCGTCTGACCACGCTCCACCACCTGGCCCTCCTTCATCACGATCAGGTCATGCGCCAGCGCTCGCACCACCGCCAGATCGTGGCTGATGAACAGGTAAGTCAGGCCATGTTCTTGCTGCAAACGCCGCAACAAAGCCACGATCTGCTTTTGCACCGTGCGATCCAGTGCCGACGTCGGTTCATCCAGCAGGATCAAGTCGGGCTTGAGCACCAGCGCCCGGGCAATGGCGATGCGTTGCCGCTGACCACCGGAGAACTCGTGGGGATAGCGATGGCGGGTGGCCGGATCGAGGCCGACTTCACGCAGCACATCGATCACCGCCCTCTCACGCTCGCCGGCGTTCAAATCGCTGTGCACCTGTAAACCTTCAGCAATGATCTGCTCCACGCACAGGCGCGGACTGAGGCTGCCGAACGGATCCTGAAACACCACTTGCAGGCGTTTGCGCAGCGGCCTGAGTTGCTTGCCGCTCAAGTGCTCCAGCGCCTCGCCCTGAAAGCAAATGCTGCCCTGGGCATCCAGCAAACGCAGAATGGCCTGGCCCAATGTCGACTTGCCTGAACCAGACTCGCCAACAATCCCCAGGGTTTTGCCGCGCTGAAGATTCAAATCAATACCATTGACCGCATGCAACCAGGACTTCGCGCGCAACCAACCGCCGCCCAAACGAAAGCGCACATGAAGGTCACGCACCTCCAGCAAATTCTCAGCGGGCTCCCGGCACAACGCCTCACCACCGGGCTCGGCGTTGAGCAACTCAATGCTGTAAGGATGCTGCGGCGCGCTGAACAACTGGTCACAGGGCGCCTGCTCGACGATCAATCCGCCACGCATGACTGCCACGCGCTGAGCGATATTGCGCACCAGGTTCAGATCATGACTGATGATCAACAGCGCCATGCCCAGCCGCTCCTGCAGTTCTTTGAGCAGCAACAAAATCTTGCGTTGCACGGTCACGTCCAGCGCCGTGGTCGGCTCGTCGGCGATCAGCAACTGCGGCTCGCAGGCGAGCGCCATGGCAATCATCACCCGTTGGCGCTGACCGCCCGAGAGTTGATGCGGATAGGCCTTGAGCCGTTCGCGCGGGCGTTGAATGCCCACCAGTTCGAGCAACTGCACAATGCGCTGACGCGCCGCCGCCCCGGCCAGCCCCTTGTGCAGCGCAAGGCTTTCGCCCAGTTGCCGCTCAATCGTGTGCAAAGGGTTCAGTGAACTCATCGGCTCCTGAAAAATCATCGCGATGCGGTTGCCACGCAATTGCCGCAAGTAGCGCTCATGCGCGCCAAGCAACTCCTCGCCGGCATAACGGATGCTGCCGTCAATCTGCGTGATGGCCGGGTCAAGCAATTGCAGAATGCTATGGGCCGTCACCGATTTGCCCGAGCCGGACTCCCCGACCAGCGCCAGACACTCGCCGGGGCGGATATCGAGGTCGATGCCGTGCACCACTGGCTGGCCATTGAAAGCGACGCGCAGGTCGCGTATTTCGATCAGATGTTCAGGCATATCAAGTCCTCGGATCAAACGCATCGCGGCAGGCCTCGCCGATGAATACCAGCAATGAAAGGATCAGCGCCAAGGCAAAGAACGCGGTCAGACCGAGCCACGGCGCTTGCAGATTACTTTTGCCCTGGCCGATCAACTCGCCTAGCGAAGCACTGCCGGCCGGCATGCCGAAACCGAGAAAATCCAGCGCCGACAAGGTCGCGATCGCCCCGGTGAGGATGAACGGCAGATAAGTCAGTGTTGCGCTCATGGCATTGGGCAGAATGTGCCGGACGATCACTTGCGCATCGCCAACGCCCAATGCCCGTGCGGCTTTCACATATTCCAGGCCACGACTGCGCAAGAATTCCGCGCGGACGACGTCAACCAGACTCAGCCAGGAAAACAGCGCCATGATCCCCAGCAGCCACCAGAAATTCGGCTCGACAAACCCGGACAGAATGATCAGCAGGTACAACACCGGCAGCCCCGACCACACCTCCAGCACGCGCTGACCGATCAGGTCGACCCAGCCGCCGTAGTAGCCCTGCAATGCCCCGGCGGCGATACCGATCAGCGCACTCGCCGCCGTCAGCGCCAGGGCAAACAGCAGCGATACGCGTGTGCCGAAAATCACCCGCGCCAGCACGTCCCGCGCCTGATCATCGGTGCCCAGCCAGTTGGCGCCACTGGGCGGACTCGGCGCAGGCTCCGTCAGGTCGTAATTGACCGTGTCGAACGCAAACGGAATCGGCGCAAACCACATCCGTCCGCCCTGCCCTTCGATCAATTGCCGCACCTGCGCGCTGCGATAGTCCGGTTGAAAAGGCAGCTCGCCGCCGAAATCCTGCTCGGTGTAGCGCTTGAACGCCGGGAAGTACCAGTCGCCCTGATACGTCACCAACAGCGGTTTGTCATTGGCCACCAGCTCACCACCGAGGCTCAGGCCGAACAGCGCGAGAAACAGCCACAACGACCACCAGCCACGCCGATGCGCCTTGAAGCGCGCCCAGCGGCGCTGGCCGATTGGAGATAAGGTCAGCATCAGGCAGCCCTCGCGGTGAAGTCGATTCGCGGGTCGACCAGCGTGTAACAGAGGTCGCCGAGCAGTTTTATCAATAGGCCGAACAACGTGAAGATGAACAGTGAACCGAACACCACCGGGTAATCGCGCGCCACCGCCGCTTCGTAACTGAGCCGACCGAGGCCATCGAGGGAAAAGATCACTTCGATCAACAGCGAACCGCCGAAGAACACCGTCACCAACGCTTGCGGCAAACCGGCGACGACCAGCAGCATCGCGTTGCGAAACACATGGCCGTACAACACTTGCCGTTGACTCAGCCCTTTGGCGCGCGCGGTCACCACGTACAGGCGCGAGATCTCGTTGAGAAAGCTGTTCTTGGTGAGGATCGTCAAGGTGGCAAAACCGCCGATCACCAACGCCGTCACCGGCAAGACCAAGTGCCAGAAATAGTCGGCGACCTTGCCCCACGGGGTCAGCTCGGCGAAATTCTCGGACACCAGCCCGCGCACCGGAAACCAGTCCAGCGCCGTGCCGCCGGCAAACACCACGATCAGCAGCAGCGCGAACAGAAATCCCGGCAACGCATAACCGACGATGATCGCCACGCTGCTCCAGACATCGAACGCCGAGCCGTTGTGCACCGCTTTGCGAATACCCAGCGGTATCGACACCAGATAGGTGATCAGTGTCGCCCACAGGCCCAGCGACAAGGTGACCGGCAGCTTCTGCCAGATCAGTTCAGTGACGCTGGCACCGCGAAAGAAACTCTGACCGAAATCCAGTTGTGCATAGCTTTTGAGCATCAGCCACAAGCGCTCGCTGGCGGGTTTGTCGAAGCCGTACTGACGCTCGATGTCGGCCACCAGTTTCGGGTCCAGCCCTCGTGTCGCGCGGGATTCACCACCCACCGTTTCGACATGGCTGGAGCCCACGGCCGCGCCGACGCCAACGCCTTGCAAGCGCGCGATGGCCTGCTCTACCGGGCCACCGGGCGCGGCCTGGACGATGACGAAGTTGACCAGCAGAATCGCCAACAAGGTCGGCACGATCAACAGCAGACGCCGCAGGCTATAACCCCACATGGCTGTACTCCTTTTGCATCTGAGTCGAAGTCAGTGCGGTCGGGCTGATTTCCCACCAAGTATCGAGGCCGGCGTCGTACAGTGGCGCAATGGCCGGACGGCCGAAGCGGTTCCACCACACCGTGGAAATCCCCGGCGGGTAATAATTCGGAACCCAGTAGTAACCCCACTGCAGCACGCGATCCAGGGCGTGCGCGTGACGCAGCAGACTCTCGCGATTGTCGGCCTGCACCAGCCCTTCGAGCAGTGCATCGACGGCCGGATCGCGCAGTACCATGTAATTGTTCGAGCCGGGATCATCGGCGCCATCGGAACCGAAGTAATTGAACAGCTCGCGCCCCGGTGCCTGGCTCACCGGGTAACCGGCGACGATCATGTCGTAGTCGCGATTGCGCACGCGGTTGGTGTATTGCGCGGTGTCGACCTGGCGAATATCGAAGCCGATGCCGATCTGTGCGAGGTTGCGCTTGAACGGCAGCAATAGCCGTTCGAAACCCTTCTGGCCATTGAGAAAGGTGAAGTGCAGTGGCTCGCCATTGGCGTTCACCAACTGATCGCCGCGCGGTTTCCAGCCAGCCTCTTCGAGCAACTTCAGCGCCTGTAATTGCTCGGCGCGAATGTTGCCGCTGCCATCCGTTTTCGGCGCCTGGAACACCTGAGTGAAGACCTCGTCGGGAATCCTGCCGCGCCAGGGGTCGAGGATTTTCAGTTCTTCGGCGTCCGGCAGTTCGCGGGCCGCCAGTGCGCTGTGGGAGAAGTAGCTGTGCTGACGCAGGTACATGCCGCGCATCATCTGCCGGTTAGTCCATTCGAAATCCCAGAGCATGGCGATTGCCTGGCGCACGCGGCGATCCTGAAACGGCGGTTTCTGCAGGTTGAACACAAAACCCTGCGCACCTTGAGCGGCACCGGGTGCGAGATGTTCACGAAGTAATCTGCCTTGCTCCAGCGCGGCCCCGGCATAGCCGATGGTGTAGCTGGTGGCGGAGAACTCGCGGTTGTAATCGAAGCCGCCGGCCTTGAGCACTTGCCGCGACACGTCGGTGTCGGCGAAGAACTCCACGCTCAATTGATCGAAGTTGTAGAGCCCACGGGTGATCGGCAGATCCTTGGCCCACCAGTCCTGCACCCGTTGGAATTTCACGCTGCGCCCGGCATCGACGGCGCTGATCCGATACGGGCCGCTGCCCGGCGGAATTTCGAAACCGCCGCCCTCGGCGAAATCACGCGTCCGCCACCAATGTTCGGGCAGCACCGGTAGTGTCGCCAGATCCAGCGGCAAGGTGCGGCTGTCGTTGTTCTTGAAGATGAAGCGCACTTGCGTCGGCGACTCCACAACAACCTCGGCGACATCGCGAAACTGCTGACGGTATTTGAGGCTGCCCTGCGTGATGAAGAGGTTAAAGGTGTAGCGCACATCTTCAGCGGTGATCGGTGTGCCGTCGTCGAAACGCGCATTGGGGTTGAGGTAAAAACGCAACCAGCGGCGGTCGCTGTCCAACTCCATCTGCTGCGCCACCAGACCGTAGACGCTGTAGGGCTCGTCTTTGCTGCGATAGGCCAGCGGCGCGTAGAGCCAGCCATCAACATCGGCCACGCCGGTGCCTTTGTCGGTGTAGGGAATCAGGTGATCGAACGGGCCGCTTTCCAGCGAGGAACGACGCAAGCTTCCGCCCTTCGGCGCATTGGGGTTGGCGTAGGCCAGGTGCTGAAAATCAGCGGCGTACTTGGGCGCTTCGCCGTAGACCGTGAGTGCCGGTTGCGGCGCCGCCCAACTGAGCGGGGTTAAAAGCGCGAAAGCGCTGAACACAATAAGCCTGGAGAACATGGGCAGATCCCTTTTACAGGTTGCTGCTACTGGCCTCATCGCGAGCAGGCTCACTCCTACAGGGGTTTGCGGTGAACACAAATCCAATGTAGGAGTGAGCCTGCTCGCGATAACGCCGGAACAGTCAACACAAATCCTGCCTACCTGTGATGTGCAACAGGCCGGCCATGTTTATAGGGCAGGCTTTAGATCAATAACTGACTAAAATCCGCACCAACTGCTAAAACCTGTTCTGTAGAAGCTGCCGGAGGCTGCGATCTTTTGCCGTTGGAAAATCAACAGATCGCAGCCTGCGGCAGCTCCTACAGGGGCTTATTCAGAATTTGTAGGCGACCCGCGTGTACAGCGTCCGCCCGAACGGGTCGCCATATTTCGGGTCGTAACCGCTCTGGAACGTGTAGGTCTGGTTGCTGAACGGTGGCTCGCGGTCGAACAGGTTTTTCGCGCCGAGGGTCACGCTGAGGGTTTTGCGCCAGGTGTAGGTGCCGGCCAGATCCCAGACGTTGTACGAGCCGACGTAGTCGTGGGTGTCGCGGTCGGAGTCGTGGTAACCGCTGGTGTAGCGGTTGGTCAGCGCCACGCCGTACGCGCCGTAATTCCAGCTGCCGGTCAGGCTGTGCCGCCAGCGTGCCACCGCGCCGGCCGAGGCAAAGTCGCCGCCCCGGAAGTCGCCGAGCTTGTCGATGTAGTCGCCCTTCTGTTGCTGCTGGTAGTCATATCGGGTGACGTAAGTGCCTTGCAGGCCGATGCCGAAATTGCCGTACGGGGTGCTCGGCAAGCGGTAGTCGAAGCTGACATCGACGCCGTTGGTCTTGATCTTGCCGAGGTTGGCCAGGCCCGTGACGATATGGTCGATGGAGCCATCAGGCTTGCGGATCAGCCGTTCCGGGTACAACTCCGGGTTCTCGAACACGGCCGATTCCGGGAACTCGGCGATCTGGTTGGCAATGTCGATCCACCAGAAATCGAGGCCCGTGGTCAGGCGTTCGAACGGCTGATAAACAAAACCGAGGGTGACGCTACGCGCGGTTTCCGGGCTCAGGTCGGTGTTGCCACCGGTGCTGCGGTTGAACTGTTGTGCGCAGTCACGGTTGGCGATGCCGCCGTTGCTCGGATTACCACCGGCGCACAAACGCGGATCGTTGTAGTTGGCATTGGTGAAGGTCGTGAAGTTGGGGTTGTACAGCTCATACAACGACGGCGCGCGGAAGCCTTCACTGTAGGCTCCACGCACCACCAGTTCCTTGAACGGCTGGAAGCGGAACGAGTATTTAGGATTGGTGGTGCTGCCAAAATCGCTGTACTTGTCGTGACGAACCGCAGCGGACAATTCCAGGCTATCGAGCACCGGCACGTTGACCTCGGCGTATTCGGCCGAGACGCTGCGATCCCCGGCGACACTGCCGTTAGGGTCAACGCCGAGGCTCTGTACGTCGCCGGCAAACTGCGCAAAGTCCTGATGGAAATCTTCCTTGCGATACTCGCCTCCCAGCGCCAGCGCCGAAGGGCCGGCACCGAACCAGTCGCCGATCTCGCGGCTGATGCGCCCGTCGATCGCCTTCACGCGCCCGACCGCTGTGGCGTAGTCACCGTCGACCGCGTTGGCCGCCAACAGCGCAGAACCAGCCGCCGTCTGTGGACCGAAGGGGTTGATCACGCCGTTGGCAATGCCGTCACTGACCGCACGGTCGTTGACGTAGCCGGCCTCAATGCTGTTGACCACTTTGTTTTGGTTGTACGAGGCGCCGAGGTTGTAATCCCAACCGGCGAGCGTGCCATCGAAACTCAGCAGCAGACGCTGACTGGTGTTGTCATCTTCATGCTGGCGTGCGCCAACGGCGGTTTCACGCCAGTTGACGTCGACCGGTTGCGTCGGGTCGAGGGCAAAACCGTTCGGCCCGGGCGTGATGCCGTTCCCCGGATAGAACGCAGTACCAGGATTGACCTGATTGCCCATCAAGGTGCCAGGGCCGATCTGTGTGCGGTTTTCGTTGCGAGCCCAGAAGTATTCGAGGCTGACGTTGTGATCGTCCGAGAGCTTGCCGGTGGCTTTGGCGAACGCCGAGGCCTTCTCGGTTTCTGGCACCAGATCGAGATAATTCCACAGGCTTTGACGGCAGATACCGTTGCGCGACAGCAGCCCCGGTGCGTTGCACCCGGAACCAGCCAATGGATTAGTCGCGTTGCGGCCCTGGCTCCAGTTGGCGGGCGACGCAGTCCCGGAGGTGTAATCGAGGCCGCGACCGGGCTGGTAGTTGTAGGTGTAATCGCGGTCATCGGCGGCCAGTCGTTGCTGTTTGTCGTAACTGACCACGCCGAAGACGTTGAAGCGGTCATCCTGCAAATCGCCGAAGCCCCAACTACCGCTGACATTGCGACTTTCGCCGCCGCCCGAATGCGTCGGCGTGTCGTAATTGGTGCTGATCTGGCCTTCGGTGAGGCTGGTCTTGGTGATGAAGTTGATCACCCCGCCGATCGCGTCGGTGCCATACAACGCCGAAGCACCATCGCGCAGCACCTCAACGCGGTCGATGGCAGCGAATGGAATGGTGTTGAGGTCGACACCGGAGCCATTGATCGCATTGGTGGCGTTGTTGCTCAGACGCCGGCCGTTGAGCAGCACCAGCGTCTTGTTAGCGCCGATGCCGCGCAAGTCCGCATAAGCCGCACCGCCGCTGCTCGACCCGACCGAACGCCCGGAACCGACCGAAGACTGGTTGGCAGAAATGCGGCTGACCAGCTCCTCCGTGGTCGAAACGCCCTGCTCGCGCAACTCTTCGACGCGCAGAATGGTCACTGGCACTGCCGTTTCGGCATCGACCCGGCGGATCGCCGTACCCGTGACTTCGACGCGTTGTAGCTGGGTGGTCGGTTCGGTTGCTGTGCTGTCGGCGGCAATGGCTGGCAGCGTGTTGATTGCCAGCAGCAAGGCCAGGCTCAAAGGTGATTTGACGGGTGAAAACTGAATCATGAACAGCCATCCCTGCGTTTTGGTTTATGCAGGGATGTGCGATGAAGAATAAGGATTTATAGAGGGCGGTTTAGACCGTTGGGTGATGAGGTTATGCACAAAATGCCGTGCGTCCGTATCAAGCCAATGTCACCTCCCTCAACAACCGGGTATCCAGGCCAAACCGCTCCTGGGAGACCATCCTGAATTGCCCCTCTGCCAGGTCGCAGCTCACCAGCAGATTCCACGAGTGGCGGGTTGCCGCCGAGGGAATCAGGAGAAATGGATGCTCATCCAGTAAAGCGTCGGCAAACCGCTGTTGATTGGGAGACGGCCACGCGGGACTCAACCAGTAAGGATTCGGTACCTCTTCGGGCTGAACGACTTTGACCCGTGCATCGCGGATGACCTCAAAGCACATCAACACATAGGGTTCTCTGTCCAGTGCATCAAAACTATTATTGGCTGCTACCTCCAGAATGGCCGAGGACGGGTCGACAGATGCATAGACGACTCGCCGGCCAGGCGCATTCCATCGACCACCCTTCAGTTTTGAACCCATCCCGCTGTCCCACGTCTCTCCGTAGGCCTCCTGATCCAGGCGCCAGCCATACCAGTGCCCTTCCCAGGGCAAGGGATTCATGGGTAACCCCCGTACAGGAGCTGACACAAGTATTGCTCGACCATCTGGAAACCCAGTGGGTGGCGGGTCAGTTCCAACGGTACGTAGCCGTTAAGGTAAGGGGTGGGTTTTTGCATCCATATCTCCGCCTGTGACAGCCCCCCGAACGCCCGAGTGGCCATCTCCAGCACCAGCGCATATTGGTAGGCGACGACACTCTGCTGCGAGTCAAGCCGTATCGATTTGCCTTCCTTCAACAACCGCTGCACGGTTCTGACAGACCTGCCGGTGATGCGTTTGACCATGTCTTCGCGCAGGTACATTTCGGAAGTTGAAAGCATGTTGACGACGTCGCTCAGCTCAAAGCCCTGGTCGGTAAGGCGGACAATCAGCATGGCATCGTCACCGAGGTCCTGGCCATGCACGAGCAAATCGACAGGCTTGCCCGCGACCTTCTTTAGCCCCGTCAGCCGGGGCGTTTTTGGCGTGGGCATTGCGACATCCTCCATGGGGCATCTGGCGCGATCGTCGATCCAGAAGTTACGCAGGGAATAAGCAGGCGTTTCATGCTCGATGTGTGGGGTACGCATAATCGATCCTTTATCTGGGAACCTGAGCGTTCAAGCCGCTCAGCGACTTCAATGTCAGGTCCGATGCTATAGATCGCGCTTCCGACGACCAACCTGAAAAAGTCGTCGGAAAAATCCCCAATAACGCACAAGCGGCTCCAGTTTCCGTAGGACGTATACGACGTACTTGCCCTGTTTAACTGCCGAAGTGATAACTCATATCCAGCCACCACTGCCGGCCGTAAGGGTCGTAGTTACCGGTCGGGTAATAAGGCCAGCCCGCCGATTCATCGTGTTTGACCTGATTGAGCAGGTTGTTCACGGTCAGGCCGACGCTGGCCCGGTCATTCAATTTGTAACGCGCACTGGCGTTGAACACTGTCCAGGGCGACAGACGCCCGTCACCGGCGCCGTTGGTGACCGAACCGTAACGAATGCCCATCAGCGTGGCCGTGGCGTTCTGGTAATCCCAGGTCAGGCTCGCGTTGACCTTGCTGCGCCAGTCGTAATTGGTTCGCGAGGTGCGCCAGTCCTGGGTCGGTGCGTCGTCGGACTCCTTGTAATAATGCGAAAGCACCAAGGTATAGCCCAGCGCCGAGCTGAACGCGCCGTACTGCCCCGCGCCCCAGCGAATGTTGCTCTTGAAATCGAGGCCGCTGACCCGCTCACTGGCGGCGTTGATCGCATTGACCCGCACGCGCTGTAACTGATTGGGATCAATGGCGGCGTTGCCGGCGTTACGATCAATGCGTGCCAGCGTCGATTGGCAATTGGCCGAGTTGATGTCCTGGCTGCCGTTGCGGCATTCATTCTCTTCTTGCAGCAAGCGGTTTTCGTCAACGGTGGTCAGCAGGTCATCGATCTCGACGCGCCAGAAGTCAGTGGAAAAATCGAAGTTGCGCGACGGCGACCAGACAAAACCGTAGGTCCACGACTTGCCCCGTTCCGACTCCAGATTCGCCGTGCCGCTTTGCGTGTAATCGACCCGCCCGCGATCACAGGCGCCCTCCACGCCCTGGCTGCAACCGTAATAGTCGATCTGCGCCGGGTAGTAGCCGTTGCTGTCGGACTGGTAGATGTAATTGAGGTCCGGCGCGCGGAAACTGGTGCCGTAACTGCCGCGCAGCAACAGGCTGGTCACCGGGCGCCATTCCAGACCGAGGTTGTAGGTTTTCTGCTGTTCGGTGCGACCGCTGAACTTGTATTGATCCCAGCGCCCCGCCGCAGTGGCCAGCACGGTGTCGGTGACCGGGATGCTGAACTCGCCGCCCGCCGCGTAACGCTTGCGCGAGCCGCCGGAGCTTTGTGCCGGGCTCACGCCGTAAAAGGTGCCGTCGTTGAGGCCGTCGTCCGGGTCCACGCGATATTCCTGTTTACCCGCTTCCAGCACACCGGCGAACCCTACCGGCCCTGCCGGCAAATCAAACAGATCGCCATTGACCGACGCGTTGTAACTGGTCGACACCGATTTGCTGCTTTGGGTCAGGTTGCCGCGAAATTGCTGCCACTCCTGCGGCGTCAATGGCCGGTCGAGGCGCGAAGCGTCCGGAGCAAACACCGGATAGCCGCCGCTGACACCCAACTGCGGGCCGAGGTAGAAGTCCTGAATCGACGACAGCGGCGTGTAACGTGTGGTGCGGACGCTGCGATACTCGGAACGGTTGGCCGCCAGATCATAGTTCCAGCCGGTGTCGGCAATCTTGTCGGAAAGGCCAAGGGTGCCGGTCCACGAGGTGTCGCGCCACTTGCTGTTGTTGCTGGTGCGGCCGCCGATTTCCTCTTCACCGAAACGACGATACCAGCGCTCCAGATTGCCGCTGCTCTGGTTGACGAAGTCCGGGGAGGTGAAGGTCGGGCCGCGGGTGTTGTTCTGAATGTGATCGAGGCCATACATCAAGTCCGCGAAGACCTGACCGCTGTCGCTGAAGTGCCAGGTGCCGCGCGTGTAACCGTCGTAGTTTTCCTTCTGGGTCTGCACGGTCCAGTAATCGTTGTACATCTGGTCGGTGCGGCAGCGACCGCCGTTGTTGAACAGTTTGTTGTCGAACGTGCCTTGGTAGGCGCCGCAGCCCGGCCCCAGATAACGGCTGTTGCTCAGGTCGCGACGGTAACCGACATCGGCCAGCGGGCCGCTCTGCATGAAGCCGCGATCATCGGCCCAGATCGGATCGCGGTTGGTCAGTTCAAGCCCGAACAAACCATCGAAGTCGCCCCAGCTGCCGCCGCCACTGATCTGCAAGCGCTGGTTGTCGCCACCGCCGCGCTCGCTGGTGCCGCCCTTGAGGTTGACGTCGACGCCGTTGATCTTGTCTTTGAGGATGATGTTGACCACCCCGGCAATCGCGTCCGAGCCGTAAATCGCCGACGCGCCGCTGCTGAGGATTTCGATGCGTTCGATGACCGCCGACGGAATGTTCGCCAGGTTGGTGAAGTTGACCTTGCCATCGTAGGGCGTCGGATAATCGGCGACGCGACGGCCATTGATCAGCACCAGCGTGTGGTTGGGCCCGAGGCCGCGCAGGTTCAGCGCGCTGGCCGCCGGTTGCCAGGTATTGCCGTAGTCTTCGCCCTGAGTCATGCCGGTGTTTTGAGTCTGGGTGGCCAAGGCGTCGTAGACGTTTTTGTAGCCGCGCGCTTCCATTTCTTCGTGGGTGATGACGTTAACTGGCGTCGCTCCATCGCTCTGCGCACGGGCGATGCGCGAGCCAGTCACGGTGACTTTTTCCATGCGGTAATCGGCGCTGCTGGCCGGCGTCACGGCGCTGACTTTTGCCGGCGCGACAGCCGCCACATCGCCTTCGCGAACACTCAAGCCCTGAGCGCTTTGCTCGACTTGCAGGCCGCTGCCAAGCAGCGCTTTTTCCACGGCCTGACGCCCGCCCAATGCACCGCGCACCGCCGCACTGCGTCTGCCTTGCACCAGGTCCTGGCTGAAGGAGATCGGTACGCCGGTCTGCCGCGAGATGTCCAGCAGCACCTCATCGAGCGGGCCGCTGGCAATGTCGAAGGTGAACACCGCCGCTGCGGGCGACTGCGCCAACGCAGTCAATGGTCCCATGCCCAGCGCCAAAGCGGCGGCGAGGGTCAGTCGAGGTAATTGTTGTTTGAATGAGTACATCGAGGGGCTTCCCTGTTGAAGGCGTCTGCAGGGAATGAGCAGTGAACCGGCGCTTTTTATAGAGCATCGATTAGGCCAAGAAGTCATATCCCTATAACCAGAATCCCCCCCTGTAGGAGCTGCCGCAGGCTGCGATCTTTTGCTGTTTGTTTTTTAAAACAAGATCAAGAGATCGCAGCCTGCGGCAGCTCCTACAGGGGTGGCGGTCGGGTTTAACTGGGGCGAGGTTCGATGCTGATCCAGTAGGGGTTGTGCCAGAGGATGCGGATCGGTAAAGAGCGCTCGAGCAACTGCAACGTGCGGTCACTGTCGTCCAGCGGATAGAGGCCGCTCAAGCGCAAATCGGCGACCTCAGCGCTGACATGCACAATGCCGCGACGGTAGCGACGCAAGCTGTCAATCACCTCACTGAGCGGCCGGTCGCGAACCTCCAGAAGACCTTGCGTCCAGGCACTTTCGTGACCATTGCTGCGCTGCAATGACAGGATGCCGCGATCGTTGAACAGCAGACTCTCCCCTGCCTCGACCACTTGCCGCGCACCGCTGGCCGTGACCACTTCGACCTGTGAATGCAACATCACCAATCGTGTGGAATCGTCATTGTGCTGCACGAGAAATTTCGTCCCGAGGGCGCGAATGCGACCGTGCTCGGTCTCGACCACAAACGGCCGCGACGGGTCCTTCGCCACGTCCACCAACAACTCGCCACTGCGCAAGGCCAGCAGGCGCTGCGAACTGTCGAACAACGGCACCACGCGACTGCGCGCGTTGAGGGTCAACGCACTGCCATCCGGCAACGCAAAATCCCGTCGCTCGCCGGTGCCTGTCGACAATTCTCCGGCCTCGGGCAGCCAGCCGTAACGCCGCCCGAGCAACCCGGCCAACACCGCCACGCTGAGCACACTCAAACTGCCGCTGATAAATCGCCGCCGACTCGACGGTGCATTGAGGCTGTGCAGCAGACTGTTGCGCGGCACTGCGCGCAAGTTCGGATTGCGCAACAGGTTCAGGCCACCGCCCATTTGCTCGATGATCTGCTGGTGCCGTGGATCGGCCGTGCGCCAGGCTTCGAACGCCGCCCGCTCGCCGAGGCTGACGTCACCCGATTGCAACAGCGCCATCCATTGCGCGGCTTCATCGATCAGCGTTTCGTCCGCCCTCATGCCTGCATCGCCTGATAGCAACGCTTGAACGCCTCGACCATGTATTGCTGCACGCGACTGGTGGACACGCCGAGGCGCTCGCCGATCTCGCTGTAGGTCAGACCGTCGAGCTGATGATAGAGAAACGCCGCTTTGGCCTTGGCCGACAACCCGTTGAGCAAGCGATCGACCGCCAACAGCGCTTCGATCACCAACGCCCGCTCTTCCGGCGACGGATGCACCGGCTCTGGCGCCAGCGCCAGGCTTTGCAGATAAGCGCGTTCGAGATCCTGGCGCCGCCAGCCTTCGTACACCAACCGCCGGGCAATGGTGGTCAACAACGCCCTGGGCTCGCGAATCGCTGTCGGGTCCGGCAAGGCCAATACTCGCAGAAACGTTTCCGAGGCGATGTCCTGTGCACTGTGCGGGCAGCCCAGCGTGCGGCTAACGGCAGCGCACAGCCAGCGATAGTCCTTTTGGAACATCTGCCCGATGATCTGGTAATGCGGGTTATGTCCACCCATGCCTTGCTCCCTGAAAACGGGTCCCACCCGCTGCGAAAAACCATCGTTCTGCCGGGATCGTCCGGCTCTGATCAGGCGCGACTGTGCAATAGGGTTGCGCACATTTGAAGTAATAAAAAAACATCACAAGCAAACCTTTAAGAATAAGGCGCTTCGTCACCGCGCAAACATTGGCTGACACAACGTTGACTTCGATCACTGGCGCAGCCTCGACCACTGATTAATCTCCTCGCTCCATCGAAGGCCAAGGACGGCTCACCGGGAGCCCGCGGCTGATCCCACTCAAGGAAGACCCCATGCAATCGCTCAACATCATTCTGCTGTCGTCAGCGTTTAACGGCCTGACGCAACGTGCCTGGCTGGAATTGCGTCAGGCCGGGCATTCACCCAGCGTTGTGCTGTTTACCGATGAAAGCGCCGTGTGCGAACAGATCGAAAACAGCGCCGCCGATCTGGTGATCTGTCCATTCCTCAAGGACCGCGTACCCGAGGCGCTGTGGCGCAATACCCAGCGACCGGTGGTGATCATTCATCCGGGCATCGTCGGCGATCGGGGTGCCAGCGCGCTGGACTGGGCAATCACCAACGAGCTGCCGAGCTGGGGCGTGACCGCCTTGCAAGCGGTGGAAGAAATGGACGCCGGGCCAGTCTGGGCGACCTGCGAATTCAACCTGCCGGCGGGTCTGCGCAAATCCGAGTTGTATAACGGCCGGGTCAGCGACGCGGCGATGCTGTGCATTCGCGAGGTGGTGGAAAAATTTCGCGAAGGGTTTGTCCCGGTGCCGCTGGATTACAGCAATCCCGCCGTGCGCGGGCGCTTGCAGCCGAACATGAAACAGGATGATCGCAGCTTTACATGGCACGACTGCGCACGCTTTATCAAACGCTGCATCGATGCGGCGGACGGCCAGCCGGGTGTGCTGGCGAGTCTGGCCGGCGGTCAGTACTACGTGTACGACGCACACCTGGATTCGCGCACAGGCATGCCCGGCGACATTCTCGCGGTGCATGACGACGCGGTGCTGGTGGCCACCGGTGATCACAGCGTGTGGATCGGTGCCCTGCGGCGCAAACCGCAACCGGGCGAGGAAACCTTCAAGCAGCCGGCACGGCATGTGCTGGCCGGGCAACTGGCGAATGTGCCGAACCTGGACTGGTCAATCGCCAGTCAGCCGTTCAGCGCCGAAGCGTATCAGCCGATTGCCTATCGCGAGTCCGGGCATGTTGGCGAGCTGACATTGGAGTTCTATAACGGCGCGATGAGCACCGAGCAGTGCCAGCGCCTGGTCGAGGCGCTGCGCTGGGCCAAGGCCCGTGATACGCAAGTGCTGTTGATCAAGGGCGGTCGCGGCAGCTTTTCCAACGGTGTGCACCTGAACGTGATTCAGGCCGCTCAGGATCCGGGCGCAGAGGCGTGGGCGAATATTCAGGCGATCGATGATGTCTGCGCAGAGCTGCTCAGCGCGCGGCAACTGGTGGTCAGCGGCGTGACCGGCAATGCCGGCGCGGGCGGCGTGATGCTCGCGCTGGCGGCGGACATCGTCTTCGCGCGGGCCGATATCGTGCTCAATCCGCATTACAAGAGCATGGGCCTGTATGGCTCGGAATACTGGACCTACAGTTTGCCCCGCGCGGTCGGCCCGGCGATGGCCGAACAGCTGACCCAGGCGTGTTTGCCGGTCAGTGCCCAGCAGGCGTTGCAACTGGGCATGGTCCAGGAAATCGGCCCGCGTTGCCCGGATGAATTTGCCCTGTGGCTGCTGCAACGGGCCAATGGTGCGTTGAACGACCCGACCTACGCGGCGGTGCGTGAACGCAAGTCGCGGGTCGATCACCGGCTGATCCTGCAATGCCGCGCCAACGAGTTGCAAGAAATGCAGGAAGACATGCTCTACAACCGCAGTCAATTCGCCGAGAAATGCCGCCACTTTGTCTACAAACGCAAAGCCTGCGGCACGCCGGCGCGATTGATCGAAGACTGGGCACGAGTCCAGGACGTTGAGCTGACTGACTGATCTCCAGCGTCTGCAATGCCCCCATCGCTGGCAAGCCAGCTCCCACAGTGGACGGTGTTGACCACAAACCCTGTGATCAACATTGCCCCCTGTAGGCGTGAGCCTGCTCGCGATGAGGCCAGCCCGGTCAATATCCTCATTGACCGAACCGACGCCATCGCGAGCAGGCTCACTCCTACACCGTTCGGGGGTACATCCATAATCCTGAGCGACACAAAATCCTGTAGGAGTGAGCCTGCTCGCGATGAGGCCAGCCCAGCCAATATCCTCATTGACTGAACCAACGCCATCGCGAGCAGGCTCACTCCTACACCGTTCGGGGGTACATCCATAATCCTGAGCGACACAAAATCCTGTAGGAGTGAGCCTGCTCGCGATGAGGCCAGCCCAGCCAATATCCTCATTGACTGAACCAACGCCATCGCGAGCAGGCTCACTCCTACACCGTTCGGGGGTACATCCATAATCCTGAGCGACACAAAATCCTGTAGGCGTGAGCCTGCTCGCGATGAGGCCAGCCCAGCCAATATCCTCATTGGCTGAACCGACGCCATCGCGAGCAGGCTCACTCCTACACCGTTCGGGGTAGATCCATAATCCTGAGCGACACAAAATCCTGTAGGAGTGAGCCTGCTCGCGATGAGGCCCGCCCGGTCAACATCCTCATTGGCTGAACCGACGCCATCGCGAGCAGGCTCACGCCTACAGGGTTTTGCGTTTAGGCACAGGTTTTGAAAACGCCTCTAAAATTGTGGGAGCTGGCTTGCCAGCGATGAACGATGACGCGGTACCGAGTGGCCACTTACAATGCGCGCACTTCAAACACCGGCCCGCCCATGGACATCGACCTCGCCCGCACCTTTCTTGAAATCGTCCGCCACGGCAGTCTCGCCGCTGCCGCGCAAAAGCTGTTCGTCACGCAAACGGCGATCACCGCTCGGGTGCAGAAACTCGAAAGCCAGTTGGGCAGCACGCTGTTCGTGCGCAACCGCGCCGGGGCGAAGCTGACGCCCAATGGCGAAGCGTTCGTGGTCTACGCCAACCAACTGGTGCAGACCTGGGAGGCCGCCCGCCGTGACCTGCCGCTGCCCGAGGGTTATCACAACGTGCTGCACATCGGCGGCGAAGTCAGCCTGTGCAACCCGCTGATGCTCAGTTGGGCCGCCGAACTGCGTGAGAAAATCCCCGGTCATGCGCTGCGCATGGAAATCCGCGATGGCGAAAACCTGCTGCACCAACTCGAATTGGGCGTGCTCGACGCGGCGCTGGTCTATCAGCCGGAATACTGGCCGGGCCTGCAGGTCGAGCAAGTGCTCGAAGAGAAGCTGATTCTGGTGCGCGCCCCCGACCGCCCGGATCCCTACGTCTACATCGACTGGGGTCCGGATTTCCGCCGGCAGCACGACGCCGCCCTGCCGGAAAAGGCCAAGGCTGCGCTGAGTTTCAACCTCGGCCCGCTGGCCCTGCAATACATCCTCGAAAACGGCGGCAGCGGCTATTTCCGCACCCGCGTCGTGCGCACCTACCTGGAAAGCGGCGCACTGGAACCGGTGACCAAAGCCCCGGAATTCAGCTACCCGACCTACCTGGTCTATTCGCGCGACCGCGACTCGGCGACGCTGCAGCACGCCTTCGACCTGCTGCGCGAAGTGATCCGGACCGATGACGACTGGTCACAACGCTGGAACCCGTTGAGCTGAAGCGGCCGCTTTGCACCGGATCCTGGCGCATGTGACCTCAAGGTCTGACCTGCACAAACCGCCGGATCGGCTAATCTGCCGGGTATAACAACAATACCCACAGGTGAACGCAGTGAGGCAGACCACCGAGGCATTTCGCAGCCGCTACCGTGCGGCGATCCATCCGTTGTACAACCCGTGGCTGCACGGCACGTTTGTGCTGCTGTTCGGTGCGCTCGCCATTGGTGTGTTCTGGGGCCGAGTGCATCAGGCAAGCGCGCTTGAATGGCTGACCGTGCCGCTGACGTTGCTGTTTTTCAACTTTGCCGTGTACATGGTTCATCGCCATCTCGGCCATCACAAAAAGGCCTTCGCTAAACTGTTCTACGCGCGGCACGCCGGCGATCATCACAGCTTCTTCACCCCCGGCCACATGACCTACGACAGCGCCCGCGACTGGCGGGTGATTCTGTTTCCGGCGTGGCTGATCGTCATCCACACGCTGGTCATCACCCTGCCCTTGTGGTGGCTGTTCGCACAATTCAACGCCAACGTGGCCGGGTTGTTTGGCGGTTGCATGGTGCTCGGTTACCTGACGTATGAGGTGTTTCACGCCTGTGAGCATCTGCCGCCGAACAACCCGCTGGCCCGCTTGCCGTGGATCCGCCAGATGCGCCGCCTGCACGAGCTGCATCACCGGCGCGAGCGCATGCAGGAGCGCAATTTCAATATCGTTTTGCCGTTGATGGATTACCTGTTCGGCACCCTGTACTGGGAGCCCGAAGCCAGCCCCTTGAGCTATTCGAGAATGCCCATGACCCGCATGCAGCACCAGATCGATATCGCCGGCGAGCCGATCGCCGTCCTCGCCTACGCCGCCAGCGTCAGCCGCTGGCCAGAATGGCATCCGTCGTCGCTGAAGATCGACGGCGCGCAAGGCCCGCTCCACGCCGGCGCGCACTTCGAGGAGGATATTCATGCCGGCGGGCGTGCGGGTCACTTGCGTTGGGATGTCACCGAATATTTGCCTGGCCGGCGCTGGTGCGCACGCGCCCAAGGCGATCATGGTCTGTCACTGCTGCTGACGTATGAATGTTCAGGGGATGCCAGCGCTACACGGTTTGTTCGCACCCTCGACTACCGTTTCGAGGGCTTGGGCATGCGCATTGCCAACCGGTTACTACTCAAACGGCGCATCGAGCGCGAATCGGCCGCTTCAATGCTGGCGTTGCGCGATATGGCAGCGCAGTACTCGCTGTCAGCGAGGGCGAGCGCATGAAGCTGCGGCACATTTTTCTGCTGCTGATCGTCATCGTCATCGCCTTTTTGCTGCTGATGCCCACCAAAGTCGAACCGGTCGCTTGGACACCCCAGCCAGCGCCCTCGCTGACCGCTGGGCTGTATGCCGAAAACCAGCGACTCAAAGGCACGGCACAGGTCGGGCCGAGCGACATTGAAGGGCCTGAGGCGTTGTTGCTGGAGGAAGACTTCTTGATCACCGGGCTGCACGACGGCCGACTGATCCGCACCAGCCTCGACGGCAAGGCGCGCCAGGTGCTGGCGGATACGGGCGGGCGGCCGCTGGGACTGGCGCGGCATCCGAACGGTCTGCTGGTGATCGCCGACGCGGTCAAGGGCTTGCTCTCGCTCGACGCGCAGGGCCGCCTGATCCCATTGACCACGGAGGCCAATGGCGTGGCGTTCGGTTTCACCGATGATGTCGCCATCGACCAGTCCGGGCACTACGCCTACTTCAGCGATGCTTCCAGCCGTTGGGGCTACGGGCACGACGGCGAGGCGATCATCGAACACGGCGGCGATGGCCGTCTGCTGCGCTATGACTTCCAGAGCGGCAAAACCAGTGTTCTGCTGGACAAACTGCAGTTTGCCAACGGCGTGACCCTCGGCCCGGATGACGCCTATGTATTGGTCAACGAAACAGGTGCCTACCGCATCAGTCGTTACTGGCTGACCGGCCCCAAGGCCGGCACGCATGACCTGTTCATCGACAACCTCCCCGGGCTGCCGGACAACCTGGCGTTCAATGGCAGCAAGCGGTTTTGGGTCGCGCTGTATGCGCCACGTACGCCGCTGCTGGATGGTACGGCCGGGCATCCGTTCGTGCGCAAGATGATCGCGCGGTCACTGACGGTATTGCCCAAACCGGTGGAGAAACGCGGGTTTGTGCTGGGGCTGGATCTGGACGGCAAGGTGATCGCCAATCTGCAAGACACCAGCAGCGGCAATTATTCGCCAATCACCACGGTGCGCGAGTATGGGCAGTGGTTGTATTTCGGCTCGCTGAAGGCGACGCACATGGCGCGGTTGCCATTGGATGCGGCGCTGAAGTGAAACCGCAGGATATGTATTGGATTGACTGACGCCATCGCTGGCAAGCCAGCTCCCACAGGTTTTTGTGTCGCTCGGGATTATGGATGTACCCCCGGACGGTGTAGGAGTGAGCCTGCTCGCGATGGCGTTGGTTCAGTCAATGAGATGTTGACCGGGCTGGCTTCATCGCGAGCAGGCTCACTCCTGCAGGGGGCAATAGTGGTCTCAGGGTTTGTGGTCAACACCCTCCACTGTGGGAGATTTTGCTGTCGCTGGGGATTATGGAACTGATACCGGACGGTGTAGGAGTGAGCCTGCTCGCGATGGCGTTGGTTCAGTCAATGAGGATGTTGACCGGGCAGGCCTCATCGCGAGCAGGCTCACTCCTGCAGGGGGGAATGTTGGTCACAGGGTTTGTGGTCAACACCCTCCACTGTGGGAGATTTTGCTGTCGCTGGAGATTATGGATCCACCACCGAACGGTGTAGGAGTGAGCCTGCTCGCGATGGCGTTGGTTCAGTCAATGAGGATGTTGACCGGGCCAGCCTCATCGCGAGCAGGCTCACTCCTACAGGGTGCAATGGTGGTCTCAGGTTTTGTGGTCAACACCCTCCACTGTGGGAGATTTTGCTGTCGCTGGGGATTATGGAACTGACACCGGACGGTGCTCGCGATGGCGTTGATTCAGTCAATGAGATGTTGACCGGGCTGGCCTCATCGCGAGCAGGCTCACTCCTACAGGGGGTAATGTTGATCGCAGGGTTTGTGGTCAACACCCTCCACTGTGGGAGCTGGCTTGCCAGCGATGGCGGTCTGTCAGTTGCTGGATTTATCGAACTTGTCGGGATCTTCGTCTTCCGGCAATTCTTCATCCGGCTCATCAGGATTGGCCGTGGTGTGCGCCGGGCTATTAGGCTCGGGATGCGTCGGAACCGGGTCAAAAGCGCCCTGCTCTTCACTGGGAAATTTGGGATCGTTCATAAGGCACCTCGCAAAGAGTCGCTGATTGAAGACTCTGAACATTCGAGGTGCCGGTCGTGGCTGTCGTTCCCGTCAATCCGCAACCGCAGGTCGGCGGATCAAACGTGGATCACGACGATATTTGTAAATGGCTGACGATCTCGTCCTTGACCTTCAGACGCTTCTCTTTGAGTTTTTTCAGTGTGTCGTCGCTGGGGGCATCCGATGTGGCCGTTTCGGCCTTGACCACGTCGGCGTCAGCCTGGGAATACTTGTTGATCAGTGAATCCAGTCGTGGATCCTGGGTGCGTTTTTGCTGGATCTCTTCCTTTGTGCAACTCAAGTCCTGAAACAGGTCATGGGAAACCGGCATGGAACACCTCCGTCAGTTGATCGGCTGGCCAACGCGACCGATTGCGCGGGCCAAGTATCAGAATGGCCTTGGTTGGACGGTTCTGTCGACCACCTGTCAGACCAGCGGTGCCCGTTCGTCGCCCTGTCGCAAATGCGATAAAACCTTTATTCGCCGCGTTGCCTCCATTGCATAACACCCATAAAAACCTGCGTGGAGATACACCAATGGACGGATTCAACCTGCGTCATCTGTTTTTGGCTGTCGCTTTGAGCACCGGCATGGGCAGCGCTTTCGCCGCCACTGACAATGACTTTGTCGATAACGCGGCCGCCGGTGGCATTGCCGAAATCGAAACCAGCCGTTTGGCCCTGGAAAAAAGCGCGTCTGCCGACATCAAGGCCTTCGCCAACATGATGATCACTGACCATGGTAAGGCCAACGATGAACTGGCGAGCATTGCCAAGGCCAACGATATCGAAGTCCCGGACACCACGACGCTGGTCAAACAGGCCAAGGAAAAAATCCTCGACCTGCGCGATGAATCGTTCGATGCCGCTTACGCCAATAATCAGGTGAAAGCCCACGAAGAAACCATCGAGCTGTTCAAGAAACAGGCTAATACCGTGACGGATGACAAGGTCAAGGGCGCGACTGAATTGAAGGCGTTTGCGCAGAAAATGCTCCCGGCGCTGGAAAAACACTTGGCTGCGGCGAAAGAGCTACAGGCCAAACACCCGAGCAAATAACTGTCCACAAAAAAGGCCGCATCCATTGGATGCGGCCTTGTCATGTCCGCCGATCTTAACCGCCGTCCGTATCAATATCGGCATCCGTCTCCTCCCCCGGCTTCGCCCGATCCGGCTTCGGCTCGAAACCCGGACTGAATTCATTGTCGTTGTCCGTGTGCTGATTCTTCTGATCCACCGCCGGGTCAGCGCTTTGCGCCTGTTCTTTATCACCCTGTTGCTGCGTTGGCGCCGGTTGCCCCGGCACTTGCGGGTCGATCGCCGGGTCGTTACGGTTGATCGGTTCGGCGGACTGATTCTGTTGTTGCTTCGATTGCTCGTTCATGTTCACCTCGGTCGTCAAAGCAAGCGCGACTGAAACCAGTCGGGCCTTGAACATTCGAAGGCTGGCCCGCGCCAACGTTCAAAACATCTCCACTCCTTGCCACGCCGACTAAAGTTACCGGGGCGTTCTTTGCGCCAGATCAAAAATATCCTCGCGGCAACGAACAACTATTTCAAACGGCAAATGTCATTGATTCCGCGCCGGTCATTTTTCCACGATCGGCCCCTAATTCGCTACGGAGCAACAGGCACATGGCAGCACTGCAGAACAGCACACTCGATGCGATGAAAAACAAACAGACACAACTGCTGGGCGAATGGGTCAACGGACTGGAAACCAGCGGTGCCACGCGTAATTTGAAAGGTCACGATGTACAGCAACAGACCAGCGAGTTCCTGCAATTGGTGGTCAGCGGCCTGGAAAGCGACAACGGCACCAATATCAATGCCCCGGGCTGGGAATCGACCCGTCAGTTCCTCGAAAAGCTTTCCCACAGCCGCGCCCTGCTCGGTCAGGATTCGCAGCAGACCGCCAGCTTCATCTTCGCCCTCAAAGGCCCGTTGTTTAACCTGCTCCAGGCCCATTACAAAGAACAACCGGCACTGCTCGCCGAACAACTCTGGGAAGTTTCCGAGCTGCTCGACGCGTTCGGCATGCACACCATCCGTACTTTCCAGAAATCCCGCGAAGCGGTGATCAAGCGTCAACAGGAAGAATTGCTGGAGCTGTCGACCCCGGTGGTCAAGCTGTGGGACGGCGTTTTGGCGCTGCCGATGATCGGCACCCTCGACTCGCAGCGCACCCAAGTGGTGATGGAATCGCTGCTGCAGCGCATCGTCGACACCGGTTCGGAAATCGCCATCATCGACATCACCGGCGTGCCGACCGTCGACACCCTGGTTGCCCAGCACCTACTGAAAACCGTCACGGCGATCCGCCTGATGGGTGCCGACTGCATCATCAGCGGCGTGCGCCCGCAAATCGCGCAAACCATCGTGCATCTGGGCCTCGATCTGCAAGGCGTAGTCACCAAGGCCAATCTGGCGGATGCGCTGAAGCTGGCGCTGACCCGTTTGGGTACCACCTTCGTCAAAACGGCTTAAGCAATGGAACGTATCCCGATCCTACAAATGGGCGACTTCCTGCTGGTGACGATTCAGGTCGACATGCACGACCAACTCGCCCTCACCCTGCAGGACGATTTGTCCGAGCGCATCAGTAAAACCTCGGCGCGCGGGGTGTTGATCGACATCTCGGCGCTGGACATGGTCGACTCGTTCATCGGGCGGATGATCGGCACGATTTCCGGCCTGTCGAAAATCATGGACGCCGAAACTGTATTGGTGGGAATGCAGCCAGCGGTCGCGATTACCTTGGTTGAACTCGGCATGACCTTGCCCGGCGTAAGTACCGCGCTGAATGTCGAGCGAGGGATGAAACTGCTGCGAGAACGAGTATTGCAGCAATGACCGTGCGCAGTAGCGGTACTCAACCGATCCATATCGAGCAAGACGTGGTACTCGCGCGCCAGACCGCGCGCAAGCTCGCCACCGAGTGCGGCATGCGCCTGATCGACCTGACCAAAATGGTCACGGCCGTCAGCGAACTGGCACGCAACACCATGGTGTACGGTGGCGGCGGTGACATGGACTGGCAGATTCTCGATGAGGATCACAAGGTCGGTCTGCGCCTGACCTTCCGCGATGAAGGCCCGGGCATTCCCGACTTGAAACTGGCGATGACCGATGGCTGGACCTCCGGCAGCGGCATGGGCCTGGGCCTGACCGGCGCCAAACGGCTGGTCGAAGAGTTCGAACTGGACACCGAGCCCGGCAAAGGCACTCGAATAACGATTACCCGATGGACATGAATATCGGCACAAGCCTGACCCAAGTGCTGCCGATCGAGGACAGCAGCCAGATCGGCTACGCACGGCGTACCGCGCAGCAACTGGCCGAACGGCATGGCTTCGATGAGCGTGATGCCGGACGCGTGGCACTGGTGGCGACAGAGTTGGCCAGCAACATACTCAAGCACGCCAGCCACGGTGAAATGCACCTGAGGGTGTTGCCGCGTGCCAATGGTTTCGGCATCGAAATGCTCGCCGTAGACCGCGCGCAGGGCTTTGATCTGGAGGCTTGTCTGGCCGACGGTTTCTCGACCGGAGGCACTCAAGGCATCGGTCTTGGCTCAATATCACGCCAGACCGAAGTGTTTGATGTGTACGCCGATGCCCGTGGCGCGGTGTTGTTGGCGCGACTGTATCCGCGCACCGATCGGGCGCCGGACATTCGTTTCGGAGTCAGCCAGCACTCACTGCACAACGATCCTGCCTGCGGCGATGTCTGGCACCTGGCCTATGAAGACGGCAACATCAGCGCGCTGATCATCGACGGCCTGGGCCATGGCGAAGAAGCCGAACGCGCCGGTCTTGCAGGCGCCGAAACCTTTGCCCTGACACCCTTCGCCGAACCAGTCATGCTGATGGAAGATCTGCACCGTGACATGATCGGCAGCCGTGGTGGCGCCGTCGCGTTCGCCCAGTTCGATGCGCGGCGCGACCGCCTGACCTTCGCCGGCGTCGGCAACATCGGCGCCAGCCTGATCGCCGCCGACAAATCCCGCGGACTGGCCTCGCACCCGGGAATCGTCGGCGTGCAATACCGGAAAGCCCGGCCCTTTGACTATGCTCACGTGAACGGACATCTATTGATCATGTACAGCGACGGCTTGCAGTCCCGTTGGAACCTTCAAGACTACCCCGGCCTGGTGCACCGTCATCCCGCCGTGATAGCCAGCGTCCTGCACCGCGATTTCTGTCGCGGGCGCGACGATGTAACGGTGCTGGTCGTTGCCCTGGAGGCCGCCCATGGCTGAGTCGCCCATTCTGAGCAGCGCCGAGCAGACCGCGCTGATCGCGCAGTTGCAGAGCGAAACCGCGGCCCTGCGCGAAGAACTCGATGAAACCAATCAGGGCGTGCTGGCCCTGTACGCCGAACTCGACACCCAGGCCGAAGAGCTGCGTCAGGCCTCGGATCTGAAAAGCCGTTTTCTGTCGTACATGAGCCACGAATTTCGCACGCCATTGGGCTCGATCCTCAGTATCAACAGCCTGCTCGCCGATGAACTCGACGGCCCGCTCAGTCCCGAACAACACAAGCAGGTGGCGTTCGTCAGCACGGCTGCGCGCGAACTCAGCGACATGGTCGATGACCTGCTCGATCTGGCCAAAATCGAGGCCGGGCGCATCACCATTTCTCCGGCGTGGTTCGACATGTTCGACCTGTTCTCCGCCCTGCGCGGGATGTTCAGGCCGATTGTCGATGCCTCCGCCGTCGATCTGATCTTCGAAGAACCGGTCGGCTTGCCGCGCCTGTACACCGACGATAAGAAGCTCGCACAGATCCTGCGTAACTTCATTTCCAACTCGCTGAAGTTCACCACCCGTGGCGAAGTGCGGGTATCGGCGCGGCTCGAAGGCGTCGACAAAGTGCGTTTTGCCGTGAGCGACACCGGTATTGGTATCGCTGCCGAGCTGCATGGCGCATTGTTCGAGGACTTTTCCCAGGTCGACTCGCCGTTGCAGAAGCGTCTGCGCGGTACCGGGCTGGGCCTGTCGCTGTGTAAACGCTTCGCGGCCCTGCTGGGCGGTGAAGTCGGGCTGGAAAGCACGCCAGGGGTCGGTTCGACCTTCTTCGTGATCATTCCGCTGGCGATCGCTCTGGAGAACGTCGATGAAACGTGACATCCGCCTGTTGATCGTCGACGACAACGTCGCCACTCGCTACGCCCTGCGCCGACGCCTGGAGCGCCACGATTATGAGGTGCTGGAAGCCGGCACCGGCACTGATGGGCTGGCGCTGATCGAAAGCGAACCGCTCGATGCGCTGATCCTCGACGTCAATCTGCCGGACATGAGCGGTTTCGACATCGTGCGGATTTTGCGCGCTGACGCGCGCACGGCGTTGTTGCCGGTGATCCACGTGTCCGCCGCCTCGATCCAGACCGGCGACATCATCACCGGCCTCGACGCCGGTGCCGACGCCTACCTGATTCACCCGGTCGATCCCGACGTGCTGCTGGCGACCCTGCGCACGCTGCTGCGAGTACGCGACACCGAAAATGCCCTGCGTGAGAGCGAGGCGCGCTTTCGCGAGATTTTCGTCAACGTTTCAGCGCCTATCGCGGTGCTCGATGCGCATTTGAAAGTGCACGAATGCAATCATGCTTTCGCGCAACTGATCCTCGACAATCAGGACCCGCAAACCCTGCGTGAATGCTTCGCCGACGATCAGAGCGCGATTCTCAACGAACTGCGTCTGCGCCTGGTCGATGGCGAGCGCTGGAAAGGCACGCTGAACATGCGTGTGCTCGGCGAGCTTCGCGAGACCGAGTGGCAGATTTCGCCCTATCGCACGCCAGAGTTGAGCCTGGTGTTTGTCGAGGACGTCACCGAGCACCGTCATCGCGAACGCTCGCACCTGGCGCAACTGAACGACACCACCACGCAATTGGCCAAGGAAGTCGCCGAGCGCGTGCGCGCCGAATCGCAACTGCTGCAAGTGCAGAAAATGGATGCGTTGGGCAAGCTCACTGGCGGCATCGCGCATGACTTCAACAACCTGCTGACCGGGATCATCACCAGCCTGGAACTGATCCAGAAACGCGTCGCCGATCAACGTCTGGACAAGGTGCAGTTTTACTCCGAGGCCGCGCTGAATTCGGCCATGAGTGCCGCGTCGCTGACCCACCGTCTGCTGGCCTTTGCCCGCCAGCAACCGCTGGATACGCGGCCGGTGGACATCAATGAGCAGGTGCGCTCGCTGGAAGAATTGCTGGTGCGCACCATCGGTGAACGGATCAACCTCAAGCTTGAGCTGACATCGAAACCGGCGATTGCGCTGGTCGACCCGGTGCAACTGGAAAGCGCTGTCCTCAACCTGGTGATCAACGCTCGCGATGCGCTGCCTTCGGGTGGCAACATCTGGGTCAACACCTATGCCGCCTACTCCCATGGTGATCCGAATCTGGCCGATGGCGCGTATGTGGCGTTGTCGGTGCGCGATGACGGCACCGGGATTGAGCACAATGTCATCGACAAGGTGTTTGACCCCTTCTTCACCACCAAACCGCTGGGCCAGGGCACCGGGTTGGGGCTGTCGACAATCTATGGTTTTGCCCGCCAATCCGGGGGTGACGCACACATCCGCAGCGTGGCGCGGCGCGGCACCGAGGTGACGATCATGTTGCCGGCCACCAGCGATCCTACCGGCGCTGATGTGCCGTCACCGGTTGTCGACCCACAAGGCACGGGTGAGCATGTGTTGATCGTCGAGGACATGCCGTCGGTGCGCATGTTCGTCACCGAAGTATTGGAAGACGCGGGTTACCGCTGCACGCAGGCGGCGGATATCGAAACGGCGCTGGAGCGCTTGCAGAACGATGCTTCGATCAACCTGCTGCTCACCGATGTCGGCTTGCCGCGCATGAGCGGCCGTGAATTGGCAGATGTTGCGCGGGGCTGGCGTGAGGGTTTGCCGATTCTGTTCATGACCGGGTATGCAGAAACGGCGATCAATCGGCAGGTATTTCTGGGCAGCGGCATGGACATGCTGGTCAAGCCGTTCCAGATCAGCGAACTGCTCGAAAAAGTCCGCCGCACCCTCGACGGCGCCTGACCACAGCTTCACAGGAATTAATGTCGAACACAGATCCACTGTAGGAGTGAGCCTGCTCGCGATGGCGTCAGGTCAGCCAATTCATCTGTGGCTGACACCCCGCTATCGCGAGCAGGCTCACTCCTACAGGGTTCGGCGTGCACGCGGGATATGGATAGGCGAGCTTGCTCCGGGCGGCGTTCCGACGAAGACGTCAGCCTGGCCAATACACCTATCGGCTCAAGGCGCGGGCCAAAAACGGCGCAGTCTTGCTCTTCTTGCTCGCCGCAACCTTCTGCGGCGTGCCAGCGGCGACAATCCTGCCGCCCTGATCCCCCGCTCCCGGCCCAATGTCGATCACCCAGTCACTCTGCGCAACCACGCGCATTTCGTGCTCGACCACAATCACCGTATGCCCCGCCGTCACCAGCGTGTCCAGCTGTTCCAACAGCCGATCGACATCGCGCGGATGCAACCCTGTAGTCGGCTCATCCAGCACATACAACGTCGCGCCACGCTGATTGCGCTGCAACTCGGTGGCCAATTTAATCCGCTGCGCCTCACCGCCGGAAAGCTCCGTGGCCGGTTGCCCGAGCCTTAAATACCCGAGGCCGATATCACGCAGCACTTCCAAAGAACGCCGAATCCCCGGCTGCCCGGCAAACACCGTCACCGCCTCATCGACGGTCAATTGCAGCACCTGCGCGATGCTCAAGCCCTCCCAAAGAATTGCCAGCGTCTGCGGGTCGTACCGCGCGCCATGACAGGTCGGGCACGGCGCGTACACGCTGGGCATGAACAACAATTCCACGCTGACAAAGCCTTCACCCTCGCACGTGGCGCAACGGCCCTTGGCGACGTTGAAGGAGAATTGCCCGGCGTCGTAGCCCGCAGCCCTGGCTTCGGGCGTCGCGGCGAACAGCTTGCGCACGTTATCGAACAGGCCGGTGTAGGTCGCCAGATTGGAGCGCGGCGTGCGGCCGATGGGTTTCTGATCGACTTGCACCAGCCGTTTGATCGACTCCAGCCCTGACGTGACCTGGCCGCTGCTGAGCTGCGGCGCATCATCTTCAAGGCTGAGTTCTTCAGGCTCCGCCTCGGCAGTCGGCCGCCCGAGTTGCGCGCCGACCAGCTCCAGCAACGCCTGACTGACCAGACTCGACTTGCCGGACCCGGACACGCCGGTCACCGAAGTGAAGCAGCCCAGCGGAAATACAGCGCTGAGGTTATTCAGGTTGTTGCGAGTGATACCGTCCAGTTTCAACCACGCCGTCGGCTTGCGTGCCGCACGGGTTGGCCGCCCGGTTTCGGCAAACAGATAAGCGCGAGTCTGCGACGCTTCAATCCCGGCCAATCCTGCCGGAGGGCCGCTGTACAACACCTGCCCACCCTGCTCGCCCGCCGCCGGGCCAACGTCGATCAGCCAGTCGGCGCGGCGCATGGTTTCCAGATCATGCTCGACCACGAACAGTGTATTGCCGTCGGCCTTCAGCCGTTGCAAAGCCTCGAACAGCGCCTCGCCGTCCGCCGGGTGCAAACCGGCCGAGGGTTCGTCGAGCACATAGATCACGCCAAACAGTTGCGACCCCAATTGCGTCGCCAGCCGCAAGCGCTGCAACTCGCCGGACGACAATGTCGGCGTGCTGCGCTCCAGCGCCAGATAACCGAGGCCCAGGTCGGTCAGCGTGCTGACCCGCTCCAGCAGATCCTCGGCAATGCGTTGCGCCGCCAGACGTTTCTCCAGCGACAGGTTCGGCGTGTGTCGCACGTCCGGCGCGCTGGAATGCCCACTGGCGCCATGGGCCACCCGTTGCTGACGGGCCTCGCGGGTTTGCGCATGACTCAAGGTCTCGCCGGTTTCTTCGGCGTGCTCCAGATAACTCTGCGCCGCGACGGGCCGCAACACCTCGGCCACTTGCAGCAACGGCATCTGCGACAGCTCGCCAATGTCGTAGCCGGCAAAGGTCACCGACAACGCTTCACGCTTGAGGCGTTTGCCGTCACACAACGGACAAGGGCTGCCGAGCATGAACTGCGAAACGCGCTTCTTCATCAGCGCACTTTGCGAGTGGGTGAAGGTGTGGAGGATGTAGCGGCGCGCACCGGTGAAGGTGCCTTGGTAGCTCGGCTCCATTTTGCGCTTGAGGGCGACGCGGGTTTCTTCAGGGGTCAGCCCGGCGTACACCGGCACGGTCGGGGTTTCTTCGGTGAAGAGAATCCAGTCGCGCTGCTTTTTCGGCAGCTTCTTCCACGGGATGTCGACGTCGATGCCCATGGTCACGAGGATGTCGCGCAGGTTCTGCCCTTGCCACGCCAGCGGCCAGGACGCCACGGCGCGCTGGCGGATCGTCAGATTGGGGTCCGGCACCATCAGCGCTTCGGTGACTTCGTAGACCCGGCCAAGGCCATGACACTGCGGGCAGGCGCCCTGCGGGGTGTTCGGCGAGAAATCCTCGGCGTACAGCATCGCCTGCCCCGGCGGGTAACTGCCGGCACGGGAATAGAGCATGCGGATCAGGCTTGATAACGTGGTGACGCTGCCCACCGACGAACGCGTGCTCGGCGTGCCGCGCTGTTGTTGCAGGGCCACGGCGGGCGGCAGGCCTTCGATGGAATCGACGTCTGGTACGCCGACCTGATCGATCAGGCGTCGTGCATACGGTGCCACCGACTCGAAGTAACGCCGCTGCGCTTCGGCGTACAGAGTCGAAAATGCCAGCGAGGATTTGCCCGAACCGGACACCCCGGTGAACACCACCAGCGCATCGCGAGGGATGTCGATGTCGACGTTCTTCAGGTTATGTTCACGGGCGCCACGCACCCGAACCATGCCGGCGGGCGCTTTGGAGTTACGCTTGGAAGTCATTGGCGGGCCTTGATCGGAAGATTGCTTGAAAAACTCTGGTGCCAGATCAGATCTCTATGACTAGTGAG
>NZ_JBODOE010000005.1:0-236107 GCF_051913165.1 Pseudomonas sp. SM4 | reverse complement strand
TTTTGTGTGACAGGTGAGTTCCTGTGGCGAGGGGATTTATCCCCGATCGGCTGCGCAGCAGTCGTAGATTCTGCCCCTCGGTATACCTGAAGAAATGCAGGGGAGCGCTTCGGAATTACGCTTCGAAGTCATTGGCGGGCCTTGATCGAAAGATTGCCTGAAAAACTCTGGTGCCAGATCAGATCTCTATGACTAGTGAGTTTTGTGTGACAGGTGAGTTCCTGTGGCGAGGGGATTTATCCCCGATCGGCTGCGCAGCAGTCGTAGATTCTGCCCCCTCGGCATACCTGAAGAAATGCAGGGGAGCGCTTCGCACTCCAGCGGGGATAAATCCCCTCGCCACAAGTAATTTCCTTACACCTCGGGTAGTTTCCTTACACCTCGGGTAGTTTCCTTACACCTCGGGTAGTTTCCTTACACCTCAGGTAATTTCCTTACACCTCAGGTAATTTCCTTACACCTCAGGTAATTTCCTTACCCCTCGGGTACTTTCCTTAGACCTCGGATAGTTTCCTTGCACCTCAGGTAACTTCCTTGCGCCACAGAATCCCGGTAGACACAGGGTTCTGTCAGTCAGGCATTAAGCACCGCGCGAATCATCTGCAGCATTGCCTCCAGGCTGTACGGTTTACCCAGCAAATGCGTATCGGGGCTCAGTTGGTGATTGCGTGAAATGATGTCGCGGGTATGCCCGGAGGTGAACAGTACTGCCACCGGCGGCGTCTGTACCTTGGCCCAGGCAAACAGGTCGGAGCTTTTGATCAGGCCCGGCATGACCACGTCGGTGAAGATCAGGTCGACCTCGACGCCTTCCAGCAGCATTTGCATCGCCACATCGCCGTTACCGGCGGTCAATACGCGATAGCCTTCTTCGCGCAGCAGCTCGACCGCCGAGGCGCGTACCGCGTCGTTGTCCTCGACCACCAGAATCGATTCGTGGCCACCGCTCTGCTGCCGTTGCAAGTTGGGCGCTTCATCAAGGATCGGGCGCAAACTGCGCGGAAAGTACAACTGCACGCGCGTACCTTCGCCCACCGCACTGTCGATGTCGACATGCCCGCCGCTCTGTTTGACAAAACCGAAGACCATGCTCAAACCCAGCCCGGTGCCTTGGCCGTCCGCCTTGGTGGTGAAAAACGGTTCGAACACCTGCTCCAGAATGTGCGCCGGGATCCCCGCGCCGCTGTCGCTGACCGCCACCCTTACAAACTCGCCGGGGACGATGCCTTTGCCGGCACAGAACTCGCGGTCGAGCTGCACATTGGCAGCGCTGAGGCCGATGGTGCCCTCACCCTTCATGGCATCGCGGGCATTGATCGCCAGATTGAGAATGGCGTTTTCCAGCTGATTGCGATCGACGTTGATGTGCCACGGCACGGGCGGCAGTTGCACATCGATCTGAATGGTTTCGCCCAGTGCCCGCTGCAGCAACTCACCGACGCCTTCGAAGATCTGCTGCGGATTGCACACTGCCGGCGACAGCGGCTGACGACGAGCAAACGCGAGCAACTGCGAAGACAGCTTGGCTCCGCGTTCCACTGCTGCCAGCGAAGCACTGACGCGGCGCTGCACGTTGGCGTTGTCGGGCTCGTGCCGGGCCAGCAAGTGCAGGTTGCCGGCGATCACTTGCAGCAGATTATTGAAGTCATGGGCAACGCCGCCGGTCAGACCGCCGATGGCCTCAAGCTTCTGCGACTGGCGCAACTGTTCTTCAGCCGCCAGCCGCGCCTCGACTTCTTCGCCGACGCGCTGTTCGAGATTACGGGTGAATTTGAGCAGGGATTCTTCAGCATTCTTGCGTTCATGAATATCGATCAACACGCCGGGGAAACGCAGCGGCCGGCCGTCCTCATCAAACTCGCAACCACCGCTGGCCAGCACCCAGATGTAACTGCCATCGCTGCGCATGACCCGATACTCAGCGTTGTACGGCTCGCCGGTCTGCACGGAATGCGCAACACGTTCCTGCACCCAGGCGAAATCATCGGGGTGGACGCGCGACTCGGCGATGTCTTGAGCCAGGTTGCTCAGGTCCTGATTCGGTGGATAGGAGAACGTGCGGGCAAAACGTTCGTCCGCCGACAGCCTGTTGTTCTTCACGTCCCAGACAAACGAGCCGAGCAAGGCCCCGGCATTCAGCGCCAGGCGCACCCGTTCATTGTCGGCGCGATAGGCATCTTCGGCCGCCTGGCGCAGGCGCTCGGAATGCATGAATTCGGTGGTCTCGACCACCATCGCCATGACCCCGGCAGGCGCACCGTCATCGTTGGCCACCGGGCTGTAATACAAGTCCATCCAGACGTCTTCGGGGACGCCGTCGCGCAACAGCACCAGCTCTTTGTTGCGAAACGACAAGGTGCCGCCGGCCAGACAGGTATCGACCACATGCCGGTTGAATTCGGCGACTTCCGGCCAGCCCAGCTCTACCGGCACACCGAGCAGATACGGATGGCGGCCACCGGCAAATTTCGAGTAGGCGTCGTTGTAGATCATGTAGCCGGCACGGCCCCAAAGCATGACCATCGGCAGCGGCGAGGCCAGCATCAATTGCACCGTGCTGCACAGGCTCGCCGGCCAGCTATGCAACGGGCCAAGTTCGGTGTGGCGCCAATCGAACGCGCGGATGCGTTCGGCCATTTCGCCTTGCCAGCCATCACAACCGTGGCTATCGGATAAAAACTGCATCGACTGACTCGGTGTCCTGTGGTGATTGCCCGATAAATCGCAACGCCAGAACGACGCGACGCCCGTCTGTTTCGAGCGTCTTCAGTCGTATTGGTTTCATTTGAGCTATAGCCGATTTGATCGCCGTTCGGAGGCTAGACCCCGATCAGGTGTTTGAGCGGATGGTAGCCAGTTTTCATCTTCGCGGCGACGTCGAGAATGGCTTTTTCGATGCCGTTCAAATGCATGCAGGTCAGCTCGATGGCGGCGCTCTGATTGCCGGCCTCGATGTATTCGATCAGGCGCAGGTGTTCGTCATCGCGGCACACCTCGTGGCTGTCGTCATCCAGTGCAGCGGCATACAGCGAGGCGCGCGAGATCAGTTTCTGGAACCAGTCGAGCAACACCGGGTTGTTCAGGCTGCGCGCCAATTTGATGTGGAACTCGCCAAGCAGATGGATCAGCCGTTCGTGGTCACCGGCAGCGTGGGCTTCATCCTCCAGCAATAAATGTTCACGCAAGTCCTGCATCGCCGCGCTGTCCTTGCGCCGGCACAGTTCGGTGACGATGCCGATCTCGATCAGCCGGCGAGTTTCGAACAGCGAACGGATTTCTTCATTGCTCGGCAGCGACACCGATGCCCCTTTGTTGGGCTCGGTAGTGACCAGTCCATCGGCCTCCAACTGCTTCAATGCAGCGCGCACCGACGTGCGGCTGACATTAAATAATTCGGCCAGCGAGGCCTCGCCCAGCTTCATCCCCGGGCGTAATGAACGCTTGCTGATCGCCTCGTAAACCCCTTGGTAGACGCGGTCGACCGTGGTTTCCAGTTTCTTCTCGGTCATTCGAACACTCCTTTGGCGTCAGGCAACCATCCCCTGGCGATGCACGGCCATGGAAAAAGGGGGTTGCACACGCAGATTAATCCGGGTATTTCTAAATTGCATTCAGATATTGCATACAATAAATAGAGGATTGCACCATTATGGGTCAACCAATAGCAATTGAAGTGCGCAACGTCTCAAAACGGTATTCCGATGATCCAGGCCTCGCGCCGGCCCTCGACAATGTTTCGGTGAACATCGCCGACAATGAATTCTTTACTCTGCTAGGCCCCTCGGGCTGCGGTAAAACCACCCTGCTGCGCACCATCGCCGGCTTCGAACACGTCAGTGAAGGCGAGATTCGTTTGGCCGGTGAACCGGTCAATGACCTGCCGCCATTCAAGCGCCGGGTCAACACGGTGTTCCAGAGTTACGCGCTGTTTCCACACATGAGTGTGGCGCAGAATATCGCCTTCGGGCTCGAGATGCAGGGTCTTGAGCGCAAGTTGATCCCCGATCGCGTCAACGAAATGCTCGCGCTGGTGCAAATGGAGCATCTGGCCGGACGCAAACCGGCGGAACTCTCCGGCGGTCAACAGCAGCGCGTGGCTCTGGCCCGGGCCTTGGCGCCGAAACCGAAAGTGCTGCTGCTCGACGAACCGCTGTCAGCGCTCGACCTCAAGCTGCGCAAAGAAATGCAGGTCGAACTCAAGCGTGTGCAAAAAGAAGCCGGGATCACTTTCATCTTCGTCACCCACGATCAGGAAGAAGCGCTGACCCTGTCCGACCGCATCGCGGTGATGTCGGCCGGCAAGATCCTGCAGATCGGCACCCCGACCGATATCTACGAGCACCCCAAACACCGCTTTGTCGCGCAGTTTATCGGCGACATCAACTTCCTCCCCGGCCAGCTCAAGCACGGCGAACACAACGAAAAACTCTTCGTGCCCAACGGCATGCCGGTCGAGATTGCCTGTCAGCCGCAGGGCTTCAATGGCAGCAGCGTGCAACTGGCGTTCCGCCCGGAGCGTTCGCAACTGGTCGATGCCAGCCAACCGCATCACCTGCGCGGAGTGATCGAGGCCGTGCTCTATGTCGGCACCGCAACGCTGTACCAGTGCCGGCTGAACAACGACATCAAAGTCATGCTGCGCGAAAACAACGAAGGCCTGAACCCTGGCCGCGCGGTCGGCGAACGTGTTGCCGTGCACCTGCCACCGCACGCCTGCCTGTTGATGGAGGCCTGAGATGAGCGTCAGCAGCACTTCCCCTGCCCTCAACCGCGCGCTGTTGCTCAGCCCGGTGGTGTTGACCCTGCTCGCCCTGATCGCCATTCCGCTGGGGATCATGGGCTACATCAGCCTGCTGCCGCGCAACACCTACGGTGGCGTCGACTGGCAAGCGCCATGGCAACTGCAAAGTTACGTGCAGCTGTTTTTCCAGGAAGGTTTTGACGGCGAACTGGAACTGAACTGGGTCTATGCCCAAGCGTTGCTGCGCTCGGTGCTGCAGGCCGGTGGCACCACCGTGTTGTGTTTCCTGTTCGGTTTTCCTGTGGCGTTGTGGATGTCGAGCCTGACCCCGCGCCGGCGTAACCTGATGGTCTTGCTGATCACCATTCCGTTCTGGACCAACCTGCTGATCCGCAACTACGCGTGGCTGATCATCCTGCGCGAACACGGCTGGGTTGCGCAAAGCCTTAACGCCCTGTTCCCCAGCGCCGGCGGCATCACCCTGCTCTACAACGATTTCGCGGTGAGTGTCGGTCTGGTCTACAGCTTCCTGCCGTTCATGATTCTGCCGATCTACTCGACGCTGGAGAAACTCGACTGGCGTCTGGTCGAAGCCGCTTATGACCTCGGGGCGAATCGCTGGCACGCGCTGCGCCGGATCATTCTGCCGCTGTCGATGCCGGGCGTGATTGCCGGCGCGTTGCTGGTGTTCGTGCCGAGTCTCGGCGCCTTTATTACCCCGGCGATTCTTGGCGGCGGCAAGACTTTGATGATCGGCAACCTGATCCAGCAACAGTTCGGCACCGCGCGCAATTGGCCGCTGGGCAGTTCGCTGTCGTTCCTGTTGCTGGCGATTCTGCTGGTGTCGCTGGTGCTTTACGCGCTGTACAGCCGTCGCACGGCGAAGACTATTAATCGGGGGGCGAAAGCATGATTTCCCTGCACCTGAAAAAACTCCCGGCAACCCGCGAAATCAGCCTGCTGATCCTCGCTTATCTGTACCTGCCGATCTTCGTGTTGATCGCCTACAGCTTCAACGCCAACCGCTCGGCGACGGTGTGGACCGAGTTTTCGTTTGCCTGGTACGGGCGGATTCTGGCCAATCCGTCGATTCAGACGGCGGCGCTGAATTCGATCATCGTCGCAACCATTGCCACAGTCTGCGCGACGGCGATTGCGCTGCTCGCGGCACTGGCCACGTACCGGCCGTTCTACGGGCAGAAAATGGTCGAGGGCGGGATCAACCTGCCGCTGATCCTGCCGGAGATTGTTACCGCTGTGGCGACCCTGCTGCTGTTCATGGCGCTGGGCATCAAGCTCGGTTTGCTCACGGTGATCGTCGCGCACATTGGTTTCTGCATTCCTTTTGCTTATCTGCCGATCCGTGCGCGGCTCAACGATCTGGACAAGAGCCTGCTGGAAGCGGCGAACGATCTGTACGCCAATCCATGGCAGGTGTTCCGCCGCGTGACCTTGCCGTTGCTATGGCCGGCGGTGTTGTCCGGTGCGGTGCTGGCGTTCGTGGTCAGCCTCGACGATTTCATCATGACCTTCTTCGTCGCCGGCCCCGGTTCGACAACGTTGCCGGTGTACATCTTCTCAGCGATCAAGGCTGGCGTGACGCCGGAAATAAATGCGATCTCGACGCTGATGCTGGTGATTTCGATTGTCCTGGTGGTGCTGGCCTTCTGGCTGGGCCAACGCGGTAAACAACAATAAATCTGGAGCACTCTCATGAAAGTCAAAAGCATGCGTTTGGCAGTATCCGGTCTGGCCCTGAGTTGTTTCGCCGCGTTCGGCGCCCACGCTGACGAACCAAAAGAACTGTTTTTCTACAACTGGACCGACTACTACCCGGTCGATCTGTTGGCCAAGTTCGAGAAGGAAACCGGCATCAAAGTGACCATGGACGGTTACGACAGCAACGAAACCCTGCTCGCGAAATTGCAGGCCGGCGGTGCTGCGTATGACGTGATCGTGCCGTCGCAATCGATCATGCAGACGCTGATCAAGCAGGACCTGCTGATGGAAATCGACGCGCCGAGCCTGAGCAACTTCCAGTACGTGAAGGGGCCGTTCCGCGATCCGGGTTTCGATCCGGGGCGCAAGTTCTCGGCGCCGTATCTGTGGGGCACCACCGGCTTCTCCTACGACAGCGCGCGGGTGCCCGGCGGAAAACTGGATGACTCGTGGAAAGAGTTCTTCGAACCGCGCAAAGAGCTGCAAGGCCAGCTCGCCGCGCTGGACACATCGAGCAGCGTCATCAACGCCGCCAGCCATTATCTGAACGTTGATGAGTGCAGCGAAAACCCGCAGGACGCCAAGCGCATTCTGGAACTGCTGCAAAAGCAGAAGCCGTTTTTGAAGATGTACAGCTCCGACAACACCGTCGACCGCATGGCCTCGGGCGAGGTGATCATGATGCAGAACTGGAACGGCTCGACCGCGCGGGCGACCTTGCAGAAGAGCACGATCAAGTACGTCTATCCGCGTGAAGGCGTGGCGATGTTCCAGGACAACTTCGCCGTGCCGAAAAGCGCGCCACACCCGGGTAACGCGAAGATCTTTATCGACTGGATGATGAAGCCGGAGAACGCCGCCGCCGTGTCGAACGCCATTGCTTACGCCAACGGGATTCAAAGCGATTCGTTGCTTGATCCGAAGTGGAAGGTGATGGACGCGATCAACATGCCGGAGGAATACGCCTCGCGTTTGCGCCCGGAGAAGGAATGCAGCAACAAGGCGCGGGAGCTGCAGGATCGGATCTGGTCGAAGCTCAAGGGTTGATCACCTGATCTGAAATCGAGGGGCGACCATCGCTGGCAAGCCAGCTCCCACAGGGATCTGTGTCGCACACAGAAAGTGGGCACACCTCGACACCTGTGGGAGCTGGCTTGCCAGCGATGAGGCCCGCCCAGACACCATTGAACTAGAGGTAAAGAAATGACCCAGCCACACTGGCTACGCAACGTGCGCCCCTACGGCGCCGCCGCCGAAGACCTGCTGATCGAAAACGGCCGCTTCACTCAGCGCCGTCCGGCCAGCAATGCACCGCTGTCCGCCACCGACATCGACGGCCAACACCAACTCCTCACCAGCGCTTTGGTCGAAAGCCACGTCCACCTCGACAAAACCCTCTACGGCCAACCCTGGCGCCCAAACAGCGCCGGGCCGACGCTCAAGGACTACATCAGCAACGAGCGCCGTATCCTCCGTGAAGTTACCGCGCCGATCGCTGAACGCGCCGGCGCGCTGTTGGAAAACTGCATCGCTCGCGGTTCGCTGACGATGCGCTGCCACGTCGACATCGACCCGGAATTCGGGCTGCGCCACGTCGAAGCCATGCAGCAATTGCGCGAACGTTACAAAGACCTGATCGACCTGCAACTGGTGGTGTTCCCGCAAACCGGGTTGATCAGCCGCCCCGGCACCGCCGAACTGATGCGCGAAGCGATGGCGCTGGGCGTGGAAAACGTCGGTGGACTCGACCCTTGCGGCATCGACAACGACCCGATTGCGCAACTGGATTTCGTCTTCAAACTGGCGGCCGAGTTCGGTCGTGGCGTGGATATTCACCTGCACGACAAAGGTGAACTGGGCTTGTGGCAGATCGCGCTGATCGCCGATTACACCGAGCGTTTCGGCCTGCAAAAACGAGTCATGATCAGCCACGCCTATTGCCTCGGCATGTTGCCGTGGAGTCAGGTCAAACCGGTTGCCGAGCGCTTGGCGGCGCTGGGGATTTCGCTGATGAGTTCAGCGCCGGCCGACACCGCCGTGCCTCCGTTTCTGGCGTTGCGCGAGGCCGGGGTGAACGTCTGCCTGGGTTCAGACGGCATTCGTGATGCGTGGTCGCCGATGGGCAATGGCGACATGCTCGAACGGGCGATGTTGCTGGCGTTTCGCTTTGACCTGGGCAAGGACGATGAACTGGCGGCGGCGTTTGAAGCGGCCACGGTGAATGGCGCTCGGGCGCTGGGCATTGAGGATTACGGCTTTGCGCTCGGTCAGCGCGCGGACTTCTTGCTGATGCCGGTCGAGACCCTTGGCGAAGCGGTCGTTGCGCGGCCGTTGCGCCAGGTCTATCGCGCGGGTTGCTTGATCGCCAGTGGCGGTCGCTTGCTGGACAGCCGGCTGTGAAACGCATCGGCCTGCGCGCCAGTTGCGTGGTCGGCTTCGACGGCACGCAGCATGTGCTGTGGCGCGACGGTGAAGTGGTGTTTGCCGGCTCGCGCATCGAGTTTGTCGGACGCGGTTATGCGGGGCCGGTGGATCAGTGGATCGACTACGGCAATGCGCTGATCGGCCCCGGCTTCATCGACCTGGATGCGCTGGGCGATCTCGATTCCACGGTGCTGACGCTGGACAACGGCGACGAGCGCGCCATGGGCCGCATGTGGTCTGCCGAGTATCTGGCCGCCGGCCCGCGTGAAACTTACAGCCCGGAAGAAGAGGTCTTCAAATACCGCTACGCCTTCACCCAGTTGATCCGCAACGGCATCACCACGGCGATGCCGATCACCTCGATGTACTACCGCGAGTGGGCGGAAACCTACGACGAATTTGCCGCCGTCGCCGACGTTGCCGGTGAACTCGGTTTACGCACTTACCTCGGCCCCTGCTACATGAGTGGCATGAGTTATTGGCAGGCCGACGACACCTTGGCCCATCACTGGGATGAGGCTCGCGGGTTGGCCGGCCTTGATGCGGCAGAACGTTTCTTCAAGGATTTTGACGGCGCGCATGACGGCTTGATTCGCGGCGCGCTGCTGCCCGATCGCATCCAGACCTGCACCCCGGCGCTGCTGCAACGCACCTCGGCGCTGAGCCGCGAACTGAATGCGCCGATGCGCGTGCATTGCTGTCAGGCGCTCAGCGAAGTGGCGATGGTCGAGCAATTGCGCGGCGCCTCGCCGCTCGGTTGGTTGCAGCAGCTGAACTTGCTCACGCCGCGCAGTCTGTTACCGCACGGCATTTACACCACGGGCGATGACGACTTGCAGCGGGTCATTGATGGCGGCGCGAGTCTGGTGCATTGCCCGTTGGTGTTCGCCCGTGATGGCGAGGCGCTGAACTCGTTCGGTCGCTACCGGGCCAAAGGCATCAACTTTGCCCTCGGCACTGATACCTGGCCGGCAGATCTGCTGGAAAACATGCGCCACGGTTTGAACATCGCGCGGTTGATGGAGGGCGGCTCGGCGCTGACCAGCAGCCTTGATCTGTACAACGCCGCCACCCTCGGCGGCGCGCGGGCGCTGGGGCGCGATGACCTCGGGCGTCTGGCCCCCGGCGCTAAAGCCGACATCACCGTGTTCAGCCTGCGCGGCCTGCATTTGGGCCCGTTGTTCGACCCTTTGAAAAACCTGCTGTTGACCGGGCGCGGCGACGATTGCATCGCCAGTTACATCGACGGTCGTTGCGTGATGCACGACGGTCGGGTCAGCGGCGTCGACTACCCCGCCCTGCAACGCCAGGCGCAACGCCAATTTGAAAAGCTCATGCGCAGCCACAGCGACCGCGCCTTTGCCCGACCGGACTGGAAAACCCTGTTCCAGCCGGCCATTCCGTTCGCCGATGACTACAGCGCCGACGCACCATTGAGCGCCATCGATCCACTTTCCTAGAGGTTTTTGCCATGCACAGTTTTGATTTCAGCCAACTCAGCCCACGGGAAAAATACAAGATCCTGATCGGCAGCGTCGTGCCCCGGCCGATTGCGCTGGTAACCACCATTGATGGCGAGGGCCGGATCAATGCCGCGCCGTTCAGTTTCTTTAATGCGCTGTCGGCGGACCCACCGATCCTCGCGTTGGGCGTAGAGAATTACGGCGACCAGAGCCCGAAAGACACCACGCGCAATATCCAGCTCAATCAGGAATTCACCGTTAACATCGTCAGCGATGCACTGGTGGAAGCCATGAATGTCTGCGCTGTGCCGTTCGCGCCGGGCTTCGATGAGCTGACCGCTGCAGGGCTGACGGCGATTGCCGGCACCACGGTGAAATGCCCACGCATCGGCGAAGCCCCGGTGGCGCTGGAGTGCCGGCGGATGATGGCACTGAACATCGGCCAGTCGCGGGAGATCATTTTTGGCGAGGTATTGATGGCGCATGTGCGCGATGAGTTGATCGACCCGAAAACCTTGTACATCGATCAATTGGGGCTGGATGCGATTGGCCGGATGGGCGGCCATGGCTACGCGCGCACCCGCGATTACTTTGATTTGCCGACCCGCTCGTTGCAAGCGTGGACGGAAGCGCCGGGCGGTGGCGAACGGTTTTGGCCCGCTGGCAAATAAGCGCCAACAGCAAAAGATCGCAGCCTGCGGCAGCTCCTACTGATCGTTCCCACGCTCCGCGTGGGAATGCCGCCATGGACGCTCTGCGTCCACTGTGACGCGGAGCGTCACGGGATGCGTTCCCACGCAGAGCGTGGGAACGATCAATGCATTCCCCCTGTAGGAGCTGCCGCAGGCTGCGATCTTTTGATCTTTCAGTCAGTGCCGTATTTCGGCGAACGCGGCCCGTACAGCAGGCCCGCCGGATGCCCCGCCGAGAGCAGGCGATTGCTCGCCACGCCGGCAATCGGGTAACCGGCATCGGTGGAGCTGTTGATGATCTGCTTCACCGCCGCGGTGATCAGCATGCCGATCAGACCGCCACCACCGTTATTGCCGCCCTCTTCGCTCGACGCCCGCGCCGAACCGGTCCACAGCGTGGTGCCGCTTTTCAGGTCGACCAGTTTGGCTGTCGCGGTCACTGCCGTTTCACTGCTGATCACCATGTAACGCGTGCCGTATTCGGTCACGGTGATGTACAGCGCCGCGTCCGCACCGAAGATTTCCTGCAGTTTGTTCGGCGGTGCCTGATGGATGTCGTCCGGGGTGGTCAGGCCGTTTTGGCGGAAAGTTTCGTCCACCAGCGCGATCGGCAACACGTAGTAACCGGCCTCGGCCAGCGGGAACGTCACCTGCGACAACAGGCTGTACGAGGCCTTCACATCCGGCGAGGTATTCAGCGGCGGCAACACCAGAATGGTCTTCGGCCGCGCCTGTTTGTAGGCCGAGTAATCCACGGACTTGGGCGCAACGCAGCCACCGAGTACGGTCAGGGCCAAACCGGCGGCCAATAGTTTCAGCGTACGCGAGATCATTGGGCGTCTCCGGTCTTGGCGTTTTTAAGCAGAAAATCCATGTACGGGCCGGACTCGGGGAACAGCGCTTTCTCGGTGCGGAACTGCTGCACCATCTGATCGTCCTTGCCCATGCTCAGATAGAGCAAGCCAAGGTGCGCGTGGTAACCCGGCGGCACGGCTTTGCCGGTGGAGCGGATCTTTTGCAGATCACGTTCGAGCACTTCAGCCTGTGCTTCCTTGGGCTCTTCGCCCTTGAAGTATTCGTAGACCTGCGGTTGGTAGTCTTCCCACTGGTACAGGGTTTTCGGGCCGGCACAACCGGCCAGCAGGGCACTGGCGGCCAGCGTCAGCGCCATCAGCGAGCGCGACAACGTCAAATTCATGGGTGTTGCTCCTTGCAATGAATGGGCGTCGATCAGTTGCCCGGCTTCCAGGCACCGGCGTTCATGCCATCGACCAGACGATTGATCGCCTCGCGCATGGCCAGATCCAGTACTTTGCCGTTGAGGGTGGAGTCGTACGCAGCGGTGCCGCCGAAGCCGACGATTTCGCGGTTGGACAAGGCGTACTCGCCAGCGCCTTGCGTCGAATAAACCACTTCGGAAGTGCTGATGTTAACGATGTTCAAGTTGACCTTGGCGTAAGCGATCTGGGTCTTGCCACGGCCGAGAATGCCGAACAACTGGTGATCGCCAATCTCTTTGCGGCCGAACTCGGTAACGTCACCGGTGACCACGTAATCAGCACCTTTCAGCCGCTGGGCCTGGCCCTTGATCGCCGCTTCCTGCTGGATTTCGCCCATGTTGTCGCGATCCAGCACGCTGAAGCGGTTGGTCTGCTGCAGGTGGGTGATGAGGATGGTCTTGGCCTGACCGCCGAGACGGTCGACGCCGTCGGAGAAAATGCCGCGCATATAGCTGGAGCGGTTGTCGAACTTGCCCACGGCCATTGGCACACGAACGCCGGTCCAGACTTGAGTAGCGCTTTCAACCTTGGCCACCGGCAACGCGCGGGAGCTTTCGGTGGCGCAGCCGGCGAGCGTGCTGGCCAACGTGCCGAGCACAGCAATCGCAACGCCTGAAACCAACATCCGGGAGATCATTCTCACTGAGTATTCCTTTTGAAAAACAGGGGGTATCCCGGCACGACAACGTGGTGGGGAGCGGAAAAGGGCCGGCATTATGACAAAGTGCCATCACTACTAACAGGTTTTTTTGACGCCATCAATTTGACTTGCTTACCTCTGTTGATCGTTCCCACGCTCTGCGTGGGAATGCCGCTACGGACGCTCCGCGTCCGCTGTGACGCGGAGCGTCATGGGAGGCGTTACCACGCAGAGCGTGGGAACGATCAGACATTATTGTGGTGCGGCTGTCAGTGGAAATCGCGGCTCTGCACGCGGATGCCGTTGAGCAGCGGGCTGAGGTCGCTCAGGCGTCCGGCGATCAGGTGGCGTACTTCGCCTTCGCGTTCCCAGCGGCCATCGACCTTGAGCAGTTGCGAGCCGACCAAGACCTGGCGTTGACGCTCGGCCAGATCGCGCCAGACCACCACATTGACGTTGCCGAACTCGTCTTCCAGGGTCACGAAGGTCACGCCACTGGCGGTACCCGGACGTTGTCGCCCGGTAACCAGCCCGGCAACGCTCACCGGCCGGCCGTGTTCAACGTCGAGCAATTCCTGCGAACTGCGGCAGCGTCGCGCCTTCAATTCACCGCGCAACAGCGCCAGTGGATGCGGGCCCAGCGTGGTGCCAATCGTCGTGTAATCCGCGTGCAGATCCTCACCGACACTCGGCTTGGGCAGCACTACATCAGGCTCTTCCTGGCTCGGCAACCCGGCAAATAAGCCAAGTTGTTTCTGCACCCCCGCCACCTCCCAGCGCGCCCGATGCCGGTGCCCGGCCAGACCGCGCAACGCACCGGAATCGGCCAGCAACGCCTGCGCCCGACTGTCGAGTGCGGCCCGTTCACCCAAATCGGCGACATCGGCAAACGCCCCGCGCGCCCGCGCCGCCTCGATACGCCGGGCATCGTCCTCACGAAAGCCCTTGATCATCCGCAGGCCCATGCGGATCGCCGGTTGCGCCGCCGTGGTGGTTTCCAGGCTGCAATCCCAGTCACTGGCGCGCACGTCCACCGGGCGAATCTGCAAATGATGCCGGCGGGCGTCCTGCAAAATCTGATCGGGGCTGTAGAAACCCATCGGCCAGCTGTTGATCAGCGCACAGGCAAACGCCGCCGGCTCGTGGCACTTGAGCCAGCAACTGGCATAGGTCAGCAAAGCAAAACTGGCGGCGTGGGATTCGGGAAAACCGTAGCTGCCGAAACCTTTGATCTGCTCGAAAATCTGCGCGGCGAACTCTGGCGTATAGCCGTTTTTTTTCATCCCGGCAGCCAGGCGCTCCTTGTGCGGTTCGAGCCCGCCGTGGCGTTTCCATGCGGCCATCGAGCGGCGCAACTGATCGGCCTCGCCGGGGCTGTAATCGGCGGCGACGATGGCAATCTGCATCACCTGTTCCTGAAACAGCGGCACGCCCAGGGTTCTTTCCAGAACGACCTTGAGTTCTGGCGACGGATAGGTTTCTTTTTCTTCTTTATTGCGCCGGCGCAGGTACGGATGGACCATCCCGCCCTGAATCGGCCCCGGCCGGACGATGGCCACCTCAATCACCAGGTCATAGAACTTCGCTGGTTTCAGGCGCGGCAGCATCGACATCTGCGCCCGCGACTCGATCTGGAACACGCCAATGGTGTCGGCGCGGCTGATCATCTCGTAGGTCGGTTTGTCTTCGGCCGGGATCGTCGCCAGGCTCAGATCGAGATCGCGATGGCGACGCAGCAGGTCGAAGCAACGGCGGATCGCACTGAGCATGCCGAGGGCAAGAATATCCACCTTGAGCAGGCCGACCGCGTCGAGGTCGTCCTTGTCCCACTGAATGATCGTGCGATCAGCCATCGCCGCATTCTCGACCGGCACCAGGGTGTCCAGCGGTTGCTCGGAAATCACGAAGCCGCCGGGGTGTTGCGACAGGTGCCGGGGGAAGCCGATCAGTTGCCCGGTCAGGCTCAGCACTCGGCGCAGCACCGGGCTCTGCGGGTCGAAGCCACCCTCAAGCAAGCGTTCCAGCGGCGGCGTTTCATCGCTCCAGTGGCCACAGCAATCGGCCAATGCGTTGATCTGATCCGGCGGCAGGCCCAGGGCCTTGGCCACATCACGCACCGCACCGGCGGCATGGTAAGTGCTGACCACAGCGGTCAACGCCGCGCGCTGGCGACCATAACGGCGAAATACGTATTGCAGGACTTCTTCGCGGCGTTCGTGCTCGAAGTCGACGTCGATGTCCGGTGGCTCGTTACGCTCCTTGGACATGAAACGCTCAAACAGCAGCGTGGTGCGATCCGGATCGATTTCGGTGATGCCCAAGGCGAAACACACCGCCGAGTTGGCCGCCGAACCACGGCCCTGACAGAGGATGTTTTGCTCACGGGCAAAGCGCACCACGTCATGCACGGTGAGGAAGTAGCTTTCGTAGCCGAGTTCGGCGATCAGTTGCAGTTCATCGTCGATCTGCTTGAGCACTTTCGCTTGCGGGCCTTTGGGCCAGCGCCAGGCGATGCCTTCTTCGGTCAGGTGACGCAGCCAGGAACTGGCGCTGTGCCCCTTGGGCACTAACTCCTTGGGATATTGATAACGCAATTCGCCGAGATCGAACGTGCAACGCCGGGCCAGAGCCACCGAGGCATCCAGCAAGGCCGGCGGATACAACTCGTGTAGCACCTCGACAGTCCGTAAATGCCGCTCGCCATTGGGGTGCAAACGCAACCCGGCCTCGGCCACCGGCACGTGATGACGGATCGCCGTCATGGTGTCCTGCAAAGCGCGACGGCCACGGGCGTGCATGTGCACATCACCGCTGGCCACCGCCGGAATCTGCAACTCGGCGGCCAGACTCAACAGCGCTGCCAAACGCTGCTGATCGTTCTGTCCGCAATGCAACTGCACCGCCAGCCACAAGCGCTCGCCGAAGGTCTGCTGCAACCAGCGGCCCTCTTCCACTGCATCGAGCGAGTCCGGCACCCACAACACCAGCAGGCCCGACAAGGGTTCGTCAAAGTCCTCGCGCAGCACCTGATACTGGCCCTTTTGCGTGCGCCGGCGGGCACGGGTGATCAAGCCGCACAGCGCCTGATAGCCCGCCAGGTTCTCCACCAGCAGCACCAGCTTCGGGCCGTTTTCGATGCGGATTTCGCTGCCGATGATCAGCGGCAGCTCCACCGACTTCGCCGCTTGCCACGCCCGCACAATCCCGGCCAGCGTGCATTCATCGGTGATTGCCAGCGCTTGATAACCGTGTTTTTTTGCCCGCTGAAACAGCTCAAGGGCACTGGACGCACCGCGCTGGAAACTGAAGTTCGACAGGCAGTGCAGTTCGGCATAACCCTCGCTCATGCAAACCAGCCCTGCAGCCACAGCGGACCGCCCTCACCCACCGCCCGATAAGCCCAGCCCTGTTGACCGGCACGGTTCTGGATCAGGTAGTAATCGCGGCGCACATCGTCACCGTCCCACCAGCCCGATTCGATGCGTTCCGGGCCCATGAGAATCCGCGCCGAGCCTTCTGCCACACTCTGCGGCTCGCCGAGCAACCAGCCGGGACGGTGCACGCTCGGCAAGCCGCTGCAGCGTTGTTTATCGACGCCGTTCTGCCAAGCACACTCGGGGCGGTGATCGGCCTGGAAGCGCAGCCCCTGCACCGCGTCATCGCCCAACCGCGCGCGCAAGCGTTCGCGCAATTGCTCCCACGGCAACGTCTGCTGCGGGCGGTCATCGAACAGCTCGTGAAACTGCGGGACGAAACTCGGCAGGTCCTCGGCACGCAGACGAAAGCCACGCACCGGCGCCTCGACCTGCACTTGTTCCAGCCGTCCGCGCGCCAGTTCGAAGAGCATCGCCGGATCCCGTTCGGCGCTGAGCAGGCCAACTTTGATCAAAGTGTCCGGCAGCCCGGCGTGCTCCAGATGCAGATCGAAACGCTGCACGCCGCTGTCACGCCCGCAGAGGAACGCCGACAGGTCACCGGTCAAACGCCGTAACGGGAACAGCAAGGCCTGATGCGATTGCACGTCGAAATTCAGTTCGATGCGTACATCAAAACGATCCGGCGGCAGGTAGAACTCCAGCGCCAATGGCCGCGCACCGAACAAGGTGTCGAGGTGTTTGAGCATCTGCGCCTCGAAACGCCGGGCCAGCGCCTGACGCGGCAGGCTCTGCAGCTGACTGAGGTTGCGCAGGCCCATGCGCGACAACGCCGTGGCCACGGCCGGTTCCAGGCCGACGCGGTCGACAGGCAATTGGCCGAGGTGATGCTGCAAAGCCTCGCCGTCCGGCACCACCAAGCCGTCATAAGCATTGGCCAGCACCCGCGCCGCCACCGGATTCGGTGCGGCAACGATGCGATGGCGAAATCCCAGTTCGGTCAGTTCCTTGCGCAGCCGCGCTTCGAACTGGGCCCAGGAACCGAACAGGCCCAGGCTCGACTCGATCTCGAACACCACGGCGCGCGGGTAATGCACGCTGACCTGCGCGCTGAAGCCGTAGGCCCACGCGGCGAGGAACTGCTGCCAGTGTTCGACCTCGGCCGCTTCGTAATCGGCGGTGGCAAAGCCTTTGCTCATCGCCTGCGCAGCGGTCATCGACTGGCCAGCGCGCAAACCGAGTTTGCGCGCTGCCGGGTTGACCGCTTGCAGCACCCGACGCTGGGCCGGGCCGCTGAGCAGCACCAACGGCTCATCGGGATCGGAACGCTGACGCAACACCGCGTCCAGCGCCAATTGCGGAAAAACAATGCAGACCCAGCGCATGGCGACCTCAGTGCCCCACGGCAAAGGCAATCGGCGCCGTACGCGCCAAGCCGCCACGGCACTTGAGCACGCGCAACTGTGCGGGTTTGGCGTCGATGGCAATGCGCAGCGCTGCCGGTGACGGATTGACCGCTTCGCTCAACGGTCGCCAGGCAAACGCCAGGGTCTGGCCGGTTTCCGCCGCCACCTGCAAACGCCGCAAGGCACGATCATCGGCCTTGTGCGGCCAGCACAGCACCGCGCCGCAACTGCCCGAACGCAAGCACTGTTCGGCCGCCCACAAGGCATCGCGCTCGCTGGCTTGAATCACCGACAACTGACGCAAATCGACCCCGGCGTTCTCCCACGCCTGCGGGTACGGCACGAACGGCGGCGCCACCAGCACGATGCGCTCGCCCGCCGCCGACAACCGCGCCAGCGTCGGCCAGACCAGTTGCAACTCACCAACACCGGGGCCGGCCAGGAGGATTTCGCTCAGCGCCGCTTCTGGCCAGCCACCGCTGGGCAGTGCCGCGTCCAGCGCCGCATGCCCGGTCGGTTGCGGGTTGGCGGCCGGTGGCGCAGGCCGGCCCTTCCAGACCTGGCCGCCATTGAACAGCGTATCCAACGCAACGACGGCGCCCATCAGCCTTGCCTCACCAGACCGCAGAACACCCCTTCGATCGCCAGATCCTGATCGTCGCGCACGATAATCGGCCGATACGCCGGGTTGCGCGGCAACAAGCGCACTTCGTCGCCAACCCGTTCGAAGCGTTTGATGGTGACTTCACCGTCGAGCCGCGCCACGACGATCTGGCCGTTGAGCGCCTCGGGATTGCGCCGCACGCCGACCAGATCACCGTCGAGAATGCCGTCCTCGATCATCGAATCGCCCTGCACCCGCAGCATGTAATCGGGCGTGCGCGAGAACAGCGCCGGGTCGAGCAGCAAGCGGCTATGGACGTCGGCATCGGCGCCAATCGGCGCACCGGCAGCGACGCGGCCAAGCACGGGGATGTCGAGCAGCTCCGGACGCGGCGGTTGCCCGAGCAAACGAATGCCCCGGGCCTGATTCGGATTGACCTCGATAAACCCGGCTTCAGTGAGCGCGAGCACATGCTTGCGCGCCACGCTGCGTGAGGCAAAACCAAAAGCCTCGCTGATTTCAGCGAGGCTTGGGGGCTGACCGTGTTCGGCGATGCGATCGCGGATGAAGGTCAGGATGGCGGTACGGCGGGGAGTGAGGTTTGTCATGGAGTACATTTGTACTCCTGTAGGATTTTCCTGACAAGCGCCGCCAGTCGGCCTAGGCCGACGTAGGAGCTGCCGAAGGCTCGGGCCGCGATTGATCGTTCCCACGCTCTGCGTGGGAATGCAGCCCGTGACGCTCCGCGTCACTGGACGCAGAGCGTCCCTAGAGGCATTCCCACGCAGAGCGTGGGAACGATCAGTGCGGGGGGTGTCAGTTAAGGCCGCGTTCGGCGAGGAATTCGGCGATGTAATCAATGAAGGCCACCACTTTCGCCGTGGCCCGCCGATGGCTCGGATACACCGCGAGAATGTGCGGGCCAAAGGTGTCCGGGTCGATCTCGTAATCCGCCATGACCCGCACCAATCGCCCGTCGGCAATGTACGGCGCGGCGCTCCACAGTGGCGTGTGCAGCAATCCTCGCCCGGCCAGAGCACTGGCCAGCAACAAATCGTAATTATCACTGCGCAACAACGGCGCCGTCGGTTGCGCCAGACTCAAACGCTGGCCGTCGCGCTCGGCCCACCAGAATTCGCGGCTGAGCAACGGATGCTGATAAAGCAGCCATTCATGCTGTTCAAGGGTCTGCGGATTCACCGGCAAGCCCTTGCGCGCCAGATACTCGGGGCTGCCGCACAGGGCCAGGCGATTGCTGCCGACCACCCGCGCGATCAGCCCCGGCAAATCATCGTGGCCCTCGCGCAACGCCAGGTCATAACCACTTTCCAGCAGATTGACGAAGGCATCGCACAGATCCACTTGCAGGCTGATCTGCGGGTATTGCTGCAAAAAGCCGTCACACACTTGATCGAGAAACGCCCGCCCATAGGCCAGCGGCGCAGTGATTTTCAGGCTGCCGCGCAAGCCGTGCTGCAACTGCTCGATTTCCTCGCTGGCCTCGTCGAGGCGCTGCAACACCAGTCGCGCGGTTTCCAGGTACACCCGGCCGATTTCCGTGAGCAGAATCCGCCGCGTGCTGCGCTCGAACAACCGCGCACCCAGTTCAGACTCCAGGTGATTGACCGCTTTGGTCAGCGCCGACGGGGTCTTGCCCAACTGCTCGGCAGCGCGGCTGAAACTGCCGAGTTGCGCAGTGACCACGAACATTTTCAATGCACCCAACTTGTCCATGCTTTTTCCATTCAGGCAAAAACGTTTTTCGTGCGGGAGGCGTTCTGTCAGCCGCTGCCAGCCACTAATCTCGCCATCAGACGCAATAACAAGGAAATCTTCAATGAAAAGATTCATCCCGAAGCTGTTGGTACTCGCCGTAAGTTTTGCCTCGATGGAAGCCATGGCCGCCCCTGATCTGATCCTACTCAACGGCAAGATTTTCACCGCCGACCGTGCGCAACCGAAGGTTCAGGCCCTCGCCGTGGAAAACGGCAAAGTGTTGAAAGTTGGCACCGACGCGCAGATCAAAGCCTTGATCGAACCCGGCACTCAAGTCATCGACCTCAAGGGCAAAGCGCTGATGCCCGGCCTGATCGACAGCCATTCCCACGCGATTTTCGGCGGTCTGGAAATGACTTCGGCGAACATGGAAGACGAAATCGTCGACCTCGACGAACTGCAAAAACGTCTGCGCGACTGGCGTGAGGACGGCAAGGCCAAACACGGCGATGTGTTGAGCATTGCCGGCATGAGTTCGGCCTATTGGGCACAGGCCGAGGCGTTGGGCAAAACCTTCAACAGCGGCGAATGGGCCGATGTGCCGGTGGTGTTTATCGGCAGCGACCACCACACCGCGTGGGCCAACAACGTCATGCTCAAGCGCGCCGGGATTGATGCGGCCCTGCTGAAAACCCTGCCCGACGCGGAAAAAGACACCATCGGCAAACTGGCCAGCGGCGAACCGAACGGCTTTGTGGTCGACGCTGGTTGGGATCGGGTCGCCTCGAAAATGCCAGTGCCGAGCCCCGCCGACATGCTCAATGCCGCCAAATCAGCGGTGCGCTACAACAACAGCCTCGGCATCACCGCGTGGATGGACCCGGCCGCCAACGCCGCACCGGGCGAAGCGGTGTTCGCGCTCAAACCCACCGAGAAAACCGTCGGCGTGCTGCCGGCTTATAAAGCGCTGTCGGAAAGCGGCGACATGAGCGTACATGTCGCGGCGCTGCTGGTGGCCAACCCGAAAAGCGTGCCCGCCGATCTCGATACGCTGGACAAGGTGCGCCAGCAATTCCAAGGCATCCCGAATCTGACGCTACCCGGGATCAAGATCTTCGCCGACGGCGTAATCGAATTCCCGGCGCAGAGCGCGGCGATGATCGATCCGTACAGCAACTCGCACAAACAGGGCGAACTGCTGATCGACCCGCAGCATTTCGGCGAACTGGTCAGCGCCATCGACCAGCGCGGCTGGCTGGTACACATCCACGCGATCGGCGACCGCGCGGTGCGTGAATCGCTGAACGGCATCGCCCAGGCGCGCAAGGATCGCCAGAGCGGCGTGACCCACTCGATCACTCACCTGCAAATGGTCAACCCGAAAGAGTTCGCCCGTTTCAAACCGCTCAACGTCATCGCCTCGATGCAACTGCTGTGGGCCAGCGCCGACGACTACACCACCGACATGATCAAGCCCTACGTCAGCGCCCTCGCCTTCCGCTATCAGTACCCGGCGCATTCGCTGCTCAAACAAGGCGCGACGATTGCCGGCGCGAGTGACTGGCCGGTGTCGACGCCGAACCCGTTCAACGCCATGGCGCAGGCGATCACCCGCGTCGGCCCGTTGGGCGTGCTCAATGCTGATGAGCGCCTGGACCGCGACACCATGTTCTATGCCTACACGGTCAATGCGGCGCGCACGATTGGCCTGGAGAAACAGATCGGCTCGCTGACGCCGGGCAAGCAGGCGGACTTTATCGTGCTGGATCGCGACGTGTTCAGCGTCGACAACAAAGCCCTGCATGACACCAAAGTGCTGCAAACCTGGTTCGGCGGCCGTCAGGTCTACACCGCCACCCAATAACAAGAAAATCTCTCCCATGTAGGAGCTGCCGCAGGCTGCGATCTTTTGACTTTGATTTTAAAAACCAAGATCAAAAGATCGCAGCCTGCGGCAGCTCCTACAAGGTTCGTACTGCCCAAAAATAATCACAACATCGGGACTTCACATGAAAGCCTTGCCCCTGTTCGCCCTGAGTTTTTTGAGCGCGCTGCCCTTGAGCAGCCAAGCGATCCCTTTGAACGATGATTTTGCGCTGGTGGTGGACCTGAATTTAGCCAGCGATTACCGCACTCGCGGCATCTCGCAAACGCAAAACGATCCTGCCGTGCAGGCCGGTTTGACCCTCGCCCACAGCAGCGGCCTGTACCTTGGGGCGTGGAGCTCCAACGTTGATTTCGGCGGCGGCCTGAAAACCCGCCAGGAAGTCGATTACTACGGCGGTTGGCTGTGGCAGGCGACCGAGGATGTCAGCCTTGATCTGGGCTACATCAAATACGCCTACCCCAAGGAAAGCCAGTTCAACCAGAGCGAGGTCTACGGGATTCTCGGCGTGTACGGGGTGAAGCTGGCGGCGTATTACTCCAACGATGCGCCGGGGATCGATAGTAAGCAGAACTCGCTGTACACCTACATCGGTTATGAAACTGAACTGCCGTATGACTCGGGGCTGAAGCTGCGTTACGGCAACATGGATTTCAAGGATCCGCATTTGTACTCGGCGTCGGGCAGCGCTGAAGACTCGTACCGCGAATGGGAGGTGAAACTCACTCACAACCTCGCCGGCGTGGTGTTGGGCCTGAGCTACATCGACACTGACCTCTCACAGAGCCAATGCCTGAGCAACTGGGGCTTCAAGGATGTGTGCACCGCCACCGTCGTCGCCAGCCTAAGCAAATCCTTCTGACCCCCTCGCCCCTGTAGGAGCTGCCGAAGGCTGCGATCTTTTGATCTTGTTTTTAAAGATCAAGATCAAAAGATCGCAGCCTTCGGCAGCTCCTACAGGGTTTGCTTTCGACTTGTTACAGGATGTTTACGGAATTTTTACTATTGTTCTTCTACTGTTACACGCGCAACCGTGTGTGTTTTCTATTTGAGTAGAGGAAAAGTGCGAATGGCTTTGGGCAACGGACTGCGCTTACCGTCCATCACTCCGACCCGACTGGTGCTGCTGTTTTCCCTGGCATTGGTCGCGCTGTACAACCTGGCGACCTGGAAGGCGCTGGGCACGCTGATCACTTTGCAAGGCGCGCACAAACTGGGGTTCTTCGCCTCGTTCGGGCTGTTTTTGTGGGCGGCTATCACTCTGCTGCTGACGCTGGTGTCATTTCGCTGGACGCTGAAACCGGCGCTCACCGTGGTTGCCCTGCTCTCGGCCTGCGCAGCTTATTTCATGAACGAGTACGGCATCACCATCGACACGGTGATGATCCAGAACGTCTTTGAAACCAATCCATCCGAAGCCGCCGCGCTGTTCAACAGCAAGTTGCTCGCTTACGTGTTGCTGCTCGGCGTATTGCCGGCGGCGCTGATCTGGCGTTGGCCAGTGAGTTATCGGCCGTTCTTTCGCGGGTTGCTCAACAAGGTTCTGGTGATCGTCGGTTGCGTGCTGGTGATCGCCGCCTCAGTGGGCACGTTCTATTCGACTTACGCGCCGATCTTTCGCGAAGAAGACAAGCTCACTCACTTCATCAACCCGACCAATTACATCTACGCGATCAGCAAATACGCCAAGCAACGCCTGGGCATCAAAAAGCACTTCGTGGTGCAGGCCATCGGCGAAGACGCGGTGATGAGCGCCAAGGCTGCCAGTCGCGAGAAAAAATCGCTGATGGTCTTCGTGGTCGGTGAAACCGCCCGCGCCGATCACTTTTCGCTGAACGGCTATGAGCGCGAGACCAATCCCGAGTTGAGCAAACTCGACATCCTTAATTTCACTCAAGTGCATTCCTGCGGCACGTCGACGGCGGTGTCGGTGCCGTGCATGTTCTCGATGTTCCCGCGTGAGGACTACAGCGACAAGAAAGGCAAAACCTACCAAGGCCTGCTCGACATCCTCCAGCGCGCCGGCGTGCAGGTGCTGTGGCTGGACAACAACAGCGACTGCAAAGGCACCTGCCTGCGCGTACCGCACCGCGACATCGCGAAGAACCAGCCGGGGCCGTTCTGCGACGGCAACAACTGCCTCGATGAAGCGCTGCTGGCGGACCTGCAAGGCTACATCGACAGCCTCAAGGGCCACGCGATCATCGTCCTGCATGCGGACGGTAGCCACGGCCCCGAGTATTACCAGCGCTACCCGCAAGACATGGAGCGTTTCAAGCCGATCTGCCACACCAACCAGTTGGGCAGTTGCAGCCGCGATGAACTGGTGAACGTGTACGACAACACGATTTTGTACACCGACCACTTTCTCGCCAAGGTCATCGAGTTGCTCAAGCGCAATCAACAGACACTGGATACGTCGATGGTGTACGTCTCCGATCACGGTGAATCGCTGGGCGAAAATGGCCTTTATCTGCATGCGGCGCCCTATGCGCTGGCGCCTGAAGCGCAAACGCATGTGCCGATGGTGATGTGGTTTGGTGATCACACACTGGCCAATGAAGGGATTGATCGCGGGTGCCTGCAAGGCAAGACCGCGCAGGCAGATCTGAGCCACGACAACCTGTTTCACTCGGTGCTGGGGTTGTTTGAGGTAAAGACCTCGCTGTATCAACCGGGGCTGGATATTTTCCATGGCTGCCGGCCTTCAATGACCGCCGCGCAATAATCCGACTGGCTGATTGGCGATTGGCGATTGGCGATTGGCGATGATCAATGTAGGAGCTGCCGAAGGCTGCGATCTTTTGATGTTGATTGTTAAAAACAGGATCAAAAGATCGCAGCCTTCGGCAGCTCCTACAGGGATTGTCATAGGTTTGCCAGATAGGGCCACGGGTAGATGCCGCGTTGGTGGCCGTCGCTGAAGATCAGTTGTACGCCGTAGCCCTGGGGGTTGAGTTCGATCAGGCGTACGCGATCATCGACCATCGGCGTCAGGCCTTTCAGGCGGAAGGCGCGGCATTGCGAGCAGGGGCACTGGCGGCGCAGTTCGGCGTGGTTGAGCTGTTGTTCGCGACCGTCAGGCCAGCTCAACCGCAGGATCTGTTCGCTCTGCGAATTCCCCACCGACAGCGGGTTCATTGCAATTGACTCAGGGCAATGCGCACAGCTTTGCGCACTTCCGGATCGCCGTCATCCTGCGCAGCCTGCAACGCGGCCACGGCACCGCGATCATGCAACTCGCCCAAGGCCAGCGCGGCCTCTTTGCGCAGATTGCTGATGCGATGGCCGAGGGTGTCGATCAACGCGTCGAGTGCCGGCGCGAAACGCAAACGACCGAGGCTGCGGGTGGCGCGCAAACGCACTTGCCAATAATCGTCGCTCAGCGCTTCAACCAACGCTGAGCCCGCATCAATGTGGCCGACCTTGCCCAAAGTCGTCGCGGCTTCTTCGCGCACTTGCCAGGCGCTGTCCTGCAAAGCCTGACGCAGAGCCGGCAGGACTTCGGCGCTGGAGGCCAGGCCCAACGCGCCGGTGGCCGCGCGGCGCACTTCGGTGTCGGGGTCATCGCTGGCCAATCGGGCTAATGCCGGTAATGCGTCAAGTTGCTTGAGCCAGCCGAGCACCCCGACGGCTTCGCGGCGAACACTGGCGTCGGCATCGTTCAGCGCGGTGACTGCAGCAGGCGCGGCATCGGCGAAACGCAGTTCACGCAGGGCGCGGAACGCCGCGATACGCACGCTGACATCCGCATGATCAGTCCACGGCAGAATCACCCGCCCCGCCGCTTCGGTTTTCAGCAAGCTCAGACTCTGCGCGGCAGCGGATTGCACGGCGGGCGCCGAATCGGTCAGTGCCTCGCACAGCGCTTGCACGACTTCCTCATCCTCCCAGGCTTCCAGCAACCGCGCGGCTTCGGCGCGGACTTCTTCGGCAGGATCTTGTCCCAGCCGATCAACCAGCCAGAGCAAGCCATCCGGCTCTTCGAGATCGGCCAGATCAATCAGGGCAATACGGCGCACGCCAGCGTCTTCAGCAGTCAGGCGCGGTTGCAGGGCGAGAATGTCGTCGTTATCGGTCACAGCAAAAATAGAGGTCATAGGGCAAATCGCGGCAAAGGGTTTTCGGGAGGCAGGCCGAGCGGATTGAGGCGCGGCAGCGGTCGGTCGTCGTCGTGGCGCAGCAGGTCGAGGCAGTGGCGCTTGAGCCGGGAAAATTCGGCGCTGGTCACCAATTCGCTGGTGCGCGGTCGGGCAAAATCCAGACGCAAATCTTCGATGATTCGCCCCGGCCGCGCGCTCATCACCAGCAAGCGATCGGCGAGGAACAGCGCCTCGTCGATATCGTGGGTGACGAACACTACGGTGGTGCGGATGCGCGTCCAGATGTCCAGCAGCAGCTCTTGCATGTTCAGCCGGGTCAGCGCATCCAGCGCGCCGAACGGCTCGTCCATCAGCAACAGGCGCGGGCGATTGACCAGCACCCGGGCGATTTCCACGCGTTGCTGCATGCCGCCGGACAGTTGATCGGGCCAACGCTCGGCGAAGCCTTCGAGGCCGACCAGTTTGAGAATGTCATCGGCGGCGCGATGCCGTTCAGCCTTGCCGATGCCGCGCATTTTCAGGCCGAATGCCACGTTGTCACGCACCGTGCGCCACGGAAACAGCGTGTGATGCTGGAACACCATGCCGCGCTGCGGTGACGGCCCGGACACTTCGCCGCCATCGACTTTGAGGCTGCCGGCGTGCGCACTCAAATGCCCGGCCAAGGCACCGAGCAAGGTCGACTTGCCACAACCGGACGGGCCGAGAATGCACACGAACTGGCCGGGTTCGATCTGGCAATCGAGTTCCCGTACGGCTTCGAACGCTTCACTTCCTTGGCCGAGGACGATGGACAATTGGCGAATGTCGATTCGCCCTTCCGGGGTTTGCATCGCGCTCATCAGGCTTTTCCTCGCGGTCGATGCCAGGGCGTGAACAACCCGCCCAGACGTTTGATCAGCAGACTGCTGCCCATGCCCAGCACACCGATCAAGAGCATGCCGACGACGATGTCGGCGTAGTTCTGAATCGTGTAGGACTCCCAGGTGTAGTAACCGATGCCGAACTGGCCGGAGATCATTTCCGCCGTGACCAGACAGAACCACGAAGTGCCCATGCCGATCGCCAGCCCCATGATGATGCTTGGCGCAGCACCCGGCAGGATGACTTCCAGCAGGATCGCCCGGCGCCCTGCCCCGAGGCTTCTCGCTGAGGCAATCAAGCGCGGATCAACGCCTTCTACGCCGTGCACGGTGTTGAGCAGGATCGGGAACAGTGCGCCGGTGAAGGTTATGAAGACCATCGACAGTTCAGAGGACGGGAACATCAGGATCGCCAGCGGAATCCATGCGACGGCGGGGATCGGGCGCAAGACCTCCAGCGGTGGCAGCAGCAAGTCTTCGGCCCATTTCGAGCGGCCGATGGCCAAGCCCAGGGCGATGCCGATGACCAGTGCCGCAAGGTAGCCGGCGAAGACGCGGCTGAGGCTGGCGGTCAGGTGTTGCAGGAGTTTGCCGGAGTCGCCGAGGCCCAGCGCGGCTTCGATCACCGCGATGGGTGTCGGCACGTTGGCGAAGGTAACGAGGCCGAGGTTCCAGTGGTGACTGGCGGCGAGTTGCCAGAACAGCAGGCAGAGCAGCAGTGAAGCAGCCCGCGGAACCCAACGCGTAACGGATATGAACATAAATATTCCTGTCACCGTGCCCCCTGTAGGAGCTGCCGCAGGCTGCGATCTTTTGATCTTGGTTTTTAAAGTCAACATCAAAAGATCGCAGCCTGCGGCAGCTCCTACAGGGGGATGTCGGTTAGCGGGTGGCGACGGCCTGGGTGGTGGCGTCGGTGAAGTCGAGGACTTTGCCGCCCTGGGCCGAGGCGTATTGCTGGGCCTGGCCTTTGAGCAGGAACGCGCTCAGACGCCCTTTCGCATCACTGGCAAACCACGCCTGTTCAGCGAGCAACTTGATCCCGCTGTCACTGGCCTGCGCATACACCGCACGGATGTTTTTGCCTTCCTGCTTCAACGCGGCCAGTGCAGTGAACGCCTCTTCAGCCGAGGCGTACTGGCGCACTTTGTCTTCGCCGCGCACCCAGATTTCAGCGACATGGCTGAAGTCAGTGATCGCTTTACCGGACGCTGCATCCTTGGCCTTCAGCGGCGTCTGCGCGTAGTTGGCCAGTTGCGCGGTGTAATCGAGGTTCGATGCCTTGAACGCCGCACGGATGTATTGATCGTCAATGAAGGTATTGAGGTCGAGGCCACGATCGGCCTTCTTCAGCAGCTTCAGCGTATCGATCGCCGTGCCGACCGCCTGGCGATATTCCGGCTTCCAGCTCAGGTCGCGGGTCTGCACGCCGAGCGGGCCGTGGAACAGGTAGTTGACCTCGGCATCGACGCCGGTGACTTTGGCGATCAGTTCGCTGTACTTCTCAGGCTCAGCGGTGAGCAACTGATTGGCCTCGATGCTCGCGCGCAGGTAAGCAACGACGACCTCCGGATACTTCTTCGCGTACGCCTGATCCACCAGCGCACCGTGGAACGTCGGTGCATTGGCCTGGGCGCCGTCGTAGATCTTGCGGGCGAAGCCTCGGCTCGGGAACAGTTCAGCGAACGGCACAAAATCGGCGTGAGCGTCGATCTTGCCGGCCTGCAACGCGGAGCCGGCAACCTCCGGCGGTTGGGCGATGATGTTGACGTCTTTCAGCGGGTCCCAACCCTGCGCCGCCACGGCACGCAGCAACATGCCGTGGGCGGTGGAGGCAAACGGTACGGAAATAGTCTTGCCTTTGAGTTCGCTCAGCGACTGCACACCCGACGCGCTCGGCACGACGATGCCGTTGCCGCTGCCTTTGATACTGCCCGACAGCACGCTGATGAACAGGCTGTGCTTACCAGCGGTTTCAAACGCCACGCCGTTGAACGCGCCGGGGAAATCGGCCATGGCGCCGAAGTCGAGTTTGCCGGCAACCATCTCGTTGGTCAGCGGCGCGCCGCTGGTGAAGTTCTTCCACTGCACGTCGTACTTGGCGTCTTTGTAGGCGCCGTCGTGGGGCAGGTATTTGTCGAGCAGGCCCAGCTCTCGAATCAACAACCCGCCAGCGGCGCAGTTGATGGTGGTGTCCTGGGTGCCGATGGCGATGCGGATGGTTTCGGCCGAGGCTGACAAGGTGAACGAAGCCAGTACCAGACCGGCGATTGCTGCACGCAACATGGTTGTTTCCCCTCGAATCATTTATTTGAGTTCGTCTCCGCCGCGATCAGGGCGCGGTGGGAAACGAGGGGTTTTCGATGAATCCAGCGTCCGGTGTTTCCGGATGGCTTTGCGGTGTCGTAGATCTACTGTAGGAGTGAGCCTGCTCGCGATAGCGGTGTGTCAGCCAGCACATCTACATCTGACCCACCGCTATCGCGAGCAGGCTCACTCCTACAAGGGATCGGGTTTCAACGCAGGAGATAGGGAATGTCGACCTTGACGGCGCCCGTCGGGCAATCCTTCTCGCACGGCATGCAGTACCAGCATTCGTCAAAAGCCATGTAGGCCTTCTGCGTCGCCGGATTGATCGCCAGCAAGTCCATCGGGCAAACGTCGACGCACACGGTGCAGCCCTTTTCAGCGATGCATTTGTCCTCGTCCACGGTGACGGGGGCGTTGGAGCGGAAGAAGATTTCCTGAGCTTGATAGGCCATGGTTCGGACTCTTTGATTTATTGATGTATCAAGCGGCGAAAGCGCCGACCCGCAAGCGGTCGTAGGCCTGCATTTCCTCAGCATCGAGCGGGATGATGTAAGGCTCGACGGCTTTCTTGAAACTGGTCATCTGGCCGTCGTCGCCCTTCTTCAGATGGCAATGGCAGAACCATTCACCGTCATTGCGTTGCGGGTGGTCGACGCGATAGTGGTACAAACCCCAGCGGCTTTCGGCGCGGAACAACGAAGCGCGGGCGGCCATTTCGGCGCAGTCGCGGATCACGCTGGTTTCCATCGCACGCATCAGTTCGTGGGCGTTGTTGGCTTTCATCTGATCGAGATCGCGTTCGATGTCGCTGAAGCGTTGCAGGCCGATCTGCATTTTCTTGGTGACTTTCGGCGGTTGCAGATAATCGTTAACAAAGCGCCGCAGCTTGTACTCGACCTGTGCCGGCGGCAGACCGTGCTCGCGATCCAGCGGTGCGTAGACCCGGGCCTTTTCCTTTTCGATCTGCTCGGCATCCAGCGCGGAAAACTCGCGACCGGCGACGAAATCGGCGGCGTTGTGCCCGGCAAACCAGCCGTAGGTGAACGCGCCGAGCATGTAGTTATGCGGCACAGCGGCCATGTCACCCGCCGAGTACAAGCCTTTCACCGACGTCTCGGCGCGTTCGTTGACCCACACGCCAGACGCCGAGTGACCGCTGCAAAAACCGATTTCGGAGATGTGCATTTCGACCATTTGCGTGCGGTAATCGGTGCCGCGATTGGCGTGGAACTGACCGCGACTCGGGCGCTCGTTGCTGTGCAGAATCTCTTCGATGTTCTGGATGGTTTCCTCGGCCAGGTGATCGAGTTTGAGGAACACCGGGCCGTTGCCACTCTCCAGTTCCTGGTGAAACTCCCACATCATCTGCCCGCTCCAGTAGTCGCACTCGATGAAGCGTTCGCCCTTGTTGTTGGCGGTGTAGCCACCCAGAGGGCCAGTGACGTAAGCGCAGGCCGGGCCGTTGTAATCCTTGATCAGCGGGTTGATCTGGAAGCATTCGAGGTTGGCCAGCTCGGCGCCGGCGTGATAGGCCATCGCGTAGCCGTCGCCGGCATTGGTCGGGTTTTCGTAGGTGCCCATCAGGTAGCCCGACGACGGCAGACCGAGCCGTCCGGCAGCGCCGCAGGCGAGGATCACCGCTTTGGCTTTGATCACATGGAAATCAGCGGTGCGGCAGTCAAAGCCCATCACACCGTTGACGGCGCCCTCCTCGTCGGTCAGCAACCGCGTGCAGACAAGGCGATTGGTGATGCTCACCCGGGCGCGTTTCAACTGGCGATAAAGGACCTTTTTGATGTCGTGCCCTTCCGGCATCGGCAGCACGTAGGCGCCCATGTGGTGGACTTTTTTCACCGCGTAATCGCCGGTTTCGTCCTTCTCGAACTTCACGCCCCAACGGTCGAGCTGTTCGATGGTTTCGAAGCTGTGCGTTGCATAGGCGTAAACGGCGGCCTGATTGACGATGCCGTCATTGGCGATGGTGATTTCCTTGGTGTACTGCTCAGGCGTCGAGTGCCCGGGAATGATCGCGTTGTTCAGGCCGTCCATGCCCATGCTGATCGCGCCGCTGCGTTTGACGTTGGCCTTGTCGACCAACAACACGCGCAAGTCGCGGTTCTTTTCCTTGGCTTTGATCGCGGCCATCGGGCCTGCTGTGCCACCGCCGATGACGACGATGTCGTATTCCTGTTCGAGCACGTTGCGGGTCATGCCTGCTCCCCTTTTTGCCGGTCGATCCGCAGGCGGTACTGGAACGCATCGCCACGGTAGTAAAGGTGTTCGAAGTCCAGCGGCTGGCCCTGCGCGTCGTGGGTCAGGCGTTCGATGCGCATGATCGGCGAGCCAGCCTCGACGTTCAGCGCCTGGGTCAGGTCGCTGTCGGCCAGCACCGCGTCGATGGCCAGATCTGCGTGGCCGAGGGCGATGCCGCAGTCGTTTTCGAGGATCAGGAAGATGTCGCGGGTGACCAGATCGGCCTTCTCCAGGCGCTCGCCGACGGCTTTTGGCAGGTAAGTGATTTCCAGCGAAATCGGCTCGCGATTGATCAACCGCACGCGTTTGATCTGCGCGACGATCTCGCCCTCGGCGACCTGCAAACGCTCGGCCACGCGCTTGTCGGCGGGGATGAATTTGAAGCTGCGCAGGCGGTTGATTACCTCGTAGCCACGGCCGGTCATCGACTCGGCGAGGCCTTGCAGGCTGCTGACGTTTTGAAAGGTTTTCGGCTTGGCGACGAAGGTGCCTTTGCCGTGGATCTTGAAGATCAGCCCTTCCTTTTGCAGATCGCCCAAGGCTTGGCGCACGGTGATGCGGCTGACTTTGAACAGCGCACCCAGCTCGCTTTCGGAAGGCATCTGGCTGTCTTGCGGGTATTCGCCGTCGAGGATTCGCGCACGGAGGACATCGCGCAGTTGGGTGTGCAGCGGGACGCTACTGAGGGAGAGAACGTTATCGGTCATCACGGGATCACTTGTTATAACGAGTTATGACGTGATCTTAGAGTTGTTATGACAAGGTTAGAAAGATTGTTTGGGCATAACCTTAGATGCATGACACACGCGATTCCCTGTGGGAGCTGGCTTGCCAGCGATGGCGTTCTGTCAGCCAACTGATTGGCTATCTGAACCACCGCTATCGCTGGCAAGCCAGCTCCCACAGGGGATGGTGTAAGACTGGAGGTCAGTGGCGTTTGAGAATTTGATCCATGACCCAATCGGTCTTGAGCGCTTGTTCGGCGACGGCGGGATGTTCTGAACCACCACGAATATGCGCATTCATGCCCAGCACGTGATGCCACTGAATATGTTCGTGATGCGGGATTTCCAGGCTAATGATTTCATCGGCATGCAATTGCACGGGATGCTCATCAAACACCGAAAAACTGATCCGCCCAAGGCTGCCGATAATCTCGACGCGATCCTCGCGCCGATCCGCAACAAAATTCCAGCAACCCATGCCCAGCGCCCCGGAGGCAAACCGCCAACTGGCGCTGACGGCATCTTCGGCGGCATACAAACCGGCTTGACGCGCGGTGAATCCAGCGACTTCGACAATGTCGCCGAGCAGATACTGGAACAGGTCAAAGCCATGGCTGGCGAGGTCGGCAAAGTAACCGCCACCGGCCACCGCCGGATCGGTACGCCAGTTGTCGCGACCGTCCAGATCAACCGGCGACGGCGCTTTACTCAGCGTCCAGCTCAGATGCCGAACCTCACCAATACGCCCCTCCTCCAGCCACTGCCGAACCTGCGCAAAACGCGGCAACGAACGGCGGTAGTAGGAAACAAACAAATGTAATCCGGCCTCGGCAAACGCCTGCTGCATCTCGCGGCTTTGCCCGGCGTTCAGCGCCATCGGCTTTTCCACGCAGCAATGTTTGCCGGCGGCAGCGACTTTCAGGCTGTAGGCGTGGTGGCTGTCGGGCGGCGTGGCGATGTACACCGCGTCGACCTCGGGATCGTTGATCAGCGCATCGACGTCGGTGTAGACCCGCGCAATGCCGTGGCGCGCGGCGTAGTCAGTCACCGCCTCAAGGCGTCGGCCCATCACCGCCACCAGCGCCGAACCGGGCGCCTTATAGAAGGCCGGCCCGCTCTTGCGTTCAGCGACGCTGCCGCAACCGATCATGCCCCAACGCACCACGTCCATGTCCATTCCTTTAGCCGATGCGCAAGGCGCGCAGATCGAGGTGACCGTCCTTCAGCGGCGGGCACCAGTAGTAGCCGCCGGTGATCGGCCGGCTGATGCGATACAAACCGTCGGTAATGCCATCTTCCAGGCCGCTCATGCGCCGCAATTGCGCTTCGAAGGCATCCAGCGAGAAACCAAAGGCGAGGAACATCAGCCCGGCGCGATCACCTTCAATCCACGGCATCGAGCGGCGCACGACGAACGCTTCCGGTGCGAAGCTTTCCTGCGCGGTGCGTTTGACGTGGGCGGAAACGGGCGCGTCGTCGATCTCTTCGTTGTCGCTGAGGCGACGGCCCATGATGTTGTCTTTGTCATCGGCCGAGAGTTTGTGGAAACCCTTGAGGTCGTGCTGCCACTGCTGGATCGCGGCGAAGCTGCCACCGATCATGCCGTCAGTGCCGGCGCTTTGCAGGGCGGCGGCGATGGCGGCTTCGTCGTGCGGGTTTTCGGTGCCGTCTTCGTAACCGGTGAGGTCGTGGCCGTCCTTGTGGCGGAAGGCTTCCTGCATTTCGACCAGGCGCAGCGCCGGGGCCAGTGCGGCTTCGAGGGCGTCGCAACGATTGAGCAGTTCACCACGGTCGACGCCGTGCAGCCAGACCCACAGTGCGTGTTGGGTCGACGGGTTTTCGACGCCGACGCCGCTCATGGCCGGGAAGCTGCGCAGGCCGTCGATCTGCACGTTGAGGGCCTTGGCCAGGGACTCGCCAAAACCGACCACTGCCGACTTGCCGTCCACCTGATTGATCAGGTTGTCGATCGCCTGCGGCAGTGCTGCTACCGACTCGAGGGCGAAAAACAGGTGGCGCGCTTGCGCAGGAACGGGGGTGGCGAGAATGCCCGGCTGGTAGTAACTCATGTGAACTCCTTGGAAAAGTGCGCGGGAGTTTACCTGTGGCCGGACAGTTTGTGGGGATTCAGAAGGCGCTGACGATGACCTGTGGCGAGGGAATTTATCCCTGATGGACTGCGAAGCAGCCCCAATTTCATTCAATTCGGTACATCTGATAAATCGCGGTGACCGGTTTTCAGGACTGCTTCGCAGCCCATCGGGGATAAATCCCCTCGCCACAAAGGGTCATGTGCACTAAGCCGTAGTGCTCTCATGCCGCCACGCACTCGGGCTGAGCCCCGTCCAGCGCTTGAACGCCCGGCGAAAACTGCGCACATCGCTGTAGCCGACTTCTTCAGTGATCCGCTCGATCGGCATATCAGGATTGGCCAGCAAACTCATCGTCCGCGCCTGGCGCACCTGCTCCAGCAGCGCCTCAAACGTCAGCGCATGCTCGGTCAAGCGCCGACGCAATGTGCGACTGCTCATGTTCAAATCACCGGCAATCTTTTCGATATGGCTGCCGCGACTCAGATCCCGGGCAATCGCCCGCTCCACCGCCTGAATCAGATCAAGCTTCTGATGCACCTGCGCCGCTTCCAGCTCCAGCAAGGCGACGGCCTGACGCAGCGCCAGCGAATGATGATTGGGCAAGTTGACGTCCAGCCATTGCACATCGATCAGCATGCGATTGTGCAAGCAACCAAAACGCACCTCCGGTCCCAGCAGACGATGGTATTCGCTGAGGTAATCCGGCGCGGCGTGCACAAACTCGACGGCAATCGGCTTGAAATCAGCGCCCGCCAAAGCTCGGCCGTACACCAGCAAACTGGCGAAAAACTCTTCCACCGCGAACACCTGAACATCGGCAAACGGCAAGCGACATTCAGCATCGAGATGCACCTGAGCGCCGACCACATCGACACTGGACACCACAATCCCGCCCGAGGTGTGCTGATGACGAATCCCGAGGGCAAAGGCATCGCGCAAAGTCTTGCACAGCGACAACACATGCCCAAGCAAACCCAGCGTACCCAGCACGTTCTGCGCGCCGACCCACAGCCCCAAACCTTGATTGGGCAGCACTTTGAGTGCGCGTTGAATCATTGCCACGGCCTGGCGATAGGAAATTCGCTGCGCCGGGTCTTGCAGATCTTCAAGGGTGAAGCCAAGGCCACGGCACAGGCTTTCAGGGTCGACGCCCTTGTTCTGCGCGACCTCGGCGAGGGTTTGCAGGAGGAATGGCGAGACCAGCGCCAGTTCGAAAGTCGGGTCTTGGACTTTTACATTCATGGGGATGACATTCCGGATCACGCTTGATTGTTATTTTTGTAACCGGTTATGTCGATGGAAGTTAGCACAGGGTTTGCCAGCTGTCCGCAGAAGTCCCCCTCAGTGTCCGCCAATACCCTGCCCTGCCGGGCGCCAAGCGCTTATTTCTAGAGTGCCGGGCGTACTGCGTGCCGGCGTTGCGCCCAAAACACAATAATAATGAGGACGGATATGCACCCGAACCGCGCGACATTCCCCCTGCGCCTGGCCCTTTGCTTGCTGGGCGGCGCCGTGACCCTACCGGCGTTGGCGACCGAAGCCGGCGTCGACAACATCGGCCCCGGCACCGACGGTTTCTTCATGTTGCCGCTGGAAGTCGACAGCCTTCCGGAAAACATGGTCGCGTTCAACCTCTACTACAACCACTACAAATCGCGCAGCCTGAACATCAGTTCACTGGGCGGCAAAGTGCACGATGTCGAGATCGAGTCGACCGCAGTGATCCCCCGCCTCGACTACCTGAGCCCGGTGCGCGTGTTTGGCGGGCGGCTGGCCGGCTACATCGCGCAGCCGTGGTTGAAGCAGGAAGTCTCGGTGTTCGGCCTGAGCGACACCCGCGAAGGCATGGGCGATACCACCATTGCGCCGATCATTCTGTGGGACATGGGCAAGAACCTGACCCTCGGCGCGGCCATCGAAGTCACCGTGCCGACCGGCGAATACAGCGTCGATCGGCTGGCCAACACCAGCAACAATTTCTACACCTACAAACCGTTGTTCTCCTTCACCTGGCTGCCGACCGACAAGACCGAAGTGTCGATGAAGACCACCTACAGCTTCAACGAGAAGAACAAGGACACCGACTACAAATCCGGGCAGATCTTCCACTTCGATTATTCGGCCAGCTACAAGATCACTGATGACTTGATGCTCGGCCTCAACGGCTACTACCTCAAGCAGACCACCGACGACAAACAGTTCGGCCACACCGTGCAGTTTGCCGGACAGGACGTCGATGACGGCGTGCGCGGCGAAGTCTTCGCGATTGGCCCGGCTCTGCACTTCACCTTTCTCAAGTACGCCAGCGCGGAGATTCGCTGGGCCAAGGAATTTGATGTGGAGAACCGCCCGCAAGGCGAAATGCTCTGGGCAAAAGTCAGCATCCCCTACGCCTTCTGAAACCCACCGCAATCCCCTGTGGGAGTGAGCCTGCTCGCGATAGCGGTGTGTCAGACAACACATCAGCAACTGACAAACCGCTATCGCGAGCAGGCTCACTCCTACAAGGGATGTGGCCAGTTCCGAAGTTTTTAGCAGACAAAAAAAGGGCGACCAACCGGCCGCCCAAACGTACTGCACGAGAGTCTTTTACAACGTCAGTTGCCCGCGCTCCTCCTCGGTCAACTGCTGTTTCGCCTGTTCATCCAGCGCCCCTGCCCCCAGCACCTGCACCGGGCTGTTCGGGTTGTAGCCCGGCGCCGGGGCACGGCTTGCACCATCGCGAGACGGCGCAAGTTGTTCGTTGCCGAAGCTGAGCACCTGCACGGTAAACACCGACGCCTGGTTCTGCCGCGCTGCTGCTTGCTGCTGACGGGCGACGTCTTCCGCCGCTTGCGTGGCCGAGGATGCAGCGGAACTGGCTGATGTGATCGCGCCGGTGTTCACCGCCGACACCACCGGCACACCCGACGCCTTGCCCTGCACCGAAATGTTGGCGGCGTTGACCACCGTCAGTGCGGCAATGTTGACGTTGCCCGACACACGAATCCCCGCCTCGCCGGCATCAATGGTGCCGAGCGGCGCGATCAGGTCGATGTCACCCGGCGCCACTTCGGCGATCGGGTTGAGTGTGGCGATACCGGCGCCGGTGCTCGGTACCGACGGCGACAGGGTCACGTTGCCCCAGGTGTCGTAAACCCGTTTCGGCGGGGTGTAGACCACGGTGGTTTTCGAACCGCGACCGGCGTTGATGTCGCCCTCGGCGGACCAGCCAAGGATCGAGCCACCGAAGGTGGTCATGATCCGGCTCTGCCCCAGCAGAATGCTGCCCTGCGAGTAGAGCTGAATGTTGCCCGAGCCTTGGGTGATGATCCCCGCCGTCGACGGTGGCGCGGCGCCTTCGATGCCGAACACCTGACCACCGCCCGGCGTGAGCATCTGGATGTCGCCGCCGAACAGTGTCTTGACCCCAGCGCCGCCGTACAGCGTGATATCGCCGTCGTAGCGGATCGGATTGCCCGCCACATCAGTGCTCGGAAACAGCGCCGCAATCGCGTTGCGACCGCGCAGATAACTGCCAGTGCGCGGGCCATCGACGTCGTTGTATTCCAGACCGCCGGCACGCAGTTCAGCGAAGTACACCTGACGCGCGAAGATTGCCTGTTCGGCGCTCGGCATCGCGGCGTAGAACGCTTGTGCCTGTTCGGCATTGCCGCTGAAGCCATAGCCGAGGGTCAGCCAGCTCTGCAACTCGTCCAGGTAGGTCTTGACCACTTTGCCTGGCTGGCCGTTGAGAGAGGCCTGCGGATCAGCGAGGTTCTGCGGGTTCAGGTAACGCGCGATGAACCGTGAGTAATCCAGCCCTTGCGCGCCTGTGCCCGCCTGCAGCACCACACTGGCGCCAGGCCGCTGATCTCCGGCCACCAACGAACCCAGGCTGGTGATGCTGGCACGGTCTTCCATGAGGATGTTGCGCCCGGCATTGATGTCCAGCGTACCCGGGCCGGCAATATCGAAGCTGCTGTAAAGAATGTCGCGTCCGGCCGACACCCGCGATACATCTCGCGGGTCGTTATGCACGAACAGGTTGCCGGTCGAGGTGATGCCTTCCCGACCCACGCCCATCTCGTCGGGCCGCACGGATGTCGGTTGGCCCAGGTTGGTCCCGGATGCCACGATGTCACGTCCGGCAACCATCCAGACCGGGCCTGCGGCTTCGTACCACGTGCGTTTCGAGATTTCGAATCTCAACGTCTCACCACTGCGTATCCCCACCAGATCGCCGGTCAAGGCATAAAACCTTGCGGGTCCCTGCACGTCATTCAATCCGGAATAGCTGTTGGGACCAAAAGCGAACAACGGATAACGCGAATTGGCGTCAGGCTTAACACCGTCGCTGGCGTAGTTGCTGTTGAGGGGCTTCTGGACCCTACTGCTGGAGAAGGCTTGGAATGCCGGTTTGAAAGGCGTGGCAATGGCCAGTGGGCTAGCGCCGGATTGATTGATCGCATAGCCACCGGCATAGATGGAATCGCCGGCCAACAGTTCGAGTTGTCCGGCTGTCGAAGGTGCCAACAACAGTGAATACGCGGTTGTCGGCGCTGCGTTGCCCTCGCCGTATGCCGCCGATGGACCGGCATAAATCGACCCCTGAGCCGCCACAGCCCGAAGAATCGACGGATAGACAAAGCGCCCATCGGTGGGCGAGGTATTGGCGCCGCTCACAGGGGCGAGACGCCCATCGACCTCCGCCAATTGAGTACTCGGCGTGAGATTGCCACCGGCAGAAAACAGATCGATGGCGGTGTGATCGGTCCAGAGCGAGAAGCCGCTCAGAATGCCCCCGATACCCATATTGCCGCTGCTATCGAGCAGTGGCGAGGCGTTGAACAGACGCACCCGACCTGGATCGGCCGCACCGCCCAGCACCAGGTCGCCACGAGTACTCAGGCTCATGCCCGAGTCACCAGGAATCAGCACCAGACCACCGGACGCGTTGCTGGTGGTCGAGGTGAAAGGATCCAGCGGTCGGGTTTCACGGACATCATGCGACTGTGAAATGGCACCGTATTGCAGGTTGATGCCGCCCAGTGCCCCGCCCGTCAATTGCGCCGCCCCGCGCAAATTGATCAGCGCGCCTTGCAGGTCGTGCCTCGGCGCCCTCGTCCCATTGTCTCCGGCCCGCGCTTGCAGCGATGGGTTCAGCGCGCCGCCGATGCGAATGTCCATATCGCCGCCGCCGGTCATCTGCACGCTGCCATCGCTGGCGATACGACCTGTGCTGCCCACGGCAACGATAAGCCCTTGGCTGCGCGGATAATTGATGGCATCGCCCAACGGTTTGAGCATACCGGCGTCACCTCCGGCACGCAGGCTGATATTACCGCCGCCCAAGGTGCCGAAACCGGTAAAGCCCATCAGATACGGTTCGGTATTGCCGTCGGCTGTCATCAACTGAGTGGCGTAACTGCCGAAGTTGATCCACCAGGCGGTGGGCACATCCGGATTGCCTGTGCCTTGGCGCCACAGCCAGTTACCCACTGACGCGCTGGCAATCTGCTCACGGAAACCGCCACCCGACGGTAGCGCCTTCTTGCCTATTGAATCAGCGGAAACCGAGCCCCCGGCGTTGATCGTCAGGTTGCCGCCCATCTGCGGATACCAGGCTTGATACAAGCTGTCCGAGCCACCGTTGACCCATTTCTCATAGTCGACACCCGCCGAGCCCAGCACCGAATCGCTGTCCGAGAGATGCCCGCGTTTCTGGTTATAGAGCGGGTCAACGCTGGCTGACTGAGTGCCTGCGGTATACACGCCGAACGGCGAGTCCATGCTCAGATTGCCGGCGGCGATCAGGTCGAGATCGCCAGTGCCGGTGCGTAATACGCTGAACAGCTGCGTATGGGCATTGGCGGATTTCCCCGGATTGTTGCCGATGCACAGATCAGGTTGTACTTCACAGATAATCTGGAAGTCTTCCGGGACCGGCTCATAATCGGCTCCCAATCCGCTGCCTGGTGCCCAGACCCAGCGCGCCATGGGTGCGCAGCTACCCACCTGTACATCGCAAAGGGGAAGATACTCATCTGGCACAGGCTCAAACTCGGCAAAACCAAACGGGTTGTCAGCAGTCCAGACCAGTTTCCCCGCCGAAGTTGTCACTTTCACCCCGTAGTGAGTATCCGCCAGGCGCAGATTGCCCTCAGGGGTCAGCGGTCGCGCCGCCCGACTGTCAGCGGCGCCAAGATCTGCACCCGCCACCACGCGCATCGACCACGACGCACTGCCCGACGGCAACATGCTCGCCACTGCCCAGTTCTTGCCTTGCTGGTCGCCGGTAAACGGACGCAGTTCGATCAATGAAGTGCCGTCGGCCAGTTTCACGTCGGTCATGGAAGGAATCAGCGATCCGCGCAGCAATGCCAGCGAACCACTCAGCCTGACCCCGGAAACGCTTTGCAGGTCGGCGTTGTAAACCCCCGGCAACGGCACGCCTTTGGGCCAGTTCATGGCTTGCAGGCTGGTCGCCTTGTTCAGACGGATACCGGCACCCAAACGGCTGTTCGCCGGCACCGTCACACTGTCACTGAACAACGTCCCCGCCGCGTACAGCAAGTTGCCACTGGCATCATGGATGGCCCCGGCCAACACCGTGCCGGCGCTAAAGGTATACGCCTCAGCCAACACTGCCTGAGTCGGCAGCAACGTGCCGCTGGCCAACACCGCGCCCTGAATTGTCACGTCGTAATTGAGCGTGGCGCCAACCGGGAACTGTGTCCCTTCAGCCAGCGAAACACCGCTGCCCGGCACGATCAGATCAGCGCCGAACGGCTGCACACCGGCAATCAATTTCCAGCCGGCATCATCCTGAGTTTCCGGCGGCGGCGCGAAACCGTCGTTGATGCTGCCGTAAATATCGAGGTTGCCACCCGCGCGGATCACCAGGTTGCCGGCCTCACCGGAACCGTACACCGCCGGGTTCAAGCGCGTGTGCGGATTGAGGCTGGCATAGCGATAACCGGACAAGTCCAGATCGCCCTCCACCACCAGGTCGCCGTCGGCGGTTTTGCTGGCGATTTCCACGCCCGGACGCAAATGGAATGCATCGGCGTAGGCAGCGTTGTTCAGACCGGCGAGTTTGCGTTGCAGCAGATCGTTGTTGCCCAGCGCCGCATTGATGAAGGTGTTGCTGTCGCCGTGGATGCTATCAAGCATGGCCTGATCGATGACTTGATACGGTCGGCCACTGACCGCTTGATCGGCGCCATCGCGGGCATCGGTGTAGCGGCGTGTAGCGTTGAGGCCAATGGAGCGAGCGCCCTGAATGGTCAACGCACCGCTGGCGTCGATGGCGATGTCATTGCTGCCCAGACGCGGCGCGTTCAATTCCAGGGTGCCGCGCAGCATTCCGTCGTGTTGACCGGCGAGGAAACCGGGCAGCGCATCGGTGCCGTGACGCAGGTCGATGCGCGCGCCGGATGCCAGCGTGAGCACGCCCTCGCCGGAATTGAGCTCCACCGTGGCGCGGTTCGGCGCATCGATGATCTTGCCGTAGCTGTCGACGCGCAAGACTCGACCGTGGGCGTCGAGCACGCTGTTGCCGGCCAGCGTCATACCGTTTTTCGCCGCCAGACGAATGTTGCCGACGCGCTCGCCACTGGCGTCGATCAGACCGGCCACCGTCAGGCTGCCGTTGTCCACCGAGACATTGATGTCACCGGCCTTGAGGCCATCGCCGATCACAAGATTGCCTTGCTTGAGCTGCAACCTGCGGCTGCCGAATACCTGTCCGGCGTTCAGGCGTTGATTGAGTGCGGCGAACTGCGCCGAGGCATCCCCGCCGAGGTTTTGCGCGCGGATGTCCACGCCCCCGGCGTTGTACGGCACCAGCGTGCCGCCGGCATCGTAATAACCGCTGCTGCCGCCGAGGATTTCACCCTGCAAATCGACTGTCCCGGCAGCGTCGCCCAGCGCGGTGGCCGTGAGGTTGCCGGCCTGATGATTCTTCGCCGACAGATCAATCCGCGAGCCCGCCGCCTGCCGGATATTGCCGTTGGCGCTGTACAGCGACACGTCGCCGCCCCAACTGTACTTGTTCACATCGTTGAACGGCAACGTACGCCCGGCCATGTCCAGCACCGCAGCATTGCCGAGGGTCAAATCGCCTTCGGACTTGACCGTCAGCTTGCCGCTGGCCAGGGCGATACGGCTATCGAGCACGATGTTGCGAGCCTCAAGGTTCAACTCGGCACCCAGCGCGTCCGCCACCCCGGCAGCCCCGCCACCGCTGAGCGTCAGATTGTTGCCAGCCTTGAGCACACTGACCGACGCCGCTTCACCGGTAAGCAACGGCGTACGCAGATTCAGGTTGCCGCCGCTGTAGCGGTAACCCTTGACCGGGTCGTAAGTGCCCTGCTCCTGATACACCGCGAGGCTGCCCTTGTGGTTGGCGGTGATGCGGTCGCTGGCGGTCAGGTTGACGTTGGCAAAACCCAGCGCCAGACGATTGTTCTGATCCAGGCCGCTCGCTTGCGGCATCGAGTCGTAACCCAACTCGATACGTTGCGCCTGAATGTCCAGCGTGCCGCTGCCCGTACCGGCGCCAGCGGTGATCACGCCGCCAGGGCTTTGCGTGGCGCCGTTCCAGATCAAATTGGCAGTGCGGATGCTCGCCACATCACTGGCGTCGCCCCAGCCATAAATCGCCGGGGTGACCAGCAGCAGATTCTGCAGTTTACTCTGGCCGGTCTGGGGATCGAGAGTGTCGAGGCTCACGCTGCCGTAGAAATTGAAGGCATCGCGAGTGGTCAGGCTCAGGGTTTCCAGCGCCGGTGCGCCGTACTGCGTATCGCCACGCAGCAGTCGATTGAGCACGTTCTGGTTGAGCATCAACCCCGCCGGTACGCGACTGCCTGCCGCTGTCAGTGCTTCGGCGCTGCCGGCATTGACCGAGCCGACCGAAAGCGCCAGGTGGCGCGTGCCGAAACGCACCGCTTCGTCGAGTTCGAATTGATTATCCGTGGCGGCCGTCAGACTGCCGTCCGAATAAAGGATCGCCGGGTTGCTGCACACAGTCGTGGTGCAGACACCGATGCGGATGCTGCCACCGCCGGAAATGCCGCTGGCCGCTTTCGGCGCCAGAACATGGGTCCAGCCGTTGGAAGCGAGCAACAGACTGGATTGGTCAGGCTGATAGAAATAGCCGGCCGTTGAGTCGTAGGCCACATCGCCGCGTCCCAGTGTATTGATCCCGGCCCCCGCCTCGACCGTGATGCCACCAAGGGTCGACGTGGTGCGCAACAAGACTTCCGGCGCCGACAGGATCGCCCCTTCACGCAGAACAATGTCTTTGCTGGTGCCAAGGAATCCGATGATGTTGGCCGAGTTGCCGTACATGACATTCGGCATCGCTCCGATGCTCAGGCGTCCGGCGTTGAGGTTGTTGAGCGTGTCCGCGTAGACCGAGACGCCATCGAAGTCAGCGGTTGGCGCATGCCCTGCACCAAGGATTTCAAAGTTCGCGCCGGCATTGCCCCCGCGCAATACGGCGGTGCCGGTAAAGCCACCCTCGGCGGCCTTGAACAGCGCCTGCCCGTTGAACTGCAAAGCAATGTCTTGTTCGCCACCGGCGTTCAGACGCAAGTCCAGCGTCTTGCCGTCCATGGGTGCCAGCGCACGCGGCACGCCCCGTCGCGCGGCATCGCTGTAGATGAACTGGGTCAAGCTGGTTTCGTTGTATTGCGAGTAGCGGCGCAACACATCGGCAGACGTCAGGATCACCTGACTGGCGAGGCTGTCACGCAAAGCGGTATTGGCAATCGACATCTGCCCGCTGCTGGTCCAGGAACCGTTGCGCAGTTGTAGCGCAGGCGTCGTCCCGCTCGGCGTCGCCTGAGCATTCACTTCAACGCGGAACGCCCCCGGCAACAGGGCAAAATTGGAGGGCAACAAGGTATAGGTGCCGGCTGCCAGACCGGGCACGCCGGCGCCAAGGGTGATCTGCTGGCCGACCCGCGGATCTACCGCAGCGGCCTCTGCCACCACCGGCGCATACACGCTCTGATTGCCCGGCACGATGGCGTACACCGGATTGCTCGCAAGCCCTGGCAAGCTGAAGGTGCCGTCAGCGGCATTGCGCACCAACGGATTGAGACGGGCATCGGTGGAGCCGCCGCGCCCTGAAACGAAACCGGCGCCGCGAAGATCACCGCCACCGGACAGATCAAGAGTCGCACCGCCCTGTACATCGATGTATTGCGAGTTGACGACCACGCCATTGGTTTGGCCAGTGATGCCATTCAAGATGACCGACTTGTCGTTGTAGCGATAGTCGATGCCGTCGGTGGTGCCACCGTAAGGCATGACCAGCCCGGCGGCGCTGACCGACGTCATGCTGCCCGGCAACAGGCGCACCTCACGTGTGGCGGTCAGAACATCGTCACCCAGGGTGATCAGGCCCAACGGTGCACGGATCACCCCGCCCTGCTCGATGGTGCCTGCGGTCAGGCTCAAACTGCCGAATACAGAATAAGGCACCGCCGCAGGTGCCGCGCCGCGACCGCTGATCCGCAGGGTGTGTTCGTTCGCCCGGTCGGCGCCCTGATAGCCGGCGCGGACGTCAGCCTGCACGCCCGTGGCGGGGTAGATTTGCGCCGCACCGAGATTCAAGTCTCCCGGAGTCCACAGGCGGGTTTTTTCGGCACGGTCATTGGGGGCGAGGAAACGCAGGTCACCGCTGCTGTCGAGCGACACCAGGCCGAATGCCCGGCGGCTGTATGCAACGGCAGGTCCTTGCTGTTGCAAGATCGCACCCTGCGTACCGAACGACAGTCCGTTGCCCACATCCAGCAGGTTCGCCGAGGCATTGAACGTGGCCTGCGACAATCGGCTCGTGGGATTGAGGGTCACCCGTGGCCGCGTCATGGTGGGCGCTTCAAAGTAAGTACCGACACCCGACAGGCGCAGGTACGGCGCGCGCAAATCGACACGTGCCGTATCAGTGGAATTTTCTGCCAGCGAGAGCGCCCCGGCATACAGATTGAGGCTCTGGTTCATGTGCAAATTGACGTCACCGTCAAACGACAGCAAGCCGTTGCTCAGCAGACTCAGGTTGTCGAAACCGCCGGCCATCAACTCATCCGCACTCAGGCGCGTCTGCCCGTAGCGCAAACTATCGTCGCCATCGCCCGGCCGCAGGTTGGCGGACAGCTTCTGGTCCCCAGAGCCTTGGCCGATAATGATTTCCCTCGGCGCGCGCACCGCATTGCCTGCCGAATCCAAGTACAACGGGACCTCAAGCGCCAGCTCCAGACGCCCACCGGCAGCGCCGACACCTCCGGCCGCCGCACGCAAGCTGCCCTCCATGAACAAGCCGTTGTAGGAGCTCAGGCTGATGCGCCCGCCATCGGTTGCAACGCGGGTCGGCCCCTGAGCGGCGATATCGACAACAGCTTCGGTGCCGGACGCATCGAGTCGAGCCCCCTGACGCACGATGACATAGGCATCGGCCGCTGTGGCCGTCGCCAGTTTCGTGTCAATTTCGCCACCAATGATGATGCTGCCGCCCTTGCCGACCTGACCGTACGTGCGCCCCAGAACATCAATGGCCGTATTGGCGCGTCCGGCGACATCCAGTACGGCCTGCTCGCCGATCCAGATCGAACGGTTGTGCGTAGTCGAATCCGCCACTTGATTGGAGGTGCCCGGGTTGATCGCGCCAAACTGTTGCTGACGAATATCAATCGTCCCGCCCCAGGCATTCAGTTCACCTTCGACCGTAATCTGCCCCGCCCCGCGCAGCTTGATGCTCTGCCCCGGATCGACACTGATGCGCGAACCGCGGCCCAGGGTCAACGGGCTGTTGGCGGCATCAATCAAGCCGATCAGGCTGGCGCCGCCCTGCAGCGTCAGGCTGGCGCCGGCGCGTTGGGTCAGCAGGCCCTTGGTCGGGTTTTCCTGGAACAGCGTCGGCGTCCACAACTCAAGCGCCGTTTGCGGATCGACACCACTGACCTGATTCGGCGCGGCATCACCGAATCGGAACACCGGCAGGTTGACGTCAATCGCGGTGTCTTCGGCAACATCCAGCCCGCTCAGGCCGATCAGGTTGTAGGCGGAAAACCCCTTGCTGAACAGATCGCCGGACAGTTGCAGGGTGTTGTCGGTCAATGCCTGGTCGGTCTGGCCAACGAGGATCTTGTTGGCCTGCACCGTCAGCGTGCCGCCGCCCGTAACGCCGTAGCCACGCAACTCACCCGCAAGGTCGAGATGGGTTTTACCGGGCGCCGAAATCGCACTGGATTCCAGCGTCAAGTCGCCGCCCTTGCCACCCCGGGTCTTGCCGTTGGCCAGCACAGCGCCGCCGGAGGACACATCGAGCAGACTGCCCGCGCCGATATCGATATCGCCACTGCTGCGGACCGATACCAGGCCGCCATTCAAGTACGCGAGGTTCGCGCCATCGTCCGGGTTAGTGCGCAAATTGCTCCACACGCCACGCGTATCGAGTCGCACACCGTCGGCCACGTTGACCTGGGTCGTCTTGTCGGCCTTGGCCGTGAGCCGAGTGTCGGCGGTATCGCTGGAGAGGAATTGATTGAGCACGTTGCCCAGGCGCAGGCTACCGCCACGCGCAGTCAGGTCAGCGCCGATCTGCACATCCGGGGCATACAGGGTGATGTCGCCACCGTTATCGACCGTCAGTGCGCCGTCGACGACGACCTGATCCTGAGCCGCCACTTTGAGCGCACCGAGGCGCAAGCCATTGAGTTGATCGTTATCGAGAAACAACTTGCCCTTGCGTGCATCGGACACCGCCCCGGCCAGGTCCAGATCACTGCCGGCAAGCGGACGTTCGCCGCCCATTTGCACCTGGTCCAGCGTCGGATTGAGCGTATACAACAAGCCACTCGCCGCCGCGACGTAGGTCGGGTCGTAACTGCCGACGATCAATTGCGCTCGCCGCGCCAGTGCTGTCTGACTTTGTTCATAGCCGTCGAGCACCGGTTTCGGCGCCTGATTCTGCCGTTCGCCCTGATACACCTCGCCGATCATTTGCCCGTCGAGTACCGCATTGGCAGTGGCGATCACCAGTTGCCCGGCGTCGCGGCCGACGGTGTAACCCGACTCGAACCGTGAGCGCGGCGCGATCAGCGGGTTGTAGAAATAGCTCGTCTGGCCCCAGCGTTCGCTGCTGTCCTCATAGCCTTTGTACAGCCCGGTGTAGAGCAGATCGCCTGGCGCGTGCGAGACTTCGTAAAGTTTGCCGTCGGCACCGCGCAGCCAGCTCTGACGAATCTGGCCGCTCTGCACATCCAGCGTGCCGCCGGACAGATTGATCAAAGACCCTTTTTCCGTGACCACGTCGTTACCGGCGAAACTCACCGTACCGCCCTGGGCCATCCACTCGCCGATGCTGTGGCCCTGGGTGCCGAGGTAGCCGCCCACTTCCAGCAAGCCGCCCGCCGTGTACCAGCGATCCGTGGCATAGCCGTTGGTGCCGGCCGGCACGTAGACCAATTCGCGGACATCGACCCAGACGTCGTTGCTGTTGAGCGCACCCTTCTCGCGGTTGATCGACGCGTCGCGCTGTTCGTTACCCTGCACGTTGATCTTGATGTTGTTGTTTTCCATCGCGACCTTGACGCCGAGGGCGCCGGACACATCGATCATCGCGCCATCACGGACCACACTGCGTCGTTGCGCACTGACCGCGACCTGGCCGCCGGTCGCCAAGGTAATCGAGCCGTTCTGAAACTCGACGCTGCCGCCGCTCTGGATCTCGATGCGCGATTGATCGCCACGGATGCGGTTGTTGGCGTTGACGCCGGTCAGCGCGGCGTCGCGTTGACTGTCGAGCGCCGTGAGGTCGCTGCTGTCGAGCATGATTGCCGTGGCGCTGCCCTGCCCCAGCGTGACGCTGCCGGTGCTGTCAGTGCTCGGGTTGAGCAAATGAATCGTGCCGCGCGTGGACACCGAAGTGCTGGCGAGCAAAACACCGTTCTGCACCACTTCATGACCGGCCAGGGTGATGTCGCCGGTGGCGGACTGAATCAGCCCGTTGTTGGTGACTTTGCCGGCAACGGCCCCGGCCTTGAAGCCCGGCGTGACCTCACTGCCAAACGTCGTCGAAAAGGTATTACCCTCAGTGCCCGAGCCTTTGCGAATGTAAAAGCGATCACCAGCAGCCAACACCGTCTGCCCTTTGGCGGTACTGATGCTGCCGTCGTTCTGCACTTCGTTGCCCAGCAGTAACGCATAGCCACCGGCATCGGTGGACACCGCCGGTTTGTGCGTCTCGATGGACGCGCCGCGCTCCACCAACACCTTGCCAGCCGCGTCGGTGAACGTCGGCTGAGTGCCGGTGCTGTCGAAATACAGCCCACGGTCGCGGAACTGGATATCGGTGATATTGGCCGCCGCCGCCACCAGGTTGCGCACGTTGACCTGGCTGCTGCCGCTGAAAACGATGCCGTTGCGGTTGACCAGCATCACCGTGCCGGCGCCCTTGATCTGCCCCTGAATCTGACTGGCCCGCGCACTCGGGTCGTTGACCCGGTTGAGCACCGCCCAGTTCGCTTGTTGAGCGAATTCGACCGTGGTGTTGCGGCCGACGTTGAAGGTTTCCCAGTTGAGGATCGCTTTGTCGGCGGTCTGCTCGATCTGCACCGTGGTCTTGCCGTCAGCCTGAGTCTGCTGTGGGCCCTTGGCGTTCTGCCAACCCTGGGCGAGGCTGTTATCGACTTTCAAACCGCCCTCACCCAGACCGTCCGGCACAAACTGCACCGTGCCCAGCGCCGCTGCACGTCCGGCCGCCTGCGCCGCTTGTTGTGCGGCAATCGCGGCAACGGTGTTGTTCAAGGTCTGGATCGAACGCTGCAGCTGCTGATTGGCTTTTTGTTGTTGAGCCAGCGGTGGCGTCATGCCCGGCAAACCGCCCATGCTCGGCCGTGCCGCCGCGGCTTGCTGCGCTGCGCCCTTGGCAGCAAACCAGCTCGAACTGAACGCCGTCTGCGCCTGCGCACTGCCCGCCACCAGACACAACGCCACGGCGTGCGCCAACGGCTTGAGCAGCCACAGCGTCGGCTCCAGAGCTTCACGCCTGGAGGACAGAACACGGGTACGACGACGGGATGGGCGAGCGAGCATCACTACGAGATCCTTTTTTGATTGCCACACTTGGGTGGCCAAAGCTGCCGCAGGCCTGCAAAAACCTGCTGTTACGACATAGGCCGTTGGCGAGGGCCGCGACCGAACGGATGTCACACAAACTTCATGTTCGAGGAGTAGTCGGGCAAAAAAAATGACGGCAACCCGAAGGTTGCCGTCATTTGTGTTACGGCAGTCTGAGCTTAAGGACGACCGATAGCGTTGCAGACGCTGGCGTTGTTGATGTCCAGGTTGTTGCCCGACGAGTTGGTGATGAAGTTGGCGGTTACAGCGGTTTTCCAGGCGGTAGGCACAGCGACGAATTTGTGAGCCTGAGTCGCGGCGTTATTGCCCGGGTTGCTGTAGTGGGTGGTCAGGAACGCTTTAACGTCAGCGGCCACGGCTGCATCCTTGTAGCACTGGCCGAAGATGAAGTTGGTGTAAGCAGCCAGTTTGTAACCGGAAGTCGGGTTAGGCACCACTGGCGACCAGTTGGCAGGGTTTGCGGCCTGGGCTGCAGTCGAAGGCGCGGACGCCGACAACAGTGCCAGCGTGACGTTGGCCGACGTTGGCTGAACGCCGTTTACGCGAGCAACGACAGCGTTGCTGGTAGCGTCGACACCGTCCGGACCGACATAACCGATGGAGCCATCAACCGCGTTAACGGCAGTGGCAACATCAGAAGTGTTGGCAACGCCGACCCAGCCAGTAGGCAGAGCGCCGCCACCGACGCGAGCGGCAGTGAAGGTCGAGTTGGTCACGAACTGACTCGAGCAAACCGAGTTCAGGTGACGGGTGAGGATTTCCGTAGTACCGCTGGAAACGTTGCGATAAACCACGCGGATCGGGGTGGTGTCAGCCGTGCCCAGCAGAGCGCCCCAAGTGGTTTTAGCGCCGGAGAAAGCATCGCACAGCTGAGCGCTGGTCAGGTTCAGAGCAGTCTGGCCGGATTTTTTGTAAGGGATGGCAACCGAAGTGGCCACCGAAGGCAGTTGGATCAGCGGGCCGTACGAAGCACCGAAGTCGGTGTTGTAGGTGCTGAGTTCCGAAGCGCTGAGGATCGAGTCGCTACCGGCGAAGTGCACGGTGCCGGTGGTGCCGAAACCAGCCGGGTTGTTCTTCAGGAAAGCAGTCTTGCCACCGCCGCTACCGATGGCGGCGTAGCTGAAGTTGGCTGGCAGGATGCTGTCGGCAGAACCTTTGTACAGAGCGGCAGGCAGCGTTGCACCACCACCGGTAACGGCCATGGCTTGCGCGGAAGCCAGAGCGGCGACGGTCAGGGAGGCGGCGATCAGAGTGCGCTTGAACATGAAGAATCTCCTTTTCAACTGGTTTGTGAACACAGGTTTTCGGGGTTGCTTGCATGACACTGGGAAGACTCACCGGGCCCTCGCTGGCGCTGGCCGTGGTGAAGTCGCACTGAGAAATTCGCAGCTTCCGGTGACAGATAAAGGAAAAAACCTCGGGAGCTGCGAGGTGTTTCCGAAGGGATTTTCTCGGGTGATTGTTGGGGCCGGCGAAGGGTCTGGATCAGGGGTTTGGCGGAATCGGGCTGGAGCCGTTGGCGGGTGGTTGCAGATGACAGAAAGGAGAACCCGAGGATGGGGGAATCGAGGGTCGGGTGATGGTCAGATGCGGTGAAAAAGTTTTACAGATTCTTTGCCCGAGCTGACCTCATCGCGAGCAGGCTCACTCCTACAAGGGAACGCATTCCAAATGTAGGAGTGAGCCTGCTCGCGATGAGGCCCGACCAGACACCCACAAAACAGCAGACATCTACTGCACCAATTGATTGATCTCAATGATCGGCAACAACACCGCCATCACAATCACCAGCACCACCCCACCCATCACCACAATCATCAGTGGCTCCAGCAATGCAGTCATGCCCATTGCTCGCCGTTCGATATCCCGCGACAGAGTTTGCGCTGCGCGCTCAAGCATGGGTGGCAGCGACCCGGTTTTTTCGCCGCTGGCGATCAGGTGAATCAACACCGGAGGGAATACGTTTTCCACACGCAACGCTGCCGCCAGGTTGACGCCTTCACGCACCTTGGCCGTGGCCTCTGTGACACTCAAACTCAAGCGGTCATTGGACAAGGTCTGCCGCGCCGCTTCCAGCGCCCGCAACAACGGCACCCCGGCGCCGCCGAGAATCGCCAGGGTCGAGGCAAAACGCGCAGTGTTCAGGCCGAGGATGAATCGCCCGAATAACGGCAGTTTCAGCACCCGATGATGCCAACTCAAGCGTGCCGCTGGATTGCGCAGATACAGGCGCCAGCTCCAGAACGCGCCGGCGATGATCGCCGCACACAACCAGCCCCACGCCCTTATGAAATCACTGGCGTTTAGCATCGCCAAGGTCAGCCCCGGCAAATCCTGCCGCGCCTGGGAAAACGCGCTGACCACCTGCGGCACCACATAACTGAGCAGGAAAATCACGATACCGATCGATACCAGACCAACCACGCCCGGATAGATGAACGCGGTGAGAATCTTGCCGCGCAGGTTGTTGCGCTCCTCGATGTAATCCGCGAGCCGCTCCATGACCTGCGCCAGATCGCCGGACTCCTCCCCCGCCGCAATCAGCGCGCGGTAGATCTCGGGAAAGTCCCGTGGCCTTGCCGCCAACGACTCCGCCAGACGCATGCCGCTGCGCACATCTGCACGAACGGCACTGAGGGTGTGGGCGATGTGTTTTTTCTCGGCCTGTTCGACTGTGGCGCTGAGTGCAGCTTCCAGCGGCAGACTGGCGCCGAGCAGACTCGCCAATTGCCGCGTGGCCCAGGCCAGATCGTTGTCCGAAAGCTTGGCGCTGAACAGTCCACCGCCACCATGGCTGGCGACATTGCTCTCCTTGTGCACCGATAACGCGGTCAACCCGCGCCCGCGTAATGTTGTGAAAGCGGCGCTCTGGCTGTCCGCCTCAAGGTGTCCGGATTCGATCTTGCCAGTGGCATCAGCAGCTTCAAAACGATAGCGATTCATCAGGCGTCCCGTGTCACACGCAAGATTTCTTCAGGGGCGGTGGCGCCGCTGCGGATCCAGCGTTCGCCGTCCTCACGCAGGCTGAACATCCCGGCTTTGGCCGCTGAGGCGCGTAAGGCCTGCTCCCCTGCCCCTTGATGGATCAGGGTGCGGATGTCGTCGTCGATGCAGAACAATTCGTGTATGCCGGTGCGGCCGCTGTAACCGGTTTGATTGCACGCCGGGCAACCCACCGGGCGCCAGGTGTCCGGTGCCGTTGGGTCTTCTTGCTTGCACTGATTGCACAGGCGCCGCACCAATCTTTGCGCGAGCACCCCGAGCATCGATGAGGCCAGCAGAAACGGTTCGACGCCCATGTCGATCAAACGGTTGACCGCCGACACCGCGTCGTTGGTGTGCAAGGTTGCCAACACCAAATGCCCGGTCAGCGACGCCTGCACGGCGATTTGTGCGGTTTCGAGATCGCGGATTTCGCCGATCATGATGATGTCCGGGTCTTGGCGCAGGATCGCCCGCAACGCCAGGGCAAAGGTCATGTCGATCTTGGCGTTGACCTGAATCTGGCTGATGCCCGGGAGGTCGTATTCCACCGGGTCTTCAACGGTGAGAATGTTGCTGGTGCTCGCATCGAGCCGTGCGAGTGCGGCGTAGAGGCTGGTGGTTTTGCCGCTGCCGGTCGGGCCGGTGACCAGCACGATGCCGTGGGGCTGGCGGATCAGGTGATCGAGTTTGGCCAATACTTGCGCATCCATGCCCAACGTTTCCAGATGCAGACGCCCGGCCTGTTTGTCGAGCAGACGCATCACCACCCTTTCGCCATGCCCGGTCGGCACCGTTGAAACACGAATGTCGATCGGCCGCCCGGCCACGCGCAAGGCAATGCGACCGTCCTGTGGCAGGCGTTTTTCGGCGATGTCGAGCTGCGCCATGATCTTGATCCGCGACACCAGCGCACCGTGCAACGCCTTGCGCGGCGAGACTACATCGCGCAGCGTGCCATCGACGCGGTAGCGCACCACCGAATGGCTTTCGAACGGTTCGATGTGAATGTCGCTGGCTTCATCACGCGCCGCTTGCGTGAGCAAGGCGTTGATCATGCGAATCACCGGCGCGCCGTCCTGAGTGTCGAGCAGGTCGGTGATTTCCGGCATGTCCTGCATCAGCCGATCCAGATCAACTTCGTTCTCCGCCGCCCCGACCACCGCCGCCGCACTGCCGGTGTCGGCGTAAGCGGCGGCCAGCAAACCATCCAGCTCATCATCGCGCACCCGCTGAATCGTGGTCGCAGCAAACTGCCGCCGCGCCTCACTGATCGACCAGCCCGGCGTCGACGGACACACCGTCAACACCCCATCACACAACAAAATCCGCTGCGCCTTGGCCCAGGCGTAAGGCAACACACTCATCTCAAACCCTCCAGATCCCCTGTGGCATTGCCCACCCGCCGACCCCATGTAGGAGCTGCCGAAGGCTGCGATCTTTTGATCTTTGGCCCCTTGGGTCCGTCGAAAATCCAGATCAACAGATCGCAGCCTTCGGCAGCTCCTACAGGTCCGGTGTTGCACTCGATTGCTTTGGCAATCCGGTCCCCTGTGGCGAGGGGATTCATCCCCGATCGGCTGCGCAGCAGTCGCAAACCCGAAACACTCGGTATGTCTGAAAAAATGTGGTTGCAGGTTTTGGGGCTGCTTCGCAACCCATCGGGGATGAATCCCCTCACCACAGGAGTGGGTTTCAGATTGAGGGTCGGTTTCAAAAGCGCGTGCTCCCTTCGATTGGCACGGCTTTGATCGTGGCGCGTGGGCCTGAGGTGGGCGCCATCGCCGGCACGCCCTGTGCCGCCGTCGGCAACTGCGGCGCCTGCATGTCCGGCATCGCCCAGCTGCGTTCCGGCTGCAAACCGCCCTGGGCGCGGCGCATGAAGTCGTAGCGATTGAGGGTGATGCTGCGCCCCGCTTCGCTGTCGCGAATGATGTACGGGCGCAGGAACACCATCAGGTTGGTCTTGGTGATCGCCCGGCGTTCATTGCGAAACAGCGCGCCGATTCCCGGCAGACTGCCCAGCCATGGCACTGCATCATTGCTCTGGCTGTAACCGTCCTGCAGCAAGCCGCCGAGGACCATGATCTGCCCGTCATCCAGCAGAATGCTGGTATCAATCGCGCGTTTGTTGGTGACAATCCCCGCCGACGCCGCACTGTTCGAGGCGCGTTCATCAATGCTGCTGACTTCCTGATAGATATCGAGCTTCACCGTGCCGCCCTCGGAAATCTGCGGGCGCACGTTGAGCTTCAAGCCGACCTCTTCACGGGTCACCGTCTGGAACGGGTTATTGCTGGTGCCCCCGCCGCCAGTCACGTAACTGCCGCTGACAAACGGGATGGTCTGACCGACGAAAATACTCGCCGCTTCGTTGTCCAGCGTTAGCAGGTTCGGCGTCGACAACACATTGGTGCCGCCCTTGCTCTTCAACGCCCGGGCCAGCACTTTCAGGTCGAGAATCTTGCCAATACCGGGGATATCCACGGTGCCGTTGACGTAGCCCAGGTTCAAACCCTGCGGCAACACGTCGATGCTGGTCTTGCCGTTGACGTTGATGCCAGAACCACCCAGATTTGCCCCGCCAATCACGCCGTTACCGCCGAGATTGCCGGTCTGCCACTGCACACCAAATTCACTGGCATCGTCCTCGCCGACTTCGACGATCAGGCTTTCGATCACCACTTGCGCACGACGCTGGTCGAGCAGATCAATCACCTCACGCAAGTTGCGATACAACGGCTCCGGCGCGGAAATCAGCAAGGTGTTTGTGGTGGCGTCAGCCTGAATGGTCACGCCGCCGGCACTGAACGCCACGTTCTGTTCGCTGTTCTGCGACCCGCCGCTACCGGTTGCGCTGCCACCGCTGCCACCGCTGCCCTGCGCGTAACTGCCGCCCGTGCTGCCGCTGCTGTTAGTCGATGTTGAGCCGCTGCTTTGCGTACTACTCTGACCATTCTGCCCAGCGCTGCCACCGGTGCTGCCACCCATCGCACTGAGCACCGAACGCGCACTGTCACTGGTGCCACTGTCACTCTCGCCAGTCAGCAAACCCCGCAACGCCTGCGCCAGTTTCGTCGCCTGCGCATTACGCAGGTAAACCACATGCAGATTGCTCGGATTGCTCTGCGCGTTATCAAGCTTGTAAATCAGATTACGCGCCAGTTCCGTACGCTCCGGACTGCCGGCACGAATGATGATGGTGTTGGAACGCGGATCACCGATTACCGCGATTTTCTGCGTCGGATCATTGCCCGGCGCATCGAGCAAGTCCGCGACCATCGGCGCAATGTCAGCAGCGATACCGTTCTGGATCTGCACCACATCCGTGTCAATCGCACTCGGCGAATCAATGCTCGCAATCAACTGCGCAACGCGGGTCAGGTTCTCAGAGTAATCAGTGATGACGATGGTGTTGTTGCCCGGATAGGCGTTGATCGGATTGTTCGGCGAAACGATCGGCCGCAGCACCGGAATCAGGTTCACCGCGTTCTCGTATTGCAGACGGAAGGTGCGCGTGAGCATGCCATTGCCCGCCGGTTTGTCAGCGCTGTAAATCGGCCCACCCAACAGTTTCGCATCCGCCTCCGGCACCACCTGCGCCACACCGCCGACATCAACCACACTGAAACCCTGCATGCGCAGCGCCGCCAGCAGCATGTCGTAAGCCTGCCGCGCAGGCACCTGACCTTCGGACACCAGCGTCAACGTCCCCTTCACCCGAGGATCGACCAAAAACTGCTGCCCGGTGGAACGCGACAACGCCCGCACCACCGCTTGAATATCCGCGTCGACAAAATTCAGCGTCACCGGTTGATCGCCCAAAGGATTACTCGGCAACGCAATGCCCGAAGACGCCGCCGCCCCACTGCGCGCACTTTTGGAGATGTTGTGCAATTGCTTCGGCACCGGTCGCGCCTGGGCCTGCGCGCGTTCGCGGTCGAGCACCGCGTCGCCGCTGCGCTGGGTGTTGGCCAACGGCCGGCCCAGTTCACTGTCGACCAGCAATGGCGGCTGGTTCTGCGGTGTGGTGGTGTTGCTGCACGCGCTCAACGCCATCAGCAGCATCGGCAACGCCAGATGTGCCGGTTTGGATCCTGACCCCTTCATGAAGCTTCCTTAGCGCCCAGCGCCTGATCCATGCGAACGGTGCCTGACAAAGTGCCGGCAGTGACTTCGGTCGAGGGGGTGTCTGCGCGTTGCAAACGGGCCTCGACCACTTGCAGAGAAAGTTGTGCCGGGTTGTTCAACAGCCAGTCGAGCACGGCGTCGGCCGGCGCCGCGTCGAAGGTCAACTGCCAGGCACCGGCCTCCCCGGCCTGCAATTGATAGTGCCCGGCCAGGCCGCTGGCTTGCAGAGTCTGCTCCAGCGACTGCGCCACGTTTTGCCCGTCCGGGCGCACGCTGACTTCACGCAACAGCACCTCCAGCGCTTCGGTCTGCGCACGCAGCTTTGGCGTTTCGGTTTGCCAATAAGTGATTTTCTTCAGCGGCGGCTGGATCAGCGCAACCCACAGCAACAAGCCGATCAGCGCAACGGCCATGCCGGCGACCATGCGTTTTTCACGCAACGCCAACGGCTGCCAACGGGCCTGCACCTGAGCGTTAAAGCGTTGCCACTTGGCGCGGTGGAGCGCGAGCGAGGCCTTATTCATCTTCTTCTGCTCCGCCGCTGTCATCGCTCTCGCTTGGGGTGGCTTCAGTGGCCGGACGCAAAGTCCAGCCCTCGTCATCTGCCGTCACGCTGATACCGGCCTGGGCCAAAGTGCTTTGCCAATCCTGATCATTGCCGCCACGACGAGCGTCGGTGAGTAAACTCAGTTGCAAGGTGCCGTCGACAAACGCCAGCCGCTCGACACTGCCGGCCATCGACGGCATGCCGCTGCCCGCCTGCAACACCAGCCGATTAAAAGTCTGCGCCGGATCATCCGCCGCGCCCTTCTGCCGCGCCGCCAGTTGCTGTCGCGCTTGTTGCAACGGGTTGAGGATCACCGGCAACTCAGGGAAGGCCTGCTTTACCCGCAAGTTCATCTGGGTTTTCAACTGCTGACCCTGTCCAGCTTCGCGAGCGGCATACAGGTTCAAACCGATCACCCACACCGCCACGGCCAAAGCCGAAAACCCAATGGCTCGGCCCCAACCGCGATGCTCGGTGTTCTGCGTTTGCACCGCGCCGTGCAGCCCCCAACCGGGCAACGGCCCGGTCCAGCGCTGCACATCACTCATCGGCAATTCGGCGCCCGGCGGCGGTTGATCGCCGATCCAGTGAGGAGTCGCACCCGGTTCCCAAACAACACCATCGAGGCCGTCATCAAACAACGGCTGCACCCGCGCCCCTTGCACACTGTCACGCAGCAATAAATGTCCGTCCTGCACGCAAGCAACGGTGCCGGGCAGCACCGGCAAACAATACGGCGCCGGGTAGAGACCGCGCAGGTTCAGCCCAGCACTTTTCAGCAACTGACCAAACCCCAACAACTGTTGCCGAGGCGCCCAGGCGATCTGCACCTGCCCGGCCTCGTCCCGCGAGCTGTGCGCGATGTGCATCTCGCTGCTGTCGCCCAGCATCAACGCCTGCGCCGCACACTGCACCGCCGCGACAATCTTGTTGGCGGGCAACGGCGGTAAATCGAGACTCGCCAACAGGCTGTCAGCCGGGTGCAGAAAACACACCAGCGGTGGCAGTTTCGACTGCTGACTCAACTGGCTCAGACTATGGCGTTCTTCCCGCGTGACCTGGCCCTGTCGATCCAGCCAGGCACAGTGCAATTGACTGTGCAGATCCAGCTTCGCCAGGGGCGGCAACGCCACTTTCAACTGGCTCATACGCCCACCCGCGACCAGATCACTTGCGGCAAGCGGTCCTCGCTGCGATGCAACAACGCCTCAAGACTGACCCGCCGCTGATCGCGCCGCGCCTCGCCGCGCAGGCGAAACCAGTCACTGGTGATGCCGACCTTGACGTTGGTCAACTCCAGTTGCGGCATGCGCAAGCGGTTAACGAAATCGCCACGGTTGATAAACCAGCGCCCGGCATCACGCTCGGCAATCAACGCATTGGCACGCTCCAGCGACAGCCCCGGCACATACGCGGCCAACACCGGCGCGGTGGCGGTGTTGCCATTGAGCCAGGTCGTCGCCGGAATCACCGTCAGGTACGGCGCCAGTTTGCCCATCACCGCCTCATTCACGCCGTCCAGGCTGCGCAAATCATCAAGGCTGCGCAGCATCGGCATTGTCGGATTCTGCGGTTTGCGTGAAGCGTTGGGCGACGTTGCGCGGCCGCTGTCGAAGCCGCTTTTCGGCGCCTCGGTAATCTGCGGATTCAGCAGTCGCGGGTACGAAGCGATCACTCGCTGACTGATGCGCTGACTCAACCCGGCACTGACCCCGATCAACTCGCACAAGCGCTGAAACGCCGCGACCTGCGCCTCATCAACCCGCTCGTTGGCCACCAGATTGCGCAGGTTGAACTTGCCCTGCTCATCCTCCAGCCTCCCCTCAAAACCTTGCGCGGAGAGACGCTGCGCCCACGGCTGATCGAGCCGGGTCAACGGATCGCGCTGACGGTCGTCCCAGAGCAATTGTCGGCTGATCTCCAACCCGCCCTGCACCAGCCAACGCCCCTGCACACGCTGCTGATCCGCCTCCAGCGCACGGGTCGACACGCTCTGGCGCGTCAACATGCCCGCCGCAATCACCGCCACCACGGCCGCAATCAACAACGCGCTGATAATCGCCATACCCTGTTGCTTCGCCCCCTCAGGCGAGCGGCTGTTCATGGCCGGCCTTACAACTGCCAGGAACCGATATCGGCATTCACGCCGTCGCCGTCAGGCTGACCGTCGGCACCGAGGGAAAAAATGTCGATCTCGCCATTGGCGCCGGGGTTGAGGTATTGATAAGGACGCCCCCACGGATCGTTCGGCAAGCGCTCCAGGTACGAGCGCCAATTGCTGTTCTTCGCATCCGCCGGCCGCTCCACCAACACCTTCAGCCCCTGATTCATGCTCGGGTAAGTGCCGTGATCGAGGCGATACAACTTCAACGCCTGCATCAACCCACCAATGTCCTGCTTCGCCGCCGTCGCCCGCGCCTGATCCGGCCGGTCGAGGACCTTGGGCACCACCATCGCTGCCAAAATCCCCAGAATCACCACGACCACCATGATCTCGATCAGGGTAAAACCCTGCTGCCCACGCGGCGTGCGCAACGGTTGCTGAAGCGATTTGAAAGGTGCGATATCCATCTCGACAATCCCTGGCTTGATTCGATTCGACGCGCAGTGTTGCAAGAAGATATGTCAGTGATGTTGAAAATCCTCGGGTGTTTTCGTCGTCAAGCCGTCAAGCACGGGGGTTAGCGTCGACGGCTGGGTTTTGGTTTTGGGCGGTTTATGCGTGCGCGTTCGCGGGAAGCAGGTTTCACCCTGATTGAAGTGCTGGTGGCGCTGGCGATTATTGCCGTGGCGATGTCGGCGGCTGTGCGCGTGGCGGGGTTGATGACGCAGAGCAGCGGGATTCTGCGGGATCGCTCGGTTGCAATGCTGGCGGCGCAAAGCCGCATGGCCGAGCTGCGCCTGGAAGGTAAGTTGCCGATGGGTATGAAATCGCAGGAGTGTGATCAGGGGCGGTTGTTGTTGCGGTGTGAACAAGTGATCGCGTCGGCAGAACATGGTCGATTGCTAAAAATCGGCATCCAGGTATTCGACCGCAACCAAGACGCCCCGCCCCTGGCAAAACTCGAAACCCTACTCACCCACCCCCTGTAGGAGCTGCCGAAGGCTGCGATCTTTTGATCTGGCTTTTAAAAGGCAAAATCAAAAGATCGCAGCCTTCGGCAGCTCCTACATGAATATCTTGGGCAGCGGAAACAGCGCGTGTGCTTCGCTTTAACAGGGGATTGCCTGTCGCAATGCTCGACCATTGCCAATGCCTGCTATCCGCCAGAAGCAGTGATGGCACAACAATGGTATCGTCCACTCCTTTTCAACATTTCTGACAGTTTATGAACAAAGCCAAATCCTCAATCCAGGCCGTTGCTCGCGCATCAGGCATCCCTGAATCAATGGATACCTGACATGGCCAACACATCGCAGAACGCGAAATTAAACAAGTTGCTGGCTGACAGCGAAGCCAGTCTTGCCACGGCTCAATCCAATGCCGACCTATTGAAGACGATCCAAGAGTTCGTCTCATACAACGGCCCGCTCAAATTCAGTTTCACACGCGCATGGTGGTTTTTCGGCGCGGGCCTGCTATTGATCGCGAGCGCTGTAGCCTTTCCCAAGTATGCGAACACCTACACCGTCGCTTCTTTTTTTTACCGTCTGCAAATTGACCCCGACTTGTTCCCCGTGATCCTTGGTGTGCTCGGCATCGTTTCTACCGGTGGAAGTCTGGCATGGATGAAGACCAAATCTGATCGCTTGCCTTCACTCAGTAGCAGAATCGCTCGCCTGTCATCCTACTTCCACAACGGATTGACCCGCCTGGCAGAAGACCCGCGCTATACCCTCAGCACGTTGGATGCGCAATTTGCTGATTACCGGCGGGGCAACTACAGCCGCGAATTGCTGCAGTCGATGCAGGGTGTATTTACCGGCCCGTTGCACAACCTCGCTTACGAGTACCACCGCCTGCACTACGTCGACAAACGAAAGGTAAAAACCACCGTTAACGACGGCAAGGGAGGCACTAAAACAGAGACTCGAGTGGTGTATGACCACTACGACCGCTACAGTCTGGTCATCGACTTTCCGTGGGTCACCGGCGTATCGGTCAGAACTGACGGGCAATCACAAAACGACTACCCGAGCCGCATGGACACGGCGTCTCCGGATTTTAATAAAGCGTTCCGTTTGACCGGGCGCAGCGAGATGACCTGTGCGAAGTTCATCAAACCTTCGACGGTGCTGCACTTGTTGAAGGTATTCAACGTACTCAAGGTTCCGAACCTGGAGTTCGCCGACAGTGGAAAACTCTGCCTCAGCTTCGCCAACAGCGACCTGCTCACGTTTGGTACTCAATATTCGCTGTCTTCACCCAACGAGTTTTACGCAGAAATTGCTGCGGGTGTCGAACTGCCGGGCCTGGTGTCTGCACTCCAATGGAGCCATGCACTCGGTGAACTGCACGATGACAACTTTGCCGCCTCTCCCCTAACAAGCCGCCAAGAGAAGTAAGACATGGACACTACACTCACCCTCGCCATTGTTATCGCTGTAGTCATCATCGTAGCGGGCGTCGTCATCTACAACGGCATTGTTGGCGGTCACAACCGAGTCCAACGTGCCTGGTCGGACGTCCTCGTTTACGAACGCCAGAAGACAAAAGTGCTCGACCAATTGCAAAAAGTGCTCGCAGACTTCATGGTCTTCGAGTCCAGCCTCCTCGAAAAAATCGCCGGCCTGCGCAGCGCGATCCACAGCCTGCCTGCTGGAGCGGACGGCAATGCCCTCGCGACAGTAGAAACCGCCTCACGAGAGCTGATGGGCGGCTTGCGCGTCACCTTCGAGGCTTACCCTGACCTGAAAGCATCCGAATCGGCGAACAACATGATGCGCGAAATTACCGAACAACAAGAAAACGTCGGCGCGGCCATCACCATCTACAACCGCAACGTCGAACTGTTCAACAACTCCATCGAAATGTTCCCAGGCTCCGTCGTCAACGGCCTGTTCAACAAGAAATCGCCGGTAATACCGTTCTCCGATACCGAAGCATCGCAAGGTTTCTCCTACACCCCGAATTTCTAATTCGCACAATACGTCGACCATCACCCATGAGGGAGATGGTCGCCCCCCCCACCTCAGCCGAACAAAATATCCGTGCCCAACCCAACCCCCTGTAGGAGTGAGCCTGCTCGCGAAAGCGCCAGAACCAACACCGCTCAATCACCCGGTGATCCCGCCCCCCGCATATCTATCGGAATCTTCATTGCGTCTCGGCCCCCACCACCGATCCATCCCCTTGCCTCAACAGACGTAAGCGTCCGGCGAACACATCCCCCTGAAGCTGACAAGGAGCCATCGCCTCCCCTGAACCGAGGCAGTAGTGGTTATGCGGATTCTGTTCTCTATAATCACCGACCAGCCATGTTTAGAGTGCCTGTCATGCCAGCCTCCGCTGATCAAAACTCCGCTGTCGTTTTATGCGCAGCGTCCAATAACGACCTGGAAGATCTGGTAGCCATCAGGATTGAGGCCATGCGCGAAAGCCTTGAACGGCTTGGACGATTTAACCCGGATCGTGCGCGCGAACGATTTCTTGCTGGGTTCGACGCTAACAGCACACGCCGCATAGAAGTCTCAGGTGATCTGGTCGGTTTTGTCGTAATCAAAGACCAGCAGAGCGAGCTGCTGCTTGACCACTTGTATGTGATACCCAGTGCTCAAGGAGCAGGAATCGGCTCTGAAGTGCTTACTCGGATTTTCAGAGAGGCTGATGAGATCGGGCGCCCCATCAAGGTGGGTGCTCTCAAGGAAAGCGCTTCAAATCGCTTTTACACTCGCCATGGCTTCGAGTTCGTCGAAAGCGGTGAATTCGATAATTATTATGTCCGGGCTAACGGTAAAGCCGTTGATTCGAGCGACTAGGCACATCTTGATACGGTGCCCCTTCTCTATTCTTCAAAAATAAATCCGCCTCTTTCCCCCATGTAGGAGCTGCCGAAGGCTGCGATCTTTTGATCTTGTTTTCCAAATCAAAAACAAAAGATCATCCGACCGCGGCCCGAGCCTCCAACAGCTCCCAAACAAATATCTCAGACCCAGTTCCCAAAGGTTTCAGCGCCAGACACAACATCAATGACCCACACAAACCCCTGTAGGAGTGAGCCTGCTCGCGAAGGCGCCAGAACGGACACCCAATCAATCACCAGATGTACCGGACACCCGCATCACTCCGGCAATTGCAAATTATCCAGCGCCCGATTCACCGCCAACTCCCCGAGCATGATCAACTGCGCGATCCCCAACAACGCCCGACGCTGCGACGCCGGCAACAGACTGGCAACGTTCTGCGCAATGGTTTTGGCCGAAGCGAGCGTTTCGCTGGCATCCGTCAGCAGTTCTTCGTTTTTGTTGTCGGCAGTGACGGCGTACATCCCACGGTTTTTGCGTGGCGGCGGCGTGGAACCGGGTGGACAGAGGTAATGATCGAGCGCGCGGTCGGCGGCTTCGTGGAGTTTTCTGGAATCGATGGATTCGTAGGGGGAAAGCGAGACGGTTTCGGGCGGGTTGGGTGTTGGTTTGATCATGGTGAAGCTCCTTTGAAGTGAAGCTGCCAATTCCTGTCGCTAAACAGGAGGGGTGGCGGCTGTACGCAGGTTAGCGAACCGGTCAAAGGCACCCGGTAGACCTCGAAAGGTCTCCCGCATACAGCCACCATAACGAAATTGCAGACATACAGATCCGCAACGAAGCCTGGAACGCTGATGCACCTTCAACTTGAGCCGAGTCGCTAAACCCGATCGCTGATTCGTCAGCGACCGCACCACAATAGAACCCGCCCCCAAGGCGCACAAGCCGGCGGATTCTGGCGTAGCTGTAGGCAAAGGCGCAAGGATGTGTAGCCTGCGAGAGTGTCTGGAGATGTTTTTAAACGTTCGCGTTTAACGAGACCTCATTCCGTCACGTACCCGCAACAGATCCGTCCTCTTATCCCAATAGACGTAGGAAAATGGCCAAACCGGTCAGCAGTTACTGACAACCTCGGCCACATGAGCAGCTCTATTTTTTGCGGCACATCTCAATGTCATCCTGGGTTTTCAGGTCTGTATCTATTCCCAAGCGATATCTGCAGTAGTCGATAATCCATCCCCGCTCCTCTGCTGTAAGGCGCTCTACCTTCCTGATCTCTCCATCGTTGGCGTGGATGTTGTGAAACTTCATCTGAAACGTGGGGTGCTTCTTGATGAAGACAATCGTCTCGATGTCACCGTCCTCAAGGGCTTCGTAATAGCCAACGTAGAGCATGGTCACTACGGCGAGGATTGCTGCGATCAAAAGCTTTTTCATTCTTGTGGCGCCGGGGGTGGAAGTAGTTGGGTTTTTGGCATGAAAGGAGAGTCTTCGTAAACAACCTCACCGAAGGACTGATTGTCTTTTTTTGCCCCATCCATTACAAAAAACCTCTGTATTTCCCATAAAGCCAAACCACCCACGATGCACCGCACACGAAATAGCCGACATGAAATGGACTCGTCGCCCAAAACCTGAGTCCTCTGGGAAGGCGTTGAACGGCGTCAATCAACAAGGGTTCCTGCCCTTGGATACTCTTGGATGTAATCAGCCGGCTGACAGCGGTCATCCGCTGAGTTCTCGAGTAAAAACTTCCCCCTGATGAACCACAGTCCATGGATAGATACAGCCACTCAGCAAAGTGTTTTTCCAGAGCATCGAGTTTTGTATAAACGGCGTAGAAAATCATTGCGCAGTTGATCACGCCCATCATGATCTGCGCCCCACATGCCCAGGCAAATACTGTGCTGGTGATTTCCATTACTCGGAATACTCATGAATTTCTTGCCCCAATAACTCTCCTAGCTCCGTCATCTTTGTTCCTGTCTCCACGGACCCTGCCGCACCGACCACAAGCACACACACGAGTTTTCCCGTTGCCCAATCACCGTTACGCAGAGCATCGATGAGTTTTTGCTCATTCGCGCCTTGCATGTAGTTGGAACGATGCAGGCCCATGGCGTTTAACAAGTCGTCGAATCCGGGCAAGTCGTCCGGGCGATATAGCCTGTCGGAAATGTTCCATGGCTTCGTAGGCATCGAGGATCTGCTCTCGCTGACCATGGAACTCGCTTTGTGGGATGAGTCTGGTCACGTCCGTGTCCCGTTCTGAAAACGCAGGACTTTGGCGAACGGACTCAGATTTGAATGCAGGATGGATCGGTGTTCGTTGTAGGGAAAATCCGGTTTTCTGACTCGCAGAAGCCGCGCTCAAATCATCAATGTTTTATGGCGGTACTGGGTGGGGCAGAAAATAGATCCGTCGCCACTGTTTGCTCCCACAGGTATCAGCGTCGTACACAACATCTGCAATCAGCATAAAACCCTGTGGGAGCGAGCTTGCTCGCGAAGGCGCCAGAATGAACACCCGATCAATCACCAGGTGATCCCGGCACCCGCATCACTCCGGCAATTGCAAATTATCCAGCGCCCGATTCACCGCCAACTCCCCGAGCATGATCAACTGCGCAATCCCCGCCAGCGCCTGGCGCTGCGATGCCGGCAACAGGCTGGAGACGTTCTGGGCGATGGTTTTGGCCGAAGCGAGTGTTGCACTGGCATCGACCAGCAGTTCTTCGGTTTTGTTGTCCGCCGTCACGGCGTACATCCCACGGTTTTTACGTGGGGGCGGCGTGGAACCGGGTGGACAGAGGTAATGGTCGAGCGCGCGGTCGGCGGCTTCGTGGAGTTTTTTGGAATCGATGGATTCGTAGGGGGAAACCGAGGCGGTTTCGGGCGGGTTGGGTGTTGGTTTGATCATGGTGAAGCTCCATTTTTATACCTGGTGGAACCACCAACACCTGTCGCTAAACAAGTAAGGGTGGCAGCTGTACGCGGGTTAGCGAACCGAGAGGTATAAGACCCGGCAGACCCGAAGGTCTCCCACGCACAGCCACCATATCGTCGTCGCAAACGTCTGCGACAAACTGGAGCGTCGTTGTACTTATACCTGGTCAGGTCGCTAAACCCGGTCGCTGGGTTGCCAGCGACACGTAGACGATAAAGACCAGGTACAAAGCGCACAAGCCGGCGGATTCTGGCGTAGCTGTAGGTAAAGGCGCAAGGGTGTGTAGCCTGAGAGAGTGTCTGGAGATGTCTTTTTAAACATTGGTGTTTATCGAGGCCTCGTTTCGTAACGCCGCCCTGAAACAGATCCGTCCGCTCAAGCCGCTCTAGTGGCGCTTCGGTGGAAAAGACGACTGAGAACGCGTAGATAAGTTGCAAGTGGCGCATGGCTACTGCCAAGCCTATGCTCAGCGTACTTAAAAAAGAGAATAGGACATGACGACAGCAAATCGCCCACTGCACCTACATACACTGGACAGTCTTTGCGCAGACCTAGTGGCAGGTTTATCCGTTAGCGTGGGCGATGATGGAGGTACCTTTCAGCTTAAATCGAGCGCGTCACGTGGTGTGCTTTGGTGGTATACAAAAAATAAAACGCGATGGGCTGCTAACGTTCAAACCGCAGATGTGGAAGCTATAGTCGATGCAGCTCTTGCCGCCCCCTCTCTCCAGCACACGTCTGCCAATGCCAGTCAATCCGACTCTCTTAACAGATTTTCCCTCGCGTCGATCCGAGCGCACCAGTTCGCCGGTCTCCATCATGCTGGAACCTCCCAAGCTAAGCCAAACGACTTCATCTTTGAGGTCAAAAGTGGTGTGACTCTCTTAGAGGGATACAACGGTTGCGGCAAGACATCTCTTATTAATGCCATCATCTGGGCGTTAACTGGGGAGGTCTTACGACCACAGCGTGCCCCAGAGCCCGGCAGCAAGGATTTTGATTTTGAAGTTAATGAAAACGCTACCCATACAGCTCCACCAGTAGTACCTCTGCCCGACCCGACGCTGGAGCCGTTGACTACCCAGGCGATCCCCGTAGACACATGGGTGGAGTTGATATTTGAGGATCAAGATAGCCAGCGCTACCAGGTTCGTCGAAGCCTGAAGCGCGGCGTGCGCAACGCCTTGAAGGAGGAAGTTTCCGGTTTGGACGAAATGGGCCTTGATCCCATCAGCACGCGGGTTGGGACGACGATTCCCGGCATTCTGCCCTATGTGCAGGTCGGCTCTACCTCAGCACTAGGCAAGGCGGTATCAGAACTCACTGGTATGGCACCTTTGGTTCAATTGGCAAACCACGCCCAAAAAGCCAAGAAAAAAATTGATGGCGACCTTTCAAAAAACAAAAGAATCGAGCTAGAGGGATCGGACGAAGCCTACATAGTCACCCACAGCGACCTGATGGATCTGATCCATAGCAACACGTTAGCTATTGAAGAAGAAGCCGTTCCACTTCCTTCAGATGATACGACCCTTGAGACCAAGCTCGATGACCTTGCGGCTCAGCTCGAAACGCTCAAGTCGTCAGGACTTGAGCACGCGAAACTAGTATTAGGTGACGCATTCGATGCTCAGGATGAAAAGCAAAGAAGCGACTTGGTGAAGAGCATCGCACCGGCACTTAGCGCAGTTGGCAAACTGAGTACTCTGCCTTCAATTGCGCGACTGGGAGGATTGACCAAGCTCACGAATGATGAAGTCGCACCCATTCGGGATTTCATCTCTGCAGTGCGGAATGAAGCAGAAGAACTGGTTGAGATTGCTGCTGAGCCAAACAAAGCCGCACGTGTGCGTCTTTACGCGCGGGTTGCGGCCTGGATACGGGAACATCCCGGCCTGCACGACGAAAACAATTGCGCGGTTTGTGGCCATAGTCTGGATGACGCGTTAGATGACATCACAGGGCAAAAAATTAAAGACCATATAGGTGGGGCGGCTAAGGAGGGGGACTATGCAGGGCAAACATTCACTACATGGGCAAATCACGTCGTAGGTGAAATAACGACACGACTCCCACCCGCTATTGCTGCCGAGGCAAGACGCGACCTTCCAGAAAACCCGACTTCGCTGCTACGACAAGCGGTGGTAGACGAGTTATTTCTAGATCCAGCCTTCATCGGAAGCTTGGCGCCGCTTAAACGTAGCGTTGCCGAGGCATGCGACCATGGCTTAGGGTCCTTTCCTGGATTTAACTTTACTGCGTCGCCAGAGCTGGGAGAAGGACGTGCTGAGCTCAAAGTGCTCAATAAACTCATTTATCGCGTTGAGCGTGCTTTGACCTATCCCGAATGGCGCAGGAATACCACGTCCGCGAGGAACAGCTTTATGGCGAAAGTCATTGGCCAAGAAGCGACCGCCGAGCGTGAGACAGCACCAAGCTCACTCATGGGACTGCTACAAAAGCTGCAAGCCGTGGTCGCTGCGATAGCACCTGTTGATGATGCCGCCGTGAAGCAAAAGCGACTGGTGCTGGAACTCAAGAGACGTCGGAGTTTTGAGCAACGCTTGAAGGCCTACGGCGAAGCAAGCCAAGCGCTGAAAGAGTGCGTCACAATCGGTGAGTTGGCCGAGCAGCAGGTTCTGCTGTTACAAAAGAGACTACACAGCAGCGCTACAGCCTGGAGGAAAAAGATCTATTCCAGCGCTTTTCCTTCCACCAGCTTGGAGCTAGTGGATACCCGAATGAGCGGCGGCGGTGAGTTGCAACTGCTAGTAGGATTTAACACGCTCGCCGCACCAGCACAGCACGTATCGAACGCTTCAGCTCTACGCGCAAGCCTCTTGGGCTTCTACCTTGCCTACTGGCAGTACATGCTCAGCGAACGAGGAGGCTTGGAGTTACTTCTGCTGGATGATCCCCAAGAACTGCTTGATGGAGATAACCGCGATAGGTTCGCTGAAGCTATATATGAAATCTACAAAGCCAACGCGCAATTAATCATCACAACGCATGACACTCGCTTCGCCTTAGCAGTAGCTAGACGCCTACAAGGCAAGCCAGTTACTTTTAACCATCAATATATACATCCAGCTACAGCCACCCGCGGCACCATCTTTCTGACACCCAGCATCACCACCGTTCAAGCGGCATTTGAACAGTTCAGGGCTCACCCAGACGATGCAAGAACGGCCCAAGATTATCTCTCAGAATGTCGTGTATTTCTGGAGGGTCGAATGGGAGATCTTTTCGATGACCGTGCGTATCCTGCTGCCGCGACGGTGAGCTTCGCGCCCACACTCAGTGACCATCTGGGCCGACTGCGCGGCTTGATCAAGAATCCTCCAAATGAATTGTTCAAGAGCCCGGTCATCAGATCCTTCGTAGGCGACCACGCTCTAAACGATGGCTCTCCAACACTGGCGCTGCTCAACAAATCCCATCACAGGGATAAGGAAAGAATTCGCCCACAAGACGTGTCCGACATCAAAGAGCATCTCGAGCGGCTACGTAAGGGTGTAGAACGTGCGCATGAAGAGTTCCGCACCTTCAACCGCCGCGAGCCATTAACTATACCTTCTACGAAATTGCCGGCTTTATGCCCCGCCGAAGTTCCGGATTTTAAGGTTTTTATCCAAGCCTCCCTTAAAGCGTTTGTAAGAGGTGCCTCGGTCGGCGACTCCCAGGAAGTCGAATTTGAAGAAGTTAATTCCGACTGGTTCAAGTCCAAAGCCTTTTTTTATATCAGGTCGAACACATTAGGGTTCGCAGGTCCACAGGGTAGCGTGGCGATCGTAGAGATAGAGGCATCCGCTCCAGCGGATCACCAAATTGTCATCGCACGTACAGGGAAAGATGTTTTTGCCCGCCGGTTGCTGAAGCCGCAGCATTCAGAACTTATTACACTAGCCGCCGAATCACCTGATCCACGAAGAAGTCCTCCGACGCAGTTACTGCACGAAAATCAAGTGCTGCTGCATTCAATTGTAGGAATGTTCTTCGGCAGCCTTGATTTCGTGCCCAGTTCCAAAAATGAGGCAGTGCAGATACCGGCAGTTCCGCAGATCCAAAAAGTCCAGTCCGCTTACCGTATTAAAGAAGATAGCGCCATCCCCCTTGCGCTTCCTGGTCAGATTGCACTGGGCGGTGCAGCCATTGCATTGGGCGAGTTCGATGCTCATCTCGACGAATATGTTGCCTTGCACCTCGACGATGGCACCAGTCTATTCAAGCGAGTCGGGGCCCAACTACCTGCACCACTGCAACACCTTCGCCAATTTGAGTCTATTGGAGGACTGGGTTTGGCGGATATTCTTGCTATCGACTGTGAGCACAATGGACTTAGGAGAGTTATGCATGCTGTATCAATCATCGGCGTTTTGTATAGGTAAACCCGATGAAAACTTCACATGACGGCGTCCGAACTGGCTATCAATTCTCATTGGATAAATACTTAGATACTAAGCCAAACTCCACATAATGAGACACGATCTGATAGGACAACAACTGCAAGGGCGGGCTATCACTGCGCGCACCGATCAACTGGGCGCCCATAAAAAGGTGCTGATTTATTTTAAATAATAAACCAGCACTGTTTTTTGAGTGCTTTCAAACAACCAGAGAGATATTTTGAAAGTTGTGATTTCTACCTCCCCACTATGTAAATAGGTATCCAGTTTTTCGGAAACCCCTGTTCATTCCAGACCTTCGAAAACTTAGCTTGCCCCCAAAAGTCATCGGTAGCATAAAAGACGGCATAGAAAACACTATAATCCTTGTCCCCCGTATACCCTTTGACATCTGCAGCAATTTGCTCAATTGTGGATTTAAGCTTTTGCTCGTCCGCCGCATATTTATATTCCACAGCCGCATACAACTCGGGTATCAAAATATCCGGCTTATACTCTTTAGCTGTTTTTATGAAATTGCTTTTCGGCGATTTTGAGCTTGTAAAAATAAACCCAAGCGTTGACTTTACTGCGTTATATACTTCAGTCTCGGTCTTTGGGGAGAGATTATTTTTGGAAATAATCACAGCGGTATTCTTAAGGACCGTCTCTAGGTACTGCAACCCAGAGACTCTGTCGTATTTCTCACTGCTCGACTCCATAAATTCAAAAGACGAAAGAAACACATTCATCTTAGCTAGAAAAACACTGTAAGGCTCTCCTGACCAGTAATGATCCATCTCAAATTTATCACGATAATTAAGACACAAAGGATCACGACCAAATATCTTGTAAAAAACACCTAAGTAGTGTTCGAGGTTTCGCGTATCCAAGTAACAGACAGCGCTCAAATAAATGGATTGTAATATTCCATAGAAAGGACTTACAAATTCGTCATCGCCATCGAGCAGATATTGAGGTGGAATATCAGTTTCTTCTTTAAGCTCCCACACTCCCCAGTCAACTTGGTGTTGCGCGACTTTTATCTCAAGCTGCCTTGCTTGAGAAAGCAACACTTTAATTCGACTCTCTAGATATTCCAATGATCACCCCTACAACAAACACAATAAAAATCCATAAACAGCCAGCTGTACGCCGCACAAGCGTACACAGCGAGTAACTCGAGGAATTAGCCATACTTCATTGCCGCAACAAATACTCAAGCAAACCCCTCATTAAGTTTTTGATTTGATTTGTTGGCATCTTTGCCTCAAAGCCATTTGCATCTTTGAAACAGAAGCCTTCGCACGACCGGTGATCATCTGGAAAGGGGCTTATTCTACAATGCGCAACAGCGTTCCTCATGCGTCGAACTACCTCACTCAAATTCAAATCCTGTAACTCTTTGCCTACACCTGCATTTACAATGCACTCTGGACTGAACCCCCAAGACACCAATTCCTGGAGGGCGATTTCAGGTATTAATTCCCGCATTTTTTCATGCGGAAAAAACAAAAGCCCTATAAGTCCATTCAATAGCTGCGTAGTTTCATACTCACCATTGTAGGTATCAACAAGTTCTAGGCTACGACGCATAAAAACTCGTTCAAAATCGCCAAAGTAACTCACGCAGCCACCTCTAGTATATAAATCCCAACACAATTTACGTGACAACTTCCGCCACTCATTGTCCAGAGCCCCCTCAAAAGCTTATGAGTTCACTAATTGAAGCGAAAGCACGCGCAATGGAGTAAAAGCGAGAAAACCTACTCCGAGGCTACGAATTTTTTAGCCGTATGTCTATGACCGATAGATTACATCCACGTTGAACCGACTCTGGCCAAAGCTAAAAGGCTCATAACCACTAGTGCAAAATGCGCTACCCAAACTAAAACAACAAAATGACCAAGCCCACTTACTGCCTCGTTAACCTAGGCAAAACCACCCCCTCAGCCAACCTCTCCACCCCCAACCGCACCCTCTCCCCACCCTGCTCAATCACCACCCCATCCCCCTCCACCGCCACCAACGTCACCCCAGGCCCCACCTTCTCCCCCTGCAAAAAGCTCCTCGGCGGCCCATCGTTCAGGCTCAGTATCGCCACCGCCCCCCGACTCCCCGCCATCACCCCGCTCACCTTGATATCCACCGGCGCCGTTTGATTGGAAAACCACTGCAACGCCGGGCTATCACTGCGCGCTGCCAGCAACTGCGGGGCCGCTGCCGGGGTGTGGGATTCGGCGGAGGTCAGCAGCAGCGACGACCATGTCGCCACGCCTACCAGCGCGGCGAGCAGTGCGAGGGCCTGGACCATTTGGGGTGGGGAAATGCGTGCGGTGAAGGTCATGGGTTGAATCTCCTTTTTATCCCTGCTGTCAGCCTACGCGGCAATTCTCTCCGTTTTATTTCACACGCCTTACATGTTGGCCGTGCACGATGGCGCAGGACGCAAAGGAGCGCGCGCGCGATGAACAGGCAACAGGGTTTTACGCTGATCGAGTTGATGGTGGTGCTGGTGATCATCGGCATCGCCAGTGCGGCGATCAGCCTGAGTATCAAGCCCGATCCGTTGCAGTTGCTGCGCAAGGATGCCGAACGTGTGGCGCAGTTGCTGCAGGTGGCGCAGGCGGAGGCTCGGGCCGATGGCCGGCCGATTGTGTGGGTGAGTGATGCCAAGGGGTTTCGGTTTAGTCGGCGCAGTGACAGTGGCAAGGGGTTTGATCATTTCGCGCAGGATCTGCAGTTGCGGCCGCGTGCCTGGCAGAGTCCGAAGATGGAGGTGCGGGTGGAGCCGAAACAGAAGGTTGTGCTGAACGCTGAGTGGATTAATCCGCCGCTGCAATTGACGTTGTCGGATGGCTTGAATCGCTTGAGTGTGCTGCGTGATGGCAGTGGAAGGATCAGCCTGCAATGAAGCGCCAGCAAGGGTTTACGCTGATTGAGGTGATGGTCGCGATTCTGTTGATGGCGGTGGTGAGTTTGATTGCCTGGCGGGGGCTGGACAGTGTGACGCGGGCGGACAGTCATTTGCAGGCGAGCAGTGAGCAGAGTGACGGTTTGTTGCGCGCGCTGAACCAGTTGCAGCGGGATGTGGAGATGCGCGCGGGGGTTGAGTTGACCGAGCCGAAGAAGGTTGGGGTGGATGATGAGCCGCCGAGCGCCCCGCCCGCTCTGACTGTGCGCAGTAGCGACAGTAAGGGGTTTCGGCTGGACATTATTCGTACGGCGGCGGATCAGCCGGGGGCTTTGCAGCGGGTGCGCTGGTGGGTCAAGGGCGACACGTTGTATCGGGCGGTGGCTGAGGCGCGGAGTCGGTATCCGCTGCCGGCGCCTGGGAATGGGGTTGCTGTTTTGAGTGATGTCAGTGATGTGCAGGTGCGGGTTTGGGAGGTGGATAAAGGGTGGCGGCAGTTAAGTGGGAATCGGCGGGAGGATCCGTTGGGGTTGGAGATTCGGTTGAGTCGGGGGACGGCGCAGGGTGTGGAGAAGTATCGGCAGGTGATTGGGCCGTTGGAGTGACATATATCCCTTCTGATCGGATATTCCTGTAGGAGCTGCCGAAGGCTGCGATCTTTTGACTTTGATTTTGAAGATCAAAAGATCGCACCCTTCGGCAGCTCCTACATTTGGATTGGGGGTAGTCAGTTGGGGGGTGGTTGGCTGTGAGGCCGCCATCGCTGGCGAGCCAGCTCCCACAGGGGTTGGTGGTGTTGGCGGGTGTGGGTTAGCTGAGGACGACTACGCCGCCGGGGAGTTCGGTGCATTTGATGCCGTAGGCATCGCGGATGAGCAGTGCGACGCCGGCGAGTTGGTCGAGGCTGAAGCGGGCCTGGACGCGGCGTTGGCCGAGTTCGCGGTTGAGCAGCAGCAACATGCCGGGGCGGTAGCGGTTGATCTCGTCGATCATTTGGCTGAGGGTCGCGCCGTTGAAGACCAGGACTTGTTGGCGCCAGTTCATCACGGCGGCTGTGTCGACACTTTGTACGCTGCCGACTTGCCGTGCGTCGTAGGTCACTTGCTGGCCCGGTTCGAGGCGCAGGCTGCGACCTTCAATATCCACTTCAACCGCGCCATCGAGGCAAGTCACGCAAACTTGTTGATCGGTGTTGCGCAGGTTGAAACGTGCCTGACTGGCGCGCAACCACCCTCCTCCAGCCTGCATCGCCAGCGGCAACCGCGCGGTCTGCACTTCGACTTCGCCGCTGACCAGTTCAAAGCCCTGCACGCCGTTATCGATGGAGCGTTGATTGATCCGCGTCTGGGTGTTCAGCTCCAGGCTCACGCCTTGCGCCGGTTCGAAACGACGCTGCTGGCCGACTTCGGTGATGTAGTCGGCGCCGAGCCCTTCGAAGCCGCCGGGAATGGTCCCGCGCACCAGCAAAAACGCAGCCGACGCAGCAATCGCGCCCCCGAGAAAAGCACGTCGACCAAACCCGCGTGGCGCCTGCATTTGCTCCATGGCCGGTTGCAGTTGTTGCCACAACCGCTTGGCCTCTTCGAACGCGCGGGCATGCTCGGCGCTCTGCGCGCACCATTCGCGCAAGGCGCGGGCGTCGGCCACGGTGGCGCGGCCGGAGGTCAGCAGGACCAGCCAGTCGCGGGCTTCGCTGTGCAGATTGTCGGCCGCCGATGGCTCGGCAGGTGTCAGTCGAAAGATGTTCAAACGCGCAGATTCTCAACGAATTGATCGGGCACTATTCAGAAGACGGTTTTCCGGCCCCGCGACCGAACCGCTGAAACACTTTTCTTTCCAGTTTCGCGGCGCAGAAGCCCAGTGCGGCTTTGATTTCCTTCTCGACCATGCGCGTGGAGATGCCGAAGCGCTGGGAGATTTCCAGGTGCGGCGCCTCCTCCAGACGCGCGGCGATGAAGATTCGGCGACGGCGTGCGGGCAGTTCGTAGAGGGCGTTGAGCAGTGACTGGATTTCCTTTTGCCCACCGACCACTCGCGCCGGGTCGAGGGCTTCGTCGCCGATTTGCAGCAGCTCCTCGACTTCCTCGCCGGTGAGCAGGCGCGCATCGGCCTGGCGGCGGTCGGCGGCGATGTTCAGGGCCATGCGATAGAGGTAGGCATTCGGCCGCAGGACGTTCGGCGGCGTCTCCATGCGGTCGACGCGCAGGTAGGTTTCGTGCAGCACGTCGTTGGCCAGATCCTCCGAGCCGAGACGCCGGCGCAGGCGCACCCGAAAGTCCTCGTAGGACGTCAGGAACAGTTGGACCATCGAACCTTGTCCGGTGTCTTTCATCCCCCGGAAACTCCTTCCCATTTCGTGCATTCCATGCGTTTCCCTGACGACTCCGGTAACAACAGCAACGTGACCGGCTGACGCAAGGCGCTGGGCGTCGGCCGGTCGATTTTGAGATTGCGAAAACTTTCCACCAGCGCGTTGTCGCGCCGTACATCGCCGGTCGAAGTGACCAACCGGTTGTGTTGCACCAAGCCGTCGCGGCCGACCCAAACCTGCAACACCGCGCGATAACTGCCCGGACGGGTCATCGGCGAGCGGCACAGGTTGCGCTCGATCGCTGCTTGCACCGCTGTCGCGTAACTGCGGTTGACGGCGACGCTTTCCGGCGTCTGTTTTTGCGGCGGCGCGGGCACGTCTTCGACCTGCGCCACTTGCAACGTAAATGCATCGTCGCGGGCATAACGCGCCATCAAACCGCTGCCGCCGAGCAATCGACGCAGGGCATCGGCGGCGGTGAATTCACCATCCACCGCCAGCGAGCGACGACCGCGACTCAACTGGCTGTCGACCAGCACCGCAACGCCAGTAGCGTGGCTGTACTGATCCAGCGCGCGGGCCAGATCCTGTGCCGGAATGTGCAGCGTCATCCGCAGGTCTGCCGGCACCGCGTCGGCCATGGCGTGGCTCGCCGCACAGCCAAGCAGCCACCCCAGACACATCCGGCGCACAAGCCTCGTTGAACGCTGAAAACCGTCCGTGGAATTGCCTCGCTGCACGGCTGACGAATCCTTGGAAATCGTCATCCTGAGGGCTGTTTATGAATCTGGTGTGACGGGCGGTGCAAAAAAACCATCACGGGAATTGCGCACGGCTTGCACTAGACTCAAGCCAAAGCGCGGCCCCGTCGGGCCGGCCAGGAGGCGAGCATGAACACACTGTGGCGATTGAGCCTTGGCGGGCTGTTGTTGATGGCGCTGTCGAGCGCTTATGCCGAGCAGCCGTTGGGATGTGTCGAGGTAACGGTCGGCGGTTACAAGGCGCCGAATTACGACTGTTTGAGCCAGCAGATGGGCAACAACCCTGAAGGCGCTGCGGCGGCAGAGAAGAATCAAGAGGCGCTGAATGTGCCGGTGAATAAGCGTCCGCCGAATCAGGTTGGGCTGGCGACGCCGGCGGCGACCAGTACGCGGATGGGCAATACCTTTGGCACCTCGGTGAAACCGCAACGGCCGGCGAATTAGGGCAACGTCACAATCAAAAGATCGCAGCCTTCGGCAGCTCCTACATGGGATTTTGATCGTTCCCTGTAGGAGCTGCCGAAGGCTGCGATCTTTTGATCTTCAATCGCTAGGCGTTTGGCGAAAGCTCACCGCGAGGCGGTTCCAGCTGTTGATGGTGGTGACGGCCATGGTCAGGTCAACCAGTTCACCTTCGCTGAATTGCTCGCGCGCCTGCTGATACACCTCATCAGGCACGCGGCTTTCCGCCAACAACGTCACCACCTCCGCCCAGGCCAACGCCGCACGCTCGCGCGGGTTGAAGAAGTTGCTGTCGCGCCACACCGCAATCGCATACAGGCGCCGATCACTCTCCCCGGCCCGCCGCGCGTCCACCGAGTGCATGTCGGTGCAGAACGCGCAGCCGTTGAGTTGTGAAGCACGGATGCGGATCAGTTGCAGCAGCGGCTGCTCGATACTTAGGTTGGCGGTCAGCGCCTCCATGGCAATCATCGCTTTCATCGCCTTGGGCGAAGCGTTGTAGTAATCCAGGCGCGGGGACATGGCGGTTCTCGGTGGACGGAATAATGACTTCACCGTAAACGCCGACAGCGGCGCATTACAGCCCCAATTGCACGGAAAACCGCTACACCACTGAATCCCCGCCAAACACCAATCCCCCTGTAGGAGCTGCCGAAGGCTGCGATCTTTTGATGTGGTCTTTTGAAAAGCGAGATCAAAAGATCGCAGCCTTCGGCAGCTCCTACAGGGATTGCGCCAATTTTGGGTTTTTGGGGTGCGCAACTGTTGTGGATCACGCTTCAGCGGTAATCTGGCCGGCACGCCTAATAGCCTCGGGAGCCTCGTCGGTATGGAACTTCATGTCGTGATCAACGGCCGCAAGGATCTTGCCGGTCAGTTGTATCAGCAGTTGCGCGGTGCCATTGAGTCAGGGCGCCTGGCCGCTGGCACGCAATTGCCGCCCAGCCGTCTGCTCGCCGAGCAACTGGGGATTTCGCGCAAGACCATTTCCGACACCTACGCGCAACTGACCTACGAAAACTTCCTCACCGGGGTGATCGGCAAAGGCACCTACGTCAACGCGCGCCGGGCGCAGGTCCAGCGCAAGCAAAGCCACAGCGAACTGGCCAGTGCCGAAGTGATCGAGAGCTGGCGCAATCTGCCGGTGTTTCTGCGCCACCCGACGCTGGAAGGCTCGCTGCGCTACGACTTCATCGGTGGTGCGACCAGCAAGGGCCAGTTTCCGCAGGATGACTGGCGCCGCTGCGTCGCCCATGCGATGCGCCAGATGGGCCAGTCCAAGGGTTTCTACAGTGTCGCCGAAGGCCTGCCGGCGCTGCGCAATGCGATTGCCCGGCACATCGCGTTTTCCCGTGGGATCAACTGTCAGGACGAAGACATCGTCGTGTGCAACGGCGCGCAACAGGCGCTGGACCTGATCACCCGCGTGTTGATTCGCCCCGGCAGTCTGGTGGCGATGGAAGATCCCGGTTATCCGCCGGCACGCCTGCTGTTCGGCACCCATGGCGCCGAGGTGGTGGGGATTCCGGTGGATGCCGAGGGCATTCAGGTCGAGCACATTCCCGATGGCACGCGCCTCATCTATGTGACGCCGTCGCACCAGTTTCCGCTGGGCATGCCGATGAGTCAGGCGCGCCGTGAAGCCTTGCTGGCTCGCGCTCATGAGTTGGGCGCGATCATCATCGAGGACGACTATGACAGCGAGTTCCGCTACGAAGGCCGGCCGACCGATTCGCTGTTCAATCTCGATCAGCGCGGCATGGTCGCCTACGTCGGCACATTCTCGAAAACCCTTTTGCCGGAATTGCGCCTGGGTTATGCGATCCTGCCGCCGGCGATTCTTGAAGCGGTGATCCGCGCCAAGCAACTCACCGACCTGCACGCCTCGACCCTGCCGCAATGGGCGCTGGCCAAGTTCATCGCCGAGGGCTGCCTGCTCAAGCATATCCGCCGCTGTCATGCGATCTACGCGCAGCGCCGCGAGCGGATTCTCGCGCGTATGGCGACTGATCTGGCGCCATGGCTGGACGCGGTGCCGGCCAGCGCCGGGTTCCATATGGCGGTGTTCTGCAAGGTGCCGATCGACCTGGCGCTGGTGATCGAGCTGGCGAGAAAAGTCGAAGTCGGTTTGTACTCGATCAACGGCTTCTATTATCAGCAGCCGCCAAAAAACGGCCTGTACTTCGGCTTCGGCGCCATCGAAACCCTGGACATCGATATCGCCCTGGATCGCTTGCGCGACATCCTGCAACAAGTTGCCTGAATGATTGGCCTAAAGATTTAACCGCCGATTGGTTATTGGTGTTCAGGGGGTGCAGGCCTATCCTGCACAGGCGTTATCCCTCAATGAGCAGGATTCGTCCGGCCTGATTCAGGAGTGTGAGCAATGTCCAACGAAGTGATCAATACGGTCCAGGTGCAGGCCGCCGCCGGCCGCTCGGATGAACTGGGCAAGCAACTGCAGAAGATAGTTGAAACCCTGCGCGAAACGCCGGGCTGCGATTCCTACCTGGTCGACCGCTGCCCCGAGGACAGCCACCGCTGGACGGTCAGTGCGCGCTGGCAGTCGGAAGCGGCGATGCAGGCGCATTTCAACCGGCCCGAGGCGCAAGGGTTTATTGACCTGATCGATAGTCGATTGGCCAATAGTGTGGACTTCAATAGTTTCCCTATCGTCTGAGAGCAAGATCAAAAGATCGCAGCCTGCGGCAGCTCCTACAGGGTTTTGTGTCGTTCGATAATTAAATGAACGACACAAAAAACTGTGGGAGCCTGGCTTGCCAGCGATGGCGTACTCAAACACGCTGAATAACCTCCAATTGGTCACCCAATCTTCCCGAATATTGGCCGTTTGAATGCGCCACCCTGCGGACTACTGTGATTGCACCCCCAACCCTCACAGGTAGCCCGCCATGAAAACCCTGCCCTTCTTCGCCGCCGCCCTCGCCTTGAGCCTCTGCGCCTCGGCCGCTTTCGCCCACGACCCCTCGGAAAAAGTCACCGTCCTCCAGGACCAGATACTGAAAAACGCCCCTGGCAAAAAAGCCATGATGATCGAGGTCGACTACAAACCCGGCCAGTCCTCCATCGCCCACAAACACGACGGCACCGCGATGGCCTACGTGCTCGAAGGCGAGGTGATTTCCCAGGTGAAGGGCGAACAGGCGATCACCTACAAGAAGGGTCAATTCTGGTACGAGCCCGCCGGCTCCGAACATCTGGTCTCGAAAAACGCCAGCAAAACCAAGCCGGCGAAGTTGCTGGTGTTCATGGTGCTGTCGCCGGATGAGCAAGTGCTGATTCCGCTGAAAAACTGATGGATGTTTAATCAGCCATAAATAAAAAGGCGCAAATCATCGATTTGCGCCTTTTTATTTCCCGACGCAATTAACCGAATCGGGTTACAGCGAATAAAACTATTCAACAGCAAACCAGACAGCGAATTGTCAGGTTACTTAAAGCTTGACGGGGTTAGTCTGAATTAACTGCCGTCATTGACGACAACTTAAAACTTTCCGACTGATGTTGTTTCACGGGAGAAACACCATGAAACTTGCGTTTGCCAGTGTGTTGGCGATATCGGTTTTAACCTTGTCCGCCTGTTCGGTCCCTACCGCCCCGAAAGCAGTCTCATCCCTGGATACGTTGCTGCCTCATCCAACCGGCCGCAGCAGCGCCACGTTGGTCAAAAGCGGCCCCGGTGTTTCCCTAGGCGTGGTCTACAGCCCGAGCACCCAGACCAACCGCGAATACCTGCGCGACTACCAGGCCAACGCCGGCACCGGTTTCGGCCAGAGCCTGCTGGTGCAACCGATCCACGATGCCTACGTCGCCAGCTCAAAACCAGACATGGCGGTGGAATGGGTCAACGCCTCCTTACAGCGTCAATTCGGCTCAGTGACGGTGTATCCGGACATACAAAGCCTGCGTGCGGCCCGGCCAGATGTGGTGGCGATCGTCGACACCCACAGCCAACTGATTACTTCACGCAGCTCCGATATCAAGGCCGACGTCAGTGCCGATTTTTATGATGCGCGGTTGAACTATATTGGTACGGCGAAAGGTTCGGATGCACGGGAATTGACGCCGGTGTGGGCGGACTTCAAGCGTTCGGAAGAGATCGTGGCGGATATTAATCAGCAGCAGGATGTGCAAGTTCGGGCGCTGCAGAAGTTTGACCAGTCGCTCAACAATTTAGTCGCACGGCCTGCGGACAAAGTGTCGATGTTTGATAGTCAGCAAGGTCAGAAGTTGTATTGAGATAAAGGGCGCCATCGCGAGCAGGCTCACTCCTACAGTTGGAATGCGTTCCCCCTGTAGGAGTGAGCCTGCTCGCGATGGCGCCAGTTCTGACGACAAATTCTCTCCCAGTCATACGAAACCCAGGCCGTCCACTGTCAGAGTTGACAGTAGACGGTCATCGGTCGCCAGTTTCCTAATGAGCCTCTCCGATTTGAACGGCTGCAATGAATGTTCAAGTCATCGGAATATTGCAAACACGAGACTCAGTCATGACTACCGTACAGCTTGAACCGAAGATACCGGCCCATCTCGACTTTGATTTCGCCGGCAAAGGTGAGCTCATCATCAATATGCCAGACCACGAAATAGGCGTCGGTGCGGGTGTCGACACGGACGCCAACAACAATATCGTCTACGTCGCCAACTCCGATCGCAAGTTCGTCATTGGCAGGATTCGGCCAAACGGCGAACCTGATCTGACTTTCGCGGATGAAAGCCAGCTCAAAGATGAATTTGCCGAAGGTTATGCTTCGTCTGCAACCAGTGTTTCAGTCATGCCTGGCACCGGAAGAATTCTGCTCAGCGGCGGCTACACAGGCAAAATGGGGTACCTCCCCGCTTTCGCCCTGTTTGACTCGAACGGCAGATACGTAAGGGAGTTTGGCAATGAAGGCAAAGTCATTGTTGCCCTTCCCCTCGGAGCCCGAACACTGCAGCAGTCTGATGAGTCTGCACAGGCGTCAGTCAGCGTTAACAGCCATCCAGTCGTTACTAATGACGGAGGAATTCTGTTTGTTTCAAACGGGTACATCATTCGACTAAAAAGCGATGGCAGCACGGATGAGGGTTTCAACCATGGCATGGGCTACATCAACGTCACGCACGCGGAATATCAGCTGACTACCAACTGCCTGTTGCAGACCGACCCGGATTTTATTCTGGTGGGTGGCATTGCCCGGGTCAACGGAAAGCATTTCGGGATGATGGCTCGCTACCATATGACAGGCGAGCTGGACACAAACTATGCAAAAAACGGCTTTTACTTTCTCACCTCTTTGAAAGCGTTCAGCCGTCTCTTCAAATTAGTGGCCATCGATAAAAAAAGGGTGATTGGCATTGGCAGCTTTGACTCGGAGTCGAAAAAAGGGTTGCTCATTTGCGTGGATGAGAACGGAGAGACTGACCTCAACTTCAACAGCGGTGCCCCCGTACTGACACCCGATGATGCAATACCACATTTCGTTTGGAACAGCGGCGCAGTAGATACCGAAAACCGTGTGTTAACCGTTAGCGATTCAATGACCAACTTCGACGACCTCAACGCCATCGCGATTGCACGGTACTTGCCGAATGGAAGTCCTGACACCTCATTTGCCCCGCGAATCGGCTGGACACGAGCGAAAGCGTCTCAAGGGGAAGCCATCTCCGTTGATACGCTCGGGCGAGTTGTGGTCATCGGCACCACGGCATTTACTGAGAATCTTAAGCGTCCGAAGCTGCTGCGCTTTATTGCTTGAACCAACGCATCGCTCCTTAGCACCTGAACTGGACAGCTTTCAGGTATAAAAAAGCCCCGGCATCTCTCGACACCGGGGCTTTTTCATTCAGCCACTACTTACGCCAGTTCAAGCTCGGCATTCGCAGCAACCGCAGGCACTACCGCTTGCCCACTCAACGCCAGATCCAGCAGTTCACGGTTGGCCACTGCATACATGGCGTAGTCCGTGCCGCTCGCAGCGCGGATTTCCACCAGCATGGCGCGCCAGCGCGAGATCATGCTTTCGTGCTGTTCCATCCACAGCGCCAGGCGTGTTTCCACGTCCTGAGTGCCGTCGCCCTGTTGCAGGACGGAGATGGTGATCGCACGTTGTTGCCAGTCGACGTCGTCACGGAACGCTTCACGGGCCAGGGCTTGCCAGTTGTTTTCAACCGGCAGTGCGCTGATCTGTTGCAGGTACCAGGTGATGTCCAGCGCGCTGCCCACGGCGAAGTAGGCTTTCGCCACTTCGGCAGGGTTCTGGCCAGTCACGTCGGACGCTTCGATGATCGGCAGCAAGGTGTACAGGTGCGAGGTGCCCGCAACCATACGCGCCAGCAATTCCGGCACACCGGCTTCGACGTACGCCTGATAACGCGCCTGCCAGTTTTCACGGATTTCGCCGCTCAGCAGTTCGTCGAGTTTCAGGCCCAGCTCTTTCAGGTGCGGACCGAAATGCGCGACGTCACGGGCAGCGTTCTGCTCGTTGCGACGGGCACGCAGGAACCAGCGCGTGGCGCGACGGCCCAGACGCATCAGCTCGTCCATCAGTTCCAGCTGCACGTCAGCGCTGACTTGGTAGTCCAGCGCTTCGATCTGACGGAACCAGTGCGGGAGGTGGAAGATGTCGCGCACGATCACATAAGCGCCGGCCACGTTCGCCGGGCTCATGCCGGTCGACTCTTTGAGTCGTTGAACGAAGGTGATGCCCATGTGGTTGACCAGGTCGTTGGCGATCTGGGTGCTGACGATCTCGCGCTTCAGACGGTGACGACGCATGGCTTCGGAGAACTTGCTGACCAGCGTCGGCGGGAACGCCGTTTCCATGTCGCGGGTCAGGTAATCGTCGTCCGGCACCAGCGAGCCCAACAGCTGCTCTTTGAGATCGATTTTGCTGTACGAGATCAGCACCGACAGCTCAGGACGGGTCAGACCGTGGCCTTCGGCAATACGCTCGTTGATCTGCTCTTCGGTCGGCAGGAACTCGATGGCACGGTCCAGCTTGCCACGGCCTTCCAGATCGCCCATCAGACGCTTGTACTCAGCGATGCGCGCATAAGCACGACGCGCCGCCAGCGACAGCGCCTGAGTCTGCTTGTAGTTGTTGCCCAGCACCAGATTGCCGACTTCGTCGGTCATGCTCGCCAGCAACTGGTTGCGTTGCTTGTCGGTCATGTCACCGGCCTGAACCACTTCGTTCAGCAGGATCTTGATGTTTACTTCGTGGTCGGAACAGTCCACACCACCGGCGTTGTCGATGAAGTCGGTGTTGGAACCACCGCCATTCAGACCGAATTCGACACGACCCAGTTGGGTCATGCCGAGGTTACCGCCCTCGCCCACCACTTTGCAGCGCAGCTCGTTACCGTTCACGCGTAGTGCATCGTTGGCCTTGTCGCCGACATCGGCGTGGCTTTCAGTGCTGGCCTTGACGTAAGTACCGATACCGCCGTTCCACAGCAGATCCACCGGCGCCTTGAGCAAGGCGTTCAGCAGTTCGGTCGGGGTCAGCTTGTCAGCCTTGATGTCGAAGCGTTCCTGCATCTGCGGGGAGATTGCGATGCTCTTCGCGCTGCGCGAGAAGATACCGCCACCTTCGGACATGATGCTGGTGTCGTAGTCGGTCCAGGCCGAACGCGGCAGGTCGAACATGCGCTGACGCTCGACGAAGCTGGTCGCCGGGTTCGGGTTTGGATCGATGAAGATGTGCAGGTGGTTGAAGGCCGCGACCAGTTGCAGCTTGTCGGACATCAACAGGCCGTTACCGAACACGTCACCGGCCATGTCGCCGACGCCGACAACAGTGATGCTGTCTTCCTGAACATTGATGCCGCGCTCGCGGAAGTGACGTTGTACGCCGACCCACGCGCCTTTGGCGGTAATGCCCATTTTCTTGTGGTCGTAACCGGCCGAACCACCGGACGCAAACGCGTCACCCAGCCAGAAGCCGTAGTCGATGGCAATGCCGTTGGCGATGTCGGAGAAGGTCGCAGTGCCCTTGTCCGCTGCCACTACCAGGTACGGGTCGTCATCGTCGTGGCGAACCACGTTCAATGGCGGCACCAGCGCGCCGTCTTTCAGGTTGTCGGTGATGTCCAACAGACCAGAAATGAAGATGCGGTAGCAGGCGATGCCCTCGGCCGCGATCTCGTCACGGCTGCCGCCCAGTGGCAGGCGACGCGGCAGGAAGCCGCCCTTCGCGCCCACTGGCACGATGACCGAGTTCTTCACTTGTTGAGCTTTAACCAAGCCGAGGACTTCGGTACGGAAGTCTTCTTCACGGTCGGACCAGCGCAGACCACCACGAGCGACGTTACCGAAGCGCAGGTGCACGCCTTCAACGCGTGGCGAGTAGACGAAGATTTCGAACTTCGGCACTGGCTTCGGCAGTTCAGGGATCGCGTGTGGGTTGAACTTGAAGCTGAAGTACGACTTGTTCTGGCCGTTGGCATCAGTCTGATAGAAGTTGGTCCGCAGCGTGGCTTTGATCAGATCGAGGTAACGACGCAGGATGCGGTCTTCGTTGAGCACCTGAACGTCGTCCAGTGCGGTCAGAATCGCTTGTTCCAGACGCTGTTGCTTGTCTTCCAGATCGTCGTCGCTGAGCTTGCGCGCCAGATAGAAGCGGGTCTTGAACAACCGGGTCAGCTCACGAGCGATGTCGGTGTGGTTGTTCAGGGTGCTGGCGATGTAACCCAGATCGAAGCCCAGACGAATCTGCTTCAGGTAACGGGCGTAAGCGCGCAGCAGTGCGACGTCGCGCCAAGGCAGGCCGGCGGTCAGCACCAGACGGTTGAACGCATCGTTCTCGGCTTCGCCACGGACGATGTGGACAAAGGCGTCCTGCAGGGTGTCGTTGAGTTGCTGGATGTCGAGGTCCAGACCTTCAGCGGCGGTGAACGCGAAGTCGTGAATCCAGAACTCGCGGCCATTGGTGTGACGCAGACGGTACGGGAATTCACCCAGCACGCGCAGGCCGAGGTTTTCCAGAATCGGCAGCACGTCGGACAACGCCAGCGGCGTGTCGGCGTGGTACAGCTTGCAATGCAGCTCGCGTTGGCCGGAAACCTGACCGAGCGGCTGATAGAAGCTCATCACCAACGGATTTTTTTCGTTGAGGCTCAGCAGGTGCTGCATGTCGACCACGGCCGAATGCGCTGCGAAACGCTCGCGATAACCGGCCGGAAAGCCTTTCGGGAAGTCGGCCAGCACGTTGGTGCCGTGGGCTTCGCCGAAGCTTTCGACGGTCAGTGCAGCGTAATCGTCCTGCCAGCTGCGGCAGGCTTGCACGACTTCTTTTTCCAGCAGCACCGGGTCGATGTCGAGACGGTTTTTCGGGTCGACACGCAGAATCAACTGCACGCGCGCCAGCACCGACTCGGAGAAGAACGTCCAGAATTCGCAATCGGAAGCCTTCAGGCGCTCCATCAGCACTTGCTGGATCTTCTGGCGAACTTCGGTGGAGTAGATGTCGCGCGGCACGTAGGCCAGGCAGTAGCAGAAACGACCGTACGGGTCTTTGCGCAGGAACACGCGGATCTTGTTGCGTTCCTGGATCTGCACGATCGACATCACCGTGGTGAACAGTTCGTCGACCGGGGTCTGGAACAGGTCATCACGCGGCAGCACTTCCAGCACCTGCGCCAGTTCCTTGCCCAGGTGAGCCTTGGACTGGAAGCCGGAGCGCGTTTCGATTTCTTCGACCTTGCGGCGGATGAACGGGATGACCCGCACGCTCTCGCCATACACCGAGGAGGTGTACAGGCCCATGAAGCGGTGTTCCTTGATGACTTTGCCGTCAGCGTCGATTTCACGGATCGACACGTAATCCGGGTAAGCCGGACGGTGTACACGGCTCGGGTGCGCAGCCTTGGCGAACGACAGCAGGGTCGGTTCGCGCAGGTAGTTCACCGCGTAGTCTTCGATGCGCAGGTCATCGTAGGTCAGGCCGGTGCGCAGCAGTTTGGTCAGGCCGAGGAAGGAGTTCTGGTCGTACTCGATGTGGCCGCCATCGGCCTGATCGGTGACCACGAATTCTTCGTAGCCGAGGAAGGTGAAGTGGTTGCCCACCAGCCATTCCAGGAAGCTTTTGATTTCGTTCTTTTCGTCGGCATCGACGGCAAACGCGCTGTTGTCGAGCTGGGTGAGGATGTCCTGCACCTTGGCTTTCATCGGCTCGAAATCGGCGACCGCAACGCGGACTTCACCGAGAACCTGTTCCAGCTCTTTGCTCAGCACATTCAGTTCGGCCGCGTTGGCGCAGCGGTCGATTTCCAGGTACATCAGCGATTCGTGCAGAACGCCTTCGCCGGTGCTGCCCTTCGGCAGGATTTCCAGCAACTCGCCCTTGCTGCCACGACGCACGCTGAGCACGGTGGTTTGCAGGGTGTGGATGCTGTAGCCGCGACGGTTCAGTTCGGTACGAACCGAGTCGACCAGAAATGGCAGGTCGTGGTGCAGGACTTCGACCGCGGTGTGGGTCGACTGCCAGCCATGACGCTCGTAATCGGGGTTGTAGACGCGCACTTGCGGTTGCGCGTGATCGAAGCGCTCAAGCAGGCGCCACGCAGAGAGAGTACAGCCAGCGAGGTCGGAGAGACGACGTTGAGTCAGCTCGTCCAGGGAAATGATGCCGAAGAATTGTTCAGCGAACAGCGCCACTTGTGGCAGTGCCTGTTCACTGATGTGCTGCGCCAGTGCCGCTTGCAGTTGGTGCTGGAAGTCGGCTTTGCTGGCTGCGGTGAAGAACGCCATCTGTGGTACTCCGCTTAAGCTTGTTATTGATGGAAAGCGTCGCGTGCAACACCCCTTTCGGGGCTTGTGTCGCCCTGTTCCTGATTCTCGGGCAGAGGAAACAGAGGGACAGGTGGGTGAAGCTGGACGAGACACTCAGGTCACATTCACCTTCCATTGAATGGGCATCTGCAAAAGCGACTGCCGACGGTGCCGGCAATGCCTTTACGGGTGCTCATCCGTTGCGCAGCTTAATGGGTGCGACAATGTGTCTGCTTGCGGTGCTGCGACATATTCGGTCATCGGCACGTAAACCAAGGCTTTCGCACCGGTAAACACTAGCACTCGTGGCGCAAAACGCTGGTCTGAATCCCCGTTTTTACGGTACATGCGTGCCAGAAATGACCATTGACCCACGTCGCGTTCACGACACATCCTCTGACACTCTCACATGCAGAAATTCCCGAGGACTGGCAGAATCGCGCCCATTAGCGACCGACACGCCCCTTGAGGCAGGAATTGACCATGCAAATGACCACCGCCCTACTGATCGTCAACCCGTGCGACGACGAAGAAGACAACATGGCCATGCTGTGCTGCCACAGCGACAAGGGCGACATGTTCCTGATGAGCCGCTACCCGGATGAGGATGAGCTGGAGATCACCCTGGATGGCGAGCCTTCGACGCTCGACGGGGTGAAAGTCACGCTGACTTCGACGCTGCTGAAAATCGAGATCGCGGCGGCGGATGCCGATGCGTTGAATGGGGATGATGTGCTGGAGATCAGTTTCAATCCGGACATGGTGGACATGGATGAGGTTGTCGAGACCCTGAAGAACATCCTTGATGGGACGGGTACCTTCATTAACGAAGTTTGATGGTGTCCGGACTGGCCCCATCGCTGGCAAGCCAGCTCCCACAGGTATCAGCGGTGTGAACGCGATCTATGCAACACATCGGTCCCTGTGGGAGCTGGCTTGCCAGCGATGAGGCCTTCGCAGACAGCCAAAAGATCGCCGCCTGCGGCAGCTCCTGCATTGGAATGCAATCACCTGTAGGAGCTGCCGCAGGCGGCGATCTTTTGCCCTTTTCTACAAAATGCCGTTAGTCGCCACCCCCCGCGATGGATTAAAGTAACGCCCCCAGCCCCGGCGTTATCCGAACGCCCGTGGCCACCCCTTTCCAGGAACAGTCACCGATGGAACATCGTGAAGCGCTATTGGCGCTGCGAACCTTTCTTTCAACGCAGATTCTCGGCCAGGAAAAACTCATCGAGCGTTTGCTCATCGCCCTGCTCGCCGACGGCCATATGCTGGTCGAGGGCGCTCCGGGTCTGGCCAAGACCAAAGCGATCAAAGAACTCGCCGAGGGCATCGAAGCCCAGTTCCATCGCATCCAGTTCACCCCGGACCTGCTGCCGGCCGACATCACCGGCACCGAGATCTATCGCCCGGAGACCGGCAGTTTCGTGTTCCAGCAAGGGCCGATCTTCCACAACCTGGTGCTGGCGGACGAAATCAACCGCGCCCCGGCCAAGGTGCAATCGGCGCTCCTCGAAGCCATGGCCGAGCGTCAGGTCAGTGTCGGCCGCAGCACCTACGAGCTGTCGCCGCTGTTTCTGGTGATGGCCACACAGAACCCGATCGAGCAGGAAGGCACGTATCCGTTGCCAGAAGCGCAGCTCGACCGTTTCCTGATGCACGTAAAAATCGGTTTCCCGGATGCCGCCGTCGAACGCCGTATCCTCCAGCAGGCCCGTGGCGAAGCGCTGAACGGTGAGACCAAACCCGAGCGCCGTGTCAGCCAGCAGGCGATATTCGCTGCACGCAAGGAAATCCTTGGTTTGTACATGGCCGACGCCGTGGAGGAATACCTCGTGCAACTGGTCATGGCCACCCGTACGCCGGCCAAGTTCGACCCGGAAATGGCCGAGTGGATCGCCTATGGCGCCAGCCCGCGCGGTTCCATCGCCCTCGACCGCTGCGCCCGCGCCCATGCCTGGCTGGCCGGTCGCGATTTCGTCAGCCCGGAAGACATTCAAGCGGTGCTGTTCGACGTGTTGCGTCACCGCATCATTTTGTCGTTTGAAGCCGAAGCCGCCGGCATCGATCAGGATCGGGTGGTGCAGCGGATTCTCGACGTCGTAGCCGTCGCTTGACCCCCATGAACGCCCCCCTGCCGTCCGAACCGGGCATCCGCGTCAGCCTCGCCGAGCTGATCGAGATGCGCCACCGGGTGCGCGAAGTGCAGCTGTTTTCCACGCCGAGCCAGCGCAGCCCGCTGATCGGCCTGCACCACTCGAAATTCCGTGGTCGCGGCGTCGACTTTGATCAGGTGCGGGTGTATCAGGCCGGCGACGACGTGCGCACCATCGACTGGCGCGTGACGGCGCGCACGCAAGAGCCGCACACCAAGCTGTTCCATGAAGAACGCGAACGGCCGATTTTCATCATGGTCGAGCAAAGCACGCGGCTGTTTTTCGGCTCCGGGCTGATGTTCAAATCAGTGCTGGCGGCGCAAGCAGCGGCATTGATTGGTTGGGCCGCACTGGGCCACAACGACCGGGTGGGCGGGCTGGTGTTCGGTGACAACGAACACTACGAAATCAAGCCACGGCGCAGCAAGCAGAGCCTGCTACAACTACTCAACCGCCTGGTGAAGGTCAATCAGTCGCTGCACACCGAGCGTGAGCCGGATCGCGATGCCTTTGGCGTAGCCCTGCGCCGCGCCCGCGAAGTGCTGCGGCCCGGCAGCCTGGCCATCGTGATCTGCGATGAACGCGCGTTGTCCGACAGCGCCGAACAACAGTTGAGCCTGCTGGCACGCCATTGCGATCTGCTGATGCTGCCCATCTCTGATCCGCTGGATCACGCCCTCCCCGCTGCCGGCCTGCTGAGGTTTGCCGAGCGCGGCGCACAACTGGAACTCGACACGCTGAATTTCGACCTGCGCCAGACTTATCGCGCCCAAGCCGAAGCACGCATCGCCCGCTGGGAACTGCTCGCGCAAAAGTTGCGGGTGCTGCTGATGCCGCTGAGCACGCAAAGTGAAATGGTCGAGCAGATGCGCGAGTTCCTCAATCCGCAGCGTCCGGGGAAAGGTCGATGAACGGCCTCGAACAACTGCAACCGCTGATCTCGCCGCCACCGATTGCCTTCTGGCCTCCGGCGCCTGGCTGGTGGCTGCTGCTTCTGTTGCTGCCGCTGCTGGGTTTCGCCGCGTGGAAGCTGCGCCGTTTCATTCCCATGAAGAAACGCCCGATCGTACGCGCGGAGCAGCCGCTCGACCCGGTGCGCATCGCCGCCCTCGCCGAACTGGCGCAGATGCCCAAGCCCTACGACGGCGCCCCGGCCGGTGCCTGGCTGCAACAACTCAACGGCCTGCTCAAACGCCTGTGCCGCAACCATTATCCGTACAGCCAGAGCCACACCCTCAACGGGCGTAAATGGCTGGCGTTCCTTGATAACCGCTGCCCGGCGGCGGGCCTGACGCGCTGGATGGTGCTGGTCGAAGGCGCGTACAAACCGGAATGCAAACTCGACGATAAAGCCATCGCCGGCCTGACCCAAGCCGTCGACACGTGGATTCGCAAACATGTTTGAGTTCGCCTGGCCGTGGATCTTCGCGCTGTTGCCGCTGCCGTGGTTGATGCGCCTCGTATTGCCGGTGGCCGACAGCGGCGAACCGGCGCTGAAAGTCAGCTTTCTGTCCGACCTCGAAGGCCTCGCCCGCCGTCGCGCCCGCGCAAACCTGCCGGCGTGGCGCCAACAGGCGCCGTTCATGCTCCTGTGGCTGTTGCTGTTGACCGCCGCCGCGCGCCCGCAATGGCTCGGCGAACCGTTGCCGATTGCCGCCAGCGGCCGTGATCTGCTGGTGGCGGTGGACGTCTCCGGCTCCATGGATTTCCCAGACATGCAGTGGCAGGACGAAGACGTCAGCCGTCTTTCACTGGTTCAGCATTTGCTCGGTGACTTCCTGGAAAGCCGCGACGGCGACCGCGTTGGCTTGATCCTCTTCGGCAGTCAGGCGTACCTGCAAGCGCCACTGACGTTTGATCGCCACACGGTGCGCGTCTGGCTCGACGAGGCGCGGATCGGCATCGCCGGCAAGAACACCGCCATCGGTGACGCCATCGGTCTGGCGCTGAAACGCCTGCGCATGCGCCCGGCGCAAAGCCGTGTGCTGATTCTGGTGACTGACGGCGCCAACAATGGCGGTGAAATCGATTCATTGACCGCAGCCAGATTAGCCGCCAGCGAAGGCGTGAAAATCTATCCGATCGGCATCGGCGCCAATCCGGAAGACAGCGGTTCGACCGGTCTGCTCGGCGTCAATCCGAGCCTGGACCTCGACGAACCGGCGCTCAAGGCCATCGCCGAAGTCACCGGCGGGCAATACTTCCGTGCGCACGACGGCAAAGAGCTGCAAGCGATCAAGGACACCCTCGACCAGCTCGAACCGGTGACCCAACAACCGACCCAGGCGCGTCCGGCGCAAGCCTTGTATCACTGGCCGCTGGCGCTCGCCTTGTGGTTGAGCCTGTTATTGGTCGCCCGTGAATTGTGGCCGGATAACCCGCTGCAACGCCTGTTCACCAAGGAACTGTATCTGCAAAGTCCGCTGCCTGACTGGCGCGAGCGCCTCAAGCGCCTGCGTCTGCGGAGGCGCCGATGATCGCGCTCTGGCCGCACTGGTTCCGCCCTTGGTGGTTGCTGTTATTGCCGCTGCTCGGCTGGCTGATCTGGCAGCTCTGGCACCGGCAGAAACGTGCCGGGCGCTGGCAGATGATTTTGCCGCCGGCGTTTCATGCCACCTTGCTCAGCGGTGGCAGCGGGCGCGACAGCAAACTGCCGTGGATCGCCCTTGGCGTGGCGTGGCTGCTGACGATTCTGGCGCTGCTCGGGCCGAGTTGGGAGCGCGTCGAACAGACCAGCCAGAAACCCGCCGACCCGTTGGTGGTGGTGCTGGAACTGACCCCGGAGATGCTCGCCACCGACTCGCCGCCGACGCGGCTGGAACAGGCGCGGCGCAAGCTATTTGACCTGTTGCAGGCGCGCAGCGATGCGCAGACCGCGATTGTCGTTTACGCCGGCAGCGCGCACACGCTGGTGCCGCTGTCGGATGATCTGGCGACCAGTCGCAATCTGCTCGATGCGCTGAAACCGTCGCTGATGCCGGAAAGCGGTCATCGCGCCGATCTGGCGGTGAGCAAAGCGCTGGCATTGTTGAAACAGGGCGCGCTCGGTCAGGGACGGATTCTGCTGATCGGCTCTTCCTTGAACGAAGAGGAACGCCAAGGCATTCGTCGTGCGCTCAGCGGTGAATCGGCGCAACTGCTGATGCTCGGCGTCGGCACCGCTGAAGGTGCGCCGATTGCCCAGGAGGACGGCAGCTTCCTCAAAGATGAACAAGGCGCGATTCGTGTGCCGCAACTCGACAGCCCGGGCCTGAGCGCATTCCTCAACAGCGTCGGTGGTGAATACCACCCTGCCCGCCTCGACGAGGCGGATCTTGGTGCGCTCGGCCTGCTCAACGGCCCGCGCAGTCTGCGCGACGATGGCCAGACCGTACGCCTGGATACCTGGGCCGATCAGGGTTACTGGCTGCTGTTGCCGCTGTTGTTGCTGGCTGCGTGCGCCGGGCGGCGTGGCTGGTTGTTCTGCCTGCCGCTGCTGTTCTGCCTGCCGCAGCCGAGCTACGCTTTCGACTTCGAAGATTTGTGGCTGCGCCCGGATCAACAGGGCCTGCACTTGCTCAAGCAGAAACGCCCCGCCGAAGCGGCGCAACATTTTGCTGATCACCAGTGGCAAGGGGTGGCGTTGTACGAGGCCGGCGACTACAGTGGCGCCGCTCAGCGCTTCGCCGAAGGCAGCGATGCCCGCGCCCACTACAATCGTGGCAACGCGCTGGCAAAAAGTGGTGAGCTGGAAGCGGCGATCGATGCCTATGAACAGGCCCTGGAGCTGCAACCGGACTTGCGCCCGGCGCAAACCAACAAGGCGCTGGTAGAGAACCTGCTGAAGCAGAAACGTACGCCGCCGCCCGCCGAACCGGAACGCAAACCGACCGAGCAGAACCTGCCCGGCGACGAGCCGCCGCCCGCGACCGCCGCGCCGCCGGCCGTGAAAAGCGAAAGCCCGAGCGAAGCGCAACCGGCCGAGCCTGCCAGCGAACCGCCACCGACCACACCGCCGCAGCCCGGCCCCAATGAAATACCGGGCAGCGATGAGGAAGAGCAGACGGACACCGTGCCGACCCTGCGCCCAAGCGAGAACAACCTCGACGGCGAGCAGCGTCAGGCTCTGGAACAATGGCTGGGCAAGATCCCGGACGATCCGGGCGAATTGCTGCGACGCAAATTCTGGTACGAACAGCAACAACATCAGGATCAGGAAAACACTCGATGACCCGCTTCACCGCTCTCTTGCTGCCCCTGCTGATTTGCTCGGCCATCGCTGATGGCGCCGAGCTGACCGCCAGTGTGGATCGCAGTCGCCTGAACTCCGGCGAGACGGTCGAGCTCACCCTCGAAACCAGCGACGTCACCCAGTTTGGCAAACCCGACCTGACACCGCTGGAGCCGCTGTTCGAAGTGCGTGGCACGCGCCAGGTCAACCAGCTCAACACCCTCAATGGCGACAACCGCGCGACCACGCGCTGGATCATCACGCTGTTGCCGAAAGAGAACGGCAGCGTGGTGATTCCGCCATTGCAGATGGGCGACGTGCAGAGCCAGCCGATCACCGTGCAAGTGGTTGAAAGCGATACCCGCGAAGACAAGAACAGCCTCGATCCGGTGTTCATCGAAGCCAGCCTCGACCAGTCCAGCGTCTATGTACAGGCCCAGGCGATCCTGACGTTGCGCATCTACCATTCGGTGTCGCTGTACGACGACAGCAGCCTGACCCCGTTGCAAATCGCCGATGCGCGCATTGAGCAGTTGGGCGATACGCGCACCTACGAAAAAGACCTCAACGGCGTGCGGCATGGCGTGATCGAAATGCGATATGCGATCTATCCGCAGCACAGTGGTTTGCTGACGATTACCCCGCAAACGTTCAGCGCCACGCTGGTCGATACGCAGCCCGCACAAGACAACAATGCGCAGGGGCCGAAGCCGGGCAAACTGATGCGCGTCAGTTCCTCGGCGATCCCGTTGACGGTCAAACCCAAGCCGCTCACTTATCCGGTCGATGCCCCTTGGCTGCCGGCGCGCAGCCTGAGTTTGAGCGAGAGCTGGAACCCTGAACCGGAGCACACGCAGATCGGCGACTCGCTGACCCGCAGCCTGACTCTGAAAGTCGAAGGCCTGGCCAGTTCGCAACTGCCGGCACTGCCCGCCACCGACGTCAACGGTTTGCGCCGCTACCCCGATCAACCGGTGCTGAGCAATCAAAGCACCGAACGCGGGCTGGTCGGCAGCCGCGAAGAACGCGAAGCGCTGGTGCCGAGCCGCAGCGGCGCCATCGATTTACCGACGGTGGACGTGGTCTGGTGGAACACCTTCGAAGATCACCTGGAACACAGCAGCCTGCCCGCGCGCACGCTGCAAGTGGCCAACAACCCGAGCCTGCAGGTCGACACCCCGGCCGGTACGCTGCAACCGAGTGTCGTCGATAACGATGTGTTGTGGTGGTGGAAGCTCAGCACGCTGATTCTCGCCTGCACCACCCTGCTCGGCTTCGGCCTGTGGTGGCGCGCGCGCTGGCAGCCGGCGGTGCATCGCGCCGCCCAAACCGGCCCAAGCCCGCGCACCTTGATGGACGACATCAAACGCGCAAGCCAGGCCAACGACCCGCAAGCGACACGACAGGCGCTGGATGCGTGGGCACGTCAACAGCCGGAAACCCTGGCGGACATGGCGGCACGCTTTGTGCCCTTGTCGGATGCCCTCGACGGGCTCAACGGTGCGCTGTACAGCGAGACTGGCCAGCATTGGCAGGGTGAGGATTTGTGGCGAGCGATCCGCACGATTCCGACCGCTGAGCGCGTACACGACCCAGTGGGTGACAGTGGGTTGCCACCGCTTTATCCGAAGTAAAAGATCAAAAGATCGCAGCCTTCGGCAGCTCCTACAGGGGAGTGTATTCCCCGTGTAGGAGCTGCCGAAGGCTGCGATCTTTTGATTTGCTTTAGGTCGAGTGTTTCTATGGCAACTTGACCAGTACGATCTCATCAGAACCCTTTGGCAGTTCCAGCAAGTATTTCCAGGATTCAAGAACTTTTTGCCATTCCTGCAAGGTGAACTTGCTGTCTGGCTGGCCAATCCAGTCATCGTTGATCGATATATCGACTTGCACACCCTTTGTATCAATATTCAGAACAACGTCGTTTCCACCTGCACAAATTGATTGCTCTGTGCCGTTCATTACCGAAATCAAATACCCAAGCAACCGGTCGCAGGCAGCCGGGTGTTGTGCAATTGCAAGCAGTACGCTGCAGACATAAAGTTCATAACGTGCCCCTCCTGCCTGCCCAGGACTGACTTGCGCCATCTCATAAAACACCTCGCCCACGACAGGATGGTTTCCAGCAAAGTGATGAAAAAACTTCAATTCCATGAATTCTATCCAGCCTCAGGTGACTCATTTACTTCCTTTATATAAGAAGTAAAGCTTCCCCCCCCTAGATCCACATGCATCCGCCCGCACGGCTGGCATCGATAAACCGTAACTGCCCCTTGGTCTATCGTTTCGTAGAATTCTTCTTCAGACAGCCAGCGATTTGCTAGCGCACAGCCAATTTCATCTATCTTCTGTTCAGCCACCAGAGACATTTCAAACTCGGACGTCCCTCGCGACAGGTTAATAACGTGACCGCATACACAAGCAACCTTTGGCATGGCTACTGAAGCTTCCTTTTCTGTTCAAGCGCTGTCTTTGACTCACCGTAGTTCTTAAGAAAGAAACACATTGCGCACGGTGTCCATGTCCGACTGAATGGCTTTCAGTTCTTCGTCATCGGCCCCGGCTTCAACCAGACTCTCAACGCTGCACTGCCCGTACGTATCGATCAAAATAGTCAACATATCAACCGCGTAGGGACTATCTTTCGATAACTTCAGGCCTCGTCGGTGGCCTTCCATATAAATCGCAGTCTGCAGGATTGCATTCGGGCCATGTGCGTCTTTGCGCATCAGGCGCTCCAGTTCATCCTGAGCATAGGCAAACGCCTGCTCCGGACGAAATCCGAGCTCATCCATCGCGTGAAAATAAAGCCCTTTAACCATTCCTCTGGCCTGATTGAACAAGCTTTCAACGCGCATTTCCCTTCTACTCCGGGTCAATCAGCGGTAATTCGCAAGCAGCGAAAACGATATCAATATAGTGGCGCGATGGTAGGCAGCGGACGTCAGGGCGTCAATTTAGAAATCGACGTGATCGCGCGCGTCCTGCTCCCGGACAAGCCCCACCCGCGCAATAATCTGTAAACTCTCCCCTCTTTCGCCGCCCTTCATTTCCTCGCGGCCATCACCTCTTTAATTGTTGCGGAGTCCGCCTTGCGTCTGTTTCACACCTCCGACTGGCACCTTGGGCAAAACCTGCACGGCCAGGAGCGCGATTTCGAGCACGCCTGTTTTCTCGAATGGCTGCTGGATCAACTGAAACTGGCGCAGCCGGATGTGCTGCTGATTGCCGGTGACATCTTCGACACGGTCAACCCGCCGGTCAAAGCCCAGGAACGTCTCTACGACTTCATCGTCAGCGCCCACGAGCAGCAGCCGTTGCTGACCATCGTGATGATCGCCGGCAACCACGACTCCGGCTCGCGGATTGAACTGCCGGCGCCGTTGATGCGCCGTTTGCGTACGCACGCGCTGGGTCGGGTGTTGTGGCTGGATGACGGCCAACTCGATGCCGAGCGTCTGTTGCTGCCGTTGCCCAATGCCCAAGGCGAGATCGCCGCGTGGTGCCTGGCGCTGCCGTTCCTGCGCCCGGCGGAAGTGACGGGCGCGCATCTGGGCGACAACTATTTGCGCGGCATCGGTCAGGTGCATGAATGGCTGATCGAAGCGGCCAAGGCCAAGCGCAAACCGGGTCAGGCGCTGATTGCCATCAGCCATGCGCACATGGCCGGTGGCTCGGTTTCGGAAGATTCCGAGCGTAGCCTGATCATCGGCAATGCTGAAGCGCTGCCGGCCAGTCTGTTCGGGCCGAGCATCAGCTACGTCGCCCTCGGCCATTTGCACAAGCCGCAGAAGGTCAACGGTGAGGAGCGCATTCGCTACAGCGGTTCGCCGATTCCGTTGTCGTTCTCCGAGATCAAATATGAACATCAGATTCTCGACGTCCTGCTTGAGGGTGAAACCCTGATCAGCGTCGAGTCGAAACACATTCCTAGATCGGTCCAGCTCCAACGCATCGGCCCGGCACCGCTGCCCGAGATCCTGCTGCAACTGGCAGACCTGCCGAACATCGACCTGCTCGCCGAAACCCAACGCCAGCCGTGGCTCGAAGTGCGCGTAACCCTCGACGAGCCGCAACCGGATCTGCGCCACCAAGTGGAAAACGCCCTGCAAGGCAAAGCCGTGCGCCTGGTGCGTATCGCCGCTGAATACGCCGGCAACCGGGGCGCTGACGGCGAGGCGGACGGCACTACGCTGATCGAACTCGACCAACTGACCCCGCAGGAGTTGTTCAGCCGCGCCTGGCTCGACAACTACGGCAACGAAGTCGATGAGCAAACGCTGAAGGACTTCGCCGAACTGCTGCAAGACGTGCAACTGGAGGGCGAGCAGCCATGAAGATTCTCGCCATTCGCTTGAAGAACCTCGCCTCATTGGCCGGGCCATTCGAGATCGATTTCACCGCTGAACCGCTGGCCAGCGCCGGGCTGTTCGCGATCACTGGCCCGACCGGCGCCGGTAAAAGCACCCTGCTCGATGCGTTGTGCCTGGCGCTGTTCGGCGCCGTACCGCGCCTGAACAACACCGGCCGTGACGCCAAAGTCCCCGATGCCGACGGCGAAATCGCCACTGGCGACCCGCGCACCCTGTTGCGTCGCGGCACCGGTGAAGGTTATGCCGAAGTGGATTTTGTCGGTGTCGATGGCCGGCGCTATCGCGCGCGCTGGGAAGCCAATCGCGCCCGCGAAAAGGCCGGCGGCAAGTTGCAGGCCAGCCGTCAGAGCCTGCGCGACATCGATCAGGATCAACTGCTCGCCAGCCAGAAAGGCGAGTACAAAACCCAACTGGAAGCGGCACTCGGCCTGAACTTCGAACAGTTCACCCGCGCCGTGCTGCTGGCGCAGAGCGAGTTCAGCGCGTTCCTCAAAGCGGACGATAACGACCGTAGCGAACTGCTGGAAAAGCTCACCGACACGGCGCTGTACACCCGTCTCGGCCGCCGCGCCTTCGACAAGACCAAAGAGGCCCGCGAAGCGCACAAGCTGTTGCAGGATCAGGCCACTGGCGTCACTCCGCTCGCCCCCGAAGCGCGGGCGGAACTGGATGAGCGTTTCAACGCCGCGCAACAGCAACTGAAGTTGCAGCAGGCGCAACTCAAACAGCTTGAGCAACAGCACAGCTGGCTTAAGGATTTGCGGCTGTTGCAGGATGCACAGCAAGCTGCCACCGAACAATTGCACAGCGCCCGGCAGCAATGGGAAGGTCTGGCCGGCGAACGCGTGAAGCTCAACCGTCTGGAACAGCTCGGCCCGCAACGCCACCAGTTCGCGCGCAAAACCGAGCTCGATGCGCTGCTGACACCGTTGGCGGCACAGATTGCCGAGCACACCCGGCAGCACGCCGAACTGACTGAACGCCAGACGCAACTTGAGCAAGATCTCAGTGCGGCGAAAGTGGCCCTGACCGAAGCGCAGCAGCGTCAGTCGGAAAATGCGCCATTGTTGCGTCAGGCCTTCGAAGAGCAAAGCACCCTAGCCCGCCTGGCCAAGGATGTCGCCGCTTGCGCTGACGCCAAAACCAACGCGCAACAGCAGTGCAGCGACGGCCAGGGCGCCATTCAAGCCTTGCAGGAAAAACAGAGCGAGGTCGCTGAACGCTTGCAGCGCATCGCTGCCGAGCTTGCGCAAAGCGCGCATCTGGCGCCGTTGAGCGATGCGTGGAATGCCTATCGCGATCGTCTGCAGCAGCTGATGCTGATCGGCAATCGCCTGAACAAGGGCCAGGCCGAACTGGCGAGCCTCGAAGAAAACGCCACGCGCAGCGCCGATGAGTTCGCCAGCCAGAAGCAACAATTGGAGGTGCTGTTCAAAGAGGCCGGCGCCGAGCCGGATGCCGTCGCCGAACAGATCGGCATCCTCGGCACGCTGTTGCAGGACAACCGCAAACAACTGCGCGCCTTCGAAGACCTGTCGCGCCTGTGGGCCAGCCAGCAGGACCTGGACAAGCGCGGGGCCGAACTGCAACAACGCCAGCTCAGCGCTCAACAGGAACGCGAGCGCCTGACGCAGGACGGGGTGAAAAGCAAAGCCGAACTGACCGTCGCCGAGCAAACCCTCAACGTCACCCGCGAACTGCTTGAGCGCCAACGCCTGGCGCGCAGTGCCAGTGTCGAAGAGTTGCGTGCGCAGTTGCAGGACGATCAACCGTGCCCGGTGTGTGGCAGCAATGAGCATCCGTATCACCAGCCCGAAGCACTGCTGCAAAGCCTCGGCCGCCACGATGAAAGTGAGCAGGCCAACGCCCAGCAAGTGGTCGATCAGCTCAAAGAAAAGCTCATCGAACTGCGCGCTGAAGTCGGTGGCGTCATCGCGCAGCAGAAAGAACTGCTGCAACAGCAAGAACAATTGGCGAGCCAGCAACAGGCGCTTGCGCCGAGCCTCGAAGCCCATCCGTTGTCCGCGCAGTTGCTGAATCAGGACGCCGACAAGCGCGACGCCTGGCTCCTCCGCCAGAACGAGCAGTTGAACCAGAGCATCACGCAGGACGAACAGCGCCAGAGCGCCCTGCTCACCCTGCAACAGGATGCCGCGCGCCTGACTCAACAGTTGCGTCAGGCGGAAACCGCACATCAACAAGCCGCGCAGCACTTGAGCAATCAGCAGCGCGAGCTGAGCAGCGACCGTCAACGCCTCGACGAGGAACTGACGGCGTTTGGCACGCTGCTACCGGCCGACACCCTTGAAGCCCTGCGCCAGGAACCGGCGGCGACGTTCATGCAGCTCGACCGGCAGATCGCCGAACGCCTGGTGCAGGTCGAGCAGCAAAAGGAAGAACTGAGCGAACAGCAGCAACGCCAGCAGACACTGGAGAAAGAACAGGATCGACAGCTGACCCGCGTGCAGCAAGCGCAAGCGGCCGAGCAGCAATTCAACGCGCTGGCCGAACAGCAGCAAGTCTGCCAGCAAAAGCTCGCGCAATTGCTTGGCGAGCACAACTGCGCCGAGCACTGGCAGCAGAAGCTGGAACACGCCGTGGAACAGGCGCGCAACGCCGAAACCGCCACGGCGCAAGAACTGCAAAGCGTGCGCACGCAGTTGGTGCAGATCGCCGCTGAACTCAAGGCGCAGCAACAGCGTTTGCAGGCACTGGAAAGCGAGGACCAGGATCTGGCCGGCAAGATAGCCGACTGGCGCGCGCGCCATCCCGAGCTGGATGATGGCGGTCTCGAAGACTTGCTGCGAGTTGACGACGCGCAGTTCACCGAGCTGCGCCAGCGCTTGCAACTCAACGAAAAAGCCATCGAACAAGCCACGGTCTTGTTGCAGGAACGTGAGCGGTTACTGGTCGACCATCAAGCCCAAAGCAACGGCAATCTCGACGCTGAGCAACTCGCCACGGCCCTGACGGATCTGCAGAACCAGTTCACCGTCAGCGAACAGCAATGCGCCGAACTGCGTGCCGAACAGGTCGAAGACCAGCGCCGACAGAACGCCAATCAGGCGCTGGCCCAGCAGATTGCTGATGCCTACGCCGAGTATCAGCGTTGGGCGCGGCTCAGTGCGCTGATCGGCTCCGCGACCGGCGACACCTTCCGCAAGATCGCCCAGGCCTACAACCTCGACCTGCTGGTGCATCACGCCAACGTGCAATTGCGCCAACTGGTCAAACGCTACCGCCTGAAACGCGGCGGCAGCATGCTCGGTTTGCTGGTGATGGACACCGAAATGGGCGACGAATTGCGCTCGGTGCATTCGTTGTCGGGCGGCGAAACGTTCCTCGTGTCGCTGGCGTTGGCATTGGGCCTGGCGTCGATGGCGTCGAGCACGCTGAAAATCGAATCGCTGTTTATCGACGAAGGCTTCGGCAGCCTCGATCCGGAGTCGCTGCAACTGGCGATGGATGCGCTGGATGGTTTGCAGGCGCAGGGGCGCAAGGTCGCGGTGATTTCTCACGTGCAGGAAATGCACGAACGGATCCCCGTGCAGATTCAGGTGCAGCGTCAGGGCAACGGTTTGAGCACACTGGAGGTGAAATGAAAACGCTGTACTCGTTCCGCCGCTGCCCGTATGCGATGCGGGCGCGGATGGCGTTGCGTTATTCGGGTGTGCCGGTGGACATCGTTGAAGTCAGCCTCAAGGCCAAGCCAGCGGAGATGCTGGCGATCTCGCCCAAGGGCACGGTGCCGGTGCTGGATGCGGACGGTCGGGTGATTGATGAGAGCCTGGAGATCATGCGCTGGGCGTTGGCGCAGAATGACCCGCAGAACTGGTTGCTTGATGGCGATCCGCGAATTGCCGAGTTGATCGAGGCGAATGATCAGGGGTTCAAGGTTGATTTGAATCGCTACAAGTATGCCGAGCGTTATCCGGAGCAAGCGATGGAGGTTTATCGGGCTGAGGGTGCGGTGTATTTGCAGCGGCTGGAGGGGTTGCTGCAGGATCACGATTATTTGCTGGCGGATCATCCGAGCCTGGCGGATATCGCCCTGCTGCCGTTTGTTCGGCAGTTTGCGCATGTTGATCGTGAGTGGTTTGCGCAGACGCCTTATCCGCGTCTGCAGGCTTGGTTGCACAATTTCCTCGAGTCCGACCTCTTCACCTCGATTATGAAGAAATAACCCCACCTCTCCTGTAAATGGGTAACCCTGTGGTGAGGGGATTTATTGTGGCGAGGGGATTTATCCCCGTTCGGCTGCGAAGCAGTCGTGAAACCATTCTATGCGGTGTGTCAGGCAAATTTGAGTTGCAGGATTTGGGGCTGCTTTGCAGCCCATCGGGGATGAATCCCCTCGCCACAAATGTGTATATCTCCAGAAAAGTGGTCAGCCTGTTATAGGTTAGGCCAACACTTGGCACATCCCGAGCGCCATGCAATCCACTTCGAAGGGGCCGAGGAAATTGGCGGCGGCCTTCACCGGCGGATTCCCCGCCATCAGCCCCAACGTATTCGCCCGTTCGATGTTATGCGCAATGCTGTGATTGGCCTCTATGGCCCGCGCCAGGCCGCCCACCGAGCCTTGGCCGACGCCCAATAACGAGGCGCCGTTGGTCATGACCGCCAGACTGGCGATGACCCAAAGTCTGTAGCCTTTCATGCGCCGCCAACTCCCGCGAGTTCCGCCCGGTCGACCATCACGCTTTGCGAGCGGACTTCAAACTGGATGCCGGGGTGGGCGACGTCGATCGGCGCGTCGAAGGTGTGTTCCATCTGCGAGGCGATGCTGACGACCAACACCACGGCCAGGTAAAGACCGATGGTCAGGTAGGCGCCGCGTTTGGCTGAATGAAGGATTGCGCTGGCCATGGTGTTCTCCGTGGGCATGTTTCGATGGCCACAGGATTGATCAAAAAAGCCGGGGTAACCACTCAGGGTTTGCCATAGTGAACATCAGCTTCGTTGATTATTTAGCCGGTCTATTTGCGCATTCGAGAAAACCTATGACGCTACGAAACGCACACGAGGGCGACGATCAACACGCGCACAAACATGTAGGAGCTGCCGAAGGCTGCGATCTTTTGATCTTGAAAGTCAAAAGATCGCAGCCTTCGGCAGCTCCTACAGGGGAGTTGTGTGCAGGCGTTCAGTGTTGGGTTTTGTGATCCAGGGCGGCGTAGAAGTTGGCGCTCTGTTGCAGGTATTTTTGGGTGTAGCTCTGGGTGTGGGATTTTTTGCTGGCGATTTCAACGTTGGCACCGGCTGGCAGCACCACGGTGGCGGAGATGGCGGAAGCGGCGATAACGGAGAAGAGATTGAAGTTCATGGCGGTAACCCTCGTGTTCGGTTGGCTTGCTTGCCCGGTTGGGCTGTGAAGCAAACTTAACGCTCGAGGGTTGATCGCTTGAAATGCTTTGTAGCATTACCGGATATCAGCGCGATTAATACAAAGAGACAGGCCCCGTAAAACGGGGCCTGTGGCTTATTGTCGCACTAGAAACTTGAGATCGCTCGGGGCGTCCATTGGCAGTTTTTGCACGGTTTTGCCGAGCAAACCGGTCTTGCTGTCGCGTTCAACGACGACAATCTGGTTGCTCTTCTGGTTGGCAATCAGCAAGAACTTGCCGCTCGGATCAAGGCTGAATTCGCGCGGGTGATCACCTTCCACCGAACGCTTTTGCAGCTCTTTGAGCTGGGCGGTCGCCGGATCGATGCTGAACACCACCAGTTGATTGGCAGTGCCACGATTGCTGACGTAGAGGAACTTGCCATCCGCCGAGGTGTGCAGCGCAGCGCCGGCCTTGTCCGAGGTCGGCTGGCCGGCAGCCAGGTCAACCAGTTGCGTCTGGGTCAGTACGCCGTCGTTGTAATCGAACACCGCAACCTGCGCGCTCATTTCCATGCTCAGCCAGGCGTGTTTACCGTCAGCACTGAACAGCAGATGACGCGGGCCGCTGCCGGCCGGCAAGGCGACCGAGGCGGTTTTCGCCGGGGTCAGCGGCAAGTCCGGGTTGGCTTTCGGATCGAATTGGTAAATGAAGACCTTGTCCGCGCCCAGGTCATTGGAGAACACGTAGCGACCGTCCGGCGAGGAAACTGTCGAGTGCACGTGGTTCGAGGCCTGGCGCTCAGGATTGACCCGACTCGCCGGGTGCGCGCTCATTTGCACAACGGGTTTGAGCTTGCCGTCGGCACCGACCGGCAACACCGCCAGCGTTCCACCCGGATCTTCCACCACCGAATAGTTACTGACGAACAGATGGCTGGCGTCAGCGCTGAGGCTCGAATGGGTCGGCTCGTTGCCCAGGCTCTGCACTTGATTGATCAGGGTCAGGGCGTGGGTTTTCGGATCGATCGAATAGCTGCTGACGCGGCCGACCGGGTCTTTCTGGCCCGGGCCGTTTTCATTGACCACGAACAGACGGTGCTGGTCTTTGGACAGGGTCAGCCACGACGGGTTTTCGCTCTTGACCACTTGCAGCGGCTTGGCCTCGATCTGGCCAGTGGCGCTGTCGAAGTTCATGCGATAGATGCCTTGGCTGGTGCCGGCGGTGTAAGAACCGACCAGCAACTGAAAGCTTTCTGCAGAGGCCGTGGACAGGCCCATGGCACCGACGCTGCCGGCCATCAGCAGCGGCCAGAATTTACGCATTTTCATCAGTCTCATCCTCGTCGTCGCTGCTGCTGACGACATCGCCATGGCACACCAGGCGGTGTTCGCCGATCGCTTTGGTTTCATTGAAATAGCCGATGATCAACCAGCTCTGCAGCGAGTCATCAAACGTCGCCGCTGCCACCTGGGCCGGGGTGAATTCCCAATGCTTGGCCGCACGACCATCGATGCATTCGATGTGCAGGTTGTCGTCTTCGTCGAGGGCGAATTCGAAGGCATGCAGGCCGTCGATTTCGACCATACCGCAGTGTTCGAGGGCGTTGAGAAGGGTTTGGGCAGTCATGGCAGTAAAGTCTTTCAGGGGGGAAACCGGCAATGATAGCTCAAGAAGCACACTCCCCCCTGTAGGAGCTGCCGAAGGCTGCGATCTTTTGATGTTGTTTTTTTAGATCAAGATCAACAGATCGCAGCCTTCGGCAGCTCCTACAGGGGTGTTTTCAGAGGGCTTCGCGGCTAGGTTTGCCGTCGACCAGGCGCTGGATGCGCAATGGGTTGGCGTTTTTCAGCGGCTCGGGCAACAAGCTGTCCGGGTAGTTCTGGAAGCACACCGGGCGCAGGAAACGGTCGATGGCCAGCGTGCCGACGGAGGTGCCGCGCGCATCGGACGTTGCCGGGTATGGCCCGCCGTGGACCATCGAGTCGCACACTTCGACACCGGTCGGATAGCCGTTGAGCAGAATGCGCCCGACCTTCTGTTCCAGCAGCGGCGTCAGTTCGGCGAAGCGCTCGAAGTCCGCCAGCTCACCGATAATCGTCGCCGTCAGTTGCCCATGCAGGCCGTGCAGCGCGGCGCTGAGTTGGGCTTTGTCGGCCACTTCGACAATCACCGTGGTCGGGCCAAACACTTCTTCCTGGAGCACTTCATCGCCATCGATCAACAGGCTGGCGTCCGCCTTGAACAACTGCGGCTGCGCCTGATTGCCTTGCTGCGCATTGCCCGCCAGATGCTCGATGCCAGGATGCGCCATCAGCTTCTGCAAGCCTTTGCCGTAGCTGCCAAGGGTGCCAGCGTTGAGCATGGTTTGCGCCGGTTGATCACCGATCAAACCAGCGACCTGCTGCACGAACGCGCTGAACTCTGGCGAGCGAATCCCGATGACCAGACCCGGATTGGTACAGAACTGACCGCAGCCCTGCACCACCGAGGCGGTCAAATCGCGGGCGATGGTTTCGGATCGCTCGGCCAGTGCCTGCGGCAAAACGATCACCGGGTTGATGCTCGACATCTCGGCGAACACCGGGATCGGCTGCGGGCGCGCGGCAGCCATGTCGCACAGCGCACGACCCCCCTTGAGCGAACCGGTGAAACCGACCGCCTGAATCGCCGGGTGCTTGACCAGCCATTCACCGACGCCACCGCCGTAGATCATGTTGAACACGCCCGCCGGCATCGCGGTTTTTTCCGCTGCGCGGATCAGTGCATCGGCGACCAGTTCTGCTGTCGCCATGTGACCGCTGTGGGCCTTGAACACTACTGGGCAACCGGCGGCCAATGCCGACGCGGTGTCGCCGCCAGCGGTGGAAAATGCCAATGGAAAGTTGCTCGCGCCGAACACCGCTACAGGGCCGAGGCCGATGCGGTATTGACGCAGATCCGGACGTGGCAACGGCTGACGATCCGGCAACGGCAAATCAATTCGTGCACCGTAAAAATCGCCGCGACGCAGCACTTTGGCAAACAAGCGCATTTGCCCGCTGGTACGCCCGCGCTCCCCCTGAATACGACCGGCCGGCAACGCGGTTTCGCGGCAGACCACGGCAACGAAGTCATCACCCAGCGCGTCCAGCTCATCGGCAATCGCGTCGAGAAACTGCGCGCGGCGTTCGGCGCTGAGGCTGCGATAGGCCGGGTACGCGGCAGCGGCGGCTTTGGCGGCGGCGTCGACTTCTTCAACCGTGGCCTGAATGAAATCGTGGGGCAGTTGTTCGCCCGTGGTGGCGTCGACCGATTGCAGTTTTACGTCGCCAGCGGCACTGCGCTGACCGCCGATGTAGTTGTGACCGAGAATCTGAGTCATGGGATCTCCTTAAAGGGTGCCGATGCTGTCCGGTTCAAACGCCGCTGGAACCGGAACGATGCCGTTGACCAGCGGTGCGCCGAATTCGGCCTGGCTGATTTCGAAGACGTCGCCCGGCTGGGTGCGGATGCCATCGGCAAACGACAGGGTCGCGGTGCCGAAGAAATGGATGTGCACGTCGCCGGGACGCAGGAACTGGCTGTACTTGAAGTGGTGGTATTCGAGGTTGGCGAGACTGTGGCACATGTTCGCCTCGCCACTGAGAAACTCGTTCTGCCAGAGCACTTCGCCGTCACGCAGGATGCGACTGGTGCCTGCCAGATGTTGAGGCAATTGACCGGTGCGAAGTTCCGGGCCATAGCTGCAACTGCGCAATTTCGAGTGCGCGAGGTACAGGTAATTCTTGCGCTCCATGATGTGATCGGAGAACTCGTTGCCGACCGCAAAGCCCAGTCGATAAGGCTTGCCGTCGTTGCCGATGAGGTAGAGGCCGGCCATTTCTGGCTCCTCGCCGGCGTCTTCGGCAAACGGCGGTACCGGGAACGGCTGGCCGGGGCGGACGACGATGCTGCCATCGCCTTTATAGAACCATTCCGGTTGCACACCGGCCTGCCCCGCCGCCGGTTTGCCGCCCTCCACGCCCCATTTGAAGATACGCATGGTGTCAGTCATCGTCGCTTCGTCGCCGGCTTGCTGGTGCATCTTGTCGCGCGCCGAAGCGCTGCCCAGATGGGTCAGGCCGGTGCCGCTGATCAGCATGTGCGCAGGATCCGGGTGGTCGAGTGGCGGCAGGATGCGCAGTTGTGACAGCAGTTCGGCGTAGTCGTGGCTGATGCCGAGGCCCAAGGTTTGCACTTGCTGCTCAAGGGTGTTGCCGGCCTCGATCGCGGCCAGGGCCAGATCGCGCACTGTGCGGGCGTCCTGCACTTCGCGCACCAGACCGTTGTCGACCACGCCGACGCGGCGTTCGCGGTTGCTTAATTCGAATTGAACCAGATGCATGATTTTCTCCTGTGTTATTCGAAACACCGCAGATCCTTTTAGGAGTGAGCCTGCTCGCGATAGCGGTGTGTCAGCCAAAAAGTTGTCAACTGATAGACCGCTATCGCGAGCAGGCTCACTCCTACAGGGGACCGGTGTTGGTCAGTCAGGTACGGGTTGCACCGCGGGCGCTGGCGGCGAATTGGTCAACCGGCAGCACGTGTTTGCGTTCCAGTACACGGTAGACGATGCCGGTCAGGATCAAGCCGAACACCATCACCCCCGAGAGGAAGTACAGCCCTGACGCCAGATTGCCGGTGTATTCCTTCAACGCCCCAATCACGAACGGCCCGATGTACCCGCCGAGATTGCCCACCGAGTTGATCAAGGCAATCCCCGCCGCCGCACTCGCACCGGCAAAGAACCGCCCCGGCAAGGTCCAGAACACCGCCGTGCAGGAAAACAGCGCGAACGCTACCAGACACAATGCCGCCAGTTGCGCCACCGGCAACGACAGCCAAGCGCTCATGAACAGACCAATCGCGCCCAGCACATAAAGCACGGCGAGGTGCCCGTAACGATCATTCAAACGGTCAGAACTGCGCGGCACGATCAGCAGACCGATGATCCCGAAGATGTACGGCACCGATGAGACGAAACCGGTGACCAGATCACTGCCGCCGAACTGTTTGATCAGCGTCGGCAACCACAAACCCAAGCCATAAATGCTCAACGTCACCGGCAGGTAAAACAGCGCCAGCAGCAACACGCGTTTGTCTTTCAGCGCATGCAGCGGGTTGCCGTGGCGGGTCTGGCCGTATTCCTGCAGATCTTTTTTCAGCTCGCCGGTCAGCCAGTCTTTCTCGGCCTGATCCAACCATTTCACTTGCTGCGGGCCGTCCGGCAACCAGCGCAATACCGGCCAGGTCAGCAGGATCGCCGGGGTGCCGATGACGATGAACAGCCATTGCCAGCCGTGCAGGCCGAGCACGCCATCCATACCGAGCAAACCGCCGGACACCGGGCCGGTGATCATCATCGCGATCGGTTGCGAAAGGATGAACAGGCCAAGGATCTTGCCGCGATGGCGCACCGGGAACCATTGGGTGATGTAGTAGAGCACACCGGGGAAGAACCCCGCCTCGGCCGCGCCGAGCAGAAAACGCATCACGTAAAAACTGTGCGGGCCCTGAACGAAGGCCATGCCGATGGTGATCGCGCCCCAGGTGATCATGATCCGAGCGAACCAGCGTCGTGCGCCGAAGCGTTCGAGCATCAGGTTGCTGGGGATTTCGAGAAGGAAGTAGCCAATGAAGAACAGCCCGGCGCCGAGGCCGTAAGCCGCATCGCCGATGCCGATGTCGGCGCCCATGTGCAGCTTGGCGAAGCCGACGGCGGAGCGATCCACATAGGCGATCAGGTACAGCAGGATCAGGAAGGGAATCAGTTTCAGCGTAATGCGCCGTATCAGCCGCAGTTCCTGGCTCATGAGATCGGTCTCCGATTGTTGTTTTTATAGAACCTCGGGGGACGCCTCTCTCGGTAAACCGTCAGGGCCATCCCTCCGTCGAAAACGACTATATAGTAATACTAATTCACCAACAACACTTCCAAACCTAGGATTTTGAGCTTAGATTAAGCCGTAGCTGGAACACTATAGTCATACAATAAGAGAATCGATCATGTCTGATAAGAAACCCACCCTGCGCTCCGCCCAATGGTTTGGCACGGCCGACAAGAACGGCTTCATGTACCGCAGCTGGATGAAGAATCAGGGCATCGCCGACCACCAGTTCCATGGCAAGCCGATCATCGGCATCTGCAACACCTGGTCGGAACTGACCCCGTGCAATGCGCACTTCCGCCAGATCGCGGAGCACGTCAAACGCGGGGTGATCGAGGCCGGTGGTTTTCCAGTGGAATTCCCGGTGTTCTCCAACGGCGAATCGAACCTGCGCCCGACCGCCATGCTCACCCGCAACCTGGCGAGCATGGACGTCGAAGAAGCGATTCGCGGCAACCCGATTGACGGCGTGGTACTGCTGACCGGTTGCGACAAAACCACCCCGGCGCTGCTGATGGGCGCGGCCAGTTGCGATGTGCCGGCGATTGTCGTGACCGGCGGGCCAATGCTCAACGGCAAGCACAAGGGCAAGGACATCGGCTCGGGCACGGTGGTCTGGCAGCTCAGCGAACAGGTCAAGGCTGGCACCATCACCATCGACGATTTCCTTGCAGCCGAGGGCGGCATGTCGCGTTCGGCGGGCACCTGCAACACCATGGGCACCGCGTCGACCATGGCCTGCATGGCTGAAGCACTCGGCACTTCGCTGCCGCACAACGCGGCGATTCCGGCGGTGGATGCGCGACGTTATGTGTTGGCGCACATGTCCGGCATGCGCGCGGTGGAGATGGTGCGCGAAGACCTTCGTCTATCGAAGATCCTCACTAAGGAAGCCTTCGAAAACGCTATTCGGGTTAACGCGGCCATCGGTGGTTCGACCAACGCGGTGATTCACTTGAAAGCCATCGCCGGGCGCATCGGTGTCGAGCTGGATCTGGATGACTGGACGCGCATGGGGCGCGGCATGCCGACCATTGTCGACCTGCAACCGTCCGGGCGTTTCCTGATGGAGGAGTTCTATTACGCCGGTGGTTTGCCAGCGGTGCTGCGCCGTCTCGGTGAAGCCAATCTGATTCCTCATCCGAATGCGCTGACAGTGAACGGCAAGTCGATCGGTGAGAACACCAAGGACGCGCCGATCTATGGCGAAGACGAGGTGATCCGCACGCTCGACAATCCGATTCGCGCCGACGGCGGAATTTGTGTGTTGCGCGGCAATCTGGCGCCACTCGGTGCGGTGCTCAAGCCGTCCGCTGCAACGCCGGAACTGATGCAGCATCGCGGCCGCGCGGTGGTGTTCGAGAACTTCGACATGTACAAGGCGCGGATCAATGATCCGGAGCTGGACGTCGATAAAGATTCAATTCTGGTAATGAAGAACTGCGGGCCGAAGGGTTATCCGGGTATGGCTGAAGTCGGCAACATGGGTTTACCGGCAAAGCTGTTGGCGCAGGGTGTGACGGACATGGTGCGTATCTCCGATGCACGGATGAGCGGCACCGCGTACGGCACGGTGGTCTTGCACGTGGCGCCGGAAGCGGCGGCCGGCGGGCCTTTGGCGACGGTGAAGGAAGGCGACTGGATCGAGCTGGATTGCGCCACCGGGCGTTTGCACCTGGATATTCCGGATGCCGAACTGGCGGCGCGCATGGCAGATTTGCAACCGCCGCAGCAATTGTTGGTGGGGGGGTATCGTCAGTTGTACATCGACCATGTGCTGCAGGCGGATCAGGGCTGTGACTTTGACTTCCTGGTCGGTTGCCGAGGGGCTGAAGTGCCGCGCCATTCCCATTAAGAGCAAAAGATTGCAGCCTTCGGCAGCTCCTACATTGGAATGCATTCCCCTGTAGGAGTGAGCCTGCTCGCGATTGCGGTGTGTCAGTCAGCAATTGTTCATCTGACACACCGCAATCGCGAGCAGGCTCACTCCTACATTTGCTTTTGTGTACTCCCTCAAGTTTGTCTGGTGCCTGCTATGATGCGCGGCATCTCCATCGCTCAGGATCGCGCCGTTCCCCATGGATTACCGCAAACCCTCCGACCGCAAAAGCATGCACTCGCGCATCGTCCAGGAACTGGGCATGCAGATCGTCTCCGGACGCTTCAAGCCCGACGACAAACTGCCCGCCGAAGCCTTGCTCTGCGAGGAGTACGCGGTCAGCCGGCCGGTGTTGCGTGAAGCCACGCGGGTGTTGGTGGCCAAAGGTCTGGTGTATTCCAGGCCGCGTGTGGGAACAGTGGTCAAGGCACGCCGCGAATGGCACATGCTCGACCCGGACGTACTGCATTGGCTGATGCAAAGCAGCCCGCAGAATGAATTTTTCAATGTGCTGACGAGTGTGCGCAGCATTATTGAACCGGCCGCCGCTGCCCTCGCTGCTCAGCACGCGACCGATGCCGATATCGCCGCCATTGGTGAGGCGTATCAGCGCATGGAAGCGGCGCCGACGCCAGAAGCGTTGTTGCAGCCGGATCTGGATTTCCACAGCCGGATTGCCGATGCGACGCACAACGATTTGCTGGCGAATCTGTGCAACATGCTCTCGGTGGCGATTGCCGAGGCGTTGAAGCATTCGAATCAGCGGCCGAATCTGCATGAGCTGGCGTTGCCGCGGCACAAAGCAATTCTGACCGCCATCGAAAACCGTGATGCCCTTGGCGCTCGCCACGCAACGCTGGTGCAGCTGGATGATGCGCGCAGTGCGCTCAGCGTAGTGCTCGGCACAGAACTCTCCTGAACACAAAAAAACCTGTGGGAGCTGGCTTGCCAGCGATGAGGGCTTAACATTCAACACTGATGTTGGCTGATAAGTCCGCTATCGCTGGCAAGCCAGCTCCCACAGGGTTTTGTGTGGATCATAAAATGTAAAAAAGCCGCAACCCTAGGTTGCGGCTTTGTCGTTTCAGCCCTTCAGATCAATGCGCAAACAGCGAGTTACCCTTCTGCCCCGCCAGTTTCTCCGGCTTGATCAGGAACTTCGCCAGTGCCGGCAGCAGCCACAGCGCACCGAACATGTTCCACAGCAGCATGAAGGTCAGCATCAGGCCCATGTCGGCCTGGAACTTGATCGCCGAGAAGATCCACGTGCACACGCCGATCGCCAGGCACAGACCGGTGAACAGCACCGCTTTACCGGTGGATTTCAGCGTCTGGTAATAGGCTTCCTGCAACGGTAGCCCTGCGCGCAGGAAACTTTCCAGGCGGCTGTAGATGTAGATGCCGTAGTCGACACCAATGCCCACACCCAGCGCCACCACCGGCAACGTCGCAACCTTCACGCCGATACCCATGAACGCCATCAGCGCGTTGCCGAGTACGGAGGTCAGCACCAGCGGCAGGACAATGCACAAGGTCGCCGCCCACGAACGGAAGGTGATCATGCACATCACCGCCACGCAGATGTACACCAGAATCAGGATGGTCAGCTCAGCCTGTTTGATGACTTCGTTGGTGGCCGCTTCGATCCCGGCGTTACCGGCGGCGAGGATGAATTCCAGGCCGTCCTTGTTGTTGTCCTTGGCGAACTCCTGCACCGCGTGAACGGCACGATCCAGAGTTTCAGCCTTGTGATCGTTGAGGAACACCAGCACCGGTGCCAGCGAGCAACTGTTGTTGTAAAGACCGTCGGCGCGGGCAATCGAGTTGTTCAGCACGTCCGGGTTACGCGACAGGGTTTCCCACTTCAGGTTGCCCTCGTTCATGCCCTTGATCATCTGCTTGGACACGGTCACCAGCGAGATCGCCGATTGCACGCCCTCGGTGTTCTGCATCTTCCACATCAGCTCGTCGATCGGCGCCATGGCTTCGTAGCGTGAGCAGCCTTCCGACTTGGTCTTGACCATCACCACCAGCACGTCAGAACTGGTCGAGTAGTTGTTGATGATGAAGTTGTTGTCCTTGTTGTAGCGCGAGTCCGGACGCAGTTCCGGTGCGCCCTGGTCGAGGTCGCCGATTTTCAGGTTCTGGCTGTACCAGAGGCCGCCACCGAAGGCGATCAGCGCCAGCACTACCGAGATGCGTGCAACTTTCGGGTTGGCGAAGTTCGACAGCAAGCGCCAGAAAGGATGTTCGCGATTCGCGTCTTTCTTGCTCTTGGCGATGGCGCGCTTGCTGATGCCGACATAGGAAATCGCCACCGGCAGCAGGATCAGGTTGGTGAACACGATCACCGCCACGCCGATCGACGCGCCAATGGCCAGTTCACGGATCACACCGATATCGATGATCAGCAGCGTGATGAAACCCACCGCATCCGCGAGAATCGCGATCATCCCCGGCAGGAACAGTTGCCGGAAGGTGCGCCGCGCTGCGGTCAGGGCGTTGTCGGCCTCGCTGGATTGCAAGGCGATACCGTTGATCTTCTGCACGCCGTGGGAAATACCGATGGCAAAGATCAGGAACGGCACCAGCATCGAATAGGGATCGAGCCCGAAACCGAAGAAGTGCATCAAACCAAGCTGCCAAACCACCGCCACCAGCGTCGTACTCAGTACCGCGATGGTGCTGCGCACGCAGTTGGTGAACCACAGCAGCAGGATCAGGGTGATGACAAACGCGATGCCGAAGAACAGCACCACCATCACCAGACCGTCGATCAAGTCGCCGACTTTCTTGGCGAAACCGACGATGTGGATCTTGATGTTGGGGTTTTGCGCTTCGAACTTGTTGCGGATCTTGTCTTCGAGTTCATGGGAGAACTGGCGATAGTCCAGCGCCAGCAACTTGCCCTGATCCTGCGGGTCCGGATAGGACTCCAGCAGCGGAATGTCGACGATGCTCGACTTGAAGTCGTTGGACACCAGACGCCCGACCTGGCCGGACTTGAGCACGTTGTTGCGCAGCAGATCGAGGCTGTCCTGCGAGCCGTTGTAGCTCTGCGGGATCACTTCACCGCCGGCAAAACCCTCTTCGGTCACTTCGGTCCAGCGTACGCTCGGGCTCCACAGTGACTTCAGGCCGGAACGGTCGACGCCGGAAATGTAGAACACCTCGTCGTTGATCTGACGCAGGGTCTCCATGTATTCCTTGGAGAAGATGTCGCCGTCGGTGGCTTCGACCGAAATGCGCACGGTGTTGCCAAGGTTCGCCAGATCGTTGCGGTGCTCCATCATCTTCTCGATGAACGGATGCTTGAGCGGGATCATTTTTTCGAAACTGGTCGACGGCCGGATCAGCGTCGCCTGCCAGAACAGGAAAATGCTCACCACCAGACAGATCAGGATTACTGCCGGGCGGTTGTTGAAAATCAGGCGCTCAAGAAACGTCGCCTTTTCCTGCTGAGGAGTGATCAAGGAAGTCATAGCCCCGCCTTCTTATTATTAACTTCGGCGCCGTTTGGCTGGGTCGTGTGCAGGCCACCCTGCCCGGTCAGAATCAGGTTGCCGTCGCCGGCCGCGGTGACGGAAGACAGCGAGATGCGATCCGGACGGTTGAACACGCTGAACGTTTCGCCGTTGTCGCTGCTGCTGATCACCGAGCCGCCGTTGCCGACGATCACAATCGAACCGTCCGGCAGCAAGGTTGCGCCTGAGAGGCCGAACTCCAGCGCACCGCGCGCGGCTTTCAGCTCGACCTGCTCCCAGCTGCTGCCGAAATCGGTAGAGCGGTAGAGGTTGCCGCGCAGCCCATAGGCCAACAGGGTTTGTGGCTGGGCCGTGCCGATCACGCCGAACAGCGAACCTTCGTACGGGCCTTCGAGTTTTTCCCAGGTCTGGCCGTCGTCGGCGGAGCGGAACATGCTGCCCGACTCGCCGACGATGAACAGCCCGGCATCCTTCACCGCCGCGATGGCGTTGAGGTGGAACTGGTCTTCGTTGTCGAGGCGATCGCTGACGTCTTGCCAATTCTTGCCGCCGTCGGTGGTTTCCAACAGCGCACCGTAAGCGCCCACGGCGAAGCCGCTGTTGACGTCCTTGAACCAGACATCGAGCAGCGGCGATTCACGTTTGAGGTCTTCAAATTGCTTGGTCCAGGTCAGACCGCCGTCTGCGCTGGCGAGGATTTGTGCGTCATGCCCGACCACCCAGCCGTGTTTGTCGTCGACAAAATACACGGCGGTGAGCAGTTGCCGGCTCGGCACCTTGGCCTGGGTCCAGGTTTTGCCCTGATCATCGGAATAAAGGATGTGCCCGCGATCCCCGACCGCCACCAGCCGGGTTCCGGCGTGGACAACATCGAGAATCAGGCTTTTCGCGGCTTTGCCGGATTCGGTGGCATAGACCACGTCGGCTGGGGCCTCGGCGGCGATCACCGGTGCCGATAACGTGGCCAGACCCAGCATGGACAGTGCTGTGGCCAGCAACGCGGTGTTGCGTAACGCCGGCGGGCGGCAACGACTCATAGACCTTCCCCTCTTTATTATTGTTAGGCCATCTGGCCTTCAAGGGCGCCGCAAGTGTGCTCCGCTGATGGCTGCTCAGGAGCATAGTCCTGAAACCCGCAATCCAGAGCCACTTCGGAAGCTGGCTCATCCTATCGGGCTTTCGAAACGTCTGACAATCGGCGCCACGTTATCTTTTGTTAACCGCACGGAATGAACGCATCCCCCTGTAGGAGCTGACGAGTGAAACGAGGCTGCGATCTTTTGATCCTGGTCTTTAAAGATCAAAAGATCGCAGCGTGCCGCAGCTCCTACAGGGATTTCGCGTTGTGATGACGGAGGATTCGTCGGATGGATGAGGGGAATCTTGCGGAGGGGACTTGCACGATCGGTATTATGGTATACCATCAGACGCACAGACACTCTCAATCCCCTACGGAGCAGCTCATGAGTTTCGAAATTCGCAAGATCGTCAGCTATGTCGAAGAAACCTTCATCGAAGGCGGCAAAGCCACTGACAAGCCAGTGACCATGGTCGGCCTCGCCGTGGTGATGAAAAACCCTTGGGTGGGCAACGGTTTCGTCGAAGACCTCAAGCCGCAGATCCGCGCCAACTGCTCCGACCTCGGTGCGCTGATGGTTGAGCGTCTGGTCGGCATCATCGGTGGCGCGGAAAAAATCGAGGCCTACGGCAAAGCCGCCGTGGTCGGCGCTGACGGCGAAATCGAACACGCCTCCGCCGTGATCCACACCCTGCGCTTCGGCAACCACTACCGTGAAGCCGTCAACGCCAAGAGCTACTTGAGCTTCACCAACAAGCGCGGCGGCCCGGGCACCTCGATCCAGATCCCGATGATGCACAAAGACGACGAAGGTCAGCGTTCGCACTACATCACTCTGGAAATGCAGATCGAAGACGCGCCGCGTGCCGACGAAATCGTTGTCGTGCTGGGCTGCGCCGACGGTGGTCGCCTGCACCCGCGCATCGGCAACCGCTACATCGATCTGGAAGAACTGGCCGCCGAAAAAGCCCAGTAATCACAATAAAAAGGCATTGCAGGAGCGCTCCATGATTCGGCTCACCGCTGAACTCACCCCGGCTGGCACCAGTTACCTGGCGACCGGCCAAGGCCAGCCCGTGGTTTTGATCCACGGCGTGGGCCTGAATAAAGAAATGTGGGGCGGGCAGATTGTCGGCCTGTCCAGCCAATACCGGGTGATCGCCTACGACATGCTCGGCCATGGCGCCAGCCCGCGACCGGCCAGCGGCACCAGCCTGCTCGGTTACGCCGATCAGTTGCTGGAGCTGCTTGATCATCTGAATCTGCCGCAGGCAGCGGTGATCGGTTTCTCCATGGGCGGTCTGGTCGCGCGGGCCTTTGCCCTGCATTATCCGCAGCGCCTGCAAAGCCTGGTGGTGTTGAACAGCGTGTTCAACCGCAGCGAAGAACAGCGTGCCGGCGTCATTGCTCGTACCGCGCAAGCGGCCGAACATGGCCCGGACGCGAATGCCGAAGCGGCGCTGTCACGCTGGTTCAGCCGCGAATATCAGGCGGCCAATCCGGCGCAGATCGCCGCGATTCGCCAGACCCTGGCCGGCAATGATCCGCAAGGCTACCTGACTACTTATGAATTGTTCGCCACCCAAGACATGTACCGCGTTGACGACCTGGGCAGCATTCAGGCGCCGACGCTGATCGCCACCGGCGAACTCGACCCGGGTTCGACTCCGGAAATGGCCGAGCAACTGGCTCGACGCATCCCCGGTGCAAAGGTTGCCGTGCTGCCCGAGCAACGGCATATGATGCCCGTAGAATCGCCGCGTCTGGTCAATCAGACGCTGCTGGAATTTCTCCAATTCGCACACTCCCGACAAAACCATATAAAGGGGATCGTTGCATGACACTCGCACGCTTCCAGATGTGCATCGGCGGAGAATGGGTCGACGCCCTCTCCGGCAAGACCTTCGAAAGCCTCAACCCGGCCACGGCGCAAGCCTGGGCCGAGCTGCCCGACGCTGATGAGGCGGACGTCGAGCGCGCCGTGCAATCGGCACAGACTGCTTTCGACAGCCCGGCGTGGCGCGGCCTGACCGCCACCGCACGCGGCAAGTTACTGCGCCGTCTCGGTGATTTGATCGCAGAGAACAAGGAACAACTGGCGCAGCTGGAAAGCCGCGACAACGGCAAGCTGATCCGCGAAACCCGTGGCCAGGTCAGTTATCTGCCGGAGTTCTTCCACTACACCGCCGGCCTTGCCGATAAGCTTGAAGGCGGCACGCTGCCACTGGATAAGCCGGATCTGTTCGCCTACACCGTGCACGAAGCGATGGGTGTGGTCGCGGCGATCATTCCGTGGAACAGCCCGCTGTATCTGACCGCAATCAAACTCGCCCCGGCCCTCGCCGCCGGCAACACGATTGTGATCAAGCCGTCCGAGCACGCCTCGGCAACGATTCTTGAGCTGGCGCGTCTGGCCCTCGAAGCCGGGATTCCGCCGGGTGTGGTCAACGTCGTCACCGGTTACGGCCCGAGCACTGGCGCCGCCCTCACCCGCCATCCGCTGATCCGCAAAATCGCCTTCACCGGCGGCGCGGCGACAGCGCGGCATGTGGTGCGCAGCAGCGCCGAGAACTTCGCCAAGCTGTCGCTGGAACTGGGCGGCAAGTCGCCGAATATCATCTTCGCCGACGCCGACCTGGACAGCGCGATCAACGGCGCGATTGCCGGGATCTACGCAGCGTCCGGTCAGAGCTGCGTGTCCGGTTCGCGGCTGTTGGTGCAGGACGAGATCTACGACGAGTTCGTCAATCGACTGGTCGAACGCGCCCAGCGCATTCGCATCGGCAACCCGCAGGAAGACAACAGCGAAATGGGCCCGATGGCCACCGCGCAGCAACTGGCGGTGGTCGAAGGTTTGGTCGCCGATGCCATCGCTGAAGGCGCGCGTCTGCGTACCGGCGGCAAGCGGCCAACCGATCTCGGCGAAGGCTGGTTCTACGAGCCGACGCTGTTCGAATGCGACCGCAATTCGATGAAGATCATGCAGGAAGAAGTCTTCGGCCCGGTGGCTTCGGTAATCCGCTTTAAAGATGAAGCGGAAGCGCTGGCGATCGCCAATGACTCGCAGTTCGGCCTCGCGGCGGGCATCTGGACGCGTGATTTGGGCCGGGCTCATCGCCTCGCTCGCGATGTGCGTTCGGGGATTATCTGGGTCAACACTTACCGCGCGGTGTCAGCGATGGCGCCGATCGGCGGTTTCAAGAACAGTGGCTATGGACGCGAAAGCGGCATCGATTCGGTGCTGGCCTACACCGAACTGAAAACGGTGTGGATCAACTTGTCTCAGGCGCCAATGCCTGATCCGTTTGTGATGCGCTAGGAGTCCTGCGAAATGATCGAACCCGGCATTTACAAAGACGTCATGAGCTCGTTCCCGTCCGGCGTCACGGTGGTTACCACTGTTGACCCGGAGGGCGGGATCGTCGGCATCACCGCCAGTGCGTTCAGCGCGCTGTCGATCGACCCGGCGCTGGTGCTGTTCTGCCCAAACTACGCCTCCGACACTTATCCGATTCTGCGTGACAGCAAGAAGTTTGCGATTCACTTGCTGTCGGCTGACCAGACTGCCGAGGCCTATGCTTTCGCCGGTAAAGGCAAGGACAAGGCCGCCGGTATCGAGTGGCATTTAAGCGAACTCGGTAACCCGATCCTCGCCAAAGCCACCGCGATCATCGAGTGCGAGTTGTGGCGGGAATATGATGGTGGTGATCACGCGATCATCGTCGGTGCGGTGAAGAACCTGATCCTTCCCGAGCAACCGGTGACACCGATGATCTACCACAAAGGCAAGCTCGGCCCGTTGCCTACCCTGGCCTGACAGATCCACACACATCCCACTGTGGAACTGCCCATTGTGGTGAGGGGATTTATCCCCGACCGGCTGCGAAGCAGCCGTAAAACCATCGCACGCGGTATGTCTGGCAAATCGCGGTTGCAGGTGTTGGGGCTGCTTCGCACCCCGTCGGGGATAAATCCCCTCACCACAGGGTTCATTCCAACAAGAGGATCTGCATTGTGAGGAGGAATGATGAGTAACGAAAAGTATGAAAAAGGCCTGAAGATCCGCACTCAGGTATTGGGCGAAGCCTACGTGCAGCGCTCGATCGAGAACGCCGACGACTTCACCCGCCCCCTGCAGGAAATGGTCACCGAATACTGCTGGGGCCATGTCTGGGGGCGTGAAGGCTTGTCGCTCAAGGAGCGCAGCATGATCAACCTGGCGATGATCTCGGCGCTCAACCGTCCGCACGAACTCAAGCTGCATGTGCGTGGCGCCTTGCGTAACGGCCTGAGTCGTGAGCAAATACGCGAAATTCTGCTTCAGGTCGGCATTTATTGCGGCGTTCCGGCAGCCGTGGACAGTTTCCGGCTGGCCCGTGAAGCCTTTGCCGAAGCCGAAGCCGACGCCGAAGCCCCAGTTAACCCCTCGGCTGTTTAGATGCCCGTCTGGCATGGACAGCCAACCGAAAGAGCGGACCCCATGAAACGCCAGCCCCTCGACGACAGCTTCAAGGTCAATCGCAACCCCGTTACCCTGCGCGAAATCGTGCTGGATAAACTGCGTAGCGCGATCATGAATTTCCAGCTCATGCCCGGTGATCGTCTGGTCGAGCGCGATCTGTGCGATCGCCTGGGTGTCAGCCGCACCTCCGTGCGTGAAGCCTTGCGTCACCTGGAATCCGAAGGCCTGGTCGAGTTCGCCGATGCCAAAGGCCCGCGCGTGGCGATCATCACCCTCGCCGATGCCGTCGACATCTACGAACTGCGTTGCGTACTCGAAGGTTTGATCGTGCAGCTGTTCACCCTGCGCGCCAAAGCCAAGGACATCAAAGCCCTGGAAAAAGCCCTCGACGAGAACCGCAAGGCGCTCAAGGACGGCGAACTGCAACAGGTGATCGACTCGGTGCAAGGTTTCTACGACGTGCTGCTCGAAGGTTCGGGCAACCATGTTGCGGCCACCCAGTTGCGTCAGTTGCAGGCGCGCATCAGCTACCTGCGCGCGACTTCGGTATCGCAGGAAAACCGTCGCGGCGCGAGTAATCAGGAAATGGAAAAAATGGTCGAGGCGATCAAGGGCGGCGATCCGCTGGTGGCGCATCAGGCCTGTGTTGATCACGTACGCGCTGCCGCTGCGGTAGCGCTCGACTACCTCAAGCGCAAACAGGAAGAGACCGGCGCAACCCCGGCCATGACCCTGCCGATCGCGCTGAAAGAACCCCGTATAGGTCACTGATATGTTCAGCCCGAGCTTTTGCCCGAAATGCGGTGGCCCTGACCTCGGTCAGCAGATACCGCCGGGCGATACGCACGAGCGCTTGATGTGCCGTGGCTGCGGTTACATCCACTACATCAATCCGAAAATCATTGCCGGCTGTATTATCGAGCAGGACGGCAAATACCTGCTGTGCCAACGGGCAATTCCCCCGCGCCCGGGCACCTGGACGCTGCCCGCCGGTTTCATGGAAAGCGGCGAGACCACCGAGCAAGCGGCCGTCCGCGAAGTCTGGGAAGAAAGCGGCGTGCGCGCGGAAATCGTCTCGCCGTACTCGATTTTCAGCGTGCCGAAGATCAGCGAGGTGTACATCATCTTCCGCGCGATCGCGCTGGAGATTACCGGGCAGTATGGGCCGGAGACCATGGATTACAAATTCTTCGCGCCTGAAGACATTCCGTGGGAGCAGATTTATTACCCGGCGATCCGGCAGATTCTTGAGCGCTATATCGAAGAGCGTCAGGCTGGGGTGTATGGGATTTACATGGGCAATGACGACAGCGGCAAGATCCACTTTATCCGCTGATTCAGCATGATCGTTCCCACGCTCCGCGTGGGAATGCAGCCCGGGACGCTCCGCGTCCCTGAAACGCCGAACGCGGAGCGTCCGAAGAGGCATTCCCACGCGGAGCGTGGGAACGATCACTAAGTGGTGTTGCTTAAATTGGGGCGATGCCTTCGACGATGATGATTTGCGCCCTCGCCCATTCTTCGCGGTAACTTTTCGCTTCCTGGTACGCCGCCGAGTGGTAGCACGCCACAGCCTTTTCATAGCTCTCGAACTCGATCACCACGCTGCGCTGCGGCGTCTCGCGCCCTTCCATCGCCTCGCTGCGCCCGCCTCTTGCCAGAAACTTCGCGCCAAACGCGGCGAAGGCTGCCGGCGCGCGCTGGGTGTATTGGCTGTAGTGATCGGTATCGGCTATATCCACATGAGCAATCCAGTACGCCTTCATAGTGACCTCTTTGTTGATTTTGTATTATGGTATACCAATATATTTCCAACGAACCCTGAGAGTCCAGCATGGCCTTCAACAGCATTGAAGAAATCATCGAAGATTATCGCCTCGGCAAAATGGTTTTGCTGGTCGATGACGAAGACCGCGAAAACGAAGGCGACCTGTTGCTGGCCGCCGACCGTTGCACGCCTGAGGCGATCAGCTTCATGGCCCGTGAAGCGCGCGGGCTGATTTGCCTGACGCTCACCGACGACCACTGCCAGCGTCTGGGCCTGGAGCAAATGGTGCCGGCCAATGGCAGCGTGTTCAGCACCGCGTTTACCGTGTCGATCGAAGCGGCGGTTGGCGTGACCACCGGTATTTCGGCGGCTGATCGCGCCTGCACCGTTGCCGCCGCTGTCGCGCCGAATGCCCGCGCTGAAGACCTGGTGCAGCCGGGCCACATCTTCCCGCTGCGCGCCAAGGAAGGTGGCGTGTTGACCCGCGCCGGGCATACCGAAGCGGGTTGCGACCTCGCCCGTCTCGCCGGTTTCACCCCCGCCTCGGTGATCGTCGAGGTGATGAATGACGACGGCACCATGGCCCGCCGCCCGGATCTGGAGGTGTTTGCGCGCAAGCACGGGATCAAGATCGGCACCATCGCCGACCTGATCCACTATCGCCTGAGCACCGAACACACCATCGAACGGATTGGTGAACGCGAGCTGCCGACGGTGCATGGCACGTTCCGTTTGATCACCTTTGAGGATCGCATCGAGGGCGGCGTGCACATGGCGATGGTCATGGGCGATTTGCGCCGTGAAGAGCCGACGCTGGTGCGCGTGCACGTGATCGATCCGTTGCGCGATCTGGTCGGCGCCGAGTACAGCGGGCCAACCAACTGGACGCTGTGGGCGGCGCTGCAACGGGTCGCGGCTGAGGGGCATGGGGTTGTGGTGGTGCTGGCCAATCACGAGTCGTCGCAGGCGCTGCTGGAGCGGGTGCCGCAATTGACCCAACCGCCACGGCAGTTCAGTCGTTCGCAATCGCGGATTTATTCCGAGGTGGGGACTGGCGCGCAGATTCTGCAGAATCTGGGGGTTGGCAAACTCCGCCATCTCGGCCCGCCGCTCAAATACGCCGGGTTGACCGGGTATGACCTGGAAGTGGTCGAAAGCATCCCCTTCAGCGAATAACCCACGACGAACACAAATCCAAATGTAGGAGTGAGCCTGCTCGCGATTGCGATGTGTCAGTCAACATTATTGCTGAATGTCACACCGCTATCGCGAGCAGGCTCACTCCTACAGGGGGGTTGCATTCCAGATCCATTTCTTCGAACCACAAAAAAGGACGGCCGCCAGATAACCGGTAAGGCAAAGTGCTTGCACAAAGTTTGGAATACCATAATATGATATTCCATAGACCGGACGCTTCAACGAACGTCCAGCTACTGCTCCCGACAGGCGGGCAACAACGCAAGCCCGCTCAAAAACACAACAATGAGGGCGTGAACATGGTGTTGAACAAAGCTGCAACCGCGATCTTTTTTGCGGGACTGCTCAGCGTCACCGGCCAGGCTGCAATGGCGGCCGAAAGCGTGAACTTCGTCAGCTGGGGCGGAAGCACCCAGGATGCACAGAAACAGGCCTGGGCCGATCCGTTCAGCAAGGCCAGCGGCATCACCGTCGTGCAGGACGGCCCGACCGACTACGGCAAACTCAAAGCCATGGTCGAGAGCGGCAACGTGCAATGGGACGTGGTCGATGTCGAAGCCGATTTCGCCCTGCGCGCCGCCGCTGAAGGCCTGCTCGAACCCCTCGATTTCAAAGTGATTCAGCGCGACAAGATCGACCCGCGTTTCGTCAGCGATCACGGCGTCGGCTCGTTCTTCTTCTCCTTCGTCCTCGGCTACAACGAGGGCAAACTCGGCGCCAACAAGCCGCAGGACTGGAGCGCCCTGTTCGACACCAAAACCTATCCCGGCAAACGCGCCCTGTACAAATGGCCAAGCCCTGGCGTGCTCGAACTGGCGCTGCTGGCCGATGGCGTAGCCGCCGACAAGCTCTACCCGCTAGATCTCGATCGCGCCTTCAAGAAACTCGACACCATCAAGAAAGACATCGTCTGGTGGGGCGGCGGCGCGCAGTCGCAGCAACTGCTGGCGTCCGGTGAAGCGAGCATGGGTCAGTTCTGGAACGGTCGCATTCACGCCCTGCAAGAAGACGGAGCGCCCGTCGGCGTGAGCTGGAAACAGAACCTGGTCATGGCCGACATTCTGGTGATTCCAAAGGGCTCGAAAAACAAGGACGCGGCGATGAAGTTCCTGGCCAGTGCCAGCAGCGCCAAAGGCCAGGCCGACTTCTCCAACCTGACCGCCTACGCCCCGGTCAACCTCGACAGTGTGGAGCGTCTGGATTCGACGCTGGCCCCCAACCTGCCGACTGCCTACGCTAAGGATCAGATCACTCTTGATTTCGCGTACTGGGCCAAAAACGGCCAGGCCATCGCGACACGGTGGAACGAATGGCTGGTCAAATGAAAATGGCGGCCACCGCGTCCCGTCCCTCCACTGCCACCGGCAGCGCCCAAGGCGCTGCCGGCTCGGCCCACGGAACACAGGCGGTTGCGATGCAGCAAGCCCCGTCCCTCAAACAACGCTGGCGCGGCGCCGGCAACCTCGTACCGGCGCTGCTGTTCATCGGCCTGTTTTTTCTCGCGCCGTTGATTGGCCTGCTGTTGCGCGGCGTGCTCGAACCGACGCCTGGCCTTGGCAACTATGAACAATTGTTCGCCAACTCCGCTTATGCGCGAGTGCTGCTCAACACCTTTTCGGTGGCCGGGTTGGTAACGCTGTTCAGCCTGCTGCTGGGCTTTCCACTGGCCTGGGCGATCACGCTGGTGCCGCGCGGCTGGGGTCGCTGGATTCTCAACATCGTGCTGCTGTCGATGTGGACCAGCCTGCTCGCCCGCACCTATTCGTGGCTGGTGTTGCTGCAAGCATCCGGCGTAATCAATAAAGCCTTGATGGCGATGGGCATCATCGATCAGCCGCTGGAAATGGTGCATAACCTCACCGGCGTAGTGATCGGCATGAGCTACATCATGATTCCGTTCATCGTCCTGCCATTGCAGGCGACCATGCAGGCCATCGACCCGATGATTCTGCAGGCCGGCTCGATCTGCGGCGCCAGTCCATGGACCAACTTCTTCCGGGTGTTCCTGCCGCTGTGTCGGCCGGGTCTGGCCTCCGGTGGCTTGATGGTGTTCGTCATGTCGCTCGGTTACTACGTGACCCCGGCGCTGCTCGGCGGGGCGCAGAACATGATGCTGCCGGAGTTCATCATTCAGCAGGTGCAATCGTTCCTCAACTGGGGCCTGGCCAGTGCCGGCGCTGCGTTGCTGATCGCGATCACTCTGGTGCTGTTCTACTTCTACCTGAAGCTTCAGCCGGAATCCCCGGTTGGCGCCAGTAACGCGAGGTAAGCCGACATGCTCCTGACCCCCAATGCGATGAGCCGGCGCATGCGCTTCGGCTTGTATGCAACCACCGGGCTGATCGGTCTGTTCCTGCTGTTGCCGATCGTCTTCATCGTGCTGCTGTCGTTCGGCTCCTCGCAGTGGCTGGTATTCCCGCCGCCGGGCTGGACGCTGAAATGGTACGGCCAGTTCTTCTCCAACCCCGACTGGATGAACGCCGCCGCGGCCAGCCTCAAGGTTGCTGTGCTGACCACGATCTGCGCCGTGGCCCTTGGTTTGCCGACTGCGTTTGCGCTGGTGCGCGGACGCTTCCCGGGCCGGGAAATGCTCTACGGCCTGTTCACCCTGCCGATGATCGTGCCGCTGGTGATCATCGCCGTGGCGGTGTACGCGCTGTTCCTCAAGCTCGGTTACACCGGGACGATGTTCGCCTTCGTCGTCAGCCATGTGATCGTCGCGCTGCCGTTCACCATCATCTCGATCATCAACTCGCTGAAGCTGTTTGATCAGTCGATTGAAGACGCGGCGGTGATCTGCGGCGCCTCACGGTTGCAAGCGGTGTTCAAGGTGACGTTCCCGGCGATTCGCCCGGGCATGGTTGCCGGCGCCCTCTTCGCCTTCCTCGTTTCGTGGGACGAAGTGGTGCTCAGCGTGATGATGGCCAGCCCGACCCTGCAAACCCTTCCCGTGAAAATGTGGACCACCCTGCGCCAGGACCTGACGCCAGTGATCGCCGTCGCTTCGACGCTGCTGATCGGCTTGTCAGTGTTGGTCATGGTCATCGCCGCCGCGCTGCGCCGGCGCAACGAAATCAGCGCCTGAGCGCCAGGAGTACGACATGAGTGCCGTGATCAAAGACGCTTCCCAGCAGAACGACAAACCCCTGGTCAGCCTGCGCAACCTGAACAAGCACTACGGCGACTTTGCCGCCGTCGACAACATCTCGCTGGACATCAAGGACGGCGAATTCCTCACCTTCCTCGGCTCCAGCGGCTCGGGCAAAAGCACCACGCTGTCGATGCTCGCCGGGTTTGAAACGCCGAGTAGCGGCGAAATCCTCGTCAACGGTGAATCGCTGGTGAATGTACCGCCGCACAAGCGTGACATCGGCATGGTGTTTCAACGCTATTCGCTTTTCCCGCATTTGTCGGTGCGCGACAACATTGCCTTCCCGCTGGCGATTCGCAAACTCGCGGCCGCCGAACGTGAAAAGCGCGTCGATGCGATGCTGAAACTGGTGCAACTGGAACAGTTCGCCCATCGTCGCCCTTCGCAGTTGTCTGGCGGCCAGCAACAACGTGTCGCCATCGCCCGCGCCTTGGTCTACGAACCACGCATTTTGCTGATGGACGAACCGCTCGGTGCGCTGGATAAAAAACTGCGTGAGGATTTGCAGGACGAACTGCGCCAACTGCATCGCCGTCTGGGCATCACCATCGTTTACGTGACCCACGATCAGGAAGAAGCCATGCGTTTATCGCAGCGCATTGCGATTTTCAGTCATGGCAAGATTGTGGGATTGGGCAGCGGTTACGACCTTTATCAGAACCCGCCGAATGCGTTTGTGGCGTCGTTCCTCGGCAACTCGAACTTCCTCAAACTCAAGGCGCAGAGCAATGCGGCGGCTTCGTTTGAAGGACAGTCATTATCGATTCGCCTGACCGCTGGTTTGTACACCGATCAGGATGTGCTGCTTATGGTGCGTCCGGAAAAAGCTCAGGCATTGAGCCTGTCGCAGGCAATCAGCGAACCTTTACCATCGGGTTGGAACGAGGTTTCAGCGAAGGTCGTAGAAGTGCTGTTCCTCGGCGAAAGCCAGACCTGCAGCGTGGTCACCTCGGGCGGCACGTCGATGACGGTGAAAGCACTGTCGGCGGCGGGCATGCCGCTCAAGGCTGGCGACCCGGTGCAAGTGCGCTGGGCCACGGCTGACGCCTGCGTTTACACCGAATGGACCGAAAGCGACCTCAACAAAGCCGCCGGCGCCCACTGAAACCCCCTGTAGGAGCTGCCGCAGGCTGCGATCTTTTGATCTTGCTGTGAAAAAACAAGATCAAAAGATCGCAGCCTCGTTTCACTCGACAGCTCCTACAGGAATGCATTGCAAATGTCGGAGCGGGCTTGCTCGCATAGAGGCTATCGCGAGCAGGCTCACTCCTACAATTGAACCGTGTTTGCGCCTCAGGGCCGCGGTGGCACTTTTTTTGATCTCAAGGCGCGACCGTTACATCGCCCTGACCGCTCTCGGCGAGTGCGGCAGCGACAAACCCCTCAGCCTTCTTGCGCTCGACAAACGACCGCACGTACGCCGCGCCTGCCTCCCGCCCACGGGGCACCGCCATGGCCTGGCGAATCGCCGTGAATGCACCGTCCAGCACGCGGTAACGCGCGTCGGCATCCGCGACTTTCTGCAATGGCTGACGGACACCGGCGGCGGCATCCAGGTGTTGCTCGATAAACAGATCGACCGCCCCAGCGGAGGTTTCTGCACGCTCAAGTTGCGCGTGCTTCAGCGTGCGACTGAGGAACAGGTCATAGGCTGCGCCTTTGCCAACGGCCAGTCGCAATCCTGGCTGATCGAGATCCTCGACGTTGCGATACGGTGCCTGCGCTTCGATCAGATAAGTCCCTTCAATAATCACGTACGGCTCGCTGAACGCAATCTGCGCCTCACGCACCGGCTCGATGGCGAGGAATGCCAGGTTCCACACGCCCTCCTCCAGCGCCGCGAAAACCTTGCCCGCCGCATCAAAGGTGCGCATCTCCAGTTCGACACCCAGCTCGGCAGCCAGCGCGATCGCCAAAGCCACCGAAACACCTTGCGGCGCACCATCTGCTCTGCGCTGCGCCAGCACCGGGTTACCGAAGTTGATGGCGGCATGCAGCACGCCGTCGGGCGCGAGATCGGCCATCACGGCCGGGGTGATTGCACTCATCGTGTTGCTCCCTGATTAGATAAGAAATCAGTGTGTGTCGTGACTGACAACTGTCGAGGACACAACACCCAGCGCGTAAGCCTTATGTCGGTGCCTGACAGGCACTCAAATGTTCCAGCGCCCGACGCGTCACCGCATCAATGTAAGCCGCGTCACCATAGACCCGCGCCAGCAGAATCGCCCCCTCGTAATCCGCCACCCATTGTCGAGCGGTCAGCAAGGCTTGCCCCTCATCGACCTGACCTTCCAGCAAATGCGCAAACGCCTTGGCCCATGCATCGAAAAAGCCGCGAATCGGCTCCAGCAATTCACTTTTACCGTACGCCGCATCGACCGCCACCACGCCCATCAGGCAACCAATCGAGTCATCCTGAAACAGCCGCGCAGCCTTGCGGCCCATTTTGCTCAGGCGTTCTTGTGGCGTGAGTTTTTCGTCGAAGGCCACGGCAAACAAGGTCTGGTTGATGACGTGGTGCGTCCAGTCGAGCACGTCACGCAGCAAGGCCTCCTTGTTCGGATAGTGGTGATAGAACGAAGCCTTGGTAAAGCCGCAAGCGGACGCAAGCACGTCCATGGTGGTGCCATGATAGCCAAGGCGCTTGAAGGTATTGGCGCACCGCAGAAGCAGCTCTTCACGGGGGATTTTCAACGGTCGCACGAGTATTTCCTGATCCGGATAACTGGCGGTGATTCTATGACATAAGCCTGCCCTTCTCAATTTGACGGTTACCAACTGTTCGTTTAGTTTCTATTTACCGAACAGATGGTCAGTAACTGGCCGCCGACAAAAAATCAGGGAAAGCAGAGATGAACGAAGCCAACAGTGGCCCCGGCCGAGTCACCCGCGAACAACGCGGTCAGTTGTTTTTGATCGGTCTGGATCGCGCCGGCAAACGCAACGCATTCGACAGTGCAATGCTGACGGACCTGGCATTGGCCATCGGCGAGTATGAGCGCAATGACGAACTGCGCTGCGCCGTGCTGTTCGCGTATGGCGAGCACTTCACCGCAGGCCTGGACTTGATGGAGCTGACGCCGAAACTGGTGTCAGGCGCCTTCAAGTATCCTGAAGAAGGCATCGACCCATGGGGCGTTTCCAAACCGCGCAGGCGTAAACCAGTGGTGGTTGCCATTGAAGGCATTTGCTGGACGGCGGGCATCGAATTGATGCTCAACGCCGACATCAGCATTGCCGCCACCAGTGCCCGTTTCGCTCATCTGGAAGTGTTGCGCGGGATCTCACCCGCCGGCGGTTCCACCGTGCGCTTCACCCGCGCAGCGGGCTGGACCGCCGCCATGCGCTACATGCTCACGGGGGAAGAGTTCGATGCCACTGCCGCCCTGCACATGCGCCTGCTGACCGAAGTGGTCGCACCCGGTCAGACTCTGGCACGCGCCATCGAATACGCCGAACGCATTGCCAAGGCTGCACCTCTGGCGATTCAGGCGACGCTGCAATCGGCGTTTCTGGCGCAGGATCAGGGAGACGATGCGGCACTGTCGAAGCTTGATGAACAACTGCTGGCCCTGATCAAAACCGAGGATGTCCGCGAAGGCGTCATGGCGATGATGCAAAAGCGCGAACCGCAGTTCAAAGGTCGCTGAAGGCTTTGCTCAACTCACTCGGAACAATTTCATGAACACCATGGCCGCAGCCTTCACCGAATCGATCCAGAGACAGGACATCGCCCTCATTGCCCGCGATGGTTATCCGTTGTCAGCCAAGCGCTACAGCGCGCCGGGCGCGGTCAAAGGCAACCTGATCATGGCCGGCGCCACCGGGGTGCAACAGCGCTTTTATCGGCGCTTTGCCGAGCATGCAGCGCGTCAGGGCTTCAATGTCCTGACCCTCGATTACCGGGGCATCGGTGAATCGAAGCCGGCTTCCCTCAAAGGCTTTGAGATGTCTTATCTGGATTGGGCTTATCAGGATCTGGCGGCGGCAGTGGATCTGCTAAGCCAGGAAGCGTTGCCGTTGTATTGGGTCGGTCACTCGTTTGGTGGCCATGCGATTGATCTGTTGCCCAATCACCCCGCCCTGACAGCTTGCTACACCCTGGGCAGTGGCGCGGGGTGGAGCGGCTGGATGTCCCGAACCGAGGCCTGGATAATCCGTCTGATGTGGACGTTTGTGCTGCCGGTGATTGTCGCCCGCAAAGGCTACATGGCCTGGAGCATGCTAGGCATGGGCGATGATTTGCCGCTGGGCGTTTACAACGACTGGAAACGCTGGTGCAAATTCCCCCACTACTACTTCGACGACCCCGAGATGAGCCATCTGCATGCGCTCTACGCCGAGGTCACAACGCCATGCGTTTTCGCCACGTCGGTCGATGATCCGTGGGCGCCGCCGCGTTCGCGCGATGCGTTTGTCAAAGCCATGGTGAATGCGCCGCTGACATTGCTGGATCTGCAGCCGCCACTGGGCAGCAAACCGTACGGGCACATGGGTTACTTCCGTGAAAGCGCACAGCCGTTGTGGGATGAGGTGCTTGATTGGCTGCAAAGCATCCCTGCATACACCACATAACTTGTAGGAGCTGGCGCAGGCTGCGATCTGTTGATCTTGCTGTTAAAAAAAAGATCAACAGATCGCAGCCTCGTTTCACTCGACGGCTCCTACAGGGGGTTTGTGGTGTTTAGGTGATCGGGGAGTAGCCTTCGATTTCGTCCGGCCAGGCGGTGAGGATTTCGAAGCCGGTTTCGGTCACCGCCACCATATGCTCCCACTGCGCCGACAACGAGCCATCCTTGGTCAGCACCGTCCAGCCATCGGGCATGTTCTTCACATGACGTTTGCCGGCATTGAGCATCGGCTCAACGGTAAAAATCATCCCGGCCTTGAGCTTCATGCCCTGATTCGGGAAGCCGTAATGCAGAATCTGCGGTTCATCGTGATAGACCTTGCCGATGCCGTGCCCGCAGTACTCGCGCACGACGCTGAAGCCTTCCTTCTCCGCCAGCGTCTGGATCGCGTGGCCGATGTCGCCCAACGTCGCGCCCGGTTTCACCACGCGAATCCCCGCGCACATGGCGTCATAGGTAGTCTTGATCAGATGCTGCGCCTCGGGTGTTGCCTCGCCGACCACGTACATGCGGCTGGTGTCGCCGAACCAGCCGTCCTTGATCACCGCGATGTCGAGGTTGACGATGTCGCCATCCTTCAACGGCGTGCCCGACGGAATGCCATGACACACCACATCGTTGACCGAGGCGCAGACGGTTTTCGGAAATCCGTGATAACCGACGTTGGCCGGCACGGCTTTCTGCACGTTGACGATGTAGTCGTTGCACAGCTGATCGAGTTGGTCAGTGGTGACGCCGGCCTTGACGTGTGGCACCAGCATCGCCAGCACTTCAGCGGCGAGTTTGCCGGCAGCGCGAGATTGCGCGATGTCGGCCGGGGTGTTGATCTTGATCTGGTTTCTCATGCGCTGACGGCTTCCTGAGTCAGTTGTTGCAGATCCAGCCCGCCGTTCTGTTCGGCGCGGATCAGCAAGCGGCAAATGGCGCTGTGGTCGAGGTTGGGATGCAGTTCGGCGAGCATGCCGATGCGCATCCAGTGCTCGGCCTGCGCGTTGATCGAGCGGCTGAGGGCGTTGCTGGAGATACGCAGGTTCTCGTGCATGTCCTCTGAAATCTTTACGATGCCCATATATGAATCCGATACGATGTGTATATGGAACGTATATTAGCCAAGCCTTATGCGAAATTGCAAATCAACCCAGCGCCGCATCGAAAAACGATGAGATAAGCCGACTGGAACGCCGCTCGGCCAGGCAGTACAGATAAGTTTCGGTAAAGAGTTCTTCGCCATCGATTCTGATCGTGCGGATTTTTGGATCAGCAATGAACTCCGCTTCCGACACCACACCCAGCCCCAACCCGCGCACCACCGCTTCACGCAACGCCTCACGACTGCCGATTTCCATGGCGATGCGCGGTTTTACCTGCGCCGCATTCAGTGCCTGCTCCAGCACCAGCCGCGTGGTCGAACCGGGCTCACGTTGCAGCAGGCGCTGCCCTTCCAGTTCTTCCAGGCGCACGCTGCCGCGATGGGCCAGCGGATGCTCATGGTGGGCAAAGAGGATGATCGCGTGCCGCGCATAACGCACCGAACACAATGCCGGATCATCCTGACGCCCGGCCAACACCGCGATATCGGTCACATAGTTTTCCAAATCCGACAACACCTGCGCCGAGTTACCCACGCGGATCGACACGTCGATATTCGGATGCTGTTGCAGGTAACTGTCGACCATTTCGATCACATGAAACGGCCCCACCGCACCGACCTTGAGCTGGCCGCTGTCGAGCCGCCCGGAATCACGCATCAGGTTATGCGCTTCCAGTTCCAGCAGGGCGATGCGCTGAGCGATAGGCAGCAGTTGCCGACCCACATCCGACAACTCGATCCGCCGCCCACGCCGGTGGAAAAGCTCAACATTGTGCTGACGTTCCAAGGCCTGCACCTGAGTGGTCAGGGTCGGTTGGCTCAAGCCTGACGCCCGCGCCCCGGCACTGAAACTGCCGTGGCGGGCGACGGCGAGAAAGGCCCGCAACTTAGCGCTCGACATCCATAGACTCCATCAATAGTTAACTGCCGTTTCCCATATTGAATTGATTGAATGACTGTCACGTGACAGACCTAGCCTGTGGCAACTCCCAACCACACCGTGGAATGCCATGAAAACAATTAACCAGTTTCTGCGTGCCGCCAGCCTTGCCGTACTTGCCTTGAGTGCCAGCCAGGTCTGGGCCAAGGACAAACTGACCATTGGCCTGATCCCTTCGGAAGACTCCCAAGCGATGATCGAATCGAGCAAACAAGTGCTCGACGATCTGCAAGCCAAAATCGGCATGCCGGTGGTGCCGTTCGTGGCCACCGACTACAACGGCATCATCGAAGCGCTGCGCTCGGGCAAACTCGACGTCGCCTACCTCGGCCCATTCTCCTACGTGCTGGCGACCTCGGTAGCCGATGTCGAAGCGTTCTCCGTGGCGGTGACCAAGAAGACCGGCCAGAGCGCTTACAAAAGCGTGATTCTGGCACGCAAGGACAGCGGCATTCATTCGCTGGCCGACCTCAAGGGCCATACATTCGCGTTCGTAGACCCGAGTTCGGCATCCGGTCATCTGTTCCCGAAAGCAGGATTGGAGCAGGCAGGGTTCGCCCCGGACACGCTGTTCAAACGAGTGATTTTCTCCGGTTCCCACGACGCCAGTATCCTCGCGGTCGAGAACAAGAAAGTCGACGCCGCCGCCGTGGCTGACCGCATCTTCGCCAGCGCCGTGGCCAAAGGCGTGGTCAAGCAGGATGACTTCGAAATTGTCTGGAGTTCCAGGCCGATTCCCGAATCGCCGATGGTCTGGCGCAAGGCGCTTGATCCGGAATTGAAGAAAAAAGTCGCCGACGCACTGGCCTCGATCAAGGACGTGCCGTGGGGTGATCAGGGCGTGCTCAATGGCTTCCAGCCCACCACCGACGCGTCGTATGACGTGGTGCGCGAAACCGCCAAGGTGCTCGATCTCGATTTGCGGAGCATGAAATGATCAGCATCCGCCAACTGAGCAAACACTACGGCAGCAACCCGGTGTTGCGCGGCATCGACCTTGACGTCGCTGCGGGCGAATTCGTCGTGGTGCTCGGTCAGTCCGGCGCCGGCAAATCGACCTTGCTGCGTTGCATCAATCGTTTGGCGCAGGCCGACAGCGGCACGCTGAACGTGGCGGGCATTGATGCCCTCGCCTGCCCCGACACCAGCGTTTTGCGCCGTGAAGTGGCGATGATTTTTCAGCACCACAACGTCGTGCCGCGCCTGAGCGTATTGAAGAATGTGCTGACCGGTCGCCTCGGTTCAGTCGGCACCCTCGCCTCGATTCTGCAACTGTTTCGCCGTGACGATGTGGCGCTGGCAATGCAATGCCTGGAACGCGTCGAACTGGCGCACAAGGCCGGTGAGCGAACCGATTCATTGTCTGGCGGGCAGAAGCAGCGCGTCGGTATTGCCCGCGCCCTGGCGCAACGACCGCAGGTGATTCTGGCCGACGAACCGATCGCCAGCCTCGACCCGAAAACCGCGCGACTGGTGTTGCAGTACCTGCGCGATGCCACCCGCGAACTGGGCATCACCGTGCTGTGCAATCTGCATCAGGTCGAATACGCCCGCGAGTTTGGCGACCGCGTGGTCGGCCTCGCTCACGGCAGTCTGGTGTTCGATGGCAAAGCGTCGAGCATGACCGACGCCGATCTGGCGCGAATCTATCCCGGGCAATCGGCAGAACACTCCGCTGACGTCCCGGCGCCCACCCTGAACTACCGCGCCGCTTCGAGGGCTTGAGCATGCAATCGCAAAATTATCAGTGGGTCGGCGAGCGTCCCCGCGGCACACGCAGTTGGCTGACCACCGCTGGTATCGTCCTGATCGTGCTGTGGACGCTGAACTGGAGCGCGCAAGGTGCGCAACTCAGCCTCGGTGAACTGGCAGCGGGGTTGCCGCAGATTGGTGACTTTCTTTCGCGCACCTTTCCGCCGGATCTGAGCATCCTGCCGCGGCTGGTCGCGCCAGCGGTGGAAACCTTACAGATCGCCATTTGGGGCACCCTGCTCGGCGTGTTGCTGGCGATTCCGCTGTCCTTCCTCGCCGCGCGCAATCTGAGCCGCAATCGCTGGGTGTTTCACATCACCCGTCAGACGCTGAATTTCACCCGCAGCATCAACGAATTGATCCTCGCGCTGATCTTCGTCTCGGCCGTTGGCCTCGGCCCGTTCCCCGGCGTGTTGGCGCTGGCGCTGCATGGTCTGGGCATGCTCGGCAAGTTCTTCGCCGAAAGCATCGAAGAGATCGATCAAGGGCCGATTGAAGCGCTGCAAGCCACCGGTGCGCGACCATTGCAAGTGATCGTGTTTGGCGTTTTGCCGCAGGTGATCACCGCGTGGATTGCGGTGATTTTGTACCGCTTCGAAGTCAATCTGCGCTCGGCCACGGTGCTGGGCATGGTCGGCGCCGGCGGACTGGGTTTCGAACTGGTGAGCAGCCTAAAACTGTTCAAATACCCGGAAATCGCGACTTGCATCATCGTCATCACCTTCATGGTGATCGTCGCCGACACCCTCTCCAGCCGCCTGCGCGCGGCGATCCAGAGCGGTTCGGCACACTGACGTCGAGCGGCTATCGGCTGAGCCGATTCAAACCTGCGAATTATCGATTTGAGCCGTTGTCGACGGGCGCTGAGTATGGCGCCACACGACAACAACAATAAGGATCCACCATGACTGCCCGCTTCCAGAACCCAGTTGATACCCGTTTCGGCTGGGGCAGCCTGCAAGACCTCGCTGCCATTACCGAACAGCAAACCGTGGCCCTCGTCACCTTCCCCGAGGCCCGTGGGCTGGGGTTGGTCGATCGCCTGCAAGCGTTGCTCGGTGAGCGTCTGGTCTACGTGTTCGAAGACGTTCAGCCCAACCCGGACGTCGCCCATTTGCGCAGTACTTATGAGCAGTTCTGGCAGCAGGCCGGCGATTGCGATGTGGTGCTCGCGGTCGGTGGCGGCAGCGCCATCGATACCGCCAAAGCGTTGATCGTCGGCACCGAATCCGGGCATTTCGATGAGTTGTTGACGCTGCTGGCGACCGGCAAGGCGTTCACTCCCGCGCGTTGCAAACAGCTGATCGCCGCACCGACCACCGCCGGCACCGGCAGCGAAGTCACGCCGTGGGCGACGATCTGGGACAGCGCCAGCCAGAAGAAATACTCGCTTCATCTCGACTGCACCTGGCCGCGCGTAGCGATCATCGATCCGCAACTGATGCTCACCGTGCCGGCCAGCGTCACCGTGTCCACCGGGCTTGATGCGTTGTCCCATGCGCTGGAAGCGATCTGGAACGTCAACGCCAATCCGGTCTCCGACACTTTCGCCATTTCTGCGATTGAAGACATTCTCGAATGCCTGCCGCGTTTGCACAAAGATCTGTCGAGCCAAGAGTTGCGCACGCGCATGGCACTCGCCGCGCTCAAGGCCGGGCTGGCGTTTTCCAACACCAAAACCGCACTGGCGCACTCGATTTCCTACGAGATGACCCTGCGCCACGGCTTGCCCCACGGCATCGCCTGCTCTTTCACCCTGCCGCTGGTGCTCGGTCTGGCCTGGGGTCACGACGCGACGCGTGACCGCATCCTGCAACGAGTATTCGGCGAGGATCTGCTCACCGCGCAACAGCAATTGCGCGAGTTCCTCCACCACCTAGGGGTGAAGACCGAGTTCGCCGATTACGGCGTCTCGGCCAAGGACGCCGAAGACATCATCCACCTCGCGATGCAGGGCGCGCGCGGCAAGAACTTCATCGGTGCCCAAGCGGCCTGACGCCCGACGCCACCCGATCCACCCAAGCACCGCCTACGGCTTATAGCCGTGGTGATTTCCTGCCGCACCGAAAAAGAGTGCACCCGCCGACGACAAACGGCGGGAACCCACAACAATAAGGAAAAGATCATGAATCGTGCCCAAACCATGCCTGGTCTCGCCGTACGTTCTGCCTCATTCCGGGTCGCGCAGTGGCGCATGCTGCTGGCGGCGATGTTCTGTTACCTGTTTTTCTACACAGGGCGGCAGACCTTCGGTTTTGCCATTCCGGGGATTCAGGCCGAGTTCGGTTTGAGCAAGGAAACTCTTGGCTGGGCTTCTGCGGCGATGCTTTGGGCCTACGCCATTGGCCAGGCCATCAACGGCAACCTCGCCGATAAGTTCGGTGGCCGGCGCATCATGACTCTCGGCGCAGTGCTGTCCTGCGCGGCGAACTGGGTGACCAGTTTTGCCGGCGGTTTCACCAGCCTGATCCTGCCGTGGGGCGTCAACGGCTACTTTCAGGCCTTGGGCTGGGCGCCGGGCGGTCGGCTGATTGCCAACTGGTGGGCGGCCGGCGAGCGCGGCAAGGTCTATGGCTTCTACACCTTCGCCGCCGGTTGCGCGTCGATTCTGTCGTACGTCACCTCCATCGTCGTGCTCGAAGTGCTGCAACTGGAATGGCGCTGGATCTTCCGTTTGCCGGTACTGCTGATGCTCGCCGGCGGGATCATTTTCTATCTGGTTGCCCGTGAACGCCCGCAGGATCTGGGCTTCGAACCGGTAGGCGATACCGGCGTGGCCAACGCTGACGACAAACATCAGGAAGCCGCGCATGGCGAAGTCGAGACCTCGGCGCAACGCTATAAAGCCGTGCTGAAGAATCCGCGCCTGCTGATCGCCGCGCTGTCACTGGGCTTTCAGAACGCGGCGCGCTACGGCTTGATCGTCTGGGTGCCGGTGCACTTTCTCGGCGCTGACTGGAAAAGCGGTGACGGCATGATCGATCCGAAATGGATCACCGTCGCCCTCCCCGTTGGCATGGCGGTCGGCGCGTTGAGCAACGGCTGGGTGTCAGACAAGCTGTTCGGCTCCAAGCGTTATCTGGCGATCATGCTCTACATGTTCCTTGGCGCCGCGACCAGTCTGTGGATGTGGAGCCTGCCGCCGCACAGCGTGATCGGCCTGGTCGCGCTGTTCCTTTGCGGCTTCTTCGTCTACGGCCCGGCGTCGAGTTTCTGGGCACTGTGTCCGGATCTGGTCGGCGCCAAACGCGCCGGCACCGCGACCGGGATCATGAACTTTTCGTCCTACCTGTTTGCCGGCCTCGCCGAGCCTTTGATCGGTCGTTTGCTTGACACCACGGCAAACACGTCTCTCATCTTCATAGTGGTCACCAGCGCCTGCCTGTGCAGCGCGGCAGTGGCATTGTTCATCCGACGCTGATGGGGCTTGCATGTACCAGTATCACAAGTGGTTGCGTTCGTTTCATGCGGTGGCCAAAACCGGCAGCTTCACCCTCGCGGCGGAGTACCTCAGCGTCGGTCAGCCGACCGTCAGCGAGCAGGTCAACGCACTGGAGAAAACCTTCTCGGTCGAGCTGTTCCATCGGCGCGGGCGCTACATCGAGATGAGTTCCGCCGGGCACAAGCTTTACGCAATCACTCAAGGTTTGTTCGGCCAGGAAGATGAAGCGGTGCAACTGCTGCAGAGTTTCAAGCAGCGCAAAAACGGCATGCTGCGGCTCGGCGCGGTGTCGCCGCCGATTGCGATGAATCTGACCTACGAGCTGATGCAGCGGCACCCGGACATCGAACTGGAAACCTCGTTTTCCTCGGAAAAGGAAACCCTAGCGCGGCTGTTCAACTTCGATATCGACGTGGCGATTCTGGCGTTGTCGGAATTCGATGAGCGCTTTCACACGCGGTTGTATCACCGCTATCCGATCATTGCCGTGGTGCGCGATGACCATCCGTGGGTCAGCCAGTCGCAGGTTCACATCAGCGAAATCAGCCGCGAGAAGTGGGTGATGCGCGAGCAAAGTGCGCGCACCCGGCAACTGGTCGAAGAAAGCTGCAAGCGCCTCGGCATCGACCTCAACCGCGTCATGCAACTCAACAGCCGCGAAGCCATCGTGCACGCGATCGTCAAAGGCATCGGTATCGGTTTCGTCTCGGCGGTCGAGTACGCCGAAACCCCGGGCACCACGCCGATCACCTTTATCGATCACCCGTTTTTCATCGAATACCACCTGTGCTGCCTCGGCATCCGCCGCAACCGCCCGGTGATTGCCGAACTGTTTGATTCGAATCCACCGCTGACCTGATCAGCATTGACCCTTGAAACCGCCTACCTCATTGCCGAGGGACGGCCCACGCTTACCCGAAAACGGAGATTGACCATGCAGTATAAAAACCCGACTCACCTGCAAGCCGCGATCCTTGACTGGGCCGGTACCGTTGTCGACTTCGGCTCGTTTGCGCCGACGCAGATTTTTGTCGAGGCCTTTGCCGAGTTCGGCGTCGCGGTATCGCTGGAAGAAGCGCGCGGCCCAATGGGCATGGGCAAATGGGATCACATCCGCACGTTGTGCAACCTGCCGCAGATCGCCGAGCGCTATCGCGCCGCGTTCGATCGTTTGCCGAGTGACGAAGATGTGACGGCGATCTACGAGCGTTTCATGCCGTTGCAGATCGAGAAAATCGCCCTGCATTCGGCGGTGATTCCCGGTGCGCTCGAAGCGATTGCGGCGTTGCGCGACAAGGGTTTGAAGATTGGTTCGTGCTCGGGGTATCCGGCGGTGGTGATGGCCAAGGTTGTCGAACTGGCGCGGGACAATGGTTACGTCGCTGACCATGTCGTCGCCACCGATGAAGTGCCGAATGGCCGGCCGTATCCGGCGCAGTCGTTGGCCAACGTGATTGCTTTGGGCATCGATGATGTGGCCGCGTGCGTCAAGGTTGATGACACCTGGCCGGGGATTCTTGAAGGGCGTAGTGCGGGGATGTGGACGGTGGCGCTGACGTGTTCCGGCAACGCGCTGGGCCTGACTTACGAACAGTTCAAGGCGCTGCCGTCAGATCGTCTGGCGGAAGAACGTGAGCGCATCGGCAAGATGTTCGCGCCTTCGCGCCCGCATTACCTGATCGACACCATTGCCGAACTGCCTGAGGTCATTGAAGACATCAACGCACGCCTGGCGCGCGGCGAAACCCCACAGTCCTGCTGACGCATTCCCCTTACCCCTGATCGTTCCCACGCTCCCGCGTGGGAATGCAGCCCGTGACGCTCCGCGTCACTGGACGCGGAGCGTCCCTAGAGGCATTCCCACGCAGAGCGTGGGAACGATCAGTGGTTTGCTTCGCTCAAATCGCAGGCAAAAAAAAGCTGCCACGAATGGCAGCAGAAACTTCAAGAACACGCGATGTATTGAGCCAAGCATAGACGCTGAATAATGACAGTGTCATGACAGCCGTAAATTCACTGAACCGCCCCTGCCCCGTCATCAGGCTGTCATCAAGATCACGGCAGAATCCTCGCAAACCGTCCTGCGCCGCGTGACGGTTGTTTTGCAAGGATTCCCATGAAAGAACACGCCCCGCTGTTCGCTGCCATCGACTTGGGTTCGAATGCCTTTCGCCTGATGATCGGCCAGTCGGTGCGCAGTCGCAAAGGCTTCCTGATTCAGGAAGTGAAAACCCTGCGCGAACCGGTGCGTCTTGCCGAAGGTTTTGACGGTGGTGCGCTGGATGCGTTGGCGCTGGATCGGGGCTGGCAAGCGTTGGCGCGGTTCGGCAAAAAACTGCGCGGTTTCGAGGCCGGCCGGGTGCGTGCGGTGGCGACCAGTGCGGTGCGTGAAGCGGACAATGCGCAGCTGTTTCTGGCCAGTGCCGAACGGCATCTGGGCTTCCCCATCGACGTGATTTGCGGCCATGAAGAGGCGCGCCTGGTCTACGCCGGCGTGACTCACGCCTTGCCGAGCGCCGAAGACCTGCGCCTGGTGGTCGACATTGGCGGCGGTTCCACCGAGCTGATCCTCGGCCAGGGTTCACAGCCGTTGCTGACCGAGAGTATCGCCATCGGCAGCGGCACCTTGAGCACGCGCTTCTTTCGCGGCGGCGATGTGTCCGCCGGCGCGCTGCAGGAAGCCGAGCGCTTCGCCATCCTGCAGTTTGAAAAAGTTGCCCGGCGCTATCGTGCTCAGGGCTGGCAGCAGACCATCGGCTCTTCCGGCACCGCGCGCATGCTGGCCAAAGTGCTCAAGGCCAACCGCCTCAACGATTTGGGTCAGGACGGCATCACCTACGGCGGACTGCTGCGCCTGTCGCTGCTGCTGCTGAAAGTCAACAACGTCCAGCAACTGCAACTCGCCGGCCTGCAACCGCACCGCCAAAGCATTCTCCCCGGTGGACTGGTGTTGATGCTGGCGGCGTTCAAAGTGCTTGGCATCGCGCAAATGCTGCCCTCCGAACCGGGCCTGCGTTTGGGCGTGTTGCACGGTTTGATGAGCCAACACTAATCCTCGCTGCGGCAGATTCGTCTCCCCTTCAGCGGCTTGATCGACTACCATGCCGCCGCCGGTTCCCGAAGGGGACTAAGAGGGAATCCGAGGTGCTCGCACAGCACTGACCGGAACTGCCCCCGCAACTGTAGGTGCCGAGCCTGCTCCACGACTGCCACTGGGTGAATCCCGGGAAGGCCGGAGCCAGGCGATGACGCATCAGTCAGGAGACCTGCCGGCACAGTGACTGACTAACCGGCGGGGTGTCCGGGAAGGACATCGTGCCGTGCGCATCTTCAATGGATGACCGGCCTTGCGCTGTTGCCCTGACCGCGTTCGATGGTGTGTTTCCAATCCGTACTCTCCCGCTCCGCGTACGGATTCCCCGGAGACTGCCTCATGCTGCTGCCCCGCGTTGCCACCTTCATCACTGGCCTGAGCCTTTGCACCCTGGCCCACGCGGCACCGACCGCTTACCCGCTGACGGTGGAAAACTGCGGCAGCACCCTCACCTTCCAATACGCCCCGACGCGCACGGTGACCATTGGCCAGGCCGGCACGGAAATGCTTTACGCCTTGGGTCTGGGCGACAAAGTCGTCGGCACTTCGCTGTGGTTCAACAACGTGCTGGCCAAGTACAAGGCGCAGAACGACCAGATCGAGCGCCTGGCCGATAACGAGCCGAGTTTTGAATCGGTGATCGGCAAGCGTCCGGAACTGGTCGCTGTGGAGCTGGAATGGATGGTCGGCCCGCAAGGCGCGGTCGGCACTCGCGAACAGTTTCATGAACTGAAGATTCCGACGTACCTGCTGCCCTCCGATTGCGAAGCCAAGGACAACCTCGTCGGCGCCGACGGTACGCGCCTGGCACCGTTTCGCATCGACACGATCTACAAGAGCGTGAGTCAACTGGCGCAAATCTTCGATGTGCAGGAGCGTGGCCAGCAGCTCAACGACGCACTCAAGGCCAGTCTCGCCCGCTCGATTGCCATCGCCCAGGGCAAACAGCTGAAGGACGCCAGCGCGCTGGTCTGGTTCTCCAGCGCACAGATGGACATCGAGCCATTCGTGGCCGGGCACAAAGGCATTCCCGATTTCATGCTCAGCACCCTCGGCGTGCGCAACGTGGTGCAATCCGATGAAGAGTGGCCAACGGTTGGCTGGGAAACCATCGCCAAGGCCAACCCGACCTTCCTCGTCATTGCCCGCATGGACCGCCGACGCTTCCCCGCTGACGACCATGAAAAGAAACTCGCCTTCCTGCGCAGCGACCCGGTGACGCGCAACATGGACGCGGTGAAACACAACCGCATCATCGTTCTCGACGCCATGGCGATGCAGGCCAGCCTGCGCATGTTCGATGGCCTGGAACAACTGGCCACGGCCATCAACGGCTATGACCTGTCGCAATGAGTGCAAGCCTGATCCGTACGCTGCTGGCCTTGGCGACACTGTTGATTGCAGTGGTTGCCGGCGTGGCCATCGGTGAGACCTCGATTGAACCGGGCGTGGTGTTGCAAGTCCTCGCCAACAAACTGTGGGGCGCCGGCTACGCGCTCGACCCCATCGACGAAGGCATTGTCTGGAACTATCGATTGACTCGCGCATTGGTCGCGGCGGCCTGTGGTGCCGGGTTGGCGACATGCGGGGTGATTTTGCAGTCGCTGTTGCGCAACCCGTTGGCCGATCCGTATCTGCTGGGCATTTCCGCCGGCGCCTCGACCGGCGCGGTGATGGTGGCATTGCTCGGCGTCGGCGCCGGGGTGGTTTCGCTGTCGGCGGGCGCGTTTGCCGGGGCGGTGACGGCGTTCGTGCTGGTGATTGTGCTGGCGCGGGTCAGCGGCTCGGCCAGTGGCACCGGACAAATCATTCTCGCGGGCATCGCCGGCTCGCAGCTGTTCAATGCACTGACCGCGTTTCTGATTACCCGCTCAGCCAGCTCGGAACAGGCGCGCGGCATCATGTTCTGGCTGCTCGGCAATCTCGGCGGCGTGCGTTGGCCGTCGGTGTGGCTGGCAGTGCCGGTGGCCTTCGCCGGTCTGGTCGTGTGCCTGTGGCATCGTCGTGCGCTGGATGCGTTTACCTTTGGCGCAGACTCGGCGGCGTCCCTCGGCATTGCGGTGCGCCGGGTGCAGATTCTGCTGATCGGCTGTGCGGCGCTGGTGACAGCGGTGATGGTCTCGATTGTCGGCTCGATCGGCTTTGTCGGGCTGGTGATTCCGCATGCCGCACGCCTGCTACTCGGCACCGGGCATGCTCGGCTGTTGCCGGCCAGTGCGTTGGGGGGCGCGGTGTTCTTGATCGCCGCCGACGTGTTGTCGCGCACCTTGATCAAGGGGCAGGTGATTCCGGTCGGCGTGATTACCGCGCTGGTCGGTGCGCCAGTGTTCGCGTTGATTCTGGTCGCACGCAGGTCTGCTCGATGAGCAGCGTTCTGAGTTGTTCCGGGTTGACCTTCAAGGTGCGTGGTGCCGAGTTGCTCAACGGTGTCAGCCTTGCGGTCGAGCGCGGCGAGACCCTAGGTATCGTCGGGCCCAACGGTTCGGGCAAATCGACCCTGTTGAAACTGTTGGCCGGGTTGCGTGAGCCGAGCGCTGGCGAGGTACTGCTCGACGGTCAGCGTCAGGGCAAAATGCCCCGCCGCAGCATTGCGCAGAAACTTGCAGTGGTCGAGCAACAGGCTGACACCGACGACGGCATTCGCGTGTTCGACGCTGTAGCGTTGGGGCGCACGCCGTGGCTGTCGGCGCTGCAACCGTGGTCGGCGGCTGACGACGCCATCGTCCAACAGGCGCTGACCGACGTTGACGCGACGCACCTGCGCAATCGTCTCTGGCGCAGCCTGTCGGGTGGTGAGCGACAACGGGTACACATCGCTCGGGCATTGGCGCAGCGACCGCAAATTCTATTGCTGGATGAGCCGGCCAATCATCTCGACATTCAGCATCAACTGACCATTCTCAACGTGGTGCAGGCGTTGCCGGTGACCACGTTGATCGCCCTGCATGATCTGAATCAGGCGTTAAAATGCGATCGTCTGGCAGTACTGGAGCGCGGCCGGTTGGTGGCGTTGGGCGAACCGCTGGAGGTGCTGACACCGCAGCGGTTGCAGGAAACATTCGGGGTCAGAGCGCATTACCTGACGGACCCGTTTGACGGGGCGCAGATTCTGCGTTTTCACGCATGACTGCGTGCATGTGTGTGGTCTGCCACACCGGGTCAGCGTCGACATCGATGATCTCGAAACCCTGCCGCTGCCAGAACGCGATGGCGCCCGGCAGAAACGGATGGGTGTGCAGGTAAATCACGTCTACTGCGTTGGCGAGTGCCAGATCCTTGAGTGATCGATACAGTGCGCCGGCCAGCCCTGAACGGCGCTGCGCAGGCAGGACGAACAGACGCACGACCTCCACCACGTTGCGGTCGGGATAGGCAAGGTGCGGGAAGCGTCGGTCGTAAGGGAGATAGCCGATGGACGCGACGATTTGCCCTTCGTGGCGAGCGATCAGAAAGCGCCCTTCCCCACGCAGATAAACCTCGGCAAAACGCGCCAGATCGTCGGGCATGCCCGTCGCGCTCAGCTTCGGGAAAAGCTCGGCGCGGGCCTTTAGAACAAAATCCAGCACCTGGGCAACGTCTGCTTCAGACACTGCCTGAATAATCGGTTGATGACTCATGTAACGGCAAACACCTGGACTGCGGCTGGCCACAGTAGCAACAGCCTCCCGGTGATGCCAGCCATCCGTCTACCTGTAGGAGCTGCCGCAGGCTGCGATCCTTTGATCCTGTTTTCTAACAGCCAACATCAAAAGATCGCAGCCTGCGGCAGCTCCTACAGGGGGGTGTTTATTCGTGTCAGGCCAGCTCTTTGCGCAGTTGGCGGGCGGCGGTGACCATGTGCACCAGCGCCGCTTCCGTTTCCGGCCAGCCACGGGTTTTCAAACCGCAGTCCGGGTTGACCCACAGGCGTTCTGCCGGAATACGCTTGGCCGCCTTGCGCAGCAGATTAGCCATTTCCGAAGCATCCGGAATGCGTGGCGAGTGGATGTCGTAGACGCCCGGGCCGATGTCGTTCGGGTAGGCAAAGGCTTCGAAGGCGTCCAGCAGCTCCATGTCCGAACGTGAGGTTTCGATGGTGATCACGTCGGCATCCATCGCCGCGATCGACTCGATCACGTCGTTGAACTCGCTGTAGCACATGTGCGTGTGGATCTGCGTTTCGTCGCGCACACCCGAGGCGCACAGGCGGAATACTTCTGTCGCCCAATCCAGATAAGGCTGCCACTGCGCCTGACGCAACGGCAGGCCTTCACGGAACGCCGCTTCGTCAATCTGCACGATCTTGATGCCGGCGGCTTCCAGATCGACCACTTCGTCACGGATTGCCAGCGCCAGTTGCCGAGCCTGCACTTCACGGCTGACGTCTTCACGCGGGAACGACCACATCAGCATGGTCACCGGACCGGTCAGCATGCCTTTCATGACCTTGTCGGTCAGGCCCTGGGCGTAGCGGATCCACTCGACGGTCATGGCTTTCGGACGGCTCAAGTCGCCGAAGATCACTGCCGGTTTCACACAACGCGAACCGTAGCTTTGCACCCAGCCAAAGCGGGTGAACACGTAGCCGTCGAGTTGCTCGGCGAAGTATTCGACCATGTCGTTGCGTTCGGCTTCACCGTGCACCAGCACATCAAGGCCCAGACGCTCCTGGATTTCCACCGCGTGGCGGATTTCGCTGTGCATCGCTTCGGTGTATTCGGAAAGGGTCAGCTTGCCTTGCTTGAACGACTGGCGGGCAAGACGGATCGACGCGGTTTGCGGGAACGAACCGATGGTTGTGGTCGGGAACAGCGGCAGATCGAGACCAGCGCGCTGCTTGGCAATGCGCTTGGCAAACAGCGATTGACGCTGGCTGTCCTTGGCGGTGATTGCCGCCACCCGAGCCTGAACGGCAGGCCTGTGAATACGTGGCGACGCCGCGCGGGCGGCCTGCACCGAACGGCTTTCGGTCAGGGCACGCAGCACTTTCGGCGCTTCCGGTTGGTTGACGGCTTGAGCCAGCACCGCCACTTCTTCGCACTTCTGTACGGCAAAGGCCAGCCAGCTTTTCAGCTCGGCATCGAGCGTGTCTTCACGGCCCAGATCCACCGGGCTGTGCAGCAACGAGCAGGACGGCGCGACCCACAGTCGATCGCCCAGACGCTCGTGCGCATGCTGCAAAGTCGCCAGGGCATTTTCCAGATCGCAGCGCCAGACATTACGGCCGTTGACCACGCCCAGGGACAACACTTTATAAGCCGGCAAGCGATCAAGAATGGTCGGGTATTGCTCCGGTGCGCGCACCAGATCGATGTGCAAACCGTCGACCGGCAGGTTGGCGGCCAGGCCGAGGTTTTCTTCCAGGCCCCCGAAGTAAGTCGCCAGCAGCTTCTTCAGCGGATCACGCTGGATCTGGTTGTAGGCACGCTCGAAAGCGTTCTTCCATTCCTGCGGCAGGTCGAGCACCAGAATCGGCTCATCGATCTGCACCCACTCGACGCCTTGGGCCGCGAGACGCGAGAAGATCTGCCCGTACAGCGGCAGCAGGCGATCAAGCAATTCGAGTTTGTCGAACTCCGCGCCTTTGGCCTTGCCCAGCCACAGGTAAGTCAGCGGACCGATGATCACCGGTTTGACGTTATGGCCCAGTGCGCGCGCTTCTTCGACTTCTTCGAACAACTGCTCCCAGCCCAATTGGAACTGTTGATCCGCACTGAATTCCGGGACCAGATAGTGGTAATTGGTGTCGAACCACTTAGTCATTTCCTGAGCGTGTGCACCGCCGCAGCAACTGTCGCTGACGCCGCGCGCCATGCCAAAAAGGGTGTGCAGGTTGGCTTTGCCGTCGTGCGGACGGAAGCGCTCAGGGATCACACCGAACATCAGCGAGTGCGTCAGCACCTGGTCGTACCAGGCGAAATCGCCAACTGGCAGCAACTCGATGCCGGCGTTTTTCTGCAAGTCCCAATGGGCCTTGCGCAGCTCGCGACCGACGTCACGCAGGCCTGCCTCGTTCAGTTCTCCTTTCCAGAACGCCTCTTGCGCTTTTTTCAGTTCGCGGTCGCGACCGATGCGCGGAAATCCAAGGGAATGGGCCAGTGCCATAACAAACAACTCCAATGTCTTGTTGATGGCGGCCATTGTCGGCAGCAGCGCCTAGTGAGACAAACTCATTTTAATCTTGATCATCGCGAGTTTCCCTCATGATCAACTAATCGCAGCCTGTCACCTGAAAACACTGCAAAGTTGAAATCGCGGACGACGGTTGAACGGTTTTTGCGGCAGGAAATTTCTCGGCAATTCAAGCTGTTCGTCGCCATGAAGACGCCCTTTGAAAACTCAATGACGCCTCCGTATAAACGCCCCCAAAAGCACCCCGGCAGGTCTTTGATTTCGATCTATCGTTAGATCGAATTGGCTGTATTGGCGACGGACTAATGGTTGCGACAGAGGATGTCTGAGCCTATGTTGCACGCGAGTCTTTTCCCCGCGATTGGAACGCGATCAACACCACTAAGAGGTGAAGAAATGTCAAAGGAATCACGCCCTGCCGTACTTGGGCTGATCGGCAATACTCCGCTGGTGCAAGTCACCCGCTTCGATACCGGGCCGTGCACGCTGTTTCTCAAACTTGAATCGCAGAACCCCGGGGGGTCGATCAAGGACCGCATCGGTCTGGCGATGATCGACGCCGCCGAACGCGATGGGCGTCTGCAACCCGGTGGCACCATTGTTGAAGCCACTGCCGGTAACACTGGCCTGGGCCTGGCACTGGTTGGTCGCGCCAAAGGCTATCGTGTGGTGCTGGTGGTGCCGGACAAAATGTCCACCGAAAAAGTCCTGCACTTGAAGGCCATGGGCGCCGAAGTGCACATCACCCGCTCCGACGTCGGTAAGGGCCATCCCGAGTATTACCAGGACGTCGCCGCGCGTCTGGCCAAGGACATTCCCGGCGCATTCTTCGCCGACCAGTTCAACAACCCGGCCAACCCGCTGGCCCACGAATGCAGCACCGCGCCGGAAATCTGGGCGCAGACCGAACATGATCTGGATGCCATCGTCGTCGGTGTCGGTTCGGCCGGCACGCTGACGGGCCTGAGCCGTTTCTTCAAACGCGTGCAGCCGGATCTGGAAATGGTCCTGGCTGACCCGGTCGGTTCGGTCATGGCCCAATACAGCCGTGACGGCACAATGCCGACGCCCGGCTCATGGGCGGTGGAAGGCATCGGCGAAGACTTCATTCCGTCGATCACCGACCTCTCCAGCGTGCGCCACGCCTACTCGATCAGCGATGAAGAAAGCTTCGACCACGCCCGTCAGTTGCTCAAGGCCGAAGGTATCCTCGGAGGTTCGTCGACCGGTACCCTGCTCGCCGCCGCACTGCGTTATTGCCGCGAACAGACCGAGCCGAAACGTGTGGTGAGTTTTGTCTGCGACACCGGTACGCGTTATCTGTCGAAGGTCTACAACGACCAGTGGATGACCGATCAAGGCCTGTTGCAGCGTAAGGGCTACGGCGATTTGCGTGACTTGATCGCCCGCCGTTTCGAAGACGGCCGGGTGATCAGTGTCGGCCCTGACGACACCCTGCTGACCGCGTTCCAGCGCATGCGCCTGGCGGATGTCTCGCAATTGCCGGTGCTGGTGGAAGGCAAGCAACTGGTCGGCGTGATCGATGAATCGGACATCCTCCTGCCAGTGCATGAAGACGCCGCTCGCTTCAGCCAATCGGTCTCCAGCGTGATGACCGACAAACTGCAAACCCTTGCACCCGGCGCCAGCCTGTCCGAGCTCGAATCGGTACTCAGCCGTGGCCTCGTCGCCATCATTGCCGATGCATCGGGCTTCCATGGCCTGATCACCCGCACCGACATGCTCAACCAATTACGGAGATCCCTCGCATGAGTCAGCACGACGACAAATCCCAAGGCTTCGCGACCCGGGTGATCCACGCCGGACAAACGCCGGACCCGACCACCGGCGCACTGATGCCGCCGATCTACGCCAACTCCACCTACCTGCAAGACAGCCCCGGCGTACACAAGGGTTTCGATTACGGGCGCTCGCACAATCCGACGCGCTTTGCCCTGGAGCGCTGCGTCGCCGACCTTGAAGGCGGCACTCGCGCGTTCGCCTTCGCCTCCGGTCTGGCGGCCATTTCCACAGTGCTGGAACTGCTCGATGCCGGCTCGCACATTGTCTCTGGCAACGACTTGTACGGCGGCACCTTCCGCCTGTTCGACAAGGTCCGTCAGCGCAGTGCCGGGCACCGCTTCAGCTTTGTCGATCTGGCCGATCTGTCGGCGTTCGAAGCGTCTTTGCAGGACGACACGCGCATGGTCATGGTCGAGACCCCGACCAACCCGCTGCTGAGCCTTTCGGATCTGGCCGCGATCGCCCGTATCTGCCGCGCTCGCGGGATCATTTGCGTAGCCGACAACACCTTCGCCAGCCCTTATATCCAGCGTCCGCTGGAGTTGGGTTTCGATATCGTGCTGCACTCGACCACCAAATACTTGAACGGTCACTCCGATGTGATCGGCGGCATTGCCGTGGTCGGCCAGAACGAAGAACTGGCCGAGAAGCTGGGCTTTTTGCAGAACGCCGTCGGTGCGATTGCCGGGCCGTTCGATGCGTTTCTGACCCTGCGCGGGGTGAAAACCCTGGCGCTGCGCATGGAACGCCATTGCAGCAACGCACTGGATCTGGCGCGGTGGCTGGAGCAACAGCCGCAAATCAAACGCGTCTACTATCCGGGCCTTGAGTCGCACCCGCAGCATGAGTTGGCCAAGCGCCAGATGCGTGGTTTTGGCGGGATGATTTCCGTCGATCTGAACAGTGATCTGGCGGGCGCGCGGCGCTTCCTTGAGAACGTGAAGATCTTCGCCCTTGCGGAAAGTCTCGGTGGCGTGGAAAGCCTGATCGAGCATCCGGCGATCATGACTCATGCAACCATTCCAGCGGATACCCGCGCGAAGCTGGGGATTGGCGATGGTCTGGTGCGTCTGTCGGTGGGCGTCGAGGACGTCGAAGACCTGCGCGCCGATCTGGCGCAGGCGCTGCAATCGATCTGACCTGGCAAGAACGACAAAGCCCGCACGAAGCGGGCTTTGGTGTTCGAGCAGGCGGCCAGTGCTGGTCTCTGGCTTACAAGGTTTATCGGGCTTCCCACAGTACCGGGCCAATTTGAAAAGGTACGGCCTCGGCTGCTTCACACGGCATAAGGGCTGGATCTCAGCGCGGAGATCTTTCTAACCGTGTACCTTTCGGAGCGCGCCCCACGCCCCCTTGCTATCCGATTGCGCATCAGTCTGCGTCTTCGCCTACCTCTTTGAGACTAGCAAAGGCTCGCCGAACCGCTTCGTCGTTTTTAGATTGATTTCAACTGTGTCTGACCGGTACAGGAAGAGAAGCGCCTAACGCCCGTCGATCCCCCCGCCACGCCGCCTCGCTAGCGCGATCTATACTCAACCAGTTCGATCATGATTATGTCGACACCCGCACGCCAGACGGTGTGCCCGTGCCTTTCGCCCACCAGACTGACCCAAGCCAATGAGTCGCAGCGCCAACGAATAAGCGACGAACGATGCCTCATCGCGTTGTGGCTGACGGGTCATGGAGAAAACTATGAAACACAAGCTGTTGTCAGGCGTGCTTCTGGCGGTCGTGGCGACCGTTGTGGTGCCCAATGTCTGGGCGGCGCAGCCGCAGGCGTTGGCGTCCGATGGGGCCGATCATGTCGGTGCGGGCGCGGTGGCTTCTGACGGCGCCGATCATGTCGGTGCGGGCGCGGTGGCTTCTGACGGCGCCGATCATGTCGGTGCAGGCGCGGTGGCTTCTGACGGCGCCGATCATGTTGGTGCAGGCGCCGTGGCTTCTGACGGCGCCGATCATGTCGGTGCAGGCTCGGTGGCGTCTGACGGCGCCGACCATGTTGGTGCAGGCGCGGTGGCTTCTGACGGCGCCGATCATGTCGGTGCAGGCGTGGTGGCTTCTGATGGGGCTGACCATGTTGGTGCGGGCGCGGTCGCTTCCGACGGGGCTGAGCATGTCGGTGCGGGCGCAGTCGCTTCTGATGGTGCCGATCATGTCGGTGCAGGCGCATTGGCGGCTGATGGCGCTGATCGTACCGGTGTCAACCGAGTTGCCTATTCGCGGGTCGGCGTCGGCTCTGATCGGGTCGCCTCCGCATTGATGACAGGCAGTTATTCCGACCAGTTCAACAGCCCTCAGTAATCATCCCTTGGCCCAACGGGCGGTTCCCACGAGCCGCCTGTTGAGCACCGCACTAGCACATTTGTGCTAATCGACCGCCTCCTCACCTGGCGTTATATTCCCCGCATCCCCGATGCTCCTCGACGTTGCCTGTTCGCAGCGTGCGGATCGTTGTGCCTGGAAATCAGAACAACACCAAGGAAGAAACACTATGAAATCCCTGATCGCAACACTCACGCTTAGCGCCCTGTTCCTCACTGGCTGCGCCACGCCGAAACAATGGGAAGCCACTGGCGGCAGCAAAAACGATGGCGTCGTCCAGGTCTCTTATGAACTGGGCCAATTCGAAAGCGGCCAGACCAGCGCCGAACAAGGCCTGACCGTCGCCGCGCAACGCTGCAAGACCTGGGGCTACAAAAACGCCGAGGTCACCGGCTCCGAGAAAAACATCTGCCGCACCATGGGCCAGTACAACTGCCTGCAGACCACCATCACCCAGGATTACCTGTGCAAACGCTAGACGCTTGACCCTGTAGGAGCTGTCGAGTGCAACGAGGCTGCGATCTTTTGATCTTGCTCTTCTCATCAACATCAAAAGATCGCAGCGTGCCGCAGCGCCTACAGACCCATGGACACCTACAAGGCATTTTCGGTGAGTTCGGGCTGGCGATCGCGCAGGGCTCGCAAGGTCGCGCGCAGTTCGGCCGGGCGTACCGGTTTGGACAGAATGGCGATGTCACGGTCGTGCAGGGCTGCCTGGATTTTTTCGACGTCATGTCCGGTGATGATCATCGCTGGCACGGCCCAACCGCGTTGCCTGCGCACATCGTCGATGCATTCGATTCCGGTAGCGTGGGTGCCGAGGTCATAGTCGGCAACGATGATGTCGCAGTCGGTAACCAGATTCTGCGCACTTAGCTCCGCCTGCACCGAGCAGCCCCAACGCTCCAACAGCGCCGAAGTCGCGAGCAATACGTTGCGATCATCCTCCACCAGACACACCTTCAGCCCGGTCAGCAAACCGACCTGACGCGCCTCATCCCGATTGACCGCTGACTGCGGCGGTGAGGTGATCGGCAACCCGTACAAGGTCACCGCCGTTCCCCGCCCGAGCCGCGAGCGCAGGGCAACACTTACGCCGATCAACTCTCCCAGACGCTTGACGATCGCCAGCCCCAGCCCCACGCCTTCGACGTCTTTGTCACGCACTTGCCGCACCCGATAAAACTCCTCGAACACCTTGGCCAGATGCTCTTCGGCAATTCCGTGGCCTTGGTCATAAATCACGATGGCCAGCCCTGCCCCGCGCCGACGCACGCCGATCAAAACCGGCCGATGCGCACCGTATTTGAAGCAGTTGGAAAACACGTTTTGCACCATGGTCGCCAGCAGTGCCGGATCGGTCTGAACCCAGTACGGGCAAGGTCGCAAGCGCAGCTCAACGCCGGCCCAACGTGCGGCTTCAGCGTTCTGGCGAATCAGCTCCGCCAGCCATTCGCCCAGATTCACACTTTGCAGTTTCGGCAGGACGCGACCGTTATCGAGGGTGTACAGATCGAGAATCGAGCGAAACAGCTGTGAAACATTGAGCAATGAACGGTCGATATTGTCGACCAGACGCCGCTCCTCATCGCCTAATCGTGACTCACGCAGGCACGCGGTGAACAGGCCGATAGAGTGAATAGGCTGGCGCAAATCATGACTGGCCTGGGCAAGAAACCGCGACTTTTCCAGATTCGCCGCCACCGCCTCTTCGGAGGCCTTGCGCGTACGCTCCAACAGCAAGTGCGCATAAAACGGGATCACCGTGCTGGTGATGATCAGCATCAACACCATGAACGGTTGCGCCTGCCACACCGGGGTCAGGCGATAAACACACACCAGCGCCAGCAACGCCAATGCCGTGGCAATCGCCAGATAACGCGAGCCATAGCGCATACCATTGCCGAGGTTGACCCAGATGATCACCGCATACAGCGGCAACGCCGCCTCGCCACCGACCACAAGGCCAAAGCAGGTGCCGGTGTAATCGTGGACCATGGCGAAAATCCGCCGCGCCGGATAATGCCCCGGCCAACGCGCAATCGCCTGACGCAAGCCGATCGAAGCCAGCAAAAACACAAAGATGTAGGTGACCACCGGCAGATACGTATCGAAGCGCTGGCCCGGCAAAAAACCGAGGATGAGCATGTAAACCACGGCAATACTGGCGATGATAATGCGCAGATTGGCCTGGTCGAGTTCGGTGTTTTTCTCGAACTTCATGGGAAACGTCCTTGTGCGGCAATCGTCAGTTTCCGAATCAGCCTACAGGCAACCTTCGCGCCCGGTGCTAAGGTGCATGCCTTGAGTAATGCCTGACCCAGGGAGGGTCACGCCATGACCTGCCGAATTATCATAGCCGACGATCACCCGCTGTTTCGCGAAGCAATGCTGCACACGGTTCAGCGTTTGCTGCCCGAAGCCGTTATCGACGAAGCCGGTGACCTCGACGCCGTACTGGCCCTGCTGCCCTTGGGTGACGAACCCGAGACGCTGATTCTCGATCTCAGGTTCCCTGGGCTGACCTGCGTCAGCCAGTTGGCCGAACTGCGTCGACGCTTGCCGCGTACCACGTTGATAGTGGTGTCGATGGTGGATGATGAGTCGCTGATCAGCGAAGTCATGGCCGCCGGGATCGACGGTTTTATCGGCAAGAACATTGCCCCCGATGAAATCGGTCAGGCGATTCTGGCGATTCGTGAAGGTGAGGTGCTGGTGAAGTTTGCGCCTTCGGGCTTGTTGCCGCTTGAAACCGGCGCCGCCCTCACGCCTCGTCAGCAGGACGTGCTGCGCTTGATTGCCCAAGGCAAGACCAACAAGGAAATCGCCCGCGAACTGGATATTTCACCGTTCACGGTACGGATTCATGTGTCTTCGTTGTTGCGCACGTTAAACGTGCCCTCGCGGGCGGCAGCCGTGAAATACGCAGGAACTCTGTAGGAGCTGCCGCAGGCTGCGATCTTTTGACTTTGTTTTTAAAGACAAGATCAAAAGATCGCAGCCTTCGGCAGCTCCTACACGTAGACGGTGTGTTATGGGTCGACTTGGGCCATCAGTTCCGGCACCGATTCCGGGCGCTTTGCGTAGCGCTGGGCCAGGACGGCACAGACCATCAACTGAATCTGATGGAACAGCATCAACGGCAGGATCAGCACGCCAATCGTGCTGCCGGCAAACAGCACCTGCGCCATCGGCACGCCGGTGGCCAGGCTCTTTTTTGAACCGCAGAACAGGATGGTGATGCGGTCTTCCTGATTGAAGCCAAACACCTTGCCCAACAAGGTCGAGGCCAGCAGCACCAGCGCCAGCAGAATGCAGCAGACCACCACCAGCCCCAGCAACTCGATCAGCGGAATCTGATGCCAGATGCCTTCGTTGACGGCCTCGCTGAACGCACCGTAAACCACCAACAGAATCGAACCCTGATCGACGAACTTCAGCCAGTTCTTGTTGCGCCCGACCCACGCGCCGATCCAGCGACGGGCGATCTGCCCGGCAATGAATGGCAACAGCAATTGCACGCTGATTTTCAGGATTGCATCAAGCGTCGAGCCGCCATCACCGTGGACGTTGAGCAGCAGGGTCACCAGCAACGGCGTGAGGAAAATCCCGAACAGACTCGACGCCGCCGCGCTGCAAATCGCCGCCGGAATATTGCCCCGCGCCAAAGAAGTGAAAGCAATCGCCGACTGCACCGTGGCGGGCAGTGCGCAGAGATACAGCATGCCCATGTACAACTTGTCGCCGATCATCGGTGACAGCAGTGGTTTCAGCGCCAGGCCCAATAACGGGAAAAGCACAAAGGTCAGGCCGAATACCAGCAAGTGCAGGCGCCAGTGGCCGGCGCCGGCAATGATCGATTCACGGGACAGTTTGGCGCCATGCAAGAAAAACAGCAGGGCAATCGCCAGGTTAGTCAGCCAGCCGAAGCCGACCGCGACCTGGCCGCTGGCCGGCAGAAAACTCGCCAGCAGGACCACGCCGACCAGCGTGAGGGTGAAATTGTCGGGTAAAAATCTGGGGCGCGTCATGGTGTATTCATCCGGGGGTTGCCAGTGCGTGCCGACAACTCTAACGTGACTGCAAATTACCGACTAACGCCGAAGGGCCACAAGATGCCGCCTAAAGGACATGACAAAAGCGTTCGGCGCAGCATTCCCGGGCTGCCCAGCCTGCCGCGTCCGCTGTACGGGCGCACCGAATCGCTGCCCAATCGCGCCCTGACCCGGCGCCACAGTCATCCGTGGGTGCAGTTGTCTTACGCGATTCAGGGCGTACTGGAAATACAGACCAGCGCAGGACGCTTCGTCGCCCCGCCGGAGCGCGCCGTGTGGATTCCGGCGGGTGTGCCGCATCGGGTGTTCAGCTCGCCGCACACCGAAATGCGCAGTCTGTACATCGATTGCAGCGTTGCCGGATGGGCGATCGACCGCTGTCATGTACTTGGCGTAAGCGATTTGCTCAGAGAGTTGATTCGCGCGTTCAGTCAGGTCCCGGTGGAATACGACCAGAGTGGCCCGCATGGACGTCTGGCCCAGGTCATCCTTGATCAACTGGCCGACGCCCCGCAGATCGATCTGATGCTGCCGCTGCCGCAGGACCCACGATTGCGGCAGATCTATCAGAGCCTGGAACAACATCCGGAACAACAGACCACGCTGAGCCACTGGAGTGAGAAATTCGGCGTCACTGAAAAAACCCTCACCCGCCTGTTCCTGCGCGACACCGGCCTGACCTTCCGCGCCTGGCGTCAACGCCTGCGCTTGCTCGGGGCGCTGACGCCGCTGGAGAAAGGCGAACGCGTCACCGATGTGGCGCTGGCCTGCGGCTACGACTCGACGTCGGCGTTTATCGCGGCGTTCCGACAACAGTTTGGCGAAACGCCGGGGGAGTTTTTTCGCTGATCAACGCTCCGCGAGTTCTTCCAGCAGATCGGCTGAAGGTACGAAGTACAAGCCGCCGGTGACGGCGGTGCTGAAGTCGAGCAACTTGTCATAGTTGCCCACCGGCTTGCCGACAAACATGTTCTCCAGCATCTGCTCCATCGGTTCAGGCTTGCGTGCGTAACCGATAAAGAATGTGCCGAATTCGCCAGCGCCCGGCCGCCCGAACGGCATGTTGTCACGGAGGATCTTCACTTCCTCGCCCTCCGCCGTGGTGATCGTCGTCAGCGCACTGTGCGAGTTGCTCGGCTTCACCGATTCGTCCAGTTCGATGTCGGAGAGTTTCTTGCGACCGATCACCCGTTCCTGCGCTTCGACACTCAGCGAATTCCACGCAGTCATGTTGTGCAGGTACTTCTGCACCAGCACATAGCTGCCGCCGCTGAAGTCCGGATCTTCGTCACCGACGATGGTGAAATTGACCGCTTTGCGCCCGACCGGGTTTTCCGTGCCGTCGACAAAACCGATGATGCTGCGCATGTCGAAATAGCGGAAACCCTGCACCTCGTCGACCACGGTGACGACGTTGCCCAGCACGGCCATGACTTGCGTGGCCAGTTCAAAGCACAGGTCCATCTGATCGGCACGGATGTGCAACAGCAGGTCGCCCGGAGTTGACGGTGCGTGGCGCCCTTCTCCACCGAATTCGCGAAAGCTGTGCAGGGACGCCGGGCGCGGGTGGCTGAACAGGCGATCCCAGGCGTTCGAGGAAAAGCCGCAGATACAGGTCAGATTGCCTGACGGCACGCGCTTGCCGACCGACCGCACCAGTCCGGCAACATCACCGCACCAGCCTTTCACGGTTGCGGCGGCGTCGGCCCCCTCATTGAGTGTCGCGACGATAAAAATCGCGCTGCGGGTGATCGGGCTGCACACGGCTTGCGGTTCGAGAATGTCGGTTTGCATGGCTGAAAATGCCGCTCCGTAAGGGTGACACCAACGGTGCGACCCGAAAATCGAGGAAAGAATCGGATGCCCCTGTTGGCCCGAGACTTCGTTTTTATCGAACTCTACCGCAGAAATAAACGATTTTTCTTGCCCGCCAACGCGCCGCTAGCATGGCTTCGTCTGAGCCTAATCGAATCACAGAGAGGGAGCGTGACATGCCAGCCACTCACATCAACATCGGCGAACCCTGGATGTGGGCCGCCTTCGTCGTCTTCGTGCTAGCGATGCTGGCATTGGACCTGTTTGTTTTCGGCGGACGCAAGGCGCATCGGGTGTCAGTGCGCGAAGCCTTGTCCTGGGTCATTGCCTGGTGCTTGTTAGCGCTGAGCTTCGCCGCCCTGCTCTGGTGGTACCTGAACGGCACGTTCGGCGCGGATATCGCCCGGCAGAAGACTCTGGAATTTCTCACCGGTTATCTGATCGAGCAATCGCTGTCGATCGACAACATGTTCATCTTCGTGATGATCTTCAGCTACTTCGCCGTGCCGCCCGAGTTGCAGCGACGGGTGCTGCTGTACGGCGTGCTCGGGGCGATTGTGATGCGCGCGGCGATGATCTTCGCCGGCGTGTGGCTGGTGTCGCAGTTCGCATGGCTGCTGTACGCGTTCGGTGTGTTCCTGATCATCACTGGGGTCAAGATGCTGGTTTTCGCCGAGCAACAACCGGATCTCGACAACAATCCGTTGCTGCGCTGGGTACGCGGGCATTTGCGCATTACCAGCGGCTTTCATGGCGAGCGGTTTTTCATTCTGCAAAACGGCGTGCGTTGGGCGACGCCGATGTTTCTGGTGTTGGTGTTGATCGAAGCGAGCGACTTGATGTTTGCGGTCGACAGCATCCCGGCGATCTTCGCTGTGACCACTGACCCGTTCATCATTTTCACCTCGAACATCTTCGCGATCATGGGCCTGCGGGCGCTGTACTTCCTGCTGGCGGACATGGCTGAGCGCTTTCATTTTCTCAAGTATGGGCTGGCGATTGTGTTGGTATTTATCGGCGCCAAGATGGTGTTGATGCCGTGGCTGCACATGCCGGTGGAGTGGTCGCTGGCGGTAGTGGGTGGGGTGATTCTCGGCTCGGTCCTGTTGAGCCTGCTCATCTCCCGCAAAGAGAACCGCACAAACCTCCTGTAGGAGCTGCCGCAGGCTGCGATCTTTTGATCTTGTCTTTTAAAACAAAGTCAAAAGATCGCAGCCTGCGGCAGCTCCTACACGGGTTGTTTTCACGATCCGGCGATGTAATAGAAACAGAGGGTTATTTGTCGGATTTGATGTTGGTCCAGACGCGGGTGCGTACGCGTTCCAGTTTTTGCGGCAATGGCTGGACGACGTAGAGGTTTTTCAGCGCCTCCGGCGTTGGTGTCAGGTTCGGGTTATCGGTGATTTCCTTGTTGATCAGCGGGATCGAATCCTTGTTCGCATTCGGGTAGCCGAGGAAGTCACTGATGGGCGCGATCACTTTCGGATCAAGCAAGTTGTTGAGGAATTCGTGAGCCTCTTCGACATTTTTCGCGCTCTTCGGAATCGCGAAGGTGTCGAACCAGATTGGCGCGCCTTCCTTCGGCAAGCGCCAGTCGACCACGACACCGTTTTTCGCCTCTTTGGCACGGTTGCCGAACTGGTAGAAACTGCCCGAATACCCGATGGCCACGCAGATGTCGCCGTTGGCGATGTCGGTCATGTACTTGGCCGAGTTGAAGTAGGTCACGTAGGGGCGAACCTTGAGCATCAGCTCTTTGGCTTTCTCGTAATCGGCGGGGTTCTGGCTGTTTGGATCGAGCCCCAGATAATGCAGGGCCAGCGGCAGAATTTCCGTCGGTGAATCGAGCATTGCTACGCCGCAGGATTTGAGCTTTTCCATGTTCTCCGGCTTGAACACCAGATCCCAACTGTCGACCGGCGCGTTATCGCCCAGCGCAGCCTTGACCTTGGCCGGGTTGAAGCCGATCAGCACGGTGCCGACCATATAAGGCACGCCGTACTGGTTGCCCGGGTCGTTCTTGCCCAGCAGTTTCAACAGCTCCGGATCCTGGTGGCTCCAGTTCGGCAGTTTCGACTTGTCGAGTTTCTGGAACACGCCCGCCTTGATCTGCGTTTCGAGGAACTGGTTCGACGGCACGACGAGGTCGTAGCCGGAGTTGCCGGTGAGCAGTTTGGCTTCCAGCGATTCATTGGTGTCGAAGGTATCCCAGATCACTTTGATGCCACTTTTTGCAGCAAAATCCTTGGGCACCGACGGCAGAATGTAATCCGCCCAGTTGTATACCCGCAGTTCGCGTTGCTCGGCCTGGACGGCGCTGGCCAGCAGCGTCAGCCCACACACGGTGGCACCCAGAATGCGTTTCATCGTGACCATGGTTGTATCCCCAGAATGCGGCGTGAGTTCGATGGTTTTTATGTTCTGTACACGGCAGCGGCTGTAAGGGTAGCCGGGGTAAAAAGGTCCAGCGTCTAGTTGTGGTTTTGATTCTTGCCGACAGCGTAGACGGATCACAGTGGGGGATGGGCCAAAAGGGGATCGATGTGGCCAATATGAATGACCACCCGGATGCGCGAGCATCCTGCAAATCACTTGTGGCGAGGGGATTTATCCCCGATGGGCTGCGAAGCGCCCCCCGTTCAATCCCAGGGAGGAACGCATTCGCTGATTTCACGACTGCTTCGCAGCCGATCGGGGATAAATCCCCTCGCCACAGTTTTGGCTGCGGGGGGACTCAGTCTGTGTAGCCCAGTTTTGCCACCCTGCTCTGCTGCGCTTGGCCACGTGTCGCCAGGCAGTAATACAGCGGCACAGTAACCACCAGACCAACCAGCCAAGACAAGTCCGCACCATCCACCAGATTGGCGTAAGGCCCTACGTACAGCGAAGTGTTGGCAAACGGCAACTGCACAATGATGCCAATGAAGTAGGCAACGATCGCGTGCAGATTGAAGCGACCGTAGATGCCGCCGTCAGCCTGGAAGATCGAGGTGATGTCGTAGCAGCCACGCTTGATCAGGTAGAAGTCGATCAGGTTGATCGAAGCCCACGGCACCAGCACCAGCAACAGCGCCAGAATCAAACCGATGAACTCGGAAATGAAATCCGCCGAAGCCCCCAGCGCCACCACGCAGCAACCGGCCAACACCACGCTCGACAGCACCACGCGCACCTTAATGCTTGGCGTCCATTGGCTGGCGAAGGTCTGGATCGAGGTGATGATCGAGAGCACCGCGCCGTACAGATTCAGCGCGTTGTGGCTGATGATATTGAGCAAGAACAGCACCATCAGAATCGGACCCAGCCACCCGGTGGACTGCTTGACCGCGACCATCGCTTCAGTGCCTTCCGGCGTCGCCAGCACGGCCACGGCGCCAAACGTGAAAGACAAAATCGTGCCCAGCGTCGCGCCCAGATACGTCGCCCAGAACGGCTTGGCGATACCAATATCGGCCGGCAGGTAACGCGAATAGTCAGAGACGTACGGCGAGAAACTGATCTGCCAGATGATCCCCAGCGACACCGTCGCCAGCCAGCCCGACAGGTTGAAACTGCCGCGCGTAAAGAAGTCCGCCGGCAAGTCATGGGCAAAGATGTAGATGAAACCAGCCAGTAACGCGCTACCCATCACCCAGGTACCGATGCGGTTCAGCGTGTGAATGAAGTTGTAGCCGATCACGCCAATCGCCGTGGCCGCCAACGCACCGATCAAAATGCTCAGCGGCGCCGGCACTGACGGCGCGATGCCGACGATGGATTTACCGGCCAGCACGATGTTGGAAATGAAGAAGCCGATGTAGATGATCGCCGCAAAAAACACGATCAGCAGCGCACCATAGCGGCCGAACTGACCGCGGCTCTGGACCATCTGCGGAATGCCCATGCGCGGGCCCTGGGCCGACGCCAGCGCGATCACCACGCCGCCGATCATGTGCCCCAGCGCAATCGCCAGCAGCCCCCAGAACAAATCGAGATGGAACACTTGAACCACCATGGCGCCGGTGACAATGGGCAGTGGCGCAATGTTGGTGCTGAACCAAAGGGTGAACAGGTCGCGGGCCTTCCCGTGGCGTTCCGCGAGTGGGACGTAGTCGACCGTATGATTCTCGATCAACGGATCTTGCCGGGACATCTGGGACATATGCATGAACTCGAGTTTGTCTGTTCTTATCGTTGTATGAAGCCAAACCGGGGGGACTCTCTGGTCGCCCCTCAGATGCAAACCATATTATGGTATTCCAAACTTTGCACAAGACTGATCCGCTAATTTGAACGCTATCTGATCCGCCATCCTCGCTGATTCCGCACGCCTCTGACCAGGTGAAAGCCCCGTAAACATTGACTTTCCGACGAAAGCAGCACGTTTATCGGTTCACCTGAAAATCCCTTGCAAAGAATGTATTACGGTATACCATCAGACCTACAAACACATAAAAACCGCGTCACACCACCCGAGGACCACCCAATGATCGATGCTGCCATCTACAAACAAGTCATGGGCTCGTTCCCGTCCGGCGTCACTGTCATCACTACGCTGGACGACGATGGCCAGATCGTCGGCCTAACGGCCAGCGCGTTCAGTTCATTGTCGATGGACCCGGCGCTGGTGCTGTTTTGCCCCAACTACAGCTCCGATTCCTATCCAGTGCTGATCAAGAACAAACGTTTTGCCATTCACCTTTTGTCCGGCGGCCAGCAAAGCGAAGCCTACGCCTTCGCCCGTAAAGGCAAGGACAAGGCGCAAGGCATCGAGTGGACGTTGAGCGAGTTGGGCAACCCGATTCTGGCCAATGCAACGGCAGTGATCGAGTGCGAGCTGTGGCGCGAATATGAAGGGGGTGACCACGCGATCATGGTCGGCGCAGTGAAGAACCTGATCGTGCCCGAACAAGTTGCCGGGCCGTTGGTGTACTGCCACGGCAAGATGGGCGCCCTGCCCGCTGTGGCCTGATCCTCTTTTCAACACATAACCCTGTGGGAGCTGGCTTGCCAGCGATAGCGTCAGTGCAGTCAGCATTAATGTTGACTTTGATGACGCCATCGCTGGCAAGCCAGCTCCCACAGGTTTTTTGGTATTTGGGCTGGCGCGGTCAGGTGCGGAAGCGGCTCACCAGTTGATTCAATGTCTGTGACAACGCCGTCAGGTTTTGCGCGTCCTGGCGGGTTGAATCCGCCAGACTGGCCACCAACTGCGCATCGCCATGGATCTGGCTGATGTGCCGATTGATGTCTTCGGCTACTTGATGCTGCTCCTCCGCCGCCGTGGCGATCTGCGTGTTCATGTCGCGGATCACGTCCACCGACTCGCGAATCAACTCGAAACTCGCCCGCGCCTCATTGATCGACACCACGGTCTCCTGCGACACCTCGAGGCTGGCGTGCATCTGCTTGCCCATTTGATGGGTGCGTCGCGCCAGATTACCCAGCAGCGCGTCGATCTCGCCGGTGGAATCCGCCGTGCGTTTGGCCAGCGCCCGGACTTCATCGGCAACCACCGCAAATCCACGGCCCTGCTCGCCCGCTCGCGCCGCTTCGATCGCCGCATTGAGCGCGAGCAGGTTGGTCTGCTCGGCAATCGAACGGATGGTGCCGAGAATCGACTGAATATCGTTGCTGTCCTTCTCCAGCTGCTGCATCGACTCGGCGCTGTGACCGATCTCCTGACTCAGCCGGCCGACATTGCTCACCGCCGCATCGATCTGCTGCTGCCCGGTGTGCGCCTGACGCTGGCCGTTATCGGCCGAGTCCGCTGCCTGGCTGCACGAACGCGCGACCTCGTTGGAGGTGGCGACCATTTCATGAAATGCCGTCGAGACCATCTCGACCGCCTCGCGCTGCCGCAAGGCGACTTCGGCCATTTCCGCCGAAACCTCGGTAGCGCTGCCGGAGCTACTGTGGATCTGCCCGGCCGCCTGACCGATGCGCTGAATCAGGGTACGGATCGCCTCAAGAAACTGGTTGAACCAGCCCGCGAGTTGCGCGGTTTCATCTTGCCCGCGCACCGTCAGCCGCGCGGTCAGATCGCCTTCGCCTTGGGCAATGCCTTCCAGACCGCTGGCCACACCACGGATCGGCTTGACCATCAACCCGGCAAACCACGCACCGGCCATGGCAAACAGCAACGCGCACACCACCGCGATGGCGCCGATGATCCACGTCAGCCGCGTGGCGCCGGCCATGACTTCACTGGCCTTGACCAGCCCGACAAAACGCCAGCCCAGTGTCTCCGATGGCCAGACCAGCGCCATGTAACGCTCGCCGGCCAATTCCACTTCCACCAAGCCCTTGCCGGCCTCGGCCAGTTGTTTGTAGCCATCGCCCAGATCGTTGAGTTTTTTGAAGTTGTGCGCCGGATCGCTGGGGTCGACCAGCACGGTGTTGTTGGCTTCCATCAGCATCAGGTAACCACTGTCGCCGAGGCGGATCTGCTTGACCAGATCGGTCAGTTGCTTGAGCGACACGTCGATGTTTACCACACCGGCGTTGCTGCCCAACTGATTGTTGAAGCTGCGCACAGTACTCACCAGCACCACGTCATCGGCCGCCCAATAATAGGCGTCGGTGCGCAGGGTTTTGCCAGGATTGGCCATCGCGGTTTTGTACCAGGGCCGCGTGCGCGGATCGTAACTGGCCAGCTTCGGGTCACCCGGCCAGAACAGATAACCGCCCTCCTGCGTGCCCAACGACAGATAGGTGTAAGCCGGATGGGCCTTGGCCAGTCCAGCGAACAAACTGAATACCTGCTGATCCTGCGGCCCCACCGGGATCTGCTCGGCATCACTGCTCAGGTAGCGCTTGAGGCTGCCATCAATCCCCTGCAATTGCGGATGTTCAGCCAGATACGCCACGTTCTGGCTGATACCTTCGAAGAACAGCTGCATGGCGTTTTCGACCTGACGCACCTCCCTCCCGGTGCTGTCGATAAAGGTGTCCCGCGCACCATCGCGTACGTTGAGGATGATCAGCAGTGCCACCAGCAACACCGGCAGGCTGGCGATCACCGCGAACGCCATGGTCAATTTTTGTTTTATGTTCATCTACTGCGCCTTCCTTGTTCGAAGTGTCGGTCAGAAATATTTTGCGGATATTCCGTATTATGGTATACCAATATTCAATCAACCGACCAGCCGTCCTCGAAGGCGTGCTTGAATGGTGAGAAGACTTGCGAGCGTTCAGCGCTCATGCCAGTGACACAGGCCCGCAAACGACCGGCCATCAACAAAAGATCCGAGGTAGCGTCATGAAATTTTCCCTGTTCGTACACATGGAGCGCTGGGACGAAAGCGTCAGCCACCGCCAACTGTTCGAAGACCTGACCGAACTCACCCTGATGGCCGAGGCCGGCGGTTTCAGCACCGTGTGGATTGGCGAACACCACGCCATGGAATACACCATCTCGCCAAGCCCGATGCCGCTGCTGGCCTACCTCGCGGCGAAAACCACCACCATTCATCTCGGCGCCGGCACCATCATTGCGCCGTTCTGGCACCCGTTGCGGGTCGCCGGTGAATGCGCCCTGCTCGACGTCATCAGCAACGGTCGCATGGAAGTCGGGCTGGCCCGTGGCGCCTATCAGGTTGAATTCGATCGCATGGCCGGCGGCATGCCTGCCTCAAGCGGCGGCCAGGCGCTGCGCGAGATGGTTCCGGTGGTCCGCGCCCTGTGGCAAGGCGATTACGCCCACGACGGCGACATCTGGAAATTCCCCACTTCGACCAGCGTGCCGAAGCCGATTCAGCAGCCGAACCCACCGATGTGGATCGCCGCTCGCGACCCGGATTCGCACAACTTCGCCGTGGCCAACGGCTGCAACGTCATGGTCACACCGTTGATGAAGGGCGACGAAGAAGTCCTCGACCTGAAGAACAAATTCCAGACGGCGCTGGACAACAACCCGGACGTGCCGCGCCCGCAATTGATGGTGCTGCGCCACACCCACGTACACACTGCCGACGATCCGGACGGCTGGAAAGTCGGCGCCAAAGCGATCTCGCGCTTCTACCGCACCTTCGATGCGTGGTTCGGCAACAAGCAAACGCCGGTCAACGGTTTCCTCGCGCCAAGCCCGGAAGAAAAGTTTGCCGGACGTCCTGAGTTCGAGCTGGAAAGCCTGCACAAGACCGCGATGATCGGTACGCCGGAAGAGATTATTCCGCGCATCAAGTACTACCAGGAGCTGGGCGTGGATGAGTTCAGTTTCTGGTGCGACAACAGCTTGCCGCATGAAGAGAAGAAAAAGTCGCTGGAGCTGTTTATCAAGCACGTGGTGCCGGCGTTTCGCTGAGTGATCTGCTGATCAGGCCTGGCCAATGAAAACGCCCCGATTGATTCGGGGCGTTTTTTTAACAGTCCTGACAACTTTATTGCCAATGAAATTCGGGGCGGATTTCGCAAGTCACTCCAGCAGCCAGAAGACTCTTTCGAACCTTTAAAACCTCTTGCGCCTGACCGACCATCACTAGAGGAAGGTCCTGCTGCAGCAAAGTTCTTGCCTCTAAAAGATTGCCACCGGTCGCTCCTGCTACCGCTCTGACATGCGCCTGATCTCGATAGTCCCCGCGACAGTGCACCTCATATTGGGTCTCATCCATTTCCACAGGCGAAAAATGGGTGGTCACCACCGATGCGCCACACTGGACACACTGTAAGCCCTGAGTGCGGCCAGCCTTAAAAGCAACCAATCCTGCGCCACACTGCTCGCACGCCATCAGACATTCCCCTCCCCCACGGCGGATCACAATTAAACAGCCCTTTGACGAGAAAGCGAGCCAGCCTCACAGCCACTCGCTGCGATGCCACCTCAACTTCTCAAGCGAATCGGCTAACGCGCTCTACTCAACACCCATATTTTTGAGCAACCTGATCACCGGACAGCAGAGCATCGTCGACGTCGGACAAAATACAAGGCCAGAGTTTCGCAACGCTCAAAAAGAACACCCGGTACATCAATCTCGAGTGTTGTGTATGGTCAAGGTTTATTTCAATCAGCGATTGGGGAGGATCACCCAATACGTTCTGCCACTCCAGACGATCTTCGCTGTCGTACATCTCGTAAAACCAATACTCCGGAAGCAATGACAGCCATATATCCGAGTCGCCTTCACCGATTGTCCCCCGAGGCTTCCCGCCAGTGTTAACGAATCCACCGGCGGCGAGAACAGCCGCTCTGAAATCTTCTACGGTTAGTTTTCTTGAGGAAATGATCATTGCGGATAACGACATTTACTCCGGCCTCCTCTGCTGGATCAGGGTCAACTCATCGCGGCTGACAATCTGGCCGCACGCTCGGATAAAACAGGAATCTGCGCCTGGGACAGTCGCCGCAAAGACCTGCACACATTCAACACTGTCGGTGTCCTTGGCTTCGAACGCGGCCTCCAACTCCCGAAGCACGTAATCCTTGGGCACTAACAAGCCCGGAAAATATACCTCAATGCGCAACGCCGAGCCGCGTGGACACGTCTTGCGGTGCAAGCACACGACCATCCTCGGCCATCAGCTCCAACTTGCGCAGCGGTTGGCGATGCTGCGCATCGACCATCACCGAGCCCGGCTCGCCCGGCGCGTACATGAATTCGCCACCCCATTGCGACAACGCCACGATCACCGTCTGCAGGGCTTTGCCACGCTCGGTCAGCACGTATTCCTTATGCGCACCGCCATCCGCTGCGGGCACCGTTTGCAGGATGCCCTGCTCGACCAGGCCCTTGAGCCGAGCGCTGAGCATGTTCTTGGCGATGTCCAGGTTCTTCTGAAAATCACTGAATCGCCGAATCCCCTCCAGCGCATCACGAATGATCAGCAACGACCACCAGTCACCGATCAGATCCAGTGTCCGCGCCACCGGGCAGGCAGCGCCTTGCAGGCTTTTGCGCTTCACGAAAGGTACTCCACTGACGGATCAAAGGTAGCATCATACAACTCTGCTGTGGATTAGCACCTGTATAACCCAGCACCTGCATACAAGTAGCCGTCGCGCTTTGCGCCGATAGTGAAGTCGGCCATTTCGGCTTTACGAGCGATCCCTGACGCAAGGAGTTTGCATGAGCACGTTCTTCACTCAAGACGGCATCGAAATCTATTACAAGGATTGGGGCAGCGGTAAGCCCGTGCTGTTCAGCCACGGCTGGCCGCTGGATGCCGACATGTGGGAATACCAGATGGAATACCTGAGCAGTCGCGGTTACCGCACGATCGCTTTCGACCGTCGCGGTTTCGGGCGCTCGGAACAGCCGTGGAACGGCTACGACTACGACACCTTCGCCGACGACATCGCGCAACTGATCAACCATCTCGACCTGCGAGACGTCACCCTGGTGGGCTTCTCCATGGGCGGCGGCGATGTCAGCCGCTACATCGCCCGGCATGGCAGCGAACGCGTTGCTGGCCTTGTGTTGCTGGGCGCGGTGACGCCGTTGTTCGGCAAAAAGCCTGACTTCCCGCAGGGTGTCGACAAGTCAGTGTTTGACGGCATCAAGGCGGGTTTGCTGAAGGATCGTGCGCAGTTCATCGCTGACTTCGCGGCTCCGTTTTATGGCACCAATCAGGGCCAGACCGTTTCTGCCGGCGTGCTCACCCAAACTCTCAACGTCGCACTGCTGGCGTCGCTTAAAGGCACGGTGGACTGCGTGACGGCGTTCTCGGAAACCGACTTCCGCCCGGACATGGCCAAGATCGATGTGCCAACCCTGGTGATTCATGGCGACGGCGATCAGATCGTGCCGTTTGAAACCACGGGTAAGCAGGCGGCTGCGCAGATCAACGGCGCCGAGCTGAAGGTTTATGCGGGGGCACCGCATGGATTTGCGGTGACGCATGCACAAGCACTGAATGAAGATTTGCTGGCATTCCTCAACCGATAAACCCTCTAAGGTTCCCGTAACCACTGTGGTGAGGGGATTTAGCGAAACGTCGCACCGCCCCGTTGGACTGCGCAGCAGTCCCTTTTTTTGAAATCAAAAGAGGGGCCGCTTCGCGACCCAACGGGGATAAATCCCCTCGCCACAGGATCGCACGCTGGTTGAAGATTTTTGTTTGTAGTTGCAGGTTCGTCCACTGCTAGAACCCCCGGATTTAAAGGCCTTAACCTCCCTGCATCAGAATTTTATCTTCACATCCCAGCTTAATAATATTTTACCGATATCGCCCCTCTCCCTAGTCTGACCTCAAGCCAAACGGACAAGCCAACAGCGCCCGAATCCAACTGCCTTGCTAGGAAGGATGTAGAGATGACCACTGAAATAATAAAAACAGACACGCTGATCGTGGGTGCCGGCCAGGCAGGCGTAGCCATGAGCGAGCACCTGAGCAAACTCGGTGTGCCGCACCTGGTGCTGGAGCGCAATCGCATCGCCGAACGCTGGCGCACCGGGCGCTGGGATTCGCTGGTCGCCAACGGCCCGGCGTGGCACGACCGCTTTCCGGGTCTGGAATTCGATGACGTCGACCCCGACGGTTTCGCCCCGAAAGAACGTGTGGCCGATTACTTCGAAGCCTATGCGAAGAAATTCAACGCACCGATTCGTACCGGCGTCGACGTGAAAAGCGTGGTGCGCAATGTCGGTCGCCCCGGTTTCACCGTCGAGACCTCCGAAGGCGTGATCGAAGCCAGCCGCGTGGTCGCCGCCACCGGCCCGTTTCAGAAACCGGTGATCCCCGCGATCGCCCCGCAAGACGAACGCCTGCTGCAAATCCACTCCGCTGACTATCGCAACCCGCAGCAACTGCCTCAGGGCGCAGTGCTGGTGGTCGGTGCAGGCTCGTCGGGCGTGCAGATTGCCGATGAACTGCAGCGCTCGGGCAAGCAGGTTTACCTGTCTGTCGGCGCTCACGACCGCCCGCCTCGCGCTTATCGCAACCGTGATTTCTGCTGGTGGCTGGGCGTGCTCGGCGAGTGGGATCAAGCGGCGATGAAACCGGGTCGTGAGCATGTGACCATTGCAGTCAGTGGTGCCCATGGTGGCCGCACCATCGACTTCCGTGGCCTGGCCCATCGCGGCATGACCCTGGTCGGCGTCACAGAATCGTTCAACAACGGTGTGGTGACCTTCAAGCAGGATCTGGTCGGCAACCTCAATCGCGGTGACGAAAACTATCTGGCGCTGCTGGATGCGGCCGACGCCTACATCGAGCGTAACGGCCTCGATCTGCCGGAAGAACCGGAGGCTCGCGAAACGTTTCCAGAGCCTGAGTGCGTGAAAAATCCGCTGGCCGATCTCGATCTGGCCAAGGCTGGCATCACCTCGATCATCTGGGCCACTGGTTTTGCCGTGGATTATTCCTGGCTGCAAGTCGCGGCGTTCGATGACAAAGGCAAGCCTGTGCATCAGCGCGGTGTGTCGAGCGAACCGGGTGTGTATTTCCTCGGTTTGCCGTGGCAGTCGCGTCGCGGCTCGTCGTTCATCTGGGGTGTTTGGCACGACGCCAAACACGTCGCCGATCACATCGCCACCCAGCGCAAGTATCTCGACTACCGCGATGCCGAGCAGCGTGAAGCCGAACTGCACTCGCCTGCGCACAACAAAGTCGCCGACACCGTCGACGCCTGATTTCCCTCTTTCGCTCCGGCGCCGATCGCGCCGGGCAAACCTGATTCTGGAGCTGCACATGAGCAAGCCAACCCACACGCGCATTCGTATGTTCAACACCAAAGACACTTACCCGAACCAGACGCTGGACAACGACCTGTGTCAGGCCGTGCGTGCCGGCAACACCGTCTATGTGCGTGGTCAGGTCGGCACTGATTTCGACGGCAACCTGGTGGGGCTGGGTGATCCGCGTGCGCAGGCGGAACAAGCCATGCGCAACGTCAAGCAACTGCTGGAAGAAGCCGGCAGCGACATGAGCCACATCGTCAAGACCACCACCTACCTGATCGACCCGCGTTATCGCGAAGCGGTGTATGGCGAAGTGGGCAAGTGGCTCAAGGGCGTGTTCCCGATCTCCACCGGTCTGGTGGTGTCGGCGCTGGGGCAACCGCAGTGGTTGATGGAGATTGATGTGATTGCAGTGATTCCCGAGTAAGGCATCACACCTCGTTATGGCCATCGCTGGCAAGCCAGTTCCCACAGGGTTTTGGGTTGTTCCAAATTTTGTGACCCCCTCAATACCTGTGGGAGCTGGCTTGCCAGCGATGAGGCCCTCAAGGACAACATCTTCCTAGAAAGGAGTAAGCAGATGACCTTTTCAATCGCAGCCCGCTGCGCCGAAACCGGCCAGTTCGGTGTCGCCATCAGTTCCTCCAGCATCGCCGTCGGCGCGCGCTGCCCATGGCTGCTGCCGGGCGTCGGCGCGGTATCGAGCCAGAACATCACCCTGCCCTCCCTCGGCCCGGAAGTCCTCGCGCTGATGGAGCAAGGCCTGGCCCCGGACGACGCGCTGGACAAAGTTCTCACGCGCAACGGCTACAGCCAGTACCGCCAGATCACCGCGATCAATCATCTGGGCCAGACCGCGCATTTCAGCGGTTCGCAAACCCTTGGCGTGCACAATGCGGTCTCCGGCGAACAGTGCGTCGCTGCCGGCAACATGCTCGCCGGGCGCTCAGTCATCGAAGCCATGGTCAGCGCCTTTGAAGACGGCGAAGGCCAACTCGCCGACCGTCTGCTCAAAGCCCTGCACGCCGCGCAAGCCCTCGGTGGCGAAGCCGGCCCGGTGCATTCGGCAGCGGTCGTGGTGGTCGGCGAACAGACCTGGCCGATCGTCAATCTGCGCGTCGACTGGGCCGATGAAAACCCGATCGGTCAGTTGCAAAAACTTTGGGATGCCTACCAACCACAGTTGCAGGACTACATCGACCGCGCGCTCGATCCGGCCAAAGCCCCGGGTTACGGCGTCGCCGGTGATGATCGATGAACAGCGTCGAGTTGCTCAGAGCGCTGGTGGGTTTCGACACCACCAGCCGTGAATCCAACTTGCAACTGATCGAATTCGTCCGCGATTACCTCGAAGGCTTCGACGTACCGTGCGCGCTGATCTACAACGACGAGCGCAGCAAAGCCAATCTGTTCGCCACGATCGGCCCGGTGGATCAACCGGGCATCGTGCTGTCCGGGCACACCGATGTGGTGCCGGTCGACGGTCAGCCGTGGACGCTGCCACCGTTCGAACTTACTGAGCGCGATGGCAAGCTGTTTGGCCGAGGCACGGCGGATATGAAGGGCTACATCGCCTGCGTGCTCGCCTTGGTGCCGGCGCTGGTGCAGGCGTCGTTGCGCGTCCCGGTGCACATCGCCTTGTCGTATGACGAAGAAGTCGGCTGCCTCGGCGTGCGCTCGCTGCTCAGGGTTCTGCAGCAACGTCCGGTCAAACCGCTGCTGTGCATCATCGGCGAGCCGACCGAACTGAAACCGGTGCTCGGGCACAAAGGCAAACTGGCGATGCGCTGCGATGTGCACGGCCATCCGTGCCATTCGGCCTACGCCCCGCTTGGGGTCAACGCCATCGAGTACGCCGCCGAACTGATCGGCGAGCTGGGGCGCCTCGGCCAGCAACTGAAAGCGCCGGAGCATCACGACAAGCGTTTCGATCCGCCTTACAGCACCGTGCAAACCGGTGTGATCAGCGGCGGTAAAGCGCTGAACATCGTGCCGGCCGATTGCCGTTTCGATTTCGAAATCCGCGCCCTGCCCTCGCAGGATCCAGCCTTGGTCGCCGAAGCATTGAAGCGCTATGCCGAGCGTGAAGTACTGCCGCGCATGCGTGCGGTCAGTGCGCAGAGTGAAATTCGTTTCAGCGAGTTGTCGGCCTATCCAGGGCTGGTCACCGATGCGCAGAGTCAGGCTGCCGAGTTGATTGCGGCGTTCTGCGGCTCAACGGAATTCGGCACGGTGGCGTTCGGTACTGAGGGCGGACTGTTCGACGCCATGGGCATTGCCACCGTGGTCTGCGGCCCCGGCAGCATGGATCAGGGCCACAAACCCGATGAGTTTGTCAGCCTCGATCAACTGAGTGCTTGCGATGACATGCTCCAACGTGTGCTGGCGTATATCCGCGATTGAAACCCGGCTCGACTGCGCTCAAGCGTACAGTCGGGCCAATTCCTCACGGCAATGGTCGACAAACAACTGCACCGGTTTGGTCAGTTGCACGCGTCGCAACCACGCCGCCGACAAGCCCGAACCGGTCACCGTTTCCGCCAACGGCACACAGACGACTTGCTGGCCGTCGTAGGTGTAGTCGCTGAACGGTTTGGTCACCAGAATCGAAAAGCCGAAACCGTTGCCGACCATGCCGCGCACCATCTCGATCGACGGTGAGCTGAAGACGATATTCGGCGTCAGTCCGCGCTCTTCGAAGATGCTCACGAAGTAGGTGCGGCTCGGCACCACGTCGAGCAGGATCATTGGTTCCAGCACCAGATCATGCAGCGAGACCTTGGCCTGTTGCGCGAAGCGATGATTGGCAGGAAGCAAGGCGTACGGCTGCTGCGGTGGCATCAGTGGCGTGGTTTCGATGGTGCTGTCGAGGTCGTGTTCGAACATCATCGCGACGTCGATGCTGCCAGCGGTCAGGGCTTGCACCAATTCCTGTTGTTCGCCGTCGCGGATGCGGATTTCCACGCCGGGCCAGCGCTTTTTGAAGCCGGCGATCAGGCGCGGCAGATACAGCGGCGCGACAGTTTCGAAACAGCCGATATCGATCTGCCCGGACACCACGTCGTTGTCGGCCAAAGCGTTTTGTTCGAATTCGTGGGCAACGCGCAACAGCTCCAGCGCCTTGCGGTAGAAGCGTGAGCCGCTCGGCGTCAGCGAAACGCCCTGGGCGTGGTGGCGGATGAACAGCTGCACGCCGAAGCTTTCTTCCAGATGCTTGATCGCGGTGGAGACCGACGGCTGCGCGATGTACAGCTTGCGCGAGGCTTCGGCGACGCTGCCGCAATCGGCGGTGGTGACGAAGTATTTGAGCTGGCGCAGGTTATAGGCGGCCATGGGAATCTCCAGAAAATCAAAGGAACGCTGTGGCGAGGGGGTTTATCCCCGATGGGGCGCGAAGCGGCCCCTGTTTTTAAAGTCAAAAGAGGGGCCGCTGCGCAGCCCATCGGGGATAAATCCCCTCACCACAGGACCCTCATTGCAGATAAGTCTCTGCTTGCAGGTAAATCCATCATCACAAAGGGTCACTGACTACTGGAGGCGAACATACCGGAGCACCGCCTCCCCCAGAGCATATTTTTTTTAACGTCTGTAGCAACAAACTTACTAATTTATCTATCCCGACGCTTTACCCATGATCGCTTCAACAAGAATTGCGCCGCCCGTGCCGGCGCTTGCCGAAGTACGTCCACGTACTCATCCTTGCCTTGGAGTTCGTCATGGCTACCCCTGCAGCATCCTCCGCTCCGCTGATTGAAAAACACACGATAGGATACGTGCCCCCCGAAGATCGCCACGGAAAGGTCAGGGATCTGTTCACGCTCTGGTTCGGCGGTAACATCGCGCCGTTGCCCATCGTCACCGGTGCGCTGGGCGTGCAGTTGTTTCACTTGAATCTGGTCTGGGGCATCGTCGCGATTCTCGTCGGCCATCTGGTCGGCGGCGTGCTGATGGCGCTGCACTCGGCGCAAGGCCCGCAGATGGGCATTCCGCAGATGATTCAGAGCCGCGCCCAGTTCGGCTCCCTAGGTGCGCTGCTGGTGGTGTTGATTGCCGGCGTCATGTACATCGGTTTCTTTGCCTCCAACATCGTCCTTGCCGGCAAGTCGTTGCACGGCGTGGTCGACAGCGTTCCAGTGCCGGTCGGCATTGTCATCGGCGCCGTGGGTTCGGGGATCATCGGCATCATCGGCTACCGCTTCATCCATGTGCTCAACCGCATCGGCACCTGGGTGCTGGGCATCGGCATCGTTGTGGGATTCGGCTACATCTTCACCCACATCCAGACCGATGACTTCCTTACCCGCGGCAGCTTCAACCTCTCCGGCTGGCTGGCCACCGTGTCGCTGGCCGCGTTGTGGCAGATCGCGTTCGCGCCGTACGTGTCCGACTATTCGCGTTACCTGCCGGCCGACGTCAAAGTCTCCTCGACGTTCTGGACGACGTACCTGGGTTCGGCGCTCGGTTCAAGCCTGGCGTTCATCTTCGGTGCCGTTGCCGTGCTTGCCACACCGGTTGGCATGGACACCATGGACGCGGTGAAAATGGCCACTGGCTCGATTGGCCCACTGATGCTGGTGCTGTTCCTGCTCAGCGTGATCAGCCACAACGCCCTCAATCTTTACGGCGCGGTGCTGTCGCTGATCACTCTGGTGCAGACCTTCGCCTACCGCTGGATCCCGACCGCCAAGAGCCGCGCAGTGATCTCGATCATCGTGTTGCTGGCCTGCTGCTTCGCCGCTGTCGGCGCCTCTAAAGACTTTATCGGTCACTTCGTCGACATGGTTCTGGTGCTGCTGGTGGTGCTTGTGCCGTGGACGGCGATCAACCTGATCGACTTCTACGCGATCCACAAAGGCCAATACGACATCCAGTCGATCTTCCAGGTCGATGGCGGCATCTACGGCCGCTACAACCCGCAGGCCTTGCTGGCCTACGCGATCGGCATCGCCGTGCAGATCCCGTTCATGAACACGCCGCTGTACGTCGGCCCGGTGTCGGCGCACATCAACGGCGCGGATCTGTCGTGGCTGGTGGGCTTGTTGGTGACGTCGCCGCTGTACTTCTGGCTGGCGAATCGGGATACGTCCTATCGTCGGAGGATGATGGGCGGGAAGTTGGCGAGCAGTCTGTAATTTGATTGGATGAAAAAAGAAGGCCCGCCATGTGCGGGCCTTCTTCGTATCGGTGTGGTATTTCTTTACGTCCGACGACCTGATGGAAAGGACATCCGATGCTGCGAATACTTGGCAAAGCCTCATCGATCAATGTACGTAAGGTGCTGTGGACCTGCGCCGAATTGCAGCTTCCGTTCGACCGGGAGGATTGGGGTTCAGGGTTCAAAACGACGCATACGCCGGAGTTCCTCGCGCTCAATCCCTGCGCCATGGTGCCAGTGATTCAGGACGGCGATTTCACGTTGTGGGAATCGAATACGATCATTCGTTATCTGGCCTCGCGCTATGGTGGCGCGCAGCTGTATCCGACTGAGCCGATGGCCCGGGCGCGGGTCGATCAGTGGATTGACTGGCAGGCTTCGGAACTGAATCGCTCGTGGTCGTATCCGCTGATGTCGCTGGTGCGCAAGTCACCTGATTATCAGGACGGCACTGCGCTGGCGGTCGGGATCGAGCAATGGTCGAAGAACATGGAGATTCTGAATCGACAGCTGGAATCTACCGGTGCTTACGTCAGCGGCAACGAGTTTTCACTGGCGGACATCCCGATCGGACTCTCGGTTAACCGCTGGTTCGAAACACCGCTCAAGCATCCGCACTTGCCCGCCGTCAGCGCCTATTACGAACGCCTGAACCAACGCGAGGGCTATCGCCTGTACGGCCGAAACGGCACGCCATAACGCCAAAAACCGCTGATCCCGGATTCTCGGGATTAGAGGTTTCAGCGGTTCAGAGCTGCAGTCACTCTTCCGCGCGCACCACCCCGCGCTCTTCAAGCAACCGCACGAACATGCTCAAACTGCGCGACACCGTGCCCCGTCGCCAAACAAGCCACGTGGTCAGATAGCGGAAATCCTTCGCCAGCGGCCAGACGCTGACCGTCGCACTACCGGGCATGCTTTGCAGCATTTTGCGCGGCATCAGCGCCAGCCCAGCACCTGCACTGACACACGCGAGCATGCCGTGGTAGGACTCCATTTCGAAAATCTTGCCCGGCACGGCGGCATCGGTGCTGAACCATTTTTCGAAGTGATGACGGTAGGAGCAGTTGGAGCGGAAGGCGTAAATATTCTCGCCATTCACATCCGCTGCACGCTTTACCGGGGCGTGATTGAGTGGCGCGATGATGACCATTTCTTCTTCGAAGGCCGGTACGCCTTCCAGCGTCGGATGCAGCACCGGGCCGTCGACGAATGCTGCCGCGAGACGCCCGGAGAGCACGCCGTCGATCATCGTCCCCGAGGGCCCGGTGGACAGGTCCAGATCAACTTTCGGATGAAGTTGGTTATACGCCGCGAGCAGTTCGGGGATGCGCACCGCTGCTGTACTTTCCAGTGAACCCAAAGGAAACGCGCCCTGCGGTTCTTCGCCCGCCACGGTGGCGCGGGCCTCTTGCACCAGGTCGAGAATGCGCCGCGCGTATTCGAGAAAACTCCATCCGGCCGGCGACAGGCGCAGACGACTTTTCTCGCGAATGAACAGATCGACACCCAGATCCTGCTCAAGCTGCTTGATCCGCGTGGTCAGGTTCGACGGCACGCGGTGGATCTGCGCGGCGGCGGCGCTGATGCTGCCGTGTTCGGCAACGGCTTTGAAGATTTCCAGCTGCACCAGATCCACAGTCATTCTCCAATCGTGAAAGAAACGATCTTTATTATTCAGTTTCCAGAAAACAAACACCACCCTACTCTAGGCTCATCCGACGAACATGCAGGACGAGACCATGAGCCAGATTTCCAGCCAGACCCACGCCATCTCGATCAACCCCGCCACCGGCGAGCAGATCGGCCACTACGCCTTTGAATCCGCCGCCGCACTCGACGCCGCGCTGACCCGCGCGGCTTACGGCTTCGGCAAATGGAAACGCAAGCCACTGAAGGATCGCTCGCGTTTGCTCACCGCCCTTGCTGGCGCGCTGCGTGACACCGCTGAAGCCATGGCAACCATGATCACCCAAGAAATGGGCAAGCCGATCGCTCAGGCCCGTGGCGAAATCGAGAAATGCGCCAAGCTGTGCGAGTGGTACGCCGAAAACGGCCCGGCCATGCTCGACGCGGAGCCGACTCAGGTTGAAGGCGGCAAGGCACGCATCGAGTACCGTCCGCTCGGCCCGATCCTTGCCGTGATGCCGTGGAACTTCCCGATCTGGCAAGTGCTGCGCGGCGCCGTTCCTGCGCTGATCGCCGGCAACACTTACGTGCTCAAGCATGCGCCGAACGTGATGGGCAGCGCTTATCTGCTGCGCGACGCCTTCACCCGTGCCGGTTTTGCTGACGGCGTGTTTGAAGTGATCAACGTCACCCCGGAAGGCGTTTCGACCGCCATTGCCGACCCGCGCATTGCTGCGGTGACCCTGACCGGTAGCGTCCGTGCCGGCATGGCGATCGGCGCTCAGGCCGGTGCTGCGCTGAAGAAATGCGTGCTTGAATTGGGCGGCTCCGACCCGTTCATCGTGCTCAACGATGCTGATATCGACGAAGCCGTGCAGGCAGCAGTCATCGGCCGCTATCAGAACTCCGGCCAGGTCTGCGCAGCGGCCAAGCGTCTGATCATCGAAGAAGGCGTGGTTGAAGAGTTCACCCGCAAATTCGTCGAAGCCACGCGCAAGCTGAAAGTGGGCGACCCATTGGCCGCCGACACTTACATCGGCCCGATGGCGCGTTTCGATCTGCGTGATGAACTCGATCAGCAAGTGCGCGACACCCTTGAAGAAGGCGCGACGCTGTTGCTCGGTGGCGGCAAAACCGCAGGCGCCGGCAACTACTACGAGCCAACCGTGCTGGCCGATGTCACCGACCGCATGACCTCGTTCAAACAGGAACTGTTCGGCCCGGTCGCCTCGATCATTACCGCCCGCGATTGCGCCCATGCAGTAGCGCTGGCCAACGACAGCGAGTTCGGCCTGACCGCAACGATCTACACCGCCAACGTGCAACTGGCCCAGCAACTGACCAGCGAACTGGAAACCGGCGGCGTGTTCATCAACGGCTACTCCGCCAGCGACCCGCGCGTAACCTTCGGCGGCGTGAAGAAAAGCGGTTTCGGCCGCGAACTGTCGCACTTCGGCGTCCGCGAATTCTGCAACGCCCAAACCGTATGGCTCGACCGCAAATAACCGATCCGACGCCATGTAGGAGCTGCCGAAGGCTGCGATCTGTTGATCTTGTCTTAAAAACAACATCAAAAGATCGCAGCCTGCGGCAGCTCCTACAGGGTTGGATGCGCGAAGGCGTGGCGTCAGTCAAAACAGATGTTCACTGGAACGCCGAAGCATAACCTTGAACCAGACACTCATTCGCCAGACCTGTTGGGGTTGGGGTGTGTGTTTGCAGACGTGGTCAGCGAATCCCGCACGCAAACCATTGCCCCTGTAGGAGCTGCCGCAGGCTGCGATCTGTTGATCTTGCCTTTTAAAAAACAACATCAAAAGATCGCAGCCTGCGGCAGCTCCTACGGGGGAGCGTCTATAGTGATCAGGTCTTTGCTGTCGAGCGTTGTCCATGGTCAACACCGAACACCTGATCATCTGCGAGCACTGCGACTGCGTGTATGAAAAAGCCGTGCTCGGCAAACACCAGAAAACCTCGTGCGTACGCTGCGGTGGCGTGCTTCAGCGCTTCAATGGTTTGAGCGTTGAGCAGCGGCTCGCGCTGACGTTCACGGCGGCGGTGCTGTGGCTGTTTGCCAACTTCTACCCGGTGATGAGCATCAGCATGAAAGGCCTGAAAAACAGCGCGACGCTGTGGGACTCGGTGCTGGCGCTGAGTCAGGGGCCGATCACCTTCATTGCAATGGTCGCCGCGATCTCGATCATCATCGCGCCGGCCTTCCAACTGGTGCTGCTGATCTGGGTGCTGGGCTTCGCCCTCGGCGGACAGCGTGCGCCGGGGTTCAAGCTGTGCATGCGCTGGCTGGAAACCCTGCGCCCTTGGAGCATGCTCGAAGTGTGTTTGCTCGGCGCCATGGTCGCGGTGTTCAAACTCGCCGGCTTGCTCGACGTGTTGCCCGGCATCGGCCTGTTCGCGCTGGCGGTACTGAGCCTGATGATGATCCGCATTGCCGGTCGCGACATCCGTGACCTCTGGGACATTCTATGAAGCGACCACCGACCGCCAGCGAACTCAATCTGTGCCTGTGTCACAGCTGCGGGCTGGCTTGCGACATGACCGACGAGCCGCATGAATGTCCGCGCTGCGACGCGCCGCTGCATCGGCGCAAGACCAATTCGCTGACGCGCACCTGGGCCTACATGCTCGCCGCGCTGGCATTTTACGTGCCGGCCAATCTCTTGCCAGTGATGAACACCACCATGCTCGGCAGCGGCGCCGACAGCACGATCATGAGCGGCGTGCTGGAGTTCTGGGAGGCTGGGGCGTGGGACATTGCGCTGATCATCTTCATCGCCAGTATTGCCGTGCCGGGGATCAAGTTTGTTGCCCTGACCCTGCTGCTGACCACCGTGCAACGCGACAGCGCCTGGGCGCGCAAAGAGCGTTCGAAACTGTACCGCTTCGTCGAGCTGATCGGCTATTGGTCAATGCTCGACGTGCTGGTGGTGGCGCTGGTCGCGGCGCTGGTGAAATTCCAGGCGCTGGGCGATATCGAGCCACGACCGGGCATTCTGTTTTTTGGCCTGGTCGTGGTGTTCACCATGCTTGCGGCGATGAGCTTTGATCCGCGCCTGATCTGGGACAAGGACACGGGCAACGACCTCAGCGACGTTGAACCTCAAGCAGCACCTGCAACGGGTGGCGCAGTGCCTGATCCGACTGGCGTTTGACCTGGCTGCGGCAAGAATAACCGGTGGCCAGTGCTTCGCCCTTCTCTGCCGGCGCATCGACCTGACGCGCCCACGACTGCTGGTAAATCACCGCTGAGGTTTCACGGTTGCGCGCCTCGTGGCCATAGGTGCCGGACATGCCGCAGCACCCCGTGGCCTGCGTCGCCAGTTGCAAACCGGCACGCTCGAACACCTGCTCCCACTGGCGGGTCGCGGCCGGTGCGTTGGTTTTTTCGGTGCAGTGGGCGAGCAGTCGAAATTCTTCGCGATGATCCTGAGGCGCTTGCTCCGGCATGACCTTGAGCAGCCATTCCTGCACCAGCGCCACGTCCGGGCATTGTTGCATGCCGGGTACTTTCAAATATTCCTGGCGATAGACCAGGGTCATGGCCGGATCAAGGCCCAGCAGCGGCACGCCAACATCCGCCAGTTCACGCAACTGCCGCGCATTGCGCAACGCCGCGCGATTGAACGCCGACAGGAAACCCTGCACGTGCAACGGCTTGCCATTGGCGCTGAACGGTGCCAGATAAACCTGATAACCAAGACGCGAAATCAGCTCGACCAGGTCGGCCAGCAGCGGTGCTTCGAAGTAACGCGTGAACGCGTCCTGGACGATCACCACACTGCGTTCACGTTGCGCCTCGGTCAGTGCGGACAAGGTCGAGACCGTGGCCGGTTGCACCTGCCAGCGACGCATGGCGGCATGAAAATCAAAACGACTGAGCAACGGCACATCGACCATGCCGCCGACACGCTCCAGCAGACCACGCACCCACGCAGCGCCCATCATGCCGTTGTACAGCGCCGCAATTCGCGCCATGTACGGAATGCTGTACTCCAGCGAGGCGATCAGATAATCCCGCGCCGGACGCAGATAGCGGCTGTGATACAGCTCAAGAAAGCGCGAACGAAACTCCGGCACATTGACCTTCACCGGGCACTGCCCCGCGCAGGACTTGCACGCCAGGCAACCGGCCATGGCGTCGTAAACCTCATGAGAGAAATCTTCGGACTGCTGACGCGTGTTGCGCCAGCGCTGCCACAGCGTGCTGAAAAACGCCGGTTTGCGCATGGCATCAGACAACACATCGACGCCCGCCTCGCCCTGCAAACGCAGCCACTCGCGGATCAACGACGCGCGCCCCTTCGGCGACTGCGAACGCTCGCGGGTGGCCTTCCATGACGGGCACATCGCATCATCCGGGTCGAAGTTGTAGCAGGCGCCGTTGCCGTTGCAGTGCATGGCCGCGCCGTAGTCCTGCCAGACCTTTTCGTCGATCTGCCGATCGAGTTCACCGCGCAGGGTCACTTCGTCGATCTTCAGCAACGCCGCATCGGTGTTGGCTGGGGTGGCGATCTTGCCGGGGTTGAACTGGTTGAACGGGTCGAACGCCGCTTTCAGTGCTTGCAGCGCCGGATAGAGTTCACCGAAAAATGCCGGCGCGTATTCCGAACGCAGACCTTTGCCGTGCTCGCCCCACAGCAGACCGCCGTAACGCTGGGTCAGCGCCGCGACGCCATCGGACACCGGACGCACCAGCGCGGCTTGCTGCGGGTCTTTCATGTCGAGAATCGGCCGCACGTGCAGCACGCCCGCATCGACGTGACCGAACATGCCGTACTGCAAACCGTGGCTGTCGAGCAGGTCGCGCAATTCGGCGATGTACTCGGCCAGATGCTGCGGCGGCACCGCCGTGTCTTCGACAAACGGCTGCGGCCGCGCTTCACCGGCGACGTTGCCGAGCAAGCCCACCGCCCGTTTGCGCATGCCGTAGACCTTGTTTACCGCCGCGTGACCGACCGCCAGTGTGTGGCCCAGACGCTCGACCGTGCGGTCGCTGCTCAAGTGCTCGACAAACGCCTCGACCCGCCGTTGCAACTCTTCCGGATCGTCACCACAGAACTCGACCAGATTGATGCCCAGAGTCGGCCGCTCGGCACTCGCCGGGAAGTATTCGGCGACACCGTGCCAGACGATGTCCTGCATCGCCAGCAGCAAGACTTTCGAGTCGACGGTTTCGATCGATAACGGCTTGAGCGCCATCAACGCCCGCGCATCACGCAAGGCGTCCATGAATCCGGCGTAGCGGATGTTCACCAGCATCGTATGCGTGGGGATCGGCAGCACATTCAGGCGTGCCTCGACCACGAAACCCAGCGAGCCTTCGGCGCCGCACAGCACGCTGTTGAGGTTGAAACGGTTGTCCGCTTCACGCAAGTGCGCGAGGTCATAACCGGTCAGGCAACGATTGAGATCGGGGAAGCGTTCTTTGATCAGCTCACCCTGCTCATCAATGATCTGCCGCGCACAGCGATAGACTTCGCCGACGCGATCTGTGCGGGCGCAGAGCGCTTGCAGTTCGCGCTCTTCCAGCGGCTGACCGTGCAAACGCTCGCCACCGCGCAAGACCATGTCGAGTTCAAGCACATGGTCGCGGGTCTTGCCGTAGGTGCAACTGCCCTGCCCGCTGGCATCGGTGTTGATCATGCCGCCGACGGTGGCGCGGTTGGAGGTCGACAGCTCAGGGGCGAAGAACAGCCCGGCAGATTTCAGTGCGGCGTTGAGCTGATCCTTGACCACCCCGGCCTGCACGCGCACCCAGCGCTCCTCGACGTTGATTTCGAGAATGCGGTTCATGTGCCGCGACAGGTCGACGACGATGCCATCGGTCAACGATTGGCCGTTGGTACCGGTGCCGCCGCCGCGTGGGGTGATCACCACGTGTTGATAGGCCGGCTCGGCGATCAGTCGCGCCACCCGCGCGACGTCATCGGCGTCCATCGGAAACACCGCCGCTTGCGGCAAGCGCTGATAGATCGAGTTGTCGGTCGCAAGCACCACGCGGCTGGCGTAATCGGCGCTGATTTCACCGCGAAAACCGCTGTTCTTCAGCGCATTCAGGAACTGTTGGTAATCGGCGGCCAGGGCTTTGGCGGGGGACAGCTGGGCAATCATCGGTCAGGAAATCTCGGTCAACATCGGGCTATGTGGCGCTGAACAGTTGTACGCAACGAATGATTGCGTCAGGCTGCGCCATCTAATGGTGCCCATGTTCATTGCTGAACGACCTTGGGACAACCGTAAATTCGACCCGCTATTGATGACTTTTACGAATGAATCCGCGCACGCTCACACCGTCGATGTCGTTATTGCTGGCGTTCGAGGCTGCCGCACGCCATGAAAGCTACACCCGCGCGGCGCATGAACTGTCGCTGACGCAAAGCGCGGTCAGCCGGCAAGTGCAGATTCTCGAGAAAATGCTCGGCATGCGCTTGTTCACTCGTGAAGGCCGGCAAGTGGTGCTCACCGACGTCGGGCGCATGTATCAGCGCGAGCTGGCAGAGGCGTTGGGGCAAATTCGCAGCGCGACATTGCAGGCGATGGCGTTTGGTTCCGGCGTTCACAGTTTGCGCCTGGCGACGCTGCCGACCTTCGGTTCGAAGTGGCTGCTGCCGCGACTCAAGGATTTCTACAACGCCCACCCAGGCATGACGGTGCACTTGCATTCGCGTATCGAAGCGATCGACTTTGATACCAGCGAAATCGATGCGGCGATTTGCGTCGGCAGCGGAGAATGGCCGGGGCTGACCGCCCTGCCCCTGCACACCGAAGAGCTGGTGGTGATCGCCAGCGCGCAGCTCTCGGCTGCCGAGCGTGATGACGCCGAACAGCGGATCGCCGGGCAACTGCTGCTCAACGTCAGCAGCAATGCGCAGGCATGGGCGGAATGGTTCAGTCATCACGGCCTGGCCCACCGCAGCATGCGCATCGGCCCGAGTTTTGAGATGACCTCGCACTTGATTCAGGCAGTGCGGGCGAATATCGGGGTGGGGTTGGTGCCGCGGATTTTGGTGGAGGATGAGTTATTGAATGGTGATCTGCTGCAACTCGGGGAAGCGATTACCAGCCGACGCAGCTATTACCTGGTGTATCCGCCGCGCAATGAAAATCTGCCATCGCTGAAAGCGTTTCGGGATTGGCTGGTAGAAACGTTGTAGCCGAGAGGACGCCAATCGCGAGCAGGCTCACTCCTACAGTTGGAATACGCTTCCCTGTAGGAGTGAGCCTGCTCGCGATGCCGTCAATTCAGACACCTCAAAACCTCGGTTTGACCGCCTTCCAGTCCGGCTTATAGCGTTGCATCTGCCGCACATCGTCACGCTGACGAATCCCGCACGTCAGGTACTGATCATGCAGCTTGCCCAACTGCTCGTGATCCAGTTCCAGCCCAAGCCCCGGCGCTCGCGTGATCTTCACGCAGCCGTCGACAATCGGCAGCTTGCCGCCCTTGATCACTTCTTCATCCGGCTCCTGCCACGGGTAATGCGTGTCGCAGGCGTAATCCAGATTCGGCACGGCCGCCGCCACATGCGCCATCGCCATCAGGCTGATGCCCAGGTGCGAATTGGAATGCATCGACACGCCAACGCCGAACACATCGCACATCTTCGCCAGCGTCTGCGTGTCGCGCAGGCCGCCCCAGTAATGATGGTCGGCGAGGACGATCTGCACGCTGTTCTGCGCGACACTTCTGCGGAACTCTTCGAAATCGGTGACCACCATATTGGTCGCCAGCGGCAGGCCCGTGCGCTTGTGCAATTCGGCCATGCCGTCGAGGCCCGGGGTCGGGTCTTCGTAATACTGCAGATCATCACCGAGCAACTCGGCCATGCGAATAGAGGTTGCCAGTGACCAGTTGCCGTTCGGATCGATGCGCAACGGATAACCGGGAAAGGCTTTTTTCAAGGCCTTGATGCACGCCACTTCATGCTCCGGCGGCAATGTACCGGCCTTGAGCTTGATGCTTTTGAAACCGTACGACTCGATCATCCGTGCAGCCTGCGCAACGATTTGCTGCTCGCTGAGCGCTTCGCCCCAGTTATCCGGTTTGTACGGCGAATCGACGTGCTGTGCGTACTTGAAGAACAGATAGGCACTGAACGGCACCTCATCGCGTATGGCGCCGCCGAGCAGGTCCACCAATGGCACGTTCAGGTAATGCGCCTGCAAATCGAGAAAGGCCACTTCGAACGCCGAATAGGCGTTGCTCACCGCTTTGCTCGCGTGGGAACCGGGTGCCAACTCGGCACCGGCAACACTGGCCGGTTTGTTGGCCGCGACGGTGGCCTGCACGATGGCGCGCAACTGGTTGAGGTTGAATGGATCGAGGCCGATCAGCTGCGACTGCAACTGCTGCTGGATCGCCAGCGCCGGGGCGTCGCCGTAGCTTTCGCCGAGGCCGATGTAGCCGTTGTCGCTTTCGATCTCGATGATCGAACGCAGGGCGAAGGGTTCGTGGATGCCGCTGGCGTTGAGCAACGGCGGATCACGGAAGGCAATCGGGGTCACGGTTACGCGGGTGATTTTCAAGGTAACGCTCCTGACAGATCAACAATCAATTCAATGGCTCGCGGCCGGGCTGGCCGTCACGACAACGGCGGCCCCGTCATGCGGCTTTGCAAGGTTTTTACCTTTTGCGCCGGGCGCCGTGCGGGCAAAAAAGATCACCACGGCGGCGATCAGCGACGTCGCGGCCAGGCCATACAGACCGCCCTCGATGGAGCCGGTGGTTTGCTCGAGAAAGCCGAACGCGGTGGGCGCCACGAAGCCGCCGAGGTTGCCGATCGAGTTGATCAATGCGATCACCGCAGCGGCGATGCGCGCATCCAGATAACTTTGCGGAATCGGCCAGAACAGCGCCGACGCTGCCTTGAAACCGATGGCCGCGAAACAGATCGCGACGAAGGCGAAGATCGGCCCGCCGGTGGTCGACATGAACATGCCGATCGCCGCGATCACCAGCGTCAGGGCGACCCAGGCTTGCTGAAACTTCCACTTGCCGGCCATCGCCGCGAAGCCGTACATGGCGACAATCGAGATAATCCACGGGATCGAGTTGAGCAGGCCGACCTGAAAGTCGCCGAGGTTGCCCATCTTCTTGATCATGCTCGGCAGCCAGAACGTCGCGCCGTAAATGGTCAGGGCGATGGAGAAATAGATGAAACAGAACAGCGCGATCTGCCGATCCGCCAACAGTTTGAACATCGACGGCTTGGCCTCTTGCACCGCCTCACGGGCTCGCTGCTCTTCGGCAATCGCCGCGACCAGCGCTTCACGCTCCTCTTCGCTCAACCATTTGGCCTGACGCGGATGCGATTGCAGCCAGAACCACACAAACCCACAGAGCACCACGGATGCCGCACCCTCAATCAGGAACATCCACTGCCAGCCATGCAGGCCCAGCCCGCTGATGTGCAGAAGCGCACCGGACACCGGGCCGGAGATCACCGAGGCAATCGCCGAACCACTGAGAAATACCGCCATGGTCTTGCCGCGCTCAGAGGCCGGCAGCCATTGGGTGAAGTAATAAATGATCCCCGGAAAGAACCCCGCCTCCGCCGCGCCGAGAATAAAGCGCAGCACGTAGAAACTGGTTTCACCTTTGACGAACGCCATGGCCATGGCGGCGGCGCCCCAGGTGAACATGATCCGCGTCAGCCAGACCCGCGCGCCGTAGCGTTGCAGCAGCATGTTGGACGGCACTTCGAACAGTGCGTAGCCCACGAAAAACAGCCCGGCGCCAAGCCCATAGGCCGCAGCGCCGATGCCCAGATCGGTTTCCAGGTGGCTGCGCACGAAACCGATATTGACCCGATCGATGTAGTTGACGATGAACATCACCACGAACAGCGGCAGCACATGGCGCTTGACCTTGGCGGCGGCACGGGCGAGTACCGTGACATCCGGCGAACTCTGCAGGGTTTTCAAGAGGCGACTCCCGATCTTGTTTTTTTAGGGATGGCGTGAAGCGATGGAGTCGATCATGGACGGCGATCATTGATCCCGTCTAATCTAACTTGGCATTCGATTGATACCTGGATTAGATCAATGTTCGAACTCACCCAACTACGCTGCTTCACCACCGTCGCCACGGAACTGAACTTTCGCCGCGCCGCCGAGCGACTGAACATGACCCAGCCACCGCTGAGCCGGCAGATCCAGTTGCTGGAACATCACCTCGGCGTCGAACTGTTTACCCGCAGCACGCGCAGCGTCGCGCTCACGGCGGCAGGCCGGGCTTTCTTCATCGAAGCACAGAACCTGCTCGAGCGCGCCCAGCAAGCCGCCGTCACCGCCCGACGGTTTGCCGAGGGCGATATCGGTTCGGTGAACATCAGCTTTGTCGGCAGCGCGGTGTATGAATTTTTGCCCAAGGTCATCGCCGAAGCCCGGCTGAAACAGCCGCAGGTGAAAATCGATCTCTCGGAGATGAACACCTACCAGCAGCACGAAGCACTGCGCGCGCGACGCATCGATCTGGGCATCGCCCGCGCTCCGTTGCTGGAGCCGGGCTACGCCACCGAATGCCTGGTGCGTGAACCGTTTGTGCTGGCAGTGCCGAGCAATCATCAACTGGCGACTGCGCTTGAAGTATCAGTCGGTGATCTGGATAAACAGCCGTTCCTGATGTACTCCCACGCTGCCTATCCGCCATTCAACGAACTGCTGACCGGCATGCTGCGCTCAGCCCGGGTCGCGCCGGATTATGTGCAGTGGCTGGGGTCGTCGCTGACGATTCTGGCGCTGGTCAACGCCGGCATGGGCCTGGCGCTGGTGCCGCGCTGCGCCACCAGTGTGGTGTTCCGGAATGTGGTGTTTCGCGAGATCGATCTGGGTGAAGGGGTGCAGAGCGAATTGCACCTGATCTGGCGGGAGAACAACGACAACCCGGCATTCGCGATGTTGCTGGAGGCGATTCGCCGGGCGGTGAAGGAAGGTTGGGGCTGAAAGGCGCTAGTTCTTCAGTGGGGGTGGCGCGCTCGGTGCTCTGGGCTGTGGATTCGCCACTGGTTTCCCGTCAGGCCCTGTGAATCGGCGCGCCACATTCGGTGGCATCGGTTGCGGTGCTCTAGCGGTCATGATGAACCCTCTTATGTCGGACTGAATTCAACCCATTTGACGTTCCCGGAATCTATCAACAAATACTCGGCGCCAAAAGCCGTCTCTGTCCCGTCAGCATTCAACCAGCGTGGATTTTGCATCACGAACTGACCACTTGTGGATTCCGGAGGCCACTCGACAGGCCAGCCAAAAACGCGTCTTTCGTCGTTCAAATGAAGCGTGATGAGTCGATGGTGCTGGGCGAAAAAACTGAACCATTCGCTCGGATAGGAAGATTGTTTCGTGACATTTCGACGGCGCAACCAGCTATGCAACCGATCATTCGTAGCCAGATAACAAGACAACAATCCAAGCGAACCGGACACCATAAATGCGCACAGCGTTTCTGACTTCGCATCCCATTGCCCTATGGAAAACCCTTTTGCACCTACCCAAAAACACAGAGTGGACATCCCCATTACGGCACCCTGAATCACAAATGTGAAGATCAGCGCCTGCACGATCTGACCGAATGTGTCAGGTCGCTTGAACGCTGTCAGGGCATAAAAAATCCACGTCGATAAAAACCCGGGAATCAAATACTGCAACAGCGGAATAACATCTTTCACCAGATCATCCATGATCCAAGCTCCTTGAAACAGCCAACAAACAAAAATGCCAGCCCCTCCCGGGGGCTGGCACTCAAAAGCCTAGTCGCTGCAGAAAAAACCCTCTGCCAGCAACTGTCACAGCGCATTGCGAACCGCCTCCAGCGCATCAGATCCGCGCCCTTCTCTGCCGTGGCTCAGGCGACCACAGGAATCATCGGATCCGCCGCTGCCAGCGCACTCACGCGATCAGCCGCCGGCGGATAGATCCATTGCGTATTGATTTGGGTCTTCAAGGTTTTGCCTTCCTGCTTGACCAGTTTCACCTGACGATCCCAGCCCTCGGTGTACACCGCGCCCCAGGCACCGAGGTCCAGGCAGGTCACGTACTTCGGCTGGCTGTACGGTGTCGGCTCGACCCCGAGCAGTTGCGCAGCAACGTTGTTACCGGCGTGCCGACCCAGCGAAATCGCGTGCTGGCAGGTCATCAGTGCATAGTTGCCGATATCGTCGGTGGCCGCGTAAGCCACGTCACCCGTGGCAAAGATGTCGTCCTGGCCGATCACTTTCAGGTGGGAATCGACATGCAGGCGACCCTGCTTGTCGCGCTCGGCCGGAATCTGCTCGGTCAACGAACTGGCGCGCACACCTGTAGTCCAGATCACCGTTTTCGCCTTGAGGTGCTGGCCGTCAGACAGTGTCACGCCACTGGCATCGACCGACTGCACCGAGACACCCAAACGCCATTCGACGCCCAGTTCTGCACTGGCCTCGATGATCGACTGGCTGATTTCTTCGCCCATCGAAATACCGATCTTCTGCCCGCGATCCACGATGATCACCTTGAGATCGGCCTGCTCACCGAGTATTTCGCGCAGACGCCCTGGCATTTCGGTCGCGGTTTCAATCCCGGTGAAGCCGCCACCAGCGACGACCACGGTGTTGCGTGCCGGACTCTCAGGCAGGTCTTTCAGGGATTTCAGATGCGTTTCCAGGCGGATTGCCGCCTCGATCTGATCAACGTCAAAAGCATGCTGCGCGACGCCCGGCGTGGCGGACTGAACCAGACCACTGCCACTGGCCAACACCAGCTTGTCGAAGTGGAAGGTTTTTTTGCTGCCGGAGGCATCGGTATAACCGACAGTTTTGGCCGCCACGTCGATGGTCTCGGCCGCTCCTTTGATGAAGTGAACGCCGACCGCTTCGAACAGTTCGTCCAGCGGTGCTGCCAGTTGATGAGCGTTCGGCTCGTAGAAACGTGGGCGCACACGCAGTTCCGCCTGGGGTGCGAGCACGCTGATTTGAACATCGTCACGGCCATGAATATCGACCAGACGTGTCGCGCTCAATGCCGACCACATGCCGCCAAAACCTGCGCCGATGACCAGAATCTGCTGCTTCATTTGTGAATCTCCAGAAAAGCCGTGCCCTTGAAAAGCGGCGTCATGAATAGGTCCGGAGGTGTTTGCTCTCGCTCCGATAGCGCCGACTGTATTGGTCGGATATAAATCCAACAAGTCAGATTATTCGATTGGTTTAATCTAATTAACCGATACTTAAACGCTCACATTTAACAGAAAAACCCTCAAATACATGGGTTGCAAGCCCGTAAAACGCTAAATCTGGCCAATCCAGCGGATTGCCGATCGCCGCTCGGACTGCTAGTATTTACGACAAATCAAGTCGGACTTATCTATGTCTCTTTACAGTGCAGGCGTCGAATACGGTATTCATTGCCTGGCCTTTCTGGTTGGCAACGGCGGTGACAGCCGCGAGGCCAGCGTGCGTGATCTCGCCGAATTGCAGGGCGTGCCAGTGGAGTATCTGGCGAAGATTTTCACCAAACTGGCCAAGGGCAAACTGGTGGTAGCCAGTGAAGGCGTGCGCGGCGGCTTCAGCCTGGCGCGGCCGGCTGATGAAATCACCTTGCTGGATATCGTCAACGCCATCGACGGGCGCAAGAATATTTTCGAATGCCGCGACATTCGCGGGCGTTGCGCGCTGTTTGAGGGTAATCCACCGGAATGGGCGATCGAGGGTACCTGTTCGATCCATGGTGCGATGATGACCGCGCAAAAACGCATGGAAGAAGCCCTCGCCCAACAAACCATCCTCGACATTGCGCGCAAGGTCGGGCGCAAGGCGCCGGCGCAGTTCGGCCAGCAAGTCGAGGACTGGATTCAGGATCGGCGGGAAAAAAAGGGCAACGTTGGCAGTATCCCGCTCACCGACATTTCAGACTGACGGCCTCGTGTCAAAAAGTCGAAAAAAAAGCAGAAGCCGTTGACCCGGCTTCTGCTTTTTTTGCACCTGAAAACAGTCGTTACAGGCAGTCGCGCACCGATTTGCGCAACGAACCCGACTTGGCCCACGGTGGCCCCTGGTACAAGGACACCCGGCTGCCATCCTTGTATTTGACGATGTCGAGAATTTCGTCAGCGGTAATGACGCTCGGCGCGGTGATGCGATAACCGTTGGAGATCGACGTTTGCGTAGTCTTGGCAACGTCTTGCTGCCACAACGGTAATACACACGCGGCATAGTCTTTGGGGGCCTTGCCACTGATCTTGCTGACATTCGGCTCACCCGGTACCAGTGACGCCGGCAACGAGCACCCTGCCAACATGACCAACGCCAAACTCCCGATCCACATCCGCATGGTGTTTCCCTGCTCTGAAAAAAAGCGAATGTAACGTGTAACCGGGTGTACATCCATCGTGGCACAGCGTCTTTGCGAAACTTTGGACAATTTTTCACAACCGCTCAGCCCAACGACAGGCAAGCCTTGCACCGCTGGCGGAAAATGCGACTACTATTTTCTACCGAGAACGTTCTGGAGGTGATCATGCGGCTCAATGAATACGAACACGAACTTCAACGCGACCTGCAAAGTGTCGCATCGGACCTGAGATGGTCGGCAGTCGACCTTAAACGTATCGCTGAACAGTTGCGCAAATCCGGCAATGAAGCGGACGCGCAGACTGTATTGAGATCCTGCGAAGTACTGCAAAGCGATGAAGAGCGCTTGCAGCTTTACGCCAAAGAAGTGAAAGCACGCGCCATCAGTCGAACCAAAGTGCACTGATCCCGAGCTCCACCCGACCCCAAACAACAGCCCCGGTCTATACCGGGGCTGTTTTTTTTCGCCAATCAGCTTGTTTTGTGACTTTGCACGCGTGTCGGGCGTTTTTGGTAGCCAGGCAGTGCTGCGGCATACGCCAGCGCTTCCTCTTTGCTGGCAAACGAGGCCAGACGATCGCCCTGGGTGCAAACCCGCCATGGGCCGTTATTTACGCTGAGCACGTCATACCCGTTCATGTGCATCTTGTTCAGCATCGGAATGCTCATGGGCACCTCCTTTTTGCTAACGGTGGATTCAGCTTCACGTTCTAACCTTACACCCGGATCCAAATCGGATGCCAACCGGGTGTCGCCAACGCAACAAGTCAAAGTGCCGGCACTTTTCACTCAGTCAAGCGCTCCTACACTCAACGGGAACCTTTAAATCCGGGCGCGGCTCGAATATTGCAGTTTCATTACATTTTCGTGACAAGCAGTAAACAGGTAACAGATGAAAGTACGTGCCACCGTCATTTGCGAACAGGATCGCCACATTCTCCTGGTGCGCAAACCCCACTGTCGCTGGACTTTGCCCGGCGGCAAAGTCGAGCCAGGGGAAACCCGAGCCCATGCGGCTGTGCGCGAATTGCAGGAGGAAACCGGGCTGGACGCCGACGATGTGCTGTATCTGATGGAACTGCAAACCGGCGGCACAAGGCATCACGTCTACGAAGCTTCAGTGCTGAACATCGATGAGGTGCGCCCGCAGAACGAAATCATAGATTGCATCTGGCACCCGCTGGACGCGGTGCAGAATCTCAATACCAGCGAGGCGACGCTGCGCATCGTGCAGGCTTTCCAGCGTCGCTTATAGGGGCTCAGCCCGCGAAGGCTCGGCGCCCCGCCGTCATTTCGGTGCGCAACTCGCCGATGAAGTTGGAAATGTCACGGATGGTGACGAGGTGCTCCGGGGAAACGCCATTGAGCAGTAAGTCCACCCGGCCACTTTCCGGCTCATACACCTTGATCTGCAAAAGCCCCTGTGCGGATGGCGTGCAGTCACATTTGAGCGCAGGAAAGCCGGACTCGACGATGCGGCAAATGTCGGTAATCGCAAGCATGGGCGGACGCCTCGCAGGCGGTAAATCGATCGATCCGTTGAGCATAGATGAGCAATGTGTGTCGTGCTCGATACAAAAATGCCAACTGGATCACAACTTTCATTTACCTCTTCATTCAGCGTCGTGATTCCAGATCCAGTTCCAGATGCCGGGCAGCTCCACCGCTTCCGAACTTTGCTGAACCGTTCGCGCCAGCGCGGCTTTCTCCAGGGCAGCGTGATCATCATAGAACGGCTTGTCCGCCAATCTCACCCCCGTCGCTGCGGCGCTGTCGAGCAGGATCTGCAGGTATTCGCGCGCATGCCGCGCGGTGTAACGGTTGAGGTCATGAAAGGTCACCACCACCGGAATCACGCCATCGACCGTCGGAAACTTACCCAGCGCCACCTCTTCCCGCACGACCGACAGTTGCCGCAGCATGTTTGCCCGGCGACGCGGGCTGGCATTGAATCCCCAGATTTTGCCGTCATTGGCGCTTATATCCGTGAGTAAAACGTGTAAGCCATGCTGCTGATAAGCGGCAAACGTGCGCTTGTCATAATTCCAGAATGGCGGGCGCAGCAATGTCGGCGGCGCCCCGGTGATCGCCGCGATATCAGCCGTGCCGTGAGTCAGCGATTCTTCAAGTTCTTGCGGATCGAGCGAGCGATGGTTGGTGTGCCAATGCGTGGCGGTGTGAAAACCGAGGATATGCCCTTCTGCGTATTCGCGACGCATGATGCCGCGGCCAATGTCGCTGTTGCCGGCGCGGGGGGCGCGGGTCTGGACGAAAAACACCGCTTTGATGCCGGGTTGCAGCGGATTGTCCTTGAGGCTGTCGAGCACGGTCGCCGATGGGTTCCAGAAACTCGACGCACTGGGGCCATCATCGAACGTCAGCAGGAAGCGCACGGGCGCCTGGGCCTTGAGGCGTGTTTCGGTTTGCGCGGTCATTTCGATGGGCGCGGCGATGCAGCCGGCCAGCCCTAGGGCAATCACCGCGGCCCACACAAGTTTGAATCCGGAGGTCATGTTTTGCCTTGCTTTCGACCACTGTGGTCAGGTTGTCGACTGGCAAAACTCCCTCGCCCTCATCCATCCTTGTGCCCGGCGCTACGAGCCGAGGTTGGATAAGGTACACAGGGTTTGGTTCCGACGCTCGTTCAGCGCGCAAACGCTTGTTGGAAAGAGTTGTCGATGATCCCCGCAGTCGCCAACGGTGTCGGCAGCGCTTTGACCTTGAACAGGAAGTCTGCGGTGCTTTGCAGGTCCGTCGCGGCTTGCTGATCCACCGGCCCGACGGTCATGTGCGCCTGGCGCAGCCAGTGCCGGGAAACCTGCTGATCGAGATTGGCCTTCTTCGCCCACAGATCGGCGTATTCATCGGTATGGTTGTCAACCCAGGCCCGCGCCCGCTTCAAACGCCCGAGAAAATCGGCGATCGCCTCTCGCTTGCTGTCGATCGACGGCGTCGAGGCCGCGATAGCGCTGAGCCCCGGCATCAGGTTTTTGGCAGTGAGAATCGGCCGTGCGCCGGAGAACAGGATCTGCTGGGAAATGTACGGTTCCCAGACCGGGAAGGCATCGATGCTGCCCTGCGGCAATGCGGCGGCGGCATCGATCGGCATCAATTTGACGAAGTCGACATAGTTTTCCGGCAGACCGCCCTGCTCCAATGCGCGCAGCGTCAACTGTTGACTCCACGCCCCCGGCCAATAGGCGACTTTCTTGCCCTTCAGGTCGGCAATGGTTTGCACCGGCGAGTCCTTCGGCACCAGCAGGGCAATGGTGTCGGGGTTCTGCCGTGAAACACCGATGAGTTTCACTGGTGCCTGTTTTGCCGCCAGAAACAGAAAGCCCGAGTCTCCGAGAAAGCCCAGATCCAGCGATCCAGTCTGCAAGGCTTCTGCCAGCGGCGCTGCGGCCTGAAAGTGTTTCCAGTCGACGGTGTAAGGCGCGTCCTTCAAAACCCCGGAGGCTTCCACCGAAGCGCGGATGTTGTAGTAATTCTGATCACCCACGTGCAGGACTAACGGCTCGGCGGCGTAGGAAAGTGGTGAGGTAAATAAAGCCGCGGTCAGCGCGCGACGTAGGAAACGGGAAAGCTTCATGGCGAGTCCTGCAAAGAGGGTTTGCATAGACCATAACGCTCTTAATATTTACTTTTGAAATTCGATTAACGCATAAGCTCAGCACCGTCACTATCGACTGTTGGCTGAGCAACAGTGGCCGTCCACACTGTTCCACCCGCAACACCTGAATACTCCTCCCAAGCAATAAATCCCCCGTATTCCGGGGCTTTGGCGCACATGGCACAGAGCCTGCAATATTCCATTCATGCAGGAAGCATTCGATAAAAATATCTTTTTGGACATAAGAAACCTGTGCCTTCGCCGGAGCGCGCCCATGACATCGTTCTTCCCTCGTATCAAGACACTGCTGGCTGCCAGCGCCATTGCCCTGAGCCTGCAACCCATCGCTCATGCCGCCGAAATCGCACCGGCGGAGGTGCACCTTGATTACGCCTATTACTCGCCGGTGAGCCTGGTGCTGAAGAATTTCGGCTTCCTCGAAAAGGCCCTGCCCAACACCAAAGTCAGCTGGGTGTTGAGCCAGGGCAGCAACCGCTCGCTGGAATACCTCAACAGCGGCGGCGTTGATTTCGCCTCCAGCGCCAGCCTCGCGGCAGTGCTGAGCCGTGCCAATGGCAGTCCGATCAAATCGGTTTACGTCTACAGCCGCGCCGAATGGACTGCGCTGGTGGTGCGCAAAGATTCGCCGTATCAATCCATCGCCGACCTCAAGGGCAAAAAGATCGCCGCGACCAAAGGCACCGATCCTTACCTGTTTACCTTGCGCAGCCTGCAACAGGCCGGCTTGAAAAAAGACGACGTCGAACTGGTGCACCTGCAACATCCCGATGGCCGCACGGCGCTGGAAAAAGGCGATGTCGACGCCTGGGCCGGCCTTGATCCGCATATGGCCGCCAGCCAGGTGCAGGCGGGTTCGCGCTTGCTCTACCGCAACCCGGCCTTCAACAGTTACGGGGTGATCAGCGTCACTGAGCAGTACGCCAAGGAGCATCCGCAAACCATCGAGACGGTGATCAAGGCCTACGAACAGGCCCGCGACTGGGCGCTGAAAAACCCTGACGCGTTCGCCGCCCTGCTCGCCAAGGAATCCGGACTGCCGCTGGACGTGGCCAAATTGCAGCTGTCGCGCACCGACCTGAGCAGCCCGCAACTGACGACAAACGATGTCAGTGCCTCCAAGGCTGCCGCGCCGATTCTGGTCTCCGAAGAGTTGGTGCGGCGTGGGGGGAATGTCGATCAAGTCATCGATCAATTGCTCGACAGCGGTGTGCAGCAAGCCGTCGCCCGCCAGTAACCGAACAGCTTCATGACAAATCCGCGCCCGTCGCGGTTTTGTCGTGAGCGGAGCCCGATTTCATGAACAGTCACAGCAAACAGCTGCCCGCGCCACTCGCCGCGCCGCGACACACGTCGCCCTTTCATCCGACCTGGCAGCGCCGTTTCAAAGGTCTGGCCTTACCGCTGCTGATCGTTGTGCTGCTGGAAATTATCGTACGCATCGGCTGGCTGCCGTCCTACCAGATGCCCGCGCCCAGCGAGATCGCCCTGACCCTCACCGACCTCGCCGAAGGCGCCTTGTGGAAGCACATCGGCGCGAGCCTGATTCGCGTGCTGTTGGGCTTCGCCATTGGCGCCAGTCTGGCGTTGGTATTTGCCGCGTGGGTCGGTTTGAGCCGCGAAGCCGAGGCGTACCTGGAGCCGACGTTCGCCGCCCTGCGCGCAATTCCGAGTCTGGCCTGGGTGCCACTGTTGTTGCTGTGGCTGGGCATTGATGAAACCTCGAAAATCGTCTTGATCGCCATTGGCGCGTTCTTCCCGGTGTACGTCAACGTCGTCGCGGCCATTCGCAACATCGATCGCAAACTGGTCGAGGTCGGTCATATCTACGGCTTCAGCCGCCTGCAATTGGTGCGGCGAATCTTGCTGCCCGCCGCCCTGCCCGGTTTGTTCACCGGGTTGCGCAGCGGCATGAGTCTGGCGTGGATGTTTCTCGTTGCGGCCGAGTTGATCGCCGCCACCAAAGGCCTGGGATATCTGCTCAGTGACGGCCGCGAAACCTCACGGCCGGACATCGTACTGGCGGCGATTATCGTGCTGGCCTTGCTCGGCAAGCTCAGCGACGGAGTGCTGGCGGTGCTCGAACGACGCTGGCTGAAATGGCGCGATACGTTCACCGGTCAGGGCGCACAGGATTGAGTGCGAAGAAGCAACTACGCTGAAATTTCCTACCGGAGATTCAGCCCATGTGCGGAAGACTCTCGCAGTACCGAGGCATCCACGACTTTGTCGCCGTCCTGAGCATTCCCGATGCGCTGATCAATCATGTCGGCGACGCACCATTGGCTCGCTACAACGCGGCACCGACCACCGCACTGGCCGTGCTCCATCAGCAGGGGCAAACGCTCTACGCCGACAACCTGCGCTGGGGTTGGCGTCCGCATTGGGCCAAGGATCGCGCCGCGCCAATCAATGCGCGGGTGGAGAAAGTCGCCCATGGCCCGTTCTTTCGCGCGATCTGGCGCCATCGGCTGATCGTCCCCGTCGACAACTGGTTTGAATGGGTCGATGACGACAACAAAACCCGACAACCCTGGCTGATTCGTCGGGCAGATCAAGGTCCGGTTTTCTGCGCAGCCATCGGTCAATGTCCTACGCCCGAGGCGCAGGCTCGGGACGACGATGGTTTCGTGATCATCACCGCCGACAGCGTGGGCGGCATGCTCGATATCCATGACCGACGGCCAGTGGTGTTCCGCGCAGCATTGGCGAACGAATGGCTCGACCCGGCGACGCCCGCCGAACGCGCCGAGCAAATGCTCCTGTTCGAAGGCGAAAGTCCTGAAACCTTCGAATGGCACAAAGTCGGCAAAGCAGTCGGAAACTCACGCAATCAGGGCGCCAACTTAATTATTCAGCAAGCCTAAACATCCCCCAACCTCCCCCGTTCACTCATGTAGGAGCTGCCGAAGGCTGCGATCTTTCGACGTTGATTCTTCGCAAACATTATCAAGATCAAAAGATCGCAGCCTGCGGCAGCTCCTACCGGTGAGCCGTTGGCGTTACAGGGGGTGTTTCATCCTTGAGACAGCTTGAATAAAACAGTCGTTTGAGTGAACTAACCGCCTGTCTGACATTTCAATCGTCATACATACATTTAGAAGCACTACGGCTAGCATGCGCGCCGCATTTCCGATTGGTATACCAGTTGACCAAAGAGTCAAGAAACCAGGAATCCACAACAACTTTTACAAGCCTTGCAGAGAAATAAGTTGCGCGACGATTTTGCAATCAAACAGGTCAGCGGCCTGGAGTGTGTTTATCTGTCGATGACAGAACGCTTTGAACTCGACTGTTTTATCGGCCACTACATCAAGACCCGAAACCTGCGTACCGTTCCCGACATCGAACGCGTCCTGCGCACCACCCTCGAAGGGTATCCCGGTCATCCGCCGGTGATGGTCAACGAGTTGAATGCCTGGATCGACAGAACCTTGGGATATCGGGCTTCACACCCCGATTTCACGCAGTTGGACGATCTCTGACACAACAAAAAGCCCCGCATTTGCGGGGCTTTTTTTGTGGTAACTGGTCAAAACTTGCGGTCAGGATCTGAAAGCTCTCTGCCGTCATCGTGCTTCCAGGTTTGTTCCTTGTGCTTCTCCCGCTCTATTTCTTCTTGCGTCGGCTCATCGTTGTCTTCGTCATCCGGTTCCGGATGCTTCTGCTCAGTCGCCATGCTCGCCTCCTGTCACAAGTAAAGGGTCATCCTTACAGCGTAGAACAGTTTCCATCAGACAACTTACAACCACCAACGCAGTAAAAAGAAGACCGCCATGCTCAATAACATGCTGAGCAAGGTATTGCGTGTGTAGATCACCAGGGCAATGGCCACCAGCGAACTAAGCAAATAAGGGTTGTCCCACTGCAGATTCAGCTGTTTGTCCGGCATGAATACGATCGGCCCGCAAATGGCGGTGAGCATGCCCGGCACCGCAAACCCGAGAAACTGCCGAGCATTGCTGCTCAAACGCACCGGCAAGCGCGGTTCGAGAAACACGTAACGGTTGAGGAACACCAGAATGCCCATGCCGAATATCACTGCCCAGACCATCATGCGCGCCCCCGATACAGCTTGTTGCAGATAAACCCGGCGGTCATGCCCGCCAACCCCGACAGCACCAGCGCCGAACCCCATTGCCAGTAACTGAACAGCACCGAACAGAACAGCGATACCGCCACGCAAACCACCGTCGGCACGTTACGCACCACTGGCGTGATCAAGGCAATGAAGGTGGCCGCGATCGAGAAATCCAGCCCGAGATGTTCCAGCCCCGGAATGCTGCTGCCCAAGACGATGCCAGCGAGGGTGAAGAGGTTCCAGGCGATGTAAAACGTCAGGCCGACGCCCAGCGCATACCAGCGATTGAACTGTTGGTGATCATGCTGACTGGTCAGCGCGAACAATTCATCGGTGAGCAAAAAGCCCAGTCCGATCCGCCAACGCCCCGGCAGCGGTGAAATCACCGAGCGCATGCTCATGCCGTACAACAAATGCTGCGAGGTCAGCAGCAACGTCGTCAGCAAAATCGAGAAAATCCCTGCGCCGCCCTTGAGCATGCCGATCGCCACCAACTGCGCAGCGCCAGCAAAGACAATGCTCGACAGGCCCTGACCTTGCAGCGGCGTAAGGTTGGCTTCAATCGCCATGGAACCGGCCAGCAGCCCCCATGGCGCGGTGGCCAGTGACAGCGGCATGATCGCCGCAGCGCCGCGAAGAAAAGCACTGCGCGGCATGAGTGAGTCAGACATAACGCTCTTCAACCGAGGAAACAGTCGCCAACTCTGCCAGTAATGGCTGTTTTTTGGCTTGAACAATCTTGCGCACTTGCAAGAAATCTCCGCAACGTCGCCGTTCATCGGCTTGCTGCTTGCAAGCATTGCGCGCCAACAACATGCTGGCAGCGCATTTTCCCTCCGAGACCGTGCCCCGCCATGACCGCCATCGACAGTGACGTGTACAAGACTCTGCTGGAATCGACCAAAGCCATCCCATGGCGGATCGACTGGCAAACCATGACCTTCAGCTACATCGGCCCGCAGATCGAAACCCTGCTGGGCTGGCAGCAGGACAGCTGGGTCGGGGTCAACGATTGGGTCGAGCGCATGCACCCGGATGATCGTGATTACGTCGTCGAGTTTTGCGTTTCGCAATCCCGCGCCGGCGTCGATCACGAGGCCGACTATCGCGCCCTGACCCGCAGCGGTGATTACGTGTGGATCCGCGACGTCGTGCACGTGGTGCGCAAGGACGGCGAAGTCGAGGCGCTGGTGGGGTTCATGTTCGATATCAGCGAACGCAAGAAAACCGAAGAACACCTGATCCGCCTGCAAAAGCAACTGGAAGAGTATTCGTTCCAGGACGGCCTCACCGGCATCGCCAACCGGCGGATGTTCGACACCGTGCTCGAACGCGAGTGGGTCAGCGCGCAGCGCAGCGGATTGCCGTTGTCGCTGCTGATCCTCGATATCGATTATTTCAAGCAATACAACGACCATTACGGCCATCTCAAAGGCGACGAATGCCTGCGCCAGGTGGCCAAGACGCTGTCGCTGGCGGCCAACCGACCACGGGATTTCATCGCACGGATCGGCGGTGAAGAGTTCGTCTGGCTCTTGCCGGAAACCGACGCCGAGTCAGCGCGCCTGGTGGCGCGCAAATGCCTGCACCTGATACGTCAACAGCAGATTGCTCATGCACATTCGCCGGTTTCGTCACTGGTCAGCCTGAGCCTTGGTGTCGGTACCGTGCAGCCGGCAATTGCCAGCGATCCCCTGCCCTTCATCGAACAAGTCGACAAACTGCTCTACCAGGCCAAACACAATGGACGGATGCGCGCCGAGTTTGCCGACTTTCGCAGTGAGCGATAACGCGCTCGCTGGCGTAACATAGCGGCCATCGCAACGACGTCAGGGAGACACCATGCTGTACCGAATCGCAGCCGACGGGCTGGTGCTGTTTCATTTGTGCTTTATTTTGTTCGTGCTGTTCGGCGGACTACTGGTGCTCAAGTGGCCGCGTTTGATGTGGCTGCACTTACCCGCAGCCGCCTGGGGCGTGGCGGTCGAAGTGCTGCACCTGACCTGCCCGCTGACGTACTGGGAAAACCTCATGCGCCACGCCGCCGGGCAGACCGAATACGCCGGCGGCTTCATCGAGCATTACATCTGGCCGATCATCTACCCTGCCGGGCTCACTCCGCAGATTCAACTGGCGCTTGGCAGCGTGGTGCTGGCGGTCAATCTGCTGGTCTACGGTCGCCTGTTCCGCGCATGGAAACTGCGCAGCAAGCAGGCGCTTTAACGCGAAGCCTGTTTGAGGTGTTCCAGCCACGCTGGATCCAGGCGCGTCTGTTCGGTATCGAGACCCAGCGCCTGCATCCGCTCCTTGTGCGCCTCGACTTCGCGCCACAGTTGCCCATGATCACTGGAGTTGCCATCCAGTTCATGCATCTGCGTCAGCCCCAGATGGTAGAAACGCAGCACTTTCATGGCCGTCGGATCATTCTTCTCGACGGCTGCCGTCACCTGATGCATCACATTGGTGATGCTCATCAGGCTGCGCTTGAGCCGCCAGCTGTACACCGCCGGGGCCATCCAGGTCTGATGCCAGAAGCGCCCGCGCAGCAAACCCGCCGTCAGCAAAAACGCCACAAACACGCCGCCGACATTGAACCGCAGGTTATCGCCGCCGGGCTCGCCGAACAGCGCCACCGCGACGCTGGAAAACAACATCGTCAGCACCAGGAACAGCACGGCGATGATGATCGTGCTGCGGCGGGTCTGCTGGCGAAAGGTGGCGGCATCCATCGGCTGAATCTCGAACATCACAAATGACTTCCTTGAGCGACAAAAGGGGCAATCAAAAAAACTCGTCGGCGCATTATCGCCTCCACGAGGGATTTAGCTATGCTGGGGCTCCTTTTCATCTTTTCAGCGTCCAACGGGGACATGGCGGTACAGCGCAGATCGTGCCATCTTCATTCATGGATACACACTATTCGGATGCCATCGCCTAGTCTTGAGATGACATCGTTTTAAGGATCATTGCATGACCCAACGACACGTAATCAATGCCTCGGTCAGCCCGAAAGGCAGCCTGGAAACCCTTTCTCAACGTGAAGTTCAGCAACTGAGCGAAGCCGGATCCGGCAGCACCTACACCCTCTTCCGCCAGTGCGCCCTGGCCATCCTCAACACCGGCGCCCATGTTGATAACGCCAAGACCATCCTCGAAGCCTACAAGGACTTCGAAATCCGCATTCACCAACAGGATCGTGGCGTACGCCTGGAGCTGTTGAACGCTCCGGCCGATGCCTTCGTCGACGGCGAAATGATCGCCAGCACCCGGGAAATGCTCTTCAGCGCCCTGCGCGACATCGTCTACACCGAAAACGAACTCGACAGCCAACGCATCGACCTGACCACCTCGCAAGGCATCAGCGACTACGTCTTCCACCTGCTGCGCAACGCACGCACCCTGCGTCCGGGCGTCGAGCCGAAGATCGTGGTGTGTTGGGGCGGCCACTCGATCAACACCGAAGAATACAAATACACCAAGAAAGTCGGCCACGAACTGGGCCTGCGCAGCCTCGACATCTGCACCGGCTGCGGCCCCGGCGTGATGAAAGGCCCGATGAAAGGCGCGACCATCGCCCACGCCAAACAGCGTATTCATGGCGGCCGCTACCTCGGCTTGACCGAGCCGGGCATCATCGCCGCCGAAGCGCCAAACCCGATCGTCAACGAGCTGGTGATTCTGCCGGACATCGAGAAACGTCTGGAAGCCTTCGTGCGCGTTGGCCACGGCATCATCATCTTCCCGGGCGGTGCCGGTACTGCTGAAGAATTCCTTTATCTGCTCGGCATCCTGATGCACCCGGACAACGCCGGCCTGCCGTTCCCGGTCATTCTCACCGGGCCGAAGCACGCTGCGCCGTATCTGGAGCAGCTCGACGCCTTCGTCACCGCCACCCTCGGTGAAGCCGCCAAGCAGCACTACGAGATCATCATCGACGACCCGGCCGAAGTGGCGCGGCAGATGACTCAAGGCCTGAAAGCGGTGAAGCAGTTCCGTCGCGAGCGCAACGACGCGTTTCACTTCAACTGGCTGCTGAAGATCGACGAAGGCTTCCAGCGCCCGTTCGATCCGACCCACGAAAACATGGCCAACCTGAAACTGCACCGTGACCAGCCACCGCATGAACTGGCGGCGAATCTGCGTCGGGCGTTCTCCGGGATCGTTGCCGGCAACGTCAAGGACAAGGGCATTCGCCTGATCGAAGAACACGGGCCGTATCAGATCCGTGGTGACGCAGCGATCATGCAGCCGCTGGATGCACTGCTCAAAGCCTTCGTCGCCCAGCACCGGATGAAACTGCCGGGCGGCGCGGCGTACGTGCCGTGCTACCGAGTCGTGGCATAACCCCCGGGTAGGGGTGAGCCTGCTCGCGATAGCGGTCTGTCAATCAGCATCAATGTTGATTGATTCGCCGCCATCGCGAGCAGGCTCACTCCTACAGCTTTTATCCATCCCGCCTAACCGATCCGTCCTGTTTTCTGACACAAAAGCCCCGCAGATTCCTCACGACAGCCACCCTCGGCCCGTACTAAGCTGCGCGATTGTTTTTTCAGGGACGTTTCATGAAACGGATTGCCGCGTGTCTGCTCTCACTGTTGGCCCTCACGGCCAACGCGGCGGATCTGCAAATGCTCAGCGACAACCACCCGCCCCTGCATTTCCTGCAAGGTGATCAACTGGTCGGCTACGGCGTCGACGTGGTCCGTGCGCTGGCCGAGCAAACCGGTGATCAGATCCACCTCCAACAAGTGCCGTTGCTGCGCGCGCTGCATCTGGCCAGTGAGCATCCGGACACCGGTGTGTTCACCGTGTTGCGCACCGATGAGCGCGACAATCGCTATCAGTGGGTCGGGCCGTTGATTGAAGTGGAAACTGCCCTGTACGCCCAGGACAACCAACACCCGCCGGTGCACGATTTGCGCGAAGCCGATGCAATCGGCCGCATCACCGTGCCGCGCAAATGGCTGGCCTACAGTTTTCTGCAACAGCAAAACCTGAACAATCTCTACGGCGTAGAAACACCCGAGCAGATGATGCGTCTGTTCAGTCTTGGCCGAACCGACTTCGTGGTCTCCGACACCTTGTCGATCGCCTCACTGGCGCGCGGCCAAGGCATGGAACCCGGGCGCTTGCAGTATCAGATCCCGCTGATGAAACAGGACACCTACATCGCCTTCTCGCTGCAAACCGATCCGCACCAGGTCGCCCGCTGGCAACGCGCCCTGAACAAATTGCGCGCCAATGGTCGGCTGGAACAGCTGCGTCAGCGCTGGCTGGTAGGTGCACTGCCAAGATAGCTACTGGCTCAAAAGGCCCCATCGCTGGCAAGCCAGCGCCCACAGGGATTCAGGGGGCTCAAGATTAATGGCTACACACAATCCCTTGTAGGAGTGAGCCTGCTCGCGATCGCGGTGTATCAGCCTGGATGAATGGGGCTGACACACCGCTATCGCGAGCAGGCTCACTCCTACAGGGATCTGGATTGAATGAGGACTTTGTGGCGGCAGCAGAAACCTGTGGGAGCTGGCTTGCCAGCGATGGGGCCAATTCAGGCAGCCTCAAACCACAAGACGCGCCGCCAGTGCCTTCGCCTGCAACGCAACATCGGTCACCGCCGTACTCTCCCACCACATCCCCCGCAACGGCGGCCCCATGGCGAACAACCGCTCGGCGGGCACTCCGTTCGCATCCAGCACCGCGCCTTCAGCTGTCGCTGCAATCCCCAACGCCAACGGCCCCGGTTGCACCAATCCGCGAGCCAGCAACTGTTGCGGCAACGGTCGTGCGACACGGCGCCAGTCGTACTCGATGCCACTGGAATTGATCAACGCCGCGCCCTGCACGACGCACGTCTCGTGTTCGCCACGACGACGGATGCGAATGCTCACAGCAGCGTTCGAATCGGGCTCAAGGCCTTTGAACGAGGCTGCGTGAATACGCAACCGACCTTGGCTGTGCAACCGCTGCAGCAGTTCGGCGCTCATCGGCGGTGAGCGATGATGATGGCTCTCCCACCACGGCCGCACGTGACGTACGAATTGTCGACGCTGCACGTCAGTCGCCTGACTCCACAATCGGGCAATGTGCACACGCACGGTGTCCAGGGGTGCTTGCCAATCGATGCCTTGGGCGATTGCGTCACGACACTGCCGACGTAATTCGCGCAGCAACTGTCGCGGCGAACGGAGGCTGTGATCTTCGCCCAGAAAATCCACCCAGGCCGGTGGTTGTCGACGTACATGGGGTAACAGGCCGTGCCGGGAAAACACCTCGATCGGCCCGCGATGCCCGGCCTGCTCCAGTGAGACGACAGCATCGACCATGGTCAGGCCGGAGCCGATGATCAGCACGGTCGATTGCGGATCGAGTTGGCGCATGGCCGCAACGTCCCACGGATCCAGCGCGGCCGCGTTAACGCCGCTGGATTCGGTCTGCGGGGTGCGAGCCGCAGGAAACATGCCTGTTGCAATGACCGCAAACCCGGCCCGCAATCGTTGCCCATCGCTCAAAGTCAGCTGCACGGCATCGACATCCGCCTGCAGATCAACCACCTCCGCCCGCACATGCTCAACCGTCGAACCGTACGTCGCACCAATCGCCTGCGCTTCGGCCAAGCGCTGCTGTACATACACACCAAACAGCCCGCGCGGCGGGAACAGTTCACTGATCGGCACAGGCTGCTCGGCCGATTCCGGCCAGCCACCGGCGGCAATGTGCGCGGTCAGCCATTGCGTCAGGTCATCAGGGTTGTCCGGGTCGACACTCATCCGTGCCGCGTTGCCATTGAGCGTATGGCCCAACTCGACGGCGCTATAGGCCTCGCCACGCCCCAACTCGGTACGCGGCTCGACAATCACAATCGTGCGCTGGCCGGGCAGGCGCAGCAGTTGCACCGCCAGCATCGTGCCGCTGAGGCCCCCGCCAATGATCAGGATGTCTGCGTTCTGACTCATTCAAATCACCACATTACGAACGAACCGCGCCGCGACGTCGCCATCATTGCGATAGGTGTGCGGCTGATTGCTGGCGAACATGAAAAACTCGCCGGTGCCAATGTGCTGCGGCTGATCGCCGAGCATCAACGTCAGGCAACCTGCGAAGACATAAATCTGCTCGCTCCAGCCCTCGGCATCCGGTTGCGAGGGATAGACTTCGCCCGGTTGCAGGCACCACTCCCACTGCTCGACTTCGCGGGTGGCGGTGGCTTTCGACAGCAGCACCGCTTTGCTGCCCGGAATGGTACCCGCCCACGCCAGCTCATTGATCCGGCTCGGGTCGCGCGCCTCCGGGGCCTGGATCAAATCACTGAAGGCGACTTCCAGCGCAGCGGCAACGCGATCGAGCGTGGTCAGGCTGACATTTTTCTCACCGGCCTCGATCGCCACCAGCATCCGCCGACTGACGCCGGACTTTTCCGCGAGCACGGTCTGACTCATGTCCGCCGCATGGCGCAGGCGCCGAACATTCTGACTGACGTGCTGAAGGACGGACATTCTTGGGCTGGAATCTTTGGGCACTATATTGCTCACTCGGTGGGGTTGGGCAGTATACTGCGCAACGTTGGGCGCATTGTGCGTCCTGCCTTTTACAGTGCGCAAGGTCATGATGTCGGTGAACAACTCCCCCACCTCCCTCCGTTTCTCGAAATTCAGCAAAGCCGAATGCGTGCTGGTACTGATCACCATGATCTGGGGCGGCACCTTTTTGCTGGTTCAGCACGCGATGACCGTCAGCGGACCGATGTTCTTCGTCGGCCTGCGCTTTGCCGCAGCGGCATGCATCGTCGCGCTGTTCTCCTGGCGTCACCTGCGCGACCTGAGCCTGTTCGAACTCAAGGCCGGTGCCTTTATCGGCGTGGCGATCATGCTCGGTTACGGCTTGCAGACGGTTGGATTGCAGACGATCCCCAGCAGCCAGTCGGCATTCATTACCGCGCTTTACGTGCCGTTCGTGCCGCTGCTGCAATGGTTGGTGCTTGGTCGGCGTCCGGGATTGATGCCGAGCATCGGCATCATGTTGGCGTTTACCGGTTTGATGCTGCTGTCGGGGCCATCGGGCGCCGCGCTGAATTTCAGCCCCGGTGAAATTGCCACGCTGATCAGCGCCATCGCGATTGCGGCGGAAATTATTCTGATCAGCACCTACGCCGGCCAGGTCGATGTACGCCGGGTGACTGTTGTGCAACTGGCGACGACGTCAGTGTTGTCGTTTTTGCTGGTGGTGCCGACCGGTGAATTGATTCCGGACTTTTCCTGGACGTTGCTGGTGACTGCGCTGGGGCTGGGCGCGGCGAGTGCGGCGATTCAGGTGGCGATGAATTGGGCGCAGAAGAGTGTTTCGCCGACTCGGGCGACGTTGATCTATGCCGGTGAGCCGGTGTGGGCCGGGATTGTCGGGCGGATTGCGGGGGAGCGGCTGCCGGCGATTGCGCTGGTCGGGGCCGGATTGATTGTCGCGGCAGTGATTGTCAGTGAGTTGAAGACCAAGGGTAAGGTTGTTGCTGAAGTCGATGAAGAGTTGGAGGGTGAAAGCAGCAACTGAAAGCAAAATCAAAAGATCGCAGCCTGCGGCAGCTCCTACACGGAATTAATGTAGGAGCTGCCGCAGGCTGCGATCTTTTCGGCCTCCACGAACTCCTCGAAACAATGCCAAACATAAACATTCGGACTACTTTGTAGGATTCTGAGACATCCTGGCGTTTGGTGATCGGGGAACTGGCACGTATGATGCTTCACAAACTTCCGCAGATTAGAAGCCTATGTCCCTGATAGTTCTACTGCTTCTGCCATTCATTGGCAGCTGTCTGGCAGCGGTGCTGCCACACAACGCGCGTAATACCGAATCCCTGCTGGCGGGTCTGGTCGCTTTGATCGGCACCGTCCAGGTTGCGTTGTTGTACCCGCAAATCGCCCATGGCGGCGTCATCCGCGAAGAGTTCATGTGGCTGCCCAGCCTCGGTCTGAACTTTGTCCTGCGCATGGACGGCTTTGCCTGGCTGTTCTCGATGCTGGTACTGGGCATCGGTACCCTCGTCTCTTTATACGCGCGTTATTACATGTCGCCGGATGACCCGGTGCCGCGTTTCTTCGCGTTTTTCCTGGCGTTCATGGGCGCCATGCTCGGCCTGGTGATTTCCGGCAACCTGATCCAGATCGTGTTTTTCTGGGAGCTGACCAGCCTCTTCTCGTTCCTGTTGATTGGCTATTGGCACCACCGCGCCGATGCGCGTCGCGGCGCTTACATGGCGCTGATGGTCACCGGTGCGGGCGGGTTATGCCTGCTGGCGGGGGTCATGATTCTCGGCCATGTCGTTGGCAGCTATGACCTCGACAAGGTCCTGGCCGCCGGCGACATGATTCGCGCACACGCCCTCTACCCCATCCTGTTACCTCTCATCCTCATCGGCGCACTCAGCAAAAGTGCCCAATTCCCGTTTCACTTCTGGCTGCCCCACGCCATGGCGGCGCCCACGCCAGTCTCTGCGTATCTGCACTCGGCCACCATGGTCAAGGCCGGGGTTTTCCTGCTGGCGCGCCTGTGGCCGTCACTGTCCGGCAGTGAAGAATGGTTCTACATCGTCAGCGGTGCCGGCGCGTGTACGTTGTTGCTCGGCGCCTATTGCGCGATGTTCCAGAACGATCTCAAGGGATTACTGGCGTACTCGACCATCAGCCACCTCGGCCTGATCACCCTGTTGCTGGGCCTGAACAGCCCGCTGGCGGCCGTCGCAGCGGTGTTCCATATCCTCAATCACGCCACATTCAAAGCCTCGCTGTTCATGGCGGCGGGCATCATTGACCATGAAAGCGGCACCCGTGACATCCGCAAACTCAGCGGCCTGATCAAACTGATTCCGTTCACCGCGACACTGGCCATGGTCGCCAGCGCCTCGATGGCCGGCGTGCCATTGCTCAACGGTTTCTTGTCGAAAGAGATGTTCTTCGCCGAAACCGTGTTCATCAATGCCACGGCGTGGGTCGAAGCGGCGTTGCCAATTGTCGCGACCATCGCCGGTACGTTCAGCGTCGCCTACTCGCTGCGCTTTACTGTCGACGTGTTCTTCGGCCCGCCGGCCACCGACCTGCCGCACACCCCTCACGAACCGCCGCGCTGGATGCGCGCGCCAGTCGAGCTGCTGGTGTTTACCTGCCTGCTGGTGGGGATTTTCCCGGCGCAGATCGTCGGCCCGCTGCTTGCTGCTGCTGCGTTGCCAGTGGTGGGCGGCACGTTGCCGGAATACAGCCTGGCGATCTGGCACGGCTTGAACGCACCGATGATCATGAGCCTGATCGCCATGTCCGGCGGCATCGTCTTGTATCTGCTGTTGCGCAACCAGTTCAAGCTCGGCCGTTTCAAATATCCGCCGCTGGTAGGCCGCTTCAACGGCAAGCGCCTGTTCGAGCGCAGCCTGGTGGTGATGATGCGCATGGCCCGTCGCGTCGAGCGACGTCTGGGCACCAAGCGCCTGCAGATGCAATTGTTCCTGATGGTGCTGGCGGCAGTGCTCGCCGGCATGATCCCGATGTTGCACAGCAGCCTGAGCTGGGGCGACCGGCCGAAGATTCCCGGTTCGATCGTCTTCGTCACCCTGTGGCTGCTGGCAATTGTCTGCGCCCTCGGCGCCGCATGGCAGGCCAAGTATCACCGTCTCGCCGCACTGACCATGGTCAGCGTCTGTGGCCTGATGACCTGCGTGACCTTCGTCTGGTTCTCCGCACCGGATCTGGCCCTGACGCAACTGGCGGTCGAAGTGGTGACCACGGTGCTGATCCTGCTCGGTCTGCGCTGGCTGCCACGGCGGATCGAAGAAGTCTCGCCATTGCCGAGCACCCTGCGCAAGGCGCGCATTCGTCGTCTGCGCGACTTGCTGCTGTCGATTGCCGTCGGTGGCGGCATGGCGCTGCTGTCCTACGCGATGCTCACGCGGCAGACGCCGAACGACATTTCCTCGTTCTACCTCAGCCGCGCCATGCCCGAGGGCGGTGGCAGCAACGTGGTCAACGTGATGCTGGTGGACTTCCGTGGCTTCGACACGCTCGGTGAAATCACCGTTCTGGTCGCGGTGGCGCTGACCGTGTTCGCCCTGCTGCGACGCTTCCGCCCGCCGAAAGAAAGCCTGCAACTGCCAGCCCAGCAGCGCCTGCTCGCGCCCGACGTGGTCACCGACCTGGTCAACCCGCGTTCGGCCAGCGACACCGCACTCGGCTTCATGATGGTGCCGGCGGTGCTGGTGCGCCTGCTGCTGCCGATTGCGCTGGTGGTGTCGTTCTATCTGTTCATGCGCGGGCACAACCAGCCGGGCGGCGGTTTCGTCGCCGGGCTGGTGATGTCGGTGGCGTTCATCCTGCAATACATGGTCGCCGGTACACAGTGGGTCGAAGCGCAAATGAGCCTGCGACCGCTGCGCTGGATGGGTACCGGGCTGCTGTTCGCCACGGCCACAGGCCTGGGCGCAATGCTGGTCGGTTATCCGTTCCTGACCACGCACACCTGGCATTTCAGCCTGCCGGTGCTGGGTGACATCCATGTCGCCAGCGCACTGTTCTTCGACATCGGCGTGTATGGCGTGGTGGTCGGTTCGACGCTGTTGATCCTCACTGCCCTCGCCCACCAATCGGTGCGGGGTCACAAGACTGCATCGCTGCCCAAGTCCGTCGCCAGCAAAGGAGCCGTCTGATGGAAGAAGTCATCGCAATCGCCATCGGCGTCCTCGCCGCCTCGGGCGTCTGGCTGATCCTGCGGCCACGGACCTTTCAGGTGGTCATGGGCCTCTGCCTGCTGTCGTACGCGGTCAACCTGTTCATCTTCAGCATGGGCAGCCTGTTCATCGGCAAGGAACCGGTGATCAAGGACGGCGTCACGCAAGACTTGCTGCACTACACCGACCCGCTGCCGCAGGCACTGGTCCTCACCGCGATCGTCATCAGCTTCGCCATGACCGCATTGTTCCTCGTCGTTCTGCTCGCCTCGCGCGGCCTGACCGGCACTGACCACGTCGACGGCCGGGAGCCTAAAGAATGATGGCGATGACTCACCTGATCGCCGCACCGATTCTGCTGCCGCTGCTGACCGCCGCCATCATGCTGATGCTCGGCGAACGGCATCGGCCGCTGAAGGCGAAAATCAACCTGTTCTCCAGCCTGGTCGGCCTGTTCATCTCGGTGATGCTCCTGCAATGGACGCAAACCACCGGTGTGCCCGGCTCCATCGGCGTGTACCTGCCGGGCAACTGGCAGGCTCCGTTCGGCATCGTCCTGGTGGTCGATCGTTTGTCGGCACTGATGCTCGTGCTGACTGGGATCATCGGTGTCAGCGCCCTGCTCTTCGCGATGGCGCGCTGGGACGGTGCTGGTTCAAGTTTCCATGCGCTGTTCCAGATTCAGTTGATGGGGCTGTATGGCGCGTTCCTCACGGCGGACCTGTTCAACCTGTTCGTGTTCTTCGAAGTGTTGCTCGCTGCATCCTATGGCCTGTTGCTGCACGGCTCGGGCCGGGCGCGGGTGTCGTCGGGGCTGCATTACATTTCGATCAACCTGCTCGCTTCGTCGTTGTTCCTGATCGGTGCGGCACTGATCTACGGCGTCACCGGCACGCTGAACATGGCCGACCTCGCGCTGAAGATTCCGCTGGTGCCGGAAGCCGACCGTGGCCTGTTGCACGCGGGCGCGGCGATTCTGGCGGTAGCGTTCCTGGCCAAGGCTGGCATGTGGCCGCTGAACTTCTGGCTGGTGCCAGCCTATTCCTCGGCCAGTGCCCCGGTGGCGGCGATGTTCGCGATCATGACCAAGGTCGGCATCTACACCCTGCTGCGCCTGTGGACGCTGCTGTTCTCCGGGCAAGCCGGGGCGTCGGCATTCTTCGGCGGCGACTGGCTGATCTACGGCGGCATGGCGACCATGGCCTGTGCGGCGCTGGCGATTCTTGCCGCGCAACGGCTGGAACGCATGGCCAGCCTGAGCATTCTGGTGTCGGCCGGGATCCTGTTGTCGGCCACTGGCTTTGCCCAGCCGAACCTGATCGGCGCGGCGCTGTTCTATCTGGTCAGCTCGACGCTGGCGCTGAGCGCACTGTTCCTGCTGGCCGAATTGATCGAACGTTCGCGCTCGGCCAATGAGATCCCGCTGGAAGACGAAAGCGAATTGCTGCCGCGCCCGCAGGAATCCCTGCAACCGCCCAAAGGCATCAACCTCGACGACGAGCAAAAAGCCGTGGTCGGCCAGGTCATCCCGTGGACCATGGCGTTTCTCGGCCTGAGCTTCATTGCCTGTGCGCTGTTGATCATCGGCATGCCGCCGCTGTCCGGCTTCATCGGCAAACTCAGCCTGATCGGGGCGTTACTCAATCCGCTGGGCCTGGGCACTGGCGCGCCGATTTCCACTGGCGCGTGGGCCTTGCTGGCGCTGTTGATTCTCTCCGGGCTGGCCTCGCTGATGGCGTTCTCGCGTCTCGGCATTCAGCGTTTCTGGACACCCGAGGAGCGCCCTTCGCCACTGCTGCGCAAACTTGAATGCGCGCCGATCTTCCTGCTGCTGGGGCTGAGCATTGCCCTGACCTTCAAGGCAGAACCGCTGCTGCGCTACACCCAGGCCACCGCCGAGGCGCTGAACAATCCGCAGCAATACGTGATGGCGGTGCTCGGTACCCGCGCGGTACCGAGCCCGGCAAGCAAAGCCGCCATGCTCGAGGTGCAGCCATGAAGCGCGTGTTTCCTGCACCCTTGCTGTCGCTGGCGCTGTGGGCCTTGTGGCTGACGCTGAACCTGTCGATCAGCCCGGGCAACTTGCTCATCGGCGCAATACTCGGTTTTGCCGCGCCATTGATGATGCGCAAACTGCGCCCGAAACAAGTGCGCATCCGTCGTCCCGGGACGATCGTGCGACTGTTCTTGCTCGTTGGTCGTGATGTCGTGGTGTCCAATCTGATCGTCGCCTGGGGCGTGCTCAATGCCGGTCGCCGTCCACTGCGCTCACGCTTCGTCAAAGTGCCGCTCGACCTGCGCGACGCCCACGGTCTGGCGACACTGGCGATGATCTGCACCGTGGTGCCCGGCACGGTGTGGTCGGAGCTGGCGCTGGATCGCAGCATTCTGTTGCTGCACGTCTGGGATCTGGACGACGAAGCGCAGTTCATCGAGCACTTCAAGAGCACTTACGAGCGGCCGTTGATGGAGATTTTCGAATGAGCCCCTTACTGTCAAACGCGATCCTGCTGACGCTGTTCCTGTTTTCGCTGGCGATGGTATTGACGCTGGTGCGTCTGTTCAAAGGGCCGTCAGCGCAGGATCGGGTCCTGGCGCTGGACTACCTGTACATCGTCGCCATGCTGATGATGTTGACCCTGGGCATTCGTTATTCCAGTGACACTTACTTCGAAGCAGCGCTGTTGATTGCGCTGTTCGGCTTCGTCGGCTCGTTTGCCCTGGCGAAATTCCTGCTGCGTGGCGAGGTGATCGAATGACCGCTGAATTGTCTTTGTGGGTGGAAATTCCGGTGGCGATCCTGCTGGTGCTCAGCGGCGTGTTTGCGCTGATCGGTGCGCTAGGGTTGTTGCGGATGAAGGATTATTTCCAACGCATGCACCCGCCAGCACTGGCTTCGACGCTGGGCGCCTGGTGCGTGGCATTGGCGTCGATCATCTGCTTCTCGGCGCTGAAGTCCGGGCCGGTGGTACACGCCTGGCTGATTCCGATTTTGCTGGCGATCACCGTGCCGGTGACGACATTGCTGCTAGCGCGGGCGGCGTTGTTCCGCAAGCGTATGGCTGGCGACGATGTGCCGGCCGAAGTCAGCAGCCGTCGCACCGAAAGCGGCAGTTAACCCGTAAAAGATCGCAGCCTTCGGCAGCTCCTACATTGATCCCTGTAGGAGCTGCCGAAGGCTGCGATCTTTTGATCCCGCTCTTACACCCAAGCCACCGCCAACAACCCTGACCCCAAGATCGCGCACAACGGCGAATACACCCACGTATCCAGCCGCGCGAACCGCGATCCCTTCACCTCCTTGAAAAAACCCACCAGATTCGAATCACCAATCGAGCGGGCAAACATCATCAACGCAATCGCACTGATCACCCACTGCAACGCCTTGTGATTCACCGCCGGCATGCCCCAGCCGACACGCATGCACACCAGCGCAGCAATCACCAATAACGCCGCCGCTACCACCAACGTCAGCCAGCCTGACGGTTTGAACGCCGGGCGCACCGTCGCCACAAAACCGTCCACCGGTATTTGTGGCACCACCACTGCCGCCGCCCACTGCCCACCCAACGCCCAATACACGTGCATCAAGGCGATCACTGCAAAAATTGTCACCAGCCATTGAGCCAACACAAAGGTCATGGTTGAAATCCTTGGAAAGGGATTTGAACAAATCATCCTAGTCGGATTTTTTTCAAGTGCACGACCGATCAGCGGTACGGTAAAGTGCCGCCCCATGAAATTCTCCCGAACCGATCGCTCACTGCTGGCCTGGATGCTTTATTGCTGCGTCCTGTTCAACGTGTTCGCGTGCAGCATCGGTCACGGACAAATGGTCGGCATGCAGCTCAACGGCATCGGCGGCCAATTCTGTACAGTCGACCCGGCCACTCAAGCGCCGTTGGCATCCAATCCCACCGAAGAACAACTGCCGACCCTGTCCAAGGCATTCGGCTGCCCGCTGTGCTCGGTCGGTGGCGGCATGGGCCCGGCGTTCAACTCCAGCCTGACCCTGGCGATCCTCCCGGAACAGCACAGCCCGCCGCTGGCGCCCATCGTCAGCGCCGACCTCCCTGTCCGCTTCACCTGGCCCTCGGCCAACCCTCGCGCCCCGCCGCTCGCCTGAGTGTCCCTGCCTTTTTGATTTGTCAGCCCACTGCGCCAACGCGCGGCGTTCGCCTGTGCGCTGACTCCTAGACAAGCATTCAGGATTCAATGATGAAACAACTCACTCTGCTGGCGAGCCTGTGCGGCTGCCTGTCCGTTAACGTCTGGGCGCAATCCACTGTGGATCTCGCGCCGATCACCATAGATGGCGAATCTGCCAATGAGCCGGGCCTTGCCCTCGACCAGTCCAGCGGCATGGCCTCACGCCTCGGCTTGAGCGTGCGTGACACGCCGGCCTCGGTGGCCATCGCCAATCGCAACGACATCGAACGCCACGGCGCGCAGAATTTCCAGGACGCCGCCAACACCCTGCCCGGCGTCAACGCCAGCGCACCGCCGGGCTTCGGCGGTTTCGTCTCCTATCGCGGCTTCACCAGCAGCCAGATCACCCAGATGTTCAACGGCATCAACGTGTCCGGCGGCCTCGCCCGGCCGGTGGATGCGTGGATCTATGATCGGGTTGAACTGGTCGGCGGCCCATCGTCGCTGATCAACGGCGCAGGTTCCGTGGGTGGCTCGCTCAACTACGTGACCAAACTTGCCTCCCGCCAGGAGCAGGCCATTGAAGGCCGCGTCAGCTACGGCACTTATGACACCACCGAAACCGCGTTCGGCCTCAACCACGCCCTGACCGACCCAAGCGCCGACGTGCAGCACTACGCGCGGCTCGACGTCAGCCACAACACCGGCAACGGCTACATCGACCGCCAGGAGCGCGATGCCTGGAGCGTGGCGTTCTCATTACTCAGCGACCTCACCCCCAACCTCTCGCACACCCTCGCCCTGGAATATCAGGACGAACACGAAGACAGCCCCTATTGGGGTACGCCGGTACTCAACCCCAAGGCCGGCGAGTTGAAGATCGACAAACACAATCGCTTCAACAACTACAACGTCGAGGACGGCCGTTACGAACAGCGGACGATCTGGGTGCGCTCGATCATCGACTACCGCATCAACGACAGCACCACACTGCGCAATACGCTGTACCACCTCGACAGCCAGCGCGATTACCGCAACCTCGAAACCTATCAGTACAACGCCGACAACACGGCGGTGAATCGCTCCACCGCCTATCAAGTGCGCCATCAGGGCGAGCAGAACGGCAACCAGTTCGAACTGCGCCACGACAACACGTTGCTTGGCCTCGATACGACCTGGTCGGGGGGCTTCGAGTACAAGGTCAACCAGACCACCAACTCACCGCTCAATATCAAAGGCGCGAGTACGGTCGATCCGGACAACTATCGTCCGGGGTATTTCTATGACATTCCTGGCACCAACCCCAAGCTGGTCAGCGACAAGACCAACGAGGTCACCACCCAAGCGTTGTTCGTGGAAAATCGCCTGGCGCTGACCGACAAACTGTCGCTGCTCACTGGCCTGCGTTACGACGACATCGACCTCGACGTAACCAATCACCGCGCCGTGACCGCCACCAATCCAAAACACCTCAAGCGCAGTTGGGAACCGCTGACCGGACGCGCCGGCCTGACCTACCAGTTCATTCCATCGGCCAACGTTTATGTGCAATACAGCACCGCCGCCGAGCAACCGAATGGCACACAGGACTTTGACGTCTCGACGGGCAAGCAGTGGGAAATCGGCAGCAAATTCGATTATCTGAATGGCCGTGGTTCGGCGACAGTCGCCGCTTACACGATTGAGCGAAAGGACTTCGCCGTGACCGACCCGCTGGACCCGACCAGCAGTATTCCAGTCGGCCAGCAGACCTCGAAAGGCATAGAGATCGCCAGCTCATTGCGAATCACTGACAAGCTGCTGGCCGAAGGCAATTTCGCCTGGGTCGACGCGCAGTACGACGATTTCACCGAAAAGAATGCCGCCGGCGTGGTGGTTTCACGCAAAGGGAATACGCCCACCAACGTGCCGGATCGGGTCGGCAATCTGTGGCTGACCTATGATTTTTCGCCGCAATGGCAAGGTGGGGTGGATGCGCGATACGTGGCGTCGGTGTACGCCGACACCGCCAACACCATGACGGTGCCGTCGTACACATTGTTCGGCAGTTTCCTCAGCTACAAGGTCGACTCGCACACCACCGTGACCGGCCGGGTACGCAACCTGACCAATGAGGTGTACGCCGAGTTTGCGCATGTTTCGCCCGCGTATTACCTCGGCACCCCACGCACCTTCGAATTGGCCATACAAACCCGCTTCTAAATCCCACCCTGTAGGAGCTGCCGCAGGCTGCGATCTTTTGATCTGTTTTTTTACAGACAGGATCAAAAGATCGCAGCCTGCGGCAGCTCCTACATGAAGCGGTGCGGTTAGGTGACCGGTCGGGTGCGCAACTTGACCAATGAGGTGTATGCCGAGTTTGCGCATGTTTCGCCCGCGTATTACCTCGGCACCCCGCGCACCTTCGAATTGGCCGATTCTAAACACCGACCTGTAGGAGCTGCCGAAGGCTGCGATCTTTTGATCTTGTCTGTAAAAAAAAACAGATCAAAAGATCGCAGCCTGCGGCAGCTCCTACATGAAGCGGTGCGTTAGAGGTTGGTGGATACTTTTTCCGCCACGTCTTTCGGCAACCACGCCTGCCACACGTCCGGGTGCGCCTTCATGAACGCGACCGCCGCGTCGCGTGGCGCGGTGTGTTTTTCGCTCATCTCGGCCAGCGCCTTGTTCAGCGGCTCGATCGGAAAGTCGACCTTGCTGAAGAACTCGGTGATCTGCGGATATTGCTTCTGAAACGGCGTCGACACGCCAATCGACAACTTCGAGGCCAGCGAGCGCGTGGGTTTCGGATTGGGGTTGTCCGCGTCGGTCAGGGTCTTCCAGGCTTCGGCATCGAACGCGGGTTCTTCCAGCTGCACCAGTTTGAATTTGCCCAGCAGCGGCGTCGGCGACCAGTAGTAGAACAACACCGGTTTGCCGCGACGGATCGAAGAACTGATCTCCGCGTCCAGCGCCGCGCCGGAGCCACTGCGGAAATTGGTGAAGTCGTCCTGCAGCCCATAAGCGGTCAGCTTCTGTTTGTTGACCACTTCCGAGGTCCAGCCGATCGGGCTGTTGAGGAAACGCCCCTTGCTTGGGTTCTCCGGATCCTTGAACACATCCTTGTATTTTTTCAGATCACTGACACTGCGCAAGTCCGGCGCCAGCGCTTTGATGCCCTTGGCCGGGTCGCCCTTGATCACGTATTCCGGCACCCACCAGCCTTCGGTGGCGCCCTTGACCGTATCGCCGAGGCTGACCACTTTGCCTTCGGCTTCAGCCTTGACCCACACCGGACTGCGCCCCGCCCACTCTTCGCCAATCACCTGAATGTCGTTGTTGGCCAGTGCGGTTTCCAGCGTGATGGTAGTGCCGGGCAACGTGTCGGTCGGCAACCCGTAGCCCTTCTCGACGATGATCCGCAGGACATCCGTGATCAGGCTGCCACTTTCCCAGTTCAGGTCGGCAAAATGGATCGGCGTCTCTGCCGCGACCACCGTTTGCGCTGACGTCAGCAAACCGAATGTGGCCACGCTCGCGGCCAACAACCGTCGAAATCCGTTCATGCATTGCACCTCGTGCTGTTCACAGCAATAGCAGGATGGCCTGACAGAAGACCGCAAGCCTCTGAATACTCAGTCAACTGACTGTAGCCGAGGTTCCTGCTTTTTCCGGGCCCGAACCCGGACGAGGTTACGAATCAGACTTTTCCTGCAAGCTTTGCAGCTCGCGTCTGACCATGCTGGCGTATTCCGCTGGACGTAACGTGTAGATCTGCACCGCCACCCAACTCAACCACGCGCCTTGCAACTCGGCCTTCGCAGCGAACAATCGCTGGGCCTCCTCGCGCGCGGTGTCGATGTTTTGCGCATGGAAATCGGCGCGACTCACTCGCTGGCCTTGAAGGTCACCAATTCGCCCTTGCGCCACTTGGCGGCTTTGGCGGTGACGGCTTTGAGGGTCTTGGTCAGGCCTTCCTGCAACTGCGCATGAGCGGCAAACACGGTCACCACGCTATGGCCTTCCTTGAACAGAATCGCGCTGCCGTCAGCCGTCTCGACGAAGGCGTAATCGCCCAGGCCATACACCGTCAGTTTGATTTCGCGAAAACGGATATCCATCTTGCCGCCTTCACGGCTGGGCAGGACCGAGGCGCTGAAATGATCGCCAACCTTGAGCTTGAGCCCCGGTTTGTCATCGACCACCAACGCGCTTTCGGTGTCGATCTCGGCGACGTAAATGCCTTCGGGATTTTGCTCGGTGATGTAAACAAAACGCGACTGGAACAACTTGACCAGCTTTGCGCGCAAATCACCCAGCACGAACAAAGCATGCATATCGAGGTTACTGACTGCCAAAGAAACATCCCCACATCTGAAAAAACCGTCCACGGAAAACGCGCACGGCAAAAAAAACGGCCAGGCCGACGGTGCTGCCAAATGACTCAAATAAAAGCCCGAAGTGAGCAGAGTGCTCAATCGATCGCGAGGCTCGTAAGACTACTGGAATGTCACTCGCGAAACTTGCCCCGATGTCGCCAAACCTTGAAGGAAAAATCCTTACTGGCGGACAGAGAAAGCTGACTACGAACTTTAGGGAAAATTCTCACGAAAAAAAGCACTTTTCCGACATATCGCCCGTGAAAAATTGCTTTAGATAAGCCCTGTCGTCAACAGGTACTGGCGATTCTAGAGCAGCAATGCTCATTACGACTACCCGAAACGGCCGGTAAATAGCTGCCGACCGATGAAAAGGACTTCATATGTGCACTCTGACTCACTTTGCCTCAAAGCCTGACGCCACCAACCAATCACCGATGACGCTGCATATCAGCCCGCTCAAGAATCCGGCGGAGCCAGCCGAGCGCTCCAGAAACCCACGTTTTCTGGTGATCCCGGCCGGGACGGCGTTCTTCCATATCCAGGAAATCTCGACCGGCCGCGTAAGAGGTTTCCGCAAGGACCACAACGAAGCCTGCGCCCTCGCCCGCTCACTGGAGTCGAAAATCGAACTCCTGGCGAGTGGTTGCCTCAGATAAAGAGAGTGATCGACCGTGCCATTTCGGCATCAACCCAAGGAGCACACGATGGAACTGCCAGCCTACGATCTGAAAACCCTGTTCGACCAACTGGGCCTGCCTTCCGAAGGCAATGCAATTGACGACTTCATCGAAGCGCATCCACTGGACGCCAACACCAAACTGATCGACGCCGAGTTCTGGTCGCCGCAACAGGCGCAACTGCTCAAGGAATGGTTACGTGCCGACGGCGAAGAAGCGGTCGTGGTCGATGAGCTGAACGTGCGCCTGCACCCCGGCAAGTAAATCTGATCAGTGCAGGCTGTCACCGGCCTCGGCTTGCAATTGCGCGAGCCAGGCAGCCTTGCACTCTTCGGCCTCGTCGCGACTGGCAAACGCGGTACCGCGTCGCTCACCGTTGAGCAACACCACCCAGCAAACGCTTTGCCCCATCGCGCGCAAACCGGCGGGTACACCGCTGCCGATCATCACCGCAACATCAACTCTGCACTGCATGCAGACCTCCCGAAATCATTAGCAACCTAACTAAGTGGTCAGATTAATGCTTTCTGTCGAGAGGAAACAGCAACCGCCGTGCACAGATTCATTGCATCGGCGGTAACAATCGCTCAGCGCGCGCGTTCCGGCTTATAGCCCAGGCGCAAACCACCCCAATGCCGGCCCTTGATCATGATCGGCACCGACAGGTCATGCATCAGCTCACCGGTATCGCGCGTGTATGTTTGCAACAGCACCGGTTGTTGATGGCTGCCGCAACGAATCCCGGTGCGATCGGCGAACTTGCGCTTGGTGCGGTTGTTGACGGCATCGACCTGCACATCGCCAGTCAACGGCTGACTGAACAGCTGATTATGCGTCGGCACATAACCCTGCTGCGTGCAGGCGATGGCAAACACCAGGCCTTCGTGACGCGGCAACAAAGGCTCCTGAATCGCCGGCAGGACCTGATCGGTATAACGGTCGAAACGGGTTTGATACTTGGGTGGCTGGGTATTGCCGATCGCTTGATACTGGCGATCGAACAGATCTTCGAGGCTGATCCGCCCCTGCTCGACGTCCGCCTCGAAGCGCGCGGCAATCTGGCTCGCACCCTCGCGCGCCAAGTCGTAGATGCGCTGGTGATAGTCATCCAGACCGACTTCGGCCAGACGCTCGCTAATCGTTTCGGCCTGCCCTTCCATCTGCACGGCGGCGTCGGCGAGGCGCCGGGTCTGCTGATCGCTGATCGCCAAGTCGCTGCGCATCTGCTCGATCGCCTTGAACAGACTGTCGAGTTGTTCGCGGTTGGTCTCGGCGCCACGGGCAATCTCGCCCACCTGACCTTCCACCCCGGCGGCCAGTCGCGCGATGTTCTGCAGGTGCTGACCGGTCTGCTCGACCTGCTCGACACCGGTGTGCAGATCGCTGGACAGCTCGCGAATCTGCTCCACCACTTGCGCCGTGCGTTGCTGAATGTCGGCAACCATCTCACCGACCTCGCCCGTCGCCGCCGCCGTCCGCGCGGCCAGGCCACGCACCTCATCCGCGACCACGGCAAAACCGCGCCCATGCTCACCAGCCCGCGCGGCTTCAATCGCCGCGTTCAGCGCCAGCAGGTTGGTCTGGCTGGCGATGGACTGAATCACCAGCGTCACGCGCTGAATGTCATCGCTGCGCACGCTCAAGGCTTCGATCAGTTCACGGCTGGCATTGGCGCGCTGGCTGAGCTGGTGCATCAGCGCAATCGAATCGACCAGTTCGCTACGCCCGGCCGCACTGCTGTGATGCGCCTCGCTGGCGGCTGCCAACGCTTCACGGCTGAGCTGCGAGGTGGCGTGTTCGGTGGCGATCATCGCCTCGGCGTTGCTGACGATCTGCGCCGCCGCATCGAGTTGCGATTCGAGTTTGCTGGCCAATTCCTTGACCGAAAACGCCACGCCCGCTGCCGACAACGCGTTATGGCTGGTGGTGTAGGAAAGGTCGCGGGTCAGTTCAGACATTGCGCTGCCGGTGTCGGCAGGCGTTACAGCGGGGACGGCTCGGGAACGCAGGCGCGGCAGCCAGACAATCAGCACCGCTAACGGCATACCGAGGTAAAGCGACCACTCACCCAGCGTCATGCCGGCCAGCAACAACATCAGGGCGATGCTTTGCAGGGTCGGAGCGATCCAGCGGTTTTTCGGCAAAAGCACTGGTGCAGGCAGAGCCCCAACCAGAGATCCATCTCTCGTCATATCAACACCCCACGCTTGTTCTCATTGTTGTGACTGCATTAAACGCCACTACAACGCCATTATCCATGGTCCGTTAGTCGTGGGCTCTGCAGCAGGTCAATGAACCGCGTGGAAATATCACAGACGACAAAAAACAAAGATCGCAGCCCCAACAACCCCTGTAGGAGTTGCCGAAGGCTGCGATCTTTTCCAGGCGCCCCTATTCAAGGGGTCACCCCACAGAATCAGGCCTGACGCTGGTGCTTGTCGATCTGCTCGTGACGCTCTTGAGCTTCGATGCAGTACTTGGTGGTCGGGCTGATCAGCAGGCGCTTCAGGCCAATGGCCTCGCCGCTGTCGTCGCACCAGCCAAAACTGTCTTCCTTGATGCGCTCAAGGGCTTGTTCCAGTTGCGGCAGCATGCGCTGGTCGCGATCGATCGCGTTGACCAGCCAAGTGCGCTCTTCTTCAACCGAAGCCGCGTCCGCCGGGTCAGCCGGGGTGTCCAGGCTTTCGATGGCGATACGATTTTGCTCAATGCGCTCATGGGTTTCGACTTTCATGTTCTGCAACAGCTCAGTGAAGAAAGCGTGTTGCTCGGAATTCATGTAGTCATCTGCCGGCATGGCCAGCAACTTGTCCTTTGTCATTGATATCTCTATAAAAAAACGTGCATTAAGGCGAAATAGGGAGCGTTCCGGCGAACCGTGTCCGGTCGACGAAAAGGCATCGTTTATTGCAAACGCCACCCGGCACTCAATTTACGAGGGGCGGCAGTCTAAGGCCCGTTTGAGGCCTCAGCAACTGTAAATACAGGGAATTTGTCCGACAAAGCCCGGAAACTGCTCTGACACGAGCTTCACAGCGGTCATCGGAGTGCGTTTATAGCAAGAAATTCAGTCGAGTGGAGGTATATAGAAGACAAACGGCTAAACCAGCCGCAACCCGCCGCAACATTTTCATCAACCGGTGCATCGTTTCAGCACAGCAGAGCCGGCGAAGGCCTCCTAATATCAGCCGCAACCTAGCACTTTGTGGTGAGGAAGCAACTTCCCTCGCCACAGGTTGATCGACCAGCCCGAAGGATACTTTATGCCCCGCCCCGATCTGCCGGCTCACGAAGAGCGCCCGCTCGCCAGCCTTCCGATCAATGCCGAGCGCCTGCTGCACCTGATCACCGAGCAATACGAAGCCCTGCCGCGCCAGCTCAAACGCGTCGCCAGCTACATGAGCCAGCAGAGCGACCGGATCATGGTCGACCGCATCAGCGACATCGCCCGCGAGTGCGAGGTGCATCCGTCGGCCATCGTGCGTTTCTCGCAGCGCTTCGGTTTCAGCGGCTTCAGTGAGATGCAGGCGCTGTTTCGCACCGCCTACACCCACAAAGCCTCACCGGTGCAGAACTATCAGCAACGCATCCGCAGCATGATCGCCAACCAGTCGCAGCAAGCCAGTGACGGCGACCTCGCCCGTGAATGCATCGACGCCACGCGCTCCGGCATCGAACGCCTGGGCCGCGAACTCGACGACGTCGCCTTCGAAAAAGCCGTCGACCTCATCGTCAATGCCGACAACATCTACGTCATCGGCGTGCGCCGCTCCTTCGCCGTCGCCGATTACCTCGTTTACAACTTGCAACACACTCACAAGCGCATTCACCTGGTCTCGGGGCTCGGCGGCAGCTATCGCGAGCAGATGCGCAGCGTGCGCGCCAACGACCTGGTCATCGCCATCAGCTTCACCCCCTACGCCAAGGAAACCCAACACTGCCTGCGCTACGCCCACCAACAGCAGGCCAACACACTGATCCTCACCGACAGCCACCTCTCGCCTCTGGCCAAACGCGCGAACAGCGTCTTGCTGGTCAACGAAGGCAGCGCCCTCGCCTTTCGTTCACTGAGCGCAACGTTGTGCCTGTGCCAAGCGTTGTTCGTGGCAGTGGCCTATCGCCTGGAACTGAATGTCGATGAGATTCACGAACAAGCGGGATTCGACGACTGACAATTGCTTCAAGCTCGGCTAGGTTATGCCTACCCCACCGGTTCGACTTGAAGGAACGCGTCATGAAACTGATCGGCATGCTGGACTCCCCGTACGTGCGTCGCGTGGCGATCTCCGCCAAACGCCTGGGCATCGACCTCGAACACGAGTCAGTCTCGGTGTTCCGTCACTTCGAACAATTCCAGCAAATCAACCCGGTGGTCAAAGCGCCCACGCTGATCCTCGACGACGGGGTGGTGCTGATGGACTCGACACTGATCCTCGACTACCTCGAAGCCAGCGTCAGCAAAAGCCTGCTGCCGGCCGACCTCAAACAACGCGCCCACGCCCTGCGCCTGATCGGCCTCAGCCTCGCCGCCTGCGAAAAATCCGTGCAGCTCTACTACGAACGCAATCTGCGCCCGGCCGACATTCAATACCAGCCGTGGGTCGAACGCGTCGAAGGCCAACTCGCCGCCGCATTCACCGCCCTCGAACAAGAACTCGCGCAAAACGGCCTGCCCACCGACGGCACCCTGACCCAGGCCGGCATCAGCCTCGCCGTCGCCTGGAGCTTCACCGACCTCGTCGTCCCCGACCAGATCGACACCCGCCGCTACCCCCACATCGCCCAATACACCGCCTACGCCGAAACGCTCGAAGCGTTCGTCAGCACGCCGTTGACCTGACCATGAGCACCACCGACACCGCCGCCCCGGCGTTAAAGGAAATCTTCAACGCCGAACGCCTGCGCCATATCGCTGAGCAAATGAGCGCCGTGTATCCCGCGTTCAAGGCCAAGGCGTTTCTAAAACAGGCTCAGGACGGACTCGCTGAATTATCAGTGATGCAACGCATGGCGCGAGTCAGCGAAAGCCTGCATGCCGTGCTGCCGCTGGGTTACGAAGATTCACTCGACGTACTTTTCCAGCTAGCACCACGGCTGAACAGTGGATTCGTCAGCATGTGCCTGCCGCACTACGTGGCGAGCTACGGCGGGCACGCGTTTGACACCTCGATGCAAGCGCTGAAGTACTTCACCACTTTCGGCTCATCCGAATTCGCCATCCGCCACTTTCTGCGCAGCGACCTGGAGCGCTCGCTCGAATTGATGCACGACTGGGCGCAAGACGACAACCATCACGTCCGCCGCCTGGCCAGCGAAGGCAGCCGCCCTCGCCTGCCTTGGTCGTTTCGGCTGGAAGCGGTGCAAGCCAATCCTCGGTTGGCCGCAGGGATACTGGACCGGCTGAAGGCCGACGACAGCTTGTACGTGCGCAAGTCGGTGGCGAATCACCTGAATGACCTCACCAAAGAGCACCCGGAATGGGTGCTGGATGTGATTGAGGGGTGGTCGCTGGAGAACAAACACACCGCGTGGATTGCCAAGCATGCGTTGCGGAGTTTGATCAAACAGGGGGACGTGCGCGCGCTGACGGTGATCGGCGCGGGGGCGAAGGCTGAGGTGGAGTTGCTGGATGTGCGGGTTGAGCCGGCGGTGGTGCGGTTAGGCGAGACGATTACGTTGTCGTTTACAGTGAAGTCGACCGTGCCGGTGGAACAGCGGTTGGTGATTGATTATGCGATTGACTATGTGAAGGCGAATGGCGGGGTTTCGGCGAAGGTTTTTAAGTTGAAGACGTTGGAGTTGGCCGGGTTTGGGAGTGAGGTGGTGCGGCGGAGTCAGCAGATTAAGGACTTCACTACGCGTAAGCATCATGTTGGGCAGCATGTGGTTCGGGTGATGGTTAATGGGAAAATATTGACCGGCACATTGTTCGATATCAGCAACGAACCCGGCGCCTAAAGTAATTTTTCTCAAAAAGCGCACCAAGAGATAACACACGAACTTTTCTAAAAAATACCGATTAATAGGCCTATTTGGAGCTACCGTTTCAGCAGTGAGCTTTAACAACTTTAGACGGATTTTACAGCACGCTTAAATACAAGGAGTATTTCAATGGTTGATTTCAAGAAAAAGCTGAAAAACAAAAATGTCGAAAAACGGATAGATCCCACTGAAATATACGATTCATTGGATCGAAGAAGCGAAGCGGGGCCGCTGCGCCCTTCTCAAGAAACGTTGTTATTAGAATGGCATAGCACTAGAAGAAATTTGAAAGACAGTGTTGTCAAACTGCACACAGGTGAAGGTAAAACCCTAATTGGGCTTCTTATGCTCCAATCAAAGTTAAACGAGTCTGGTAAACCATGCGTATTCTTATGCCCCAATATCTACCTCGCAAAACAAGTAACATCTGAAGCAAAAAAGTTTGGCATCCCTTTTTGCGAAATCGGAAGGGATCGAGAACTACCTGACGAGTTTGTCGCGGGCAAAACCCTCCTAATCACCCACATCCAAAAACTCTTCAACGGAAAAACAAAATTCGGTCTTTATAACAAATCAATAGAAGTTGGATCGATTGTTTTAGATGATTCACACGCATGTATAGATTCGATCAGAAGCGCGCTCACAATCAAGATTGATCGTAAACACCCTCTTTACGAAAAATTTATTAGACTCTTCGACCAAGATCTTAGAGAGCAAGGAGAGGGCAGCTTCCTTGAAATCGAGAGCGGCAGCTACAATACAATGCTGCCAATACCTTACTGGTCATGGATAGACCGTAAAGACGAAATGATACAGCTCCTTCTGAACTATAAAGATGATAAAGAAATTGCTTTCGCATGGGAGCTAATAAAAAACAATCTTGAGAACTGCCAAGCTTTCATTGCTGGCACCTATTTAGAAATATCTCCAATCCTTATACCAATAAATGCATTTGGCTCATTTTCCCGAGCAGAACATCGAATATTAATGTCAGCAACTACTCAAGATGACTCTTTTTCGATCAAGGGCCTCGGCTTTGATATCGAGGCCATTAAGACCCCTCTCACCAATACGATTCTAAAATGGTCGGGTGAGAAAATGATATTAATTCCAACATTAATCGATGCCTCTTTAGACAGAGAAAATATTGTTGACTGGCTGGCAAAACCACAGAAAGATCGCCATTACGGAATAGTATTTTTAACACCGGACTTTTCAAACAAAACTCAGTTCCAACGCCTAGGGGCGATTGTTGCAGAAACAGAAACGATTTTCGAAAACGTCCAACAATTAAAAACTGGAAAAACATCATCATCTATGGTCTTTGCTAATAGATACGATGGTATCGACTTACCCGATGACGCTTGCCGCATTCTCATATTAGACTCCAAACCCTATTTCGACTCTCTCCTTGACCGGTATGAGGAGGACTGTCGCACGGGCAGCGACATAATGAATGTAAAAATCGCACAAAAAGTAGAACAAGGCTTGGGGAGAAGCGTAAGAGGTGAAAAGGATTACAGCGTAATCTTGATCGTAGGTGGCGATCTTACAAAATTTATAAAAAGCCAATCAACTCACAAATACTTTTCCGCCCAAACTAAAAAACAAATTGAAATTGGCCTACAAATTGCCGAAGACGCAAAGGCAGACCTTATAACAAAGTCGAGCGAGTATGAGGTTTTAATCGACCTGATGAAGCAAGCCCTTACTCGAGATGAAGGCTGGAAAGAATATTATGTTGAAGAAATGGATGAAATAGGCAAAACAAACCAGAGTACGTCTCTATATGATGTTTTGAAAATGGAGTTCGATGCCGAAGTAGCATTCGCTTCTGGTAACGAAAAACGAGCATGTGAATTAATCCAAAAACTCTCAGATACATTCCATGACGAACCCGCCGAAAAGGGATGGTATATACAGCAACTCGCCCGATATACTTATCGAGTTAGCAAATCGGATGCCAACACGATCCAGGGAACTGCCTTCAGATTAAATACTCAGCTTCTTAAACCTAAAACCGGCGTCAACTACAAAAAAATATCATTCATTAATGAAAATCGCATATCACGAATTCATTCTTGGTTAAGAACATTTAAGAATCATGAGGAACTGCAGCTTTCCGCAAATGGAATTCTAGACAATCTCGCATTTGGGGTGGCCTCCGAAAAATTTGAGTTAGCGCTCAAAGAATTAGGACTTGGATTAGGCTTCGAAAGTCAGAGACCAGATAAAGAAATCAAAAAAGGGCCTGATAACCTTTGGTGCACTGGAGTCAACAAATACATATTTCTAGAGTGCAAAAATGAAGTCGAATCAAACCGAGTAGAAATAAACAAAAACGAAGCTGGACAAATGAACACGCATTGCGGTTGGTTTGAAGAAGTGTACGGAGAAGCCGAATGCACAAGAATCCTGGTGCATCCAACAAAAAAACTTTCCTACGATGGGAATTTTACGCACAGCGTTTCGATAATGCGAAAACGATCGCTCAACAAATTAAAAGAGAATTTTCGAGCTTTCATTATGGAGCTTCAGAAATTTGACATCCATAGCATTTCGACTGAACAAACAAACAAACTATTAGACTTCCACAGTTTAGATGCAGAAAATCTAACAAAATCCTACTCAGAGCCTTTTATAAAATAACGCACCAAGGGGCAAGTTTTATTTATATTCGACTTACCCCTTTATTTTTTCACTATTACAATTTATTATTCTTACTCGAGATATCACACCCATCAATACAGGACCAAAAAAGGGGATGAATTTATTTTCACTAAATCCAAAACTTCATACAGCCGCCACCATACAACAAAATTAACACCAGATTTCTTCTCAACTCAACCAGATAGAACTTCCGGCTTATTCCATGAACGTATTTCTAGACACAAATATTTTTCACAACAACTGGCATCTCAAATCAGCCCCACTAAGGCTTTTATTCCATTATCTAAATAACGAAGGAGGTGTGCTGCTAGCGTCGCGACTAGTCATGCAAGAAGTAGAAAACCTATATAAACGAGGGCTTGATGAAGCATATCGAAACATCCACAGCATCGAAATCGAATTTAGAAAGCTTTATCCAAATGCAAAAATAGAAACCACTACACGTAGTGAAATAGGCTTATATGATTTCCGCTCACTGCTAAAAAACAGAGTCGAACACCTTGATATTTTTGAGTACGAGGGAATTTCACAAACTCTATTGGCTAGTAGAGCGATGTTAAAAGTCAGACCTTTTCGCGAAAACGAAAAAGGGTTTAGAGACACTCTTATTTGGATTTCACTACTTGACCACATAGAAAAAAACAACATAAATAAAGACTTGTTTTTTATCACCGGAAACACAAGCGACTTCATGGGGGCGAAGGGCCAATTCCACGATGATCTACAACGAGATATCGCATCAAGAAAACTTTCTTGCAAAATCCATCTAATATCTTCTCTTCAAGATTTTTTAAAAGCACATGTCGATATAAATCAACATGCATTGGACCGAAATAAAGCAGAAAGTGATTTCTCTAGCTATCTAGAAGAAAACGCCATTAAATTTTTAGAAAGTTCAGAAAAACACATCACCAAAAACTTAAGCGAGCATTTATTTTCTAACTCCGAAATCCTCTCCACATCCTCTCCCGTAACCGCAGAAGTAGTTGAGGGCGTAGAAGATTTCTACTTCATAGAAACCGAGAGACTCGACAATAACGACATATATATATCTTGCATCTTTGAATTGCGGATTGTAGAGCTCAAAATTGACATCACATCTCGAGAGTTTGAAAACAATCGCAACGCAATATTGAGAAACGAATTTGTTTTTGAAGTAGAACAACAAAATGAGTTAGCCACAGCAATTATGTACATAAGACCAGGATTTCTCGCTAGCTTCACATACAATGAAATAACAGAAGAGTGCAACGGATTCACCGTAGAAAGCTTTGCACTAGTAAAAAGAGGAAGATCATTGAGAAATACTTTCAGAAACAAAATTGACTAATATTTATTTCAGGAAAACATTCTAGCCTACCATTTTTATGTATCGCTCCTGTTTCCTGCCCGTTGCCAATAGAAAACAATAGAATGAGTTCAAATGACGATATCTTTCACAACACAAACTAATGCTCCCTTTGAAATAGGAGACGGATTGATTTCCTGGAAAAAAGTCAGCTTGCTTGATTCGCTGGTTAAGTGACGAAGGGAGATTAGCGCTGAGCAAGCTCCCTCGCCACAGATTGTGGGCAGCTCGGACTATTTCATTCCGGTTGCGGGCTCTGAAACTGGCTGCTTCAGTTCAACGTTATCCAACGCCTGGTTGACCGCCAATTCCCCCAACATCACCACTTGAGCGATGCCTTGCAAGGTGTGGCGATTCGGCCCGTCCAGCGTGCCGGCGAAATCGCCGAGCATTACCGTTGCCGATGCGAGGGACTCGCAGGCGTTTGCCAGTAATGACTCGGTGTCGGTTTGCGGGTTGACCATGAACATGCTGCTGGGGCTGTAGAGCTCGGGTTTGATCGTGCCTGCTGGTAAAAGGTAATGATCGAGGGCGCGCTCTGCGGCTTCGTGGAGCTTTCTTGAGTTTATGGATTCGTAGGGCGATATCGGATCTGTGAGCGCTGACTGGGTTGTGGTTTCAGGCATCTGGAACTCCAGGGTACTTCGAAAAATGACAAACTGTAGGAGCTGCCGCAGGCTGCGATCTTTTGATCTTGATATTGATTGTGAGAAAACAAGATCAAAAGATCGCAGCCTGCGGCAGCTCCTACATGGAACTCTGATTTGTGTATGAAGGGGGGGGGCCCTTCATATGGTCTGTCGGCTAGTTGGGTAGGCGGCGGCTATCCAGTATTCGATTGACCATGAGTTCGCTCAGCATGATCACTTGATGCAGCATCAACATGGCTCGGCGCTGGGAGTGGTCGACGACGTCGCCGATGTCGCGTGCCATGTCGCTGGCGGCTGCCAATGATTCGCAGGCTTCGACGAGCAGGGTTTCTTCGTCCACGGAGGGGTCGACGAGGAAGATCTTGCTGGACTTGCGGGAGGGGATTGAGAGTTTCAGTGAGCCAGGGTTGAGATAGAAGTTGATGGCGCGGTCGGTCGCCTCTTTTATCTTTTGAGGTTCAAGCGTTGGGTCGTACGGGATCGGATCGGCGTCCGGTGGGTTTGGCGTTACTTTGAACATAGATGAAGTCTCGTATCGAAATAAATAAGAGCCCTCACCCTCGCTACCAAACGATGGGTGGCGGCCATGCGCGGGTTGGTAGACCGGTCGATACGAAACCCGGCGCTCACGAATGAGCCCCACGCATGTCCCCCAAAAAAACGCAGTCAAATAGAATGACGACATAAGGTGGCGCAATACGAACGTATCAAAGCGGGCTACCAAACCCGATCACTGTTTTGCAGTGACCGGGAAACGATATAGCCCGCCCCATAGCGGCGTATGCCGGCGGATTCTGTAGTAGGCGTAGGCAACGGCGCAAGCTGACGTAGCCTTTATGGAGTAACAGTTCGTGTAATTTAAACGCGCTTCAAGCGTTACGTTTACGCGCGGAAAACGCCCGCCTCCTTCGTGGTGTTTTCCTACAAACCGTTACTGATCCAGCCGCACAGGTCCCGGGGAGAAGTCGGCGCCAGGCCACGATTAAATCCTGCCACCGCCCTTTTCCTTTATTGCATGACGGTTTACCAACTCCCGTAAGGAATGCCCCATTTCTCGATATACCGTTTGGACTTCTCACTGACGGGATAGGCGTATCGTCCTTGGGTTTTCCCCTGACTTGGCCCCAACGGCTCGATTTCGGCCTGAGCTTTCGCCACTTCGACCGGATGGTGACATGAATCTCTTACCCAAACCTGGATGGCACCGCCGGGAGCTAAACCCAGATAGACCGAAGATATATAGGTAGCTGTCTGGTCTGGAGTTTTCGCGCAGCGTTGATTCACCGATGTCAGCATCAGTTGTCTGGCCTCTTCGGGTATATCCACCCAGGCTCGATAGGTCTGAGGTTCTACGATGGACTGCCAGCGAACGAAGATTCGCTTGGGAAGATCGGCGCCGACTACCGGCCTCGCAGAGGCGCCAACTCCGTCCCAGCCACGGGCAGAATCTGTTCCGTCTTCTGGCTGCCCGCCCGAGGCGGACCCACCGCCAGTGCGTGGGATCGTCTTCCCCTTGATGTCCTCAACTGCCGTATCTTCAACCCAGACTTTCATGTAATCCGGTTCGACAAAGCCAAGCTCCCACCATGGGGATTTCGGGTCTTTTTTTGCAGAGAGTGGGTCAGCATTACAACCGGACACTAACAATATGCAGAGCGAGGCCAGTATTAATTTCATTACCAAAGCGTCCAGTCGGGTACATGAGGGTGCCGAACTCGTACCGAATCACTCGTGGGGGCGTTGATGTAGACCGCTCTCAAGCCGCTCCCATCACGTCGCCCTAGCGGGTGATTCCAGTTGGCAGATGTATGAATGTACTTAAGCCTTAGCATTTGCTCTTCTTGGGGTGTAGTCGTGTAATCGCCAGAGACAAACCGATCACATAAGGCTTGAAGCTCCTCTGGAATTGCAAACTCTGCCGTTTCGGGGATTTCTTGGAAACGAACACCTTTCGCTTTTGCCTGCTGATACATGACGCGTAAATGCACCCTCGACAGCATTCCACTCACCGGCCGTTTAAGCTGTACAGCGGCGTAGATGCGTTTGACTTGAGGACTCATTCGATCCTGTGAACTGTTCGGTATCAGCAGCGCAGGCGGTGTAACAATTTCCAACATTTCAGACGGCCAGCCTCTCGCTAGCCATTTATTTTTTACAGCTACTGCGTCCTGGTAGATCGATGTGGTTGCGACGTCGGTGTGGATAGACACTTCCAATGTTTGCATTGGGCTGACGAGCACGCATTCTTCAGCGTCCTCAAGATAGCCTCCACCAATATCGGAATGAACACCAGGCAGTACGATCTCTGCATGATCGGGAGCTACGCGACTGAGCGCGAAGTTACCTCTGCATTCATCACGAGCAACCAATTGGACAACATCGGTGAAAAACCGTCGATCCAGATAGAGCCGGATGCCCGTCGCGATCGAACTTTTGATGTTGCCGAGATTAGACCAGCCGGCAATTGATGGAACAGTATCAAACAAGCCGATAAAACCCATGTTGATATCCGACTTGTATTGATCAACGAAGGTCTGACTGAAGGCATCGGAATTGCTCCGAAGGACGTCACCTAGTGGACCCTGCTTGCCGCGAACGATTTCGTTGGCAAAGTGCCGAGCTGCTGCCGCGCCACGACTGAAACCGAAAGTATCGAAAGTCAACGATGTGATTTCACAGCCTGGATTTTTCTCCAAGACCTCAGTGATACGTTGGCTGATCGACGCAAAAGAAGATTGGACACGCCCTGCGACGCCCGTTTCGCCTCGTCCGGCCCCCGCTCCCAGGGTACTGTCTTCTTCACCTGAGCGGGTGCCAATACCTTCGACATAGACCATACCAAAAGCTTTTTTCCGAGCCCCCGGCCCTTCAGCAGCTCGAGGAACGTCATACAAATCGCTCAGCTTCTTCACATTACTGACATCGTTACCGTAGCTGCTATCCGGATTACTCATGTACGGCTGGCAGCTAGCAGGAATGTCTTTGGGCGCAATAGGGTGATGCGCACCACAGATCAGGCCTGCGGCAGCATTATTTGCGTTGTTGCCTGTGCCATCGAAGAACACCCCAATCCTCAGAGCGATCCCGACTTTCTCAGGTTCACGCGCTGGCTCTTTCCCGTGCTTCTCATACTCAGCCCAACGCTGGGCATGAATATCGACGGGTTTGGCTTCTGCGTAGCGATGGTTTTTTGGTGGGTTGGGGACGTAACCACTCAATCCTTGATTCCTTGTTCTGATCCTTGAAGAACGGCGCGAAGGGTGACAGTCGAGACTGCGCGGCACAAGCCGTGGCCCTGTGCCAGCGTTGTTCAGACCGCGTTTAGTGACGAGGGTTTCCCCTCGTCGCGGTGGGTGGTCAGAGGGCGATTTTTACGCTGTCCAACGCCTGATTTACTGCGAGTTCGCCGAGCATCACGTTCTGCGCAATGCCGAACGCAGTCTTGCGGTGGGACTTGTCGAACTCGGGGCGAAGTTGATGAGCATTGCACTGGCCGAACCGAGGGCTTTGCTGTCGTTGGTGAGGCATTTATTTTCGAAAAGCACGCCGGTCTTGTTTGATTCGCTGGTTTAGTGACAAAGGGAAGTTCGCGCCTGATCGGGAGCAAGCTCCCCTCGCCACAGATTGTGGGCTGCTCGGACTATTTCATTCCGGTTGCGACCTCTGAAACTGGCTGCTTTAGTTCAACGTTATCCAACGCCTTGTTGACCGCCAATTCCCCCAACATCACTACTTGAGCGATGCCTTGCAAGGTGTGGCGATTCGGCCCGTCCAGTGTTCCGGCGAAATCGCCGAGCATCACCGTTGCCGATGCCAGGGACTCGCAGGCGTTTGCCAGTAATGACTCGGTGTCGGTTTGCGGGTTGACCATGAACATGCTGCTGGGGCTGTAGGGCTCGGGTTTGATCGTGCCTGCTGGTAAAAGGTAATGATCGAGGGCGCGTTCGGCGGCTTCGTGGAGCTTTCTTGAGTTTAGGGATTCGTAGGGGGATATCGGATCTGTGACCGCTGATTGGGGTGTGGTTTCAGGCATCTGGAACTCCAGGTGAGTACCCATCGGTACTGCGAAAAAATGAACATCCTGTAGGAGCTGCCGAAGGCTGCGATCTTTTGATCTTGTTTTTTCACAATCAATATCAAGATCAAAAGATCGCAGCCTGCGGCAGCTCCTACATGGAACTCTGATTTGTGTATGAAGGGGTGGGGCCCTTCATATGGTCTGTCGGCTAGTTGGGTAGGCGGCGGCTATCCAGTATTCGATTGACCATGAGTTCGCTCAGCATGATCACTTGATGCAGCATCAGCATGGCTCGGCGCTGGGAGTGGTCGACGACGTCGCCGATGTCGCGTGCCATGTCGCTGGCGGCTGCCAACGATTCGCAGGCTTCGACGAGCAAGGTTTCTTCATCCACGGAGGGGTCGACGAGGAAGATCTTGCTGGACTTGCGGGAGGGGATTGAGAGTTTCAGTGAGCCAGGGTTGAGATAGAAGTTGATGGCGCGGTCGGTCGCCTCTTTTATCTTTTGAGGTTCAAGCGTTGGGTCGTACGGGATCGGATCGGCGTCCGGTGGGTTTGGCGTTACTTTGAACACGGTGAAACTCCTAGTTAATAAAAAGGAGCCTTCACATTCGCTACCAAACGAAGGTGGCGGCCATACGCGGGTTGGTAGACCGGTAACTAGGACCCGGCACACCCGAAGGTGTCCTGCGCATGGCCACCATTGAGCAGCGACCTGGAGAGGTCTGCAAACGGTGTGCGATGCGACTAGTTATGGCGGGCTACCAAACCCGATCACTGTTTTTCAGCGACCGACAGACAATAGAACCCGCGAGCTAGGCGCACAAGCCAGCGGATTCTGGCTTAGTCGTAGGCAATGGCGCAAGGCGTTGTAGGGCTTAGGTGGTTGCTGGAGGCTTCGTTTAAACAAGCGGGTTATTTCCTGTTTAGTGGTCAGCGGCATGGATTTGGCTTGGCTCGTTTGGGTTTTAGCTGGATTGGATTTTTTGGTGCGGCTGAAGGCGTCTTCGTGTAGTGGTCAACTAATCCCGGACACGACGTTAAGTTTTTCTTCGGCCCGAGCTGGCGCCAACCCACCGTTGAATTGATGGGGTCGAACCCAGTTGTACTGATGCATCAAGAAGTGACTGATATCGCGCTGGGCTTCTTGAGCCGTTCTGTAACCCGTGGTCGGTATCCATTCCGTTTTCAAGCTGCGAAACACGCGCTCCATTGGCGCGTTGTCCCAGCAATTTCCCCGCCGGCTCATGCTCTGGCGCATCCGATAACGCCACAGCCGCTGGCGAAATAGACGACTCGCATACTGTGACCCTTGATCCGAGTGAAACAGCAGGCCTTGAGGTTTGCCTCGTTGCTCGTAAGCCATATCCAGCGCCTTGATAACCAGATCGGCGTCCGGCTTTTCCGACAACGCCCAGCCCACTACCCGGCGTGTGCAAAGATCCAGCACGACAGCCAGGTAATGCCATTTCCCCTGGGCCCAGATGTAGGTGATGTCGCCGCACCACACCTGGTTGGGTGCCGGA